>NZ_JASGET010000096.1:0-21292 GCF_047606145.1 Nocardioides sp. | reverse complement strand
TGGCCGCGGGGGGCGCGTTCCGGGCCGGAGCGCAGGCCGCGCTGGACGCGGCCGCCGAGCTGAGCGCCGCGGCCGAGGACGTGGTGGCCGCCGCCACCAGGCTGCTCGACCTCAGGCACCACGGCAGCGGCCGGCTCGCCTCCTCCCGCACCCGTCGCGAGGGCATCCTCGGCCGGGTGCCGCAGGTCCGGGAGACGCTCTCCTATCTCCGCCGCACCTATTCGATGGCCTGCTCGCAGGATCTCGACGACGTGCCCACGACCGCCGAGCGCGAGGTCCAGGCCGCGACCGAACTGCTCGACCAGGTGGCCACGGCCCAGTCCGCCGGCAGCTGGGAGCAGGCGGCCGACCTGCTGGACCGGGCCCGCGAGCATCTGGGGACCGCGGAGAAGGGGATCAACGACGTGGTCGAGCGGCGACACGATCTGGACGCTCTCGCCGAGGACCCGGACGCCGAGCTGGAGCGGGTCCGCTTCGTGGTGCGCGACGCCCAGCGGCTGGTGGTCTCCGCCGGCACCCGGGCGCCGCACGGCGAGGCGGCGATCCTCGACACCGCGATGACCCGGCTCACCTCGGCCCGGGCCGCGCTGCACGGCACCCACCCGGACTACTGGACCTATCTGGTCGAGCTCCGGGCGGTCAGGGACGTCACCGCGGGCGTCGTACGCCGCACCCGCGCGGCCCTCGCTCCGCAGTAGCCTGGCGACGCCTGGGCGCCGCCGCCGTCAGGCGGAGCCCGCCGCGGCCGCCTGGGTGCCGGCGATCAGCAGGTCGACGAAGCCCACCTCCGGGCGGGTCACCCCGAAGACGCTCGCCCGCCGCAGGATCCGCTCGGCCCAGGCCCGATGAGGCTTGGCCTCGTTCATCTTGTTGCCGTACTGCGAGGCCCGCACTCCCCCGCCGGTCATGTCGTGGCCGACGATGTCGCAGGCGTCGCTCCACTCCTCGTGGGTGACGACGCTGAGCGCATGCACCGCCAGCACATGGGTGGGATGGATGACGGTCTTGCCGGTCAGTCCGTTCGCCTTGTCCAACGCGGTCTCGCGGATCAGCCCGTCCAGTGCGCGGGTGACCAGCCGGTGCCGCAGCCGGCCGGCGTTCTGGGCGACGAACGGGGTCTGCCGCAGCTGCGGCTTGAAGAGCCTGCCCTGGTCGGGGAAGTGCTCCCAGACCGGTCCGGTGACCACGAAGCCGGTGCCGTCCGCCCGGCCCAGCACGTTGACCACATCGGTGATCACCGAGGCGATCAGCGGCACGTCGTACACGGTCAGGTCGCGGCTGCGCCGCAGCCCGTACGCCGAGGAGAGGTCGGTCGCGCCGAGCCGTACGGCGAGCACCGACTCGCGCTGGGCCGCCAGCAGACCCGCCACCCCGGCCAGCAGGTCGGCGCGGGTCTCGGCATAGATGGCCTCCGGCGACTCGATCACCGGCATCGCCCGCAGCCGGAGCCCGGTGGCCGCCCGTGCCTGGGCGATCGCCTCCAGATACTCCCGCCCGCCGGTCGCGGTGAACTTCGGCAGCACGAACCCCGACAGCAGGTCGGCGTGCTCGGCGAGATCGGCGACGATCTCCCCGATCTGCTCCGGGTTGCGGACCCGGATGAAGGTCAGCGGTATCGCCGTTCGATCGGGGTCGCGGCGGCCCAGATCACGCAACTGCGCGCCGGCATGCTTCTGCGCCGACGGCAGGTCCTCGTCGGCGATCGCGTCCTCCAGGCAGATCACGCTGCTGGTCAGCCCGGTCGCCCGCTGCCGCAGCAGATCGTCGGCCAGACCCGGGCGAGTGGCCGGCATGTACAGGGTGGCGCCGAGCGCGGTGGCGAGGGTCTCCAGGTCGTCGTACCGATCGAAGGGCTCGGGCCGCAGGTGGAACAGCGCGTCGAGCTGATCGTCGTCGAGCTGATCGAAGTGGTGCACGGCGCTCCCCGGGAGGTGATCCGGCGACCCTGTGGGCAAGGGCCGGTTGGCGCGGGACGCTACCACCACCCGGTGGCCGGCGGGCGAGCGATCCGACGCCGAACCTCATCGGGGGTGGGTCGGGTGTGGCACGATCCGAGGCATGACGAATCCCGGTCCCGTGACCCTCTCCAAGGGTGGCAACACCGCGCTCGGCGCCACCTCCCTGACCGCGACCCTGGGTTGGACCGGCGGCCCGGGGACTCCCGACGTGGACATCTCCGGTCTGCTGCTCACCGCCACCGGGAAGGTGCGCGACGACGACGACTTCGTCTTCTACAACCAGCCGCAACACGCCAGCGGCGCTGTCGTCCATCGTGGCAAGTCCGGGACCAGCGACACCCTCGCGGTCGACCTCGACCGCCTACCCGCCGAGATCGAGAAGGTGGTCGTCGCGGCCTCCGCCGACGGCGGCACGTTCGGTCAGGTGCAGGGCCTGACGGTGACGGTGAGCGAGGCGGCTACCGGCGCCGAGCTGGTCCGGTTCCCCGAGATGGGGGCCAGCACCGAGACCGCGTTCGTCGCCGGGGAGTTCTACCGGCGCAACGGGGAGTGGAAGTTCCGCGCGGTCGGCCAGGGCTGGGCCTCGGGACTGGCCGGCCTGGCCACCGACTTCGGCATCAGCGTCGAGGAGCCGGCCGCGGCGCCCCCTGTCCCGCCTGTCCCGCCCGCGCCACCTGCTCCCGGCGCCCCGATCCCGCCGCCACCGCCACCGGGCGGGACGTGGACCCCGACTCCTACCCCGCCTCCTCCGCCGGGAGCCGCCCCGACGGCCTCACTCGAGCAGGGCAGGGTCAGTCTGGTCAAGGGCCAGAAGGTCAGCCTGGTCAAGGGTGGCGGCGGGCTCGACCGGGTCACCCTCGGCCTCGGTTGGGACCCGGCCCGGCGTGGACGGTCGATCGATCTCGACGCCTCGGTGATCGCCTTCGACTCCGCCGGGAACCCGGCCGAGATGATCTACTTCGGTCACAAGACCGGGCTGAGCGGCGCGATCCAGCACAGCGGCGACAACCTCACCGGCGCCGGGGAGGGCGACGACGAGCAGATCCGGGTCACCCTGTCCGCGATCCCTGCCCAGGTGACGGCGCTGGTCTTCACCATCAACTCCTACCGCGGCCACAAGTTCACCGACGTGAGCCGGGCCTTCTGCCGGCTGCTCGACGACCGCGGGACCGAGCTCGTCCGCTACGACCTGACCAACTCCGAGCCCCGCACCGGCGTGGTGATGGCGGCCCTGCTGCGCACCCCGGCCGGGACGTGGGAGATGAAGGCGATCGGTTCCTACGCCGACGGCAAGACCGTCCGCGTCATGGTCGAGCCGGCCTGGCGCGCGCTGCAGTCCTGACCTCGCAAAGCAGAAGCCAAGCCAAGCCAAGGCAGCAGAAGCCAAGGCAGCAGAAGCCAAGGAAGGAGCCAGGACAAAGCAGGAGCCAGGACAAGGCCGAACAGAGGCAAATGGTCCTCGCTGCACACGACCATTTGCCTCTGCTCGGCTACGGTTGACGCCGTGCACCCGAGTGGCCCATGGCTGCCTGGTGGAGTGACCGACCCGCGGAGCCTACTTGCGGCCCGCGGTCCAGCGCAGGCCCCAGCCATAGGCCTGGTCGAGCTCCTGGTGGCCGCTGACGTAGCGGTTCTCCCGGGTGATGGTGAGGTTGCCGCCGTTGTTGGCGATCATCGCGATGCCGCACATCCGGGCGCGCGGGTTCCCCTCCTCCAGCCGTACGTCGAAGGTGCGGCCGGAGGCCGGGTAGACACTCACCACGCCGTCGGCCTCGGCCCAGTTGGGGACGCCGTCATAGATGAGCGCGAACACCAGGATCCGGTTGATCCGAGCCGGCTCGGTGAGGTCGACGAACAGGTTCTCCCCGGCGGTGTTGGTGCCGCTGCGGTCGTCTCCGTCGAGCCGGACGATCGGCGTACCGCCGAAGCTGTGCCGGTCGTTGAACGCGTTCCCCAGCGCCTGCACGACCCCCTTGGAGCCGTCGGCGTACTCGTACAGGCAGCCGAGGTCGAGGTCGATGGCGGTGGAGCGCTTGAACAGCCCGCCCTTGCCCGGCCGGGAGTTCCAGTTCAGGTTGACCCGCAGGATCCCGCTCTCGGACTCCTGCTTGGTCAGCGACACGCTCGGCGCGGTCTTGGTCAGCGAGACCGTGCCGCCCGACTGGCCGCCCGACTGGCCGCCCGAGCCCTCCGAGCCTCCCGGACTCTTCGTGTAGTCGATCGCCATCAGCTGTTCACCAACTCGTTCTCGGAGACATCGTTGTCGTCCGGCTCGTTTCGCTTGCGGATCAGGGAGGTGAGGAACGCGACGCCGATGAAGCCGACCCCGATCAGGCCGGTCACCACCTCGGGCACCTCGTGCTTGATGGTGATCAGCAGGATCGTGGCCAGGGCACCGATCGCCCACATCGCCCCGTGCTCCAGATAGACGTACTCCGAGAGCGTGCCCTGCCGCACCAGGTAGACGGTCAGCGACCGGATGTACATCGCGCCGACGCCGAGGCCGACCGCGATGATGAAGATGTCCTGGGTGATCGCGAACGCGCCGATCACGCCGTCGAACGAGAAGGAGGCGTCGAGCACCTCCAGGTAGAGGAAGAGGAAGAACGCCGCCTTGCCGGCGGCCTTGACCAGCGTCCGGTTGCCGTCCTCGTCCTCGTGGTGGCCGGCCTCCTCGAACAGGTCCCCGAGACCCCCGACCAGCAGATAGATCCCGATGCCGAGCGCCCCGGAGACCATCACCGTGTCCGGCTTCTCCGCGATCGTCTGCGCCACCACCACCAGCACGGTCAACGCGACCACCACCGAGAGCTGGTCCAGCTTCCCGATCTTGGCCAGCGGCCGTTCGACCCAGGCCAACCAGGCGATCTCACGCTCCTCGAAGACGAAGTCCAAGAACAGCATCAGCAGGAACATCCCGCCGAAGGCGGCGATCGCCGGGTGCGCGTCGTGGAGCAGGTAGGCATAGGTGCCGGGGGTGTCGATGGAGCCGCCGTCGAGGGCCTTCTGCACCACCTCGACCGGGTTGAGGTGAGCGGTGATGCTGACGATCGCCAGCGGGAAGATCAGCCGCATCCCGAAGACGGCGATCAGGATGCCGATGGTCAGGAAGATCTTCTGCCAGAAGGCGTTCATCCGCTCGAGGATGGTGGCGTTGACCACCGCGTTGTCGAAGGAGAGCGAGATCTCCAGGATGGAGAGGATCGCCACCAGCGCGAGCGCCGAGGGCCCGCCGAGGATCAACGCGCCGGCGAGCGCGAGGATGGTGACGACGAACGCCCAGCCGAAGGTCTTGAGGATCACGATACGGGTCCTAGCGGGATGTCGGGCCGGCCTGGTTGCCGAGCCTGGCGGGTGAGATCGCGTCGACGGCCGGTCAGCCGACGTTGACGCCGTAGTCCTTGGCGATGCCGGCCAGCCCGGAGGCGTAGCCCTGACCGATGGCGCGGAACTTCCACTCGCTCTCCCGGCGGTAGAGCTCGCCGAAGATCATCGCGGTCTCGGTGGAGGCATCCTCGGACAGGTCGTAGCGGGCCAGCTCGGCACCGCTGGTCTGATCGACGATCCGGATGAAGGCGTTGATCACCTGGCCGAAGGACTGCTGGCGGGTGAGCGCGTCGTAGATGGAGACCGGGAAGACGACCTTGTCGACGCTCGCCGGCAGTGCGCTGAGGTTGACGTTGATCACCTCGTCGTCGCCCTCGCCCTCACCGGTCAGGTTGTCGCCGGTGTGCTCGACCGCGCCGTCGGGTGAGGTCAGATTGTTGAAGAAGACGAAGTGCTGGTCGGAGAGCACCCGACCGTCCGCACCGCAGATCAGCGCGCTCGCGTCCAGGTCGAAGTCCGCGCCGGTCGTCGTACGCACATCCCAGCCGAGGCCGACCGCGACCGCGGTCAGGCTCGGGGACATCTTGCTGAGGCTGACGTTGCCGCCTTTGGTGAGCGATACCGACATCGACTGGTCCTTTCAGATGGTGTGGATCGATGCTCTGGGTTGACCCGGGGAACTCAGACGTTGACGCCGTAGTCCTTGGCGATGCCGGCCAGCCCGGAGGCGTAGCCCTGGCCGACCGCGCGGAACTTCCACTCGCCGCCGTGCCGGTAGAGCTCGCCGAAGATCATCGCGGTCTCGGTGGAGGCGTCCTCGGACAGGTCGTAGCGGGCCAGCTCGGCGCCATCGGCCTGGTTGACCACCCGGATGAACGCGTTGCGCACCTGGCCGAAGCTCTGGCCGCGCGCGTCCGCGTCGTAGATGGAGGCGGCCACCACGATCTTGTCGATCTCGGCCGGTACGGCGGCCAGGTTGACCTTGATCTGCTCGTCGTCGCCCTCACCCGCGCCGGTCAGGTTGTCCCCGCTGTGCTCGATCGAGCCGTCCGCGCTGACCAGGTTGCCGTAGAAGACGAAGTGCTTGTCGGAGAGCACCGACCCGGCCTCGGTGACCGCCAGCGCCGAGGAGTCCAGGTCGAAGTCGGCGCCGGTCGTCGTACGCACGTCCCAGCCGAGGCCGACCGTGACCGCGTTCAGCCCACCCGGGCCGGCCTCCTTGGTCAGCGAGACGTTGCCACCCTTGGTGAGCGAGACGGCCATGACTGGACTCCTGTTCGGTGCGGCTACCCGGATTTCGGGCCGACGCCTGTGAACCTACCTTGTCCGTCCAGTGAAGAAACCACTTCCGGCCGGAGTCGCTCCGGCCGGGGCCGGGCACGGTGGGTTTCGCCGATCGGCGCGGGTGGAAGGCCTAGGGTGTCACCGGCTGTCGCCGCCCACGGCGTCGGCTCGATCATCGTCGATCTGGGAGGTCTCATGTCAGTCTCGCTCACCAAGGGTCAGAGCGTCTCGCTGGTCAAGGGGGACGGCGGCGGCCTGACCCACGTCCGGATGGGGCTGGGGTGGGACGCGATGAAGAAGAGGGGACTCTTCGGCTCCCGGTCGCAGTCGATCGACCTGGACGCCTCGGCGGTGTTGTACGACGCCCAGGGGCAGCCGGTCGACCAGGTCTGGTTCCGCCAGCTCAACAGCCAGGACGGCTCGGTGCGTCACTCCGGGGACAACCTCACCGGGGAGGGCGAGGGCGACGACGAGTCGATCACCGTCCATCTCGACCGGGTGCCGGCACAGGTGGCCCAGATCGTGTTCCTGGTGAACTCCTTCACCGGCCAGGACTTCTCCCAGATCGAGAACGCCTTCTGCCGGCTGGTCGACGAGACCACCCGCACCGAGATCGCCCGCTACGACCTGACCGGATCCGGCAGTCACACCGCGCAGATCATGGCGAAGGTCGCTCGCACCGGCGGTGGCTGGTCGATGACGGCCATCGGACAGATCGCCAACGGCCGGACCTTCCGGGACCTGCTGCCGGCGATCGCCCAGGTGCTCTGAGCGACCCGGACCGAGCCGGCGGCCGACGCGGCTGTCTGCCTCCGCGGCCGGTGCCTCGGAGGTCGTCAGAACCGTCCGCCGGGGCCGCCAGGACCGCCGGGGCCGCCGCCCGGGCCGCCGAAGCCTCCCCCGGGGCCGCCGAAGCCTCCCGGGCCCCCGAAGCCGCCGTGGCCGAAGCCCCCGCCGCCGAAGAGGCGGGACAGGAACCCGGGTCGCCCGCCGATGCCGTCGCCGCCGGTGAGCGCGCCCCAGATCGCCGAGCCGACGAAGCCGGCCGCCAGCGAGGCCAGGATGGTGGTGCCGACTCCGGCCGAGCCGAGTCCGTTGCTGCCGAAGAGCCGCTGCAGCGCACCCGGCTGCTGCACCTCGAGCCTGGTCGCCGAGCGGGCCAGGGCCGAGGCCGAGGCATCGGCCGGCACCTCCGAGGTGGTCGAGAGGGCCTGCAGGACCTGTTGCCGCTCGGCCGGGGTCATCGCGGCGAAGGCCTGCTCATGCGCCTGCTCGATCTGGTCGGGCGGCGCGGTGCGGAGCAGGTACTGGTACCGGGCGACGGCGTCGCCGCCGGTGCCCTGATTGGTGGCGGTAGTCATGGGATCCTCCGTCTGATAGTTGCTCTCATCAACTATCAAACGCGGCTGCGGTGAGCCGAGCCCTTGAGTTCCCTGTGCGCTTACTGTGAGATCGCCGGTGAGGGGCGGGGTCCTGGGACCGGCTCAGTCGGTCGGGTGCTGCTCCCGCGAGGTGTCGCGCGCCTGCGGTGCCGGCGCGGCGGCCTTCGGGGTCGGCTCGTCGTCGTACACCCCGGCCTCGCGCGCGGCCCGGACCTTCTTGAACTGCCGGCTCAGGCTCCAGCCGAGGAACGCCACCGCCAGGATGAGCAGCAAGAAGACGCCGAACGCGCCCCAGCCGGCAACCACATCGTTGTCGTCGGGGATCTTGTCGGCCGCGGTGATGACCAGGACGAGGGCGGACATGACTCCAGTGTCTCACTCGGTGACGAGGTGGCCCACCGCGACGTCCGCGCCGACCGTCGCACGCCCGGCGGCGTCGGCCTCGGCCGGTGTCCCGACGCCCGCGAACAGGTCGTCCTCGGGCAGGTCGGTGGGCACATAGCTGGTGACCAGCTCGAAGTCCTCGGTGGGCCAGACCGTCTCCTGGACCTCACGCGGGATCGCGAACCAGGAGCCGTCCGGGTCGATCTGAGTGGCGTGGGCGAGCAGGGCCTGGTCGCGCACCCCGAAGTACGCCGCGCACGGCACCCGGGTGGTGATGCGCGCATCCCACTCCGGCTCCGGCTTCCAGTGGGCGAGCCGTTCGGCGTACGGCGACTCCAGCCCGTGCGCGATCATCGCATCGTGCAGCGCCTGGGTGCGGGGCCGGTTGAAGCCGTGGTTGTAGTAGAGCTTCAGCACCTGCCACGGCTCACCCAGGCCGGCGAACCGATCCGGATCCGCGGCGGCGGCGAAGGCCGCCACGCTCACCCGATGGCACATCACATGATCCGGGTGCGGGTAGCCGCCGCGTTCGTCGTACGTCGTCATCACGTGCGGTCGGAAGGTCCGGATCAGCCGCACCAGCGGCACGATCGCCTCCTCGAGCGGCACCCGACCGAAGGCGTCCTCGGGCAACGGCGGCTTGGGGTCTCCCTCCGGCCAGCCGGAGTCGACGAAGCCCAGCCAGTCCTGGCTCACGCCGAGGATGTCGCGGGCACGCTCCATCTCCTGGCGGCGGATCTCGGAGAGGTTCTCCAGGATGCCCGGGCGGTCCATCTTCGGGTTGAGGATGGAGCCGCGCTCGCCGCCGGTGCAGGTCGCCACGTGCACGTCGACCCCCTCGGCGACGTAGCGGGCGGTGGTGGCGGCGCCCTTGCTGGACTCGTCGTCGGGGTGCGCGTGGACGTGCATCAGCCGGAGCCCGGCATGCTGCGAGGTCTCCTGGCCGGGGTGCTGCGACATAGCCTCGATCCTAAGCGTGTGGCATCGGGTGGGACGATATGGCCGTGAGTGTGCAGGACCCCGCCGATCGGATCGCCCGTCGCTATCGCCGTGACCGGCCCAAGGGACGGGTGCTGCTGATCGCACTGCTGGTGCTGGTCGTGCTCGCGGTGGCCTGGTTCGGCTGGGCGCTGTGGGTCAACCTGCATCCGAAGGTGACCTCCGGGCTGTCGACCTGGCAGGCGCAGGGCGAGAACAAGGTGCGGGTGGACTACGTGGTCCGGTTGCATGCCGACGTCACCGCCACCTGCACCGTCACCGCCGAGGATCCCAACCAGCAGGTCCTGGGCCGGACCACCATCAAGGTCACCGAGAGCGGCGCCGCGCGGGTGGTCTTCGCCACCGAGCGCGAGGCCGCCCGGGTGGAGTGGGGCGGCTGCACCGCACCCGGGCAGTCCGACGCTCGCTGAACCGGCCCAGCGGGCAACCGCCATGTGGCCAGGGGACGACTTACTGCGCGAAACTGCCACTTCTCGAGGGTTGCAACCCCCGAGAAGTGGCAGTTTCACCGGTGAACCGGTGAAACCGGCGCGCGTGAAAACCCGCCGCGCAGCTGATCCTCAGTCGACGAACGGCACGGCCTTGAGCACATGCACCTTCAGCGTCCGGCCGGTCGGGCCGGTGAACTCGACGGTGTCACCCACCCGGGCACCGCTGAGCGCGGCACCGATCGGCGCGGCCGGGGAGTAGACGTCCAGCTCGTCGGCGTACGGCTTCATCTCGATGGAGGCGAGCAGGAACGTCTCGGCCTCATCGTCGTCGTCGCCGTCGAACTTGTAGGTGACGACCTTGCCGGGAGCGACCACTCCGTCGTCCTCGGGCGCGGTCGTGTCGGCACCGCGCAGGGTCTGCTCGAGCTTGAGGATCTCGCCCTCCAGGCGGCCCTGCTCCTCGCGGGCAGCGTGGTAGCCGCCGTTCTCCTTCAGGTCGCCCTCGTCGCGGGCCGAGCTGATCTCCGCGACGACCTGCTGGCGGCGGGGACCCTTGAGGTACTCGAGCTCAGCGGTCAGCTTGTCGAAGGCACCCTTGCTGAGCCACACGGTGGCGGGGCTGGATTGCGTCGACTGCGTCATGGTGAGTTCTCCTGGTATGTACGAAACGCCGGACCAGGGACAACCCGGGCCGGCGCTCTCGGTGTCCCGAGGCCGTCGATAGTCGGTGACGCATCGCGATCTCGGAGACGTCAGAAATAGAAGTCTAACAATGTTGTGGTCGCCCTCGCACATAACCGCCGGTGTGGGCGAGCGGCGGCGGACGATCGACCATCTGCGCCGGGGCGATCGTGGGGCCGCTCGCGCGTCAGTCGGTGGTCGCGGCGTACCCCTGCTCGCGCAGACCGGCGAGCACCTGCTCGGCGTGGCGTGCGCCGCGGGTCTCCAGTTGGAGCTGCACCTCCACCTCGTCGAGGTAGAGGCTCGGGCTGTGCCGGGTGTGCACCACCTCCAGCACGCTGGCACCCGACTCCCCCACCACGCGCAGCATGGCCGCCAGCGACCCGGGCGTGTCCGGGATGGTCACCCGCACCGGCAGATAGCGCCCGGCGGCCGTCATCCCGTGCTGGATCACCTTGCCGAGCAGCAGCGGATCGATGTTGCCCCCGGAGAGGACCACGACGATCGGCCCCTCGAAGCCGCTCGGGTCGTCGAACAGCGCCGCCACCCCGACCGCGCCCGAGGCCTCGACCACCAGCTTGGCGCGCTCCACCAGCGCCAGCAGCGACCGCGAGATCGACTCCTCCGAGACCATCCGGATCTCGTCCACCAGGTCGCGGATGATCGGGAAGTTGACCTCGCCCGGCAGACCGACGGCGATGCCGTCCGCCATGGTCTGCATCCTGGTGAGCTGCACCGGTCTGCCGGCCGCCAGCGAGCCCGGGTACGCCGCGGCCGCCTCGGCCTGGACGCCGACGATCCGGAGATCCGGCCGGGCGGTCTTCATCGCGAGCGCCACCCCCGACAGCAATCCGCCGCCGCCCAGCGGCACGATGACGGTGCGCGCCTCGGGGACCTGTTCCAGCAGCTCAAGGCCGAGGGTGGCCTGCCCGGCGACCACGTCGGTGTGGTCGTAGGGATGGATGAGCACGGCCCCGGTCTCGGCCGCGAACGCCCGGGCGGCGGTCATCGACTGCTCCAGGTACTCACCGGAGAAGACCACCTCGGCGCCGTAGCCGCGGGTGGCGTTCTCCTTCGGGATCGGCGCGCCCTCGGGCATGAAGACCGTCGCCGGGATGCCGAGCATCTTCGCCGCCAGCGCCACCCCCTGGGCGTGGTTCCCGGCGGAGGCGGCCACCACTCCACGGGCGCGCTCCGCCGCCGGCAGCCGCGCGATCCGGACGTAGGCGCCCCGGGCCTTGAAGGATCCCGTGCGCTGCAGGTTCTCGCACTTGAGCAGCACCGGGGTGCCCACCGCCTCGGTGAGCCAGCGGGAGGTCTGGATCGGCGTCTCGACCACATGCCCGCGCAGCAGCTCCCGGGCGGCGGCGAGGTCGGCCGGCGACAATGCCGCGGGTGTCTCGGGTTGACTCATCGGATCCTCCGGACTCACTCGGGCTCCAGGCCGGCCATGTCGTCAGGCTCGTCCGGGTCCCGCTCGGCGGCAAGATGGTGCACCACCGCGTTCACCGCGGCGGCCAGCGGCACCGCCACCAGCGCTCCCGCCACGCCCGCGACGAGGACACCGGTGGCGATCGCCAGGATCACCGCCAGCGGATGGACCGCCACCCAGCGCCCCATCAGGAACGGCTGCAGTCCGTGCGCCTCCAGCTGCTGGACCAGGATCACGCCGCCGAGCATGATCAGCGCGGTGATCAGGCCCTGGTCCACCAGCGCGACCAGCACCGCGACGGTGCCGGCGACGGTGGCGCCGATCAGCGGGACGAAGGCGCCCAGGAAGACGAGCACGCCGATCGCGGCGACGAACGGGACGCCCAGGATCGCGGCGACGATCATGATGCCGGCCGAGTCGACCGCGGCGACGATGACGGTGGCGCGGGTGAACTGGGTCAGCGAGGTCCAGGCGACCCGCCCCGAGCTGTCCACCCGCTCGCGGGCGCCGCGCGGGGCCAGACGCACCAGCCAGGCCCAGATCCGGTCGCCCTCGGCGCAGAAGAAGTACGTCGAGAACAGCACGATGAACAGGCCCGCGATCACGTCCAGGGCGACCCCGCCGACCTCGGTGACCCGGCTGATCGGGCTGCCGCCGGCGGTGCCCCAGTCCTGCAGTCCCCTCTGCGCCCGCTCGATCCAGCCGTCGATCTGACTGTCGGTGGCGTGCAGCGGGCCGGTCTTCAGCCAGCGGCGGATCTCGCCGAGCCCCGCCGACGCCTGGTTGGCCAGGTCGCTGGCGCCGGAGGCCACCTGGCTGCCGGCGAAGGTGAGCATCGCCGCGACCAGGACGATCACCCCGATCACCACCAGCAGCGCGGCCGCGCTACGGGGTATCCCGATGCGTTGCAGAGCGTTGACGATGGGCGTGACGAGGGCGGCGATCAGCAGGGCGATGGCGACCGGGATGACCACCACCTCCAGGTAGCCCAGGGCACGGACCAGCAGGTAGCCGGCGGCCACGATCACCAGCAGCCGCCACGCCCAGGAGGCAGCGAGCTCCACGCCGTACGGCACGGTGGCCTTGCGCGGCAGGCTGCTGCTCAGCGGCGCCGGTGAGGCGAGCTGCTCCTGTCGCACCTCGCGCAACTGGCTCCACTGCTGGTACAGCCTGCTCGCCAGGCTCTCGGTGGACTCGCGCTCGGGACCGGCGCCGGTCTCCGACGACGGCTCGCCTCGGCGCGGGCCCGCGCCCCGGCGCCGGTGCACACGGTCGCGAGCCCGGTTCTCGTCGGGCCGGCCGGGCTGATCGGGCTGATCGGGCTGATCGGGCTCGCCGCTCCGGTCGGGCCCGCCGCTCCCCTCCCCGGTCTCGTCGCTCGCCGCGGGGCCGGGGTCGTCGGCTGGCCCTTCCCCCGAGGTGCGGCCGTCGTCGCTCACAGGATGGAGGCTACCGGCGTCGCCAGGCGCCCGGCGAGAGGTCGCCCGACCGACTCAGCCATCGAGGGCGCGCTCCAGGTCCGCGACCAGATCGCCGGCGGTCTCGAGGCCCACCGAGAGCCGCAGCAGGTCGGCCGGCACCTCCAGATCGGTGCCGGCGACCGAGGCGTGCGTCATCCGGGCGGGATGCTCGATCAGGCTCTCCACTCCGCCCAACGACTCACCGAGGGTGAAGACCTCCGTGCGGGCGCAGACGGCGAGCGCCTGCCGCTCGCCGCCGGCGACCCGGAAGGAGACCATGCCGCCGAACCGCCTCATCTGGCGTTGGGCCGTCTCATGGCCGGGGTGCGTCTCCAGCCCGGGATAGATGACCTCACCCACCGACGGATGGGCGGTGAGGAACGCGACGACGCGCTCGGCGTTGTCACAGTGCCGCTCCATCCGGACCGCGAGGGTCTTCAGCCCACGGTGGGTGAGGAAGGCGGCGAACGGGTCGGCGACGCCGCCGATCGAGTTCTGGTGGAACGCGATCCTGTCGGCGATCTCCAGGTCACGCACCACCAGCGCACCGCCGACCACGTCGGAGTGCCCGCCGACGTACTTCGTGGTGGAGTGCACGACGATGTCGGCGCCCAGCGTGAGGGGCTGCTGGAGGTACGGCGAGGCGAAGGTGTTGTCCACCACCAGCAGCGCGCCGGCGTCGTGGGCGAGGGCGGCCAGGGCGGCGATGTCGCCGATGTTGAGCAGCGGATTGGTCGGGGTCTCGACCCAGACCAGCCTGGTCCGACCGGGACGGATCGCCGCCGCGACGGCCTCGGTGTCCCAGACCGGGACGGCGTCGTAGTCGACCCCCCAGGGAGCCGCGACCTTGTCGACGAGTCGGAAGGTGCCGCCGTAGGCGTCGTCCGGGATGACCAGGTGGTCGCCGGGCCTCAGCAGGCTGCGGATCAGGGTGTCCTCGGCAGCCAGGCCGGAGGCGAACGCGAAGCCGCGCTCGCCGTCCTCGACCGCCGCCAGCGCACCCTCCAACGCGGTCCGGGTCGGGTTGGCCGAGCGGCTGTACTCGTAGCCGCCGCGCAGCCCGCCGACGCCGTCCTGCTTGTAGGTCGAGGTCGCGAAGATGGGCGGGATCACCGCGCCGGTGACGGGGTCGGGCTCGTAGCCGGCGTGGATGGCGCGGGTCTCGAAGCCGGACTTGTGCCGATGCTGCTGTTCGCTCACGGGGCCGAGCCTATGCCCCGGGCTCCCGGGCTGCCCGGTGAGCACGGCCGCGATCCCACCGGCGTCTGCGATGGATTCGGCAGACCTGCGGGTCCGCTGGGAACGCGGGCGGCCTCCACGGTGTTGCAGACTGTGAAGCACGACTTTGAGGAGGTCTGATGTTCGGTCGTTCCGCCGCTCTCCAGCCCGCTGAGCGCACCCTGCCCGGGCGCGCCGAGGAGCTCTTCGACCTACCCGCCGCCCACCGGGTGCTCGGCACGCCGCTGCTGGCCGATCCCGCCGCCGGCACCGCGCCGGAGGGCTTCGAGGTCGCCTACTTCGGACTCGGCTGCTTCTGGGGCGCCGAGGAGATCTTCTGGCAGATCCCGGGGGTCTATGCCACTGCCGTCGGCTACCAGGGCGGCACCACGCCGCATCCGACGTACGACGAGGTCTGCACCGGCCTGACCAACCACACCGAGGCCGTGCGGGTGGTCTTCGACCCCTCGAAGGTGTCCTACGCCGACCTGGTCAAGCGGTTCTTCGAGATCCACGACCCGACCCAGGGGATGCGGCAGGGCAACGACGTCGGCACCCAGTATCGGTCCGCGCTCTATGTGGCCACCGCCGAGCAGGAGGCGACCGCGCGCGAGCTGACCCGGATCTACGGCGAGGAGATCGCCCGCCGGGGGTACGGCGAGATCACCACCGAGATCCGTGAGGTGCCGACCTTCTATCCGGCCGAACCGGCTCACCAGCAGTACCTGGACCGCGTCCCGAACGGCTACCGCTGCCACGCGAACACGGGGATCCCGTTTCCCGAAACCGCCTGAGGCGTCGTCACAACGGTCCGGCACGGTGTGCCACGCGATCGATCCGACCGCGGGGGGTCGCAGGCTGCTACCGGTCCTGGTCGCGGTCCTCGACGCCCGGCCTGCGCAGCCGGCGGCGGACGCGGCGGACCTTGTCCTGCGCCCACCAGGTCGGGCGACCTCGGCGGTCGACCTCGGCGAGCAACTCGGCGAGAGCGCCGACACCGACGCCGTCCATCGCGTCGAGCCGGTTCGCGTCCGGATCGACCCAGCGCTCGGCCGGCATCGCCACCGGGATGAGATCCGCGAGATCGCCGTGGACCTGGACGCCGCGCTGTCGGATCCAGCGCTGCCAACGCTCGCCGGTACGCCGCACCCACTCGTGATGGGCGGGGTCGAGCTCGATCCGGGCCTGGGGAGTCGTCCGCAGGCCACGCCGGACCAGCACCTCCTGGACGATGCGGTGATACCGACCGCCGCGGCGCACCGACTCGCCGAGCCGCTGGTTGAGCTCGCGCAGCAGCCGGGTCTGCGCCACCCCCAGCGAGGCGTTGACCCGGTCGTCCCGGTTCGGCTCACGGGGCGCCGATGCCGGGTCGATGCCGAGCGCCGCGGCGAACCGCTCCCAGGGCAACGACCGCTGCGAGCTGGCCCGCGGCACCGTCACCAGATGGAGTCGCTCCGCCGGAAGCTCCGCGCCCCACACCTCGAAGACCCGGCGCAGGTTGAGATCGCGCATCAGCGGCAGCTCTCGCCGGCGCGCGGCCTCGAGGAACTCGCCGAAGCTCCTGACCCCGCCGTGCTTGACGGACTCCTGCCAGCCTCCGGCGAGCTGTCGGCCGAGGTCGGTGGCGCTGACGACCACGTGCACCTCCAGGCCGTCGAGGTCGGCGACCGCCTGGCGGGCCTGCTCCCGGGTCGCACCGGCGAACACCTCGTGGCTGACCAGTCGTACGCCGTCCGACCGGCGGATCCGCCCGACCAGCTCGTCCCAGCGGCCGTCGACCTCCCAGCCCCGGCGCCCGTGCCGCATCCCACGCAGGTCGAGCGCCGCCCGATAGTGCAGGCTCAGCGGATGGTGGAGCCCACGCCCCCGGGGCAGCACCACGCCCTGGTCGGCGAGATGGGCCGCGTTGAGAGCCAGCCGGTGCTGCAGGTAGGTGGTGGCGCTCTTCGGCGAGCCGACGTGCAACACGACGCGATCCGGGCTCGGCCGGGCCGGTCCCTCGGCATGGGCGGCGTCCGCCCGTGGTCGGCGTACATCGGGCAGGGGCTCGGCGGTGCGCATGTGACTCCCGTCGGCTCGAGATCGGGTCATGACCAACCCAACGGGTCGTTCCTGTGCGTGCGCTGGGAGGGTTCTCGGCCCGTGCTGGGAGAGTCCGATCGCTCGTCTGGTCACGACAGCGGTAGATGCATCACGCACAGGCCGACGTAGCCGTGCCGCCGTGAGCGGAACGCGCCGGGGACGGTGCCGATGACCCGGAAGCCGAGCGAGGTCCACAGCGCCATTGCCGCGGTGTTGGTCTCGACGACCGCATTGAACTGGATGGCGGCGAAGCCCTGCTCGCGGTGCCATGTCACGCAGTACTCCCCCAGCAGCCGGCCGACTCCCCGTCCGCGCGCCGCCGGGGAGACCATGAACGAGGCGGTGCCGACGTGGCTCCCGCGACCGGGACGGTTCGGTCCCATCTTCGCGCTGCCGAGCACCGTCACGCCGTCGACCGCGACAACCACATGGTCCTGCATCCACAGCGCCGCGGCCTCGTCGGAGGTCAGGTCGTCGGGATAGGCGTAGGTCTCCCCGTCGGCGACGATGTCCGCGAAGAACTCATGGATCTGCGGCCAGTCGGCGGCGGTCGCGGCACGGATCTCGATGTCCACCGCTCCATCCTCGGCCAGGTCCTCCCGGGCGCGCCAATCGAACGCCGCGCCGGATCGTGGCGGAAGGCTCAGCAGCCGCCCGGCCGCCAGGCCGCCGCGATCGCCGGCGGCGGCGGACCGTCGGAGTGGTACGGCGGTCGATGGAGCACGCCGCTGGTCGGCGTGATCACGATCTCGTCGCCGGCGACGACGGCGGTGCCGTCGACCAGCAGGGTGTGCCCCTTCGCCTCCAGCGGCGCGAAGAGCAGCGTCACCAGCCCGGCGGCCTCGACGTTCGCCGAGGCCGCCCGGCCGGCGCCGATCCTCAACCGGTCGCCGTCGCACCGGACCTGGACCCCGGCGGCACGCACCGCGCCGGTGGAGTTCGCGGTCAGCACGTAGCCCTCGGCACCGAAGAACTCCACGGCGGCCGGGACCTCCGGCAGCGGGACCTGGATGCTCATGACGGTGACGACGATACCGCCGCTCAACGATCCCCGACGGCGATGATCTCCGACCGGTCCAGATCGACGCCGCGGCGGCTCAGCTTGCGGGTGTAGATGGTGTCCGGGCTGAACCGATGACTCAGTCCGGTGGCCAGCGCGACCGCGACCATCAACGGCAGGATGACCGAATACTCGCCGGTGAGTTCGAAGAGCATCACCACGGCCGTGATCGGCGCCCTTGCCGCCCCCGCGAAGACCGCCGCCATACCGATCACCGCGTAGGCTCCGACCGGCGCGATGTGGGCCCCGGCCACCTGGGCGATCTCACCGAAGGCGGCCCCGAGCATCGCGCCGAGGAACAGGCTCGGCGCGAAGACACCGCCGGATCCACCGATCCCGATGGTCAGGCTGGTCGCCACCATCTTGCCGGCCGCCAGCAACAGCAGGAACCACACCGCGTAGCCTCCGCCGACAGCCTTGCCGAGGACGGGGTAGCCCACGCCGTACAGCTGTGGCAGGGCGAGCAGCAGGACGCCCAGCGCCAAGCCCCCGACCGCCGGCCGCGCCCACTCCGGCCAGCGCCACCAGGCATCGCACAGGTCCTCGATGGCGTAGAGCACTCGGCTGAACAGCACGCCGAGGAGACCCGCGATCAGGCCGAGGAGTGCCACCAAGGCGTACTCCCAGTGGTGCTCGAGGGAGAACGACGGCAGCATCAGGAACGGGTCGTCGCCGAGGATCGCACGTCCGATGGCGGCACTGGTCACGCTGGCCAGGACGACCATCCCGAACACCTGGGCGGTGAAGTCGCCGAGGATGAGCTCCATCGCGAAGAACACCCCCGCCAAGGGGGCGTTGAAGGTGGCGGCGATGCCTCCTGCGGCACCACAGGCCACCAGCACCCTCAACCGAGGCGCGTTGAGCCGCGCCAGGATCCCCAGCGTCGATCCCCACGCCGAGCCGATCTGGACGATCGGCCCCTCCCGGCCCACCGACCCGCCACCGCCGATGCACAGCGCCGAGGCCAGCGCCTTCACCGCCGGGACCTGCGGACGGATCCGACCACCGTGGTGCGCGACCGCGACCATGACCTCGGGTACGCCGTGACCGCGCGCCTCCGGCGCGAAGGCGCGCACGATCGGTCCGTACGCCAGTCCGGCAACCGCGGGAGCGAGCACCACGAAGAACCGGCCCGCCCACTCGAGTCCTGGGTGGGCGGCGCCCGGATGGGCGGCGTAGTCGGCGTACCCCGAGAACACGAGCGTGAAGACGCGGATCAGCCAGCGGAAGGCCACGGCGAGCAGGGCGGTGCCGACGCCCACGACGACGGAGAGGGCGACCAGCGCGACGTCGGCCGTACGGAGCCAGCGAGAGATCCATTGCATCAGGCAACTATTGTGTCGGGCAATGCCTCGTAGGATCGCTCGGATGGACACATCGCGAGACGACAACGAGGAGCTGGTCACCGCGCTCCTGACGGCATCACGTTCCCTGGTCGGCGTCTCCGCGCGCTCCCTGGCCGACATCGAGGATCGGGTCACCCTCGGCCAGTTCAGGACCCTGGTGGTGCTGGACGGTCACGGCCCGACCCGACTCAACCAGCTCGCTCAGCGCCTCGGTGTCGGGCCGTCGACGGCGTTGCGCACCGTCGACCGACTGATCGAGGCCGGACTCGTCGATCGTCGGGAGAACGAGCACGACCGGCGCGAGGTGATCATCCGCGCCACGGCCAGCGGGCGGGAGGTGGTCGCTCTGGTCACCGAGCGACGTCGACGGGCCATCGCGGACATCGTGCGACGAATGCCGGCCACCGAGCACCGCGTGCTCGTTGACGCGCTCCTCGCCTTCACCGAGGCCGCCGGCGAGCCACGTGCCGGCACCGAGGCGTCCTCGATCCCGTGGTGAGCGCGGGCTCAGCTCTCGCCGATGTCGACCCAGCGTTCTCTGACCGCCGCCATCCGGCCGGTGCCGCCGGTGGCCGCCGCGAGCAGCGCCTCGACGCGCGGCAGGTCGACCGGAGCGACGCCGAGTCGCAGCCCCACCCGCTCGGCGTACGTCGTCTCGAGGACCGTCGCGCCGGCGGCACGCAGCTCGGTCTCGATCCGGCCGGCGACGTCGTGGGTCAGCGCCACCGACCAGATGCCGAGCAGCTCGCGGCGCAGGCCGCCGGCCTCGGCCAGCGCCAGCCGTACCGCCTCGGAGTAGGCCCGGACCAGTCCCCCGGCACCGAGCAGCGTGCCGCCGAACCACCGCGTCACCACCGCGACCACGTCGCTGACGCCGGCCCCGGCGTGACCACGCAGCACCTCCAGCATCGGCGCGCCCGCCGTACCCGCCGGTTCGCCGTCGTCGCTGGACCGCTCGACCGGCTGCGGCCCCGGGCCCAGACGGAAGGCGGAGCAGTGGTGTCGCGCGTCCCAGTGGTCCCTGCGAAGCCGCTCGACCACGGCCCGCGCCGTGGTCTCGTCCTCGACTCGGCGCAGCGTGCAGCGGAAGCGGGATCGCTTGACCTCGATCTCGGCCTCGGCGTCACCGGCGATGGTGAGATAGCCGGTCATCCCGGCCAGCTCGACCAGCTCGGCGTTCCGCGGCCACCCGGCTCGCCGCCGGGCAGGCGGAGCACGCTCGGCGTCGGTTCGGCCACCGGCCCATTGTCGCGGACGGTGCCGACCGGTCAGACTCGGTCTCGATGCCTCTGCCCACCGAGCGTCATCTGCTGCGCGCCCGTGACTTCGCCGATGCCAACTACACCGAGCCGATCGGCGTGGCCGCCATGGCCTCGGTCGCCGGGCTGAGCCAGGCGCACTTCACCAGGGCGTTCAAGGAGACCTTCGGCGTCACCCCGCACGGCTACCTGCTCACCCGGCGTCTGGAGCGGGCGGCCGCACTGCTGCGCAACACCGATCACAGCGTCGCGGACATCTGCATGGCGGTCGGCCTGACCAGCGTGGGCAGCTTCACCACCAGCTTCACCCGCACGTTCGGTCGGACCCCGACCGCGTATCGTGCCGCGTTCCCGCCGGTCCCGGGCCGCTTCGCACTGCCCAGCTGCGTGGTGCGCGCGCACGGCCGGCCCCAGGTCCGCACGTTTCGAGAAGACCCGGCCCCCGCCGACTCCGTAGCGTCTGAGCCATCGCCCGGGCCACCGCCCGAGCCGTCACCGGACAACGAGCGAGGAGAGCCCCGATGAGCATCACCATCTCGACCATCAACCTCTGGGTGCACGACCAGGAGGTCGCCCTGGACTTCTGGACCAACAAGGTCGGCTTCGAGCTTCGTTCCGACGCCAGCTTCCCCGAGATGCCGGGGTTCCGCTGGCTGACCGTCGGACCGAAGGACCAGCCGGACATCGAGGTCGTGCTGATGGAGATCCCCGGCGCCCCGGTCCTCACCGACGAACAGCACGACCTGGTCGAGAAGGTGATGAGCCAGGGCCTGGTCGGCGCGATCTTCCTGGTCACCGATGACGTCCGTCGCGACTACGACGAGCTGTCCGCGCGCGGCGTGGAGTTCACCGAGAAGCCGGAACAGCGGCCCTACGGCATCGACTGCGGCTTCCGGGACCCGTCGGGCAACCAGATCCGGCTCGCCCAGATCACCGCCGACTTCTGAGCACGTCGATGTGTGGAGTGCGCTGACCGTATAGAGGTCAGC
>NZ_JASGET010000095.1:0-49106 GCF_047606145.1 Nocardioides sp. | reverse complement strand
CGACAAGACCCACGACCGGCTCTTCCGGGAGCTGACCGTCGGCGCCGGCGCGGCCGGCGTCTTCCCGGTCTACGACCGGGCCCCGGAGAAGGGCTACCCCACCCAGGTCGAGCAGAACTACGCCGTCGGCCAATGGGTCCTCGCCCACGGCGCCGAACACGGCCTGGACACCACGCGCATCGCCGTCACCGGCGAATCGGTCGGTGGCTGCATGGCCACCGTCTTCGCGCTCATGAACGCCGAACGCGGCGGCATCGACCTCAAGGCCCAGGTGCTCCTCTACCCGGTCACCGACGCCGACTTCGACACCCCGTCCTATCTTCAGTTCGCCGAGAGCTATTACCTCACCCGCGACGGGATGAAGTGGTTCTGGGACGCCTACACCACCGACCCCGCCAAGCGCGCCGAGAAGTACGCCTCCCCGCTGCAGGCCTCGCTCGACGACCTCAAGGGACTACCGACCACGCTCGTCATCACCGACGAGGCCGACGTGCTCCGCGACGAGGGCGAGAAGTACGCCAACAAGCTCCGCGAGGCCGGCGTCGACGTCACCTCGGTCCGGGTCGCCGGCATGGTCCACGACTTCCTGCTCCTGGACAGCCTGCGAGACACCAAGGCCGCCAACGTCGCCCGCCACCTCGCGATCGACGCCCTCAAGACCGCCCTGCAGTAGGGATCGCCGCCCGAAGCACGTTGGAGCCGACGCCGTCTCCCGAGCTGCCACGCCGGCGACTCGGGGACGGTGGCATCGACACGGTGACGGGAAAGTAGGAAGACCGGCCGTGAGGCAGAAGCAGCATAGGAACGAGAGGGTCGCATGACCAAACGCATCCTGAACGTGGTCACCAACGTCGGCCACTTCGACAATCCCGACCACCCGACCGGCCTGTGGCTCTCCGAGCTCACCCATGCCTGGCACGTCTTCGACGAGGCCGGCTTCGAGCAGACCCTCGTCAGCCCCGCCGGCGGCCAGGTACCGCTCGAACCGCGCGCGTTGAAGTTTCCCAACTAC
This sequence comes from Nocardioides sp., assembly GCF_047606145.1. Lineage (GTDB taxonomy): Bacteria > Actinomycetota > Actinomycetes > Propionibacteriales > Nocardioidaceae > Nocardioides. Next base: position 48,094 of record NZ_JASGET010000095.1, on the reverse strand, counting down.
GACAAGACCGCCAAGGCCTGGCGCGCCGACCCAGCCAAGATGGCACTGCTGGAGAACACGCTCAGCCCGGACCAGGTCGACTCCACCGACTATGACGCCATCTACTTCACCGGCGGCCACGCCGTCATGTACGACTTCCCCGACAGCGAAGGACTGCAACGCATCGCCCGCGAGATCTACGAACGCGGCGCCATCGTCTCCTCGGTCTGCCACGGCTACTGCGGGCTGCTCAACACCACACTCTCCGACGGCACGTACCTGATCGCCGGCAAGAAGATAACCGGCTTCGCCTGGACCGAAGAAGTCCTCGCCCGCGTCGACAAGCTCGTGCCCTACAACGCCGAGGAACAAGCCAAGGAACGCGGCGCCCACTACGAAAAGGCCAAGCTCCCCTTCGTCTCCTACACCGTCGTGGACAGCAACCTCGTCACCGGCCAGAACCCGGGATCGGCCAAGGAGACCGCAAACAAGGTGGCCGCACTCCTCCACGAGTAGTGCTGGTCATCGCGCCGGCGCACTCGATACATCGGCCGTCGACGGTCGGCTCTTGATGACCTTTCCGCGCGTGTCTCGGGTAGAGGCGACGTCGCGGCCTGGTCGTACTGCGGGATCGCGAGGGCGACAAGACGCCCATCGGCCAGCGCTCGGGTTAGGGTTCGAACCCGACCATCCGACAACCGCGCAGTGACAGGCAGCCGCTCGTTGGCCTCGACTCTGCGGGCCTGGCATGGACCCTCGAGATCGTGTGCAGATATCTCAACCAGCTGATCGAGATCGGCCGCGACGAACTGACGCCACTCACTCTTGCTCTGCGCCGGCTGGTCAGCACCACTTGGTGGCCCAGTGCCGCCGACCAGCCGGTGATTGCGTGGATGACTTTCGTCTGTTCGGGTCAGACTCCCGAAGCACAGAAGTTGTCATTGCCGGAGCACGTAGATCCACCAACCGGGACTGAGAGGGGTGTCCCGCGGGTGTCACGGACCGTGTGGAGCGCTCGGCGATCACTCCGCTCCTAGCAGCGCCGTGATGCGCGTCCTGGCTCGGTCGATTTCAGCCGCTCGATCATCGAGGCGATCAAGCTCGGAGCGCAGGCGAGCGGTGGCTCGCTCGCACCGAGTCGGCACGGTCGATTCCTCGTAACACGGCCCGATCGCGGCGACCGCGTCCAAGGTGAGGCCCGCAGCGAGCAGATCTCGGATGGTGGCGACCGCTGCTATCTGATCAGCGTCGAAGTCGCGGTAGCCATTGGCCAGGCGCACCGAACGAATCAGCCCAGCACGCTCGTAGTGGCGTAACGACCGGGTTGATGCGCCGGTGCGTTCGGCGAGCTCGCCGATTAGCACTCGACTCACCGCCCTCCGCTTGACTCGGCGCTTGACCTTGACACCAGCGTCAAAGTTTACGGTCGCGGCGAAGGAGGCCCATGATCGACATCCATGCCCATGTCACCGCCGATCTCGACGCCCAACTGGACCGGGCGGCTCTCGCCGGCGTCACGCACACCGTGTTGCTCTCGACGACCGTTCACCCCGAGACTGCCAACACCCTGGCCGACGTCCGCGAGGAGTTCGCCCGACTCACTCGCCTGGTGTCCGGCCAGAACCCGGATCAGGACGCACAGGCTGCGGCCGACGCCGAGCTGACCTCCGCGCTCGCCGCTACCGCCAGCACTTACGCGATGCGCAAGGTGGCCCTGGACTGGCCCGTCGAACGAATGCTCCAGGTCGCCGACCAGGCAGCGAACGATCCACGAACGGTCGGGCTCGGCGAGCTGACGCCGCCACCGGATGGCGGCGCGCAGATCGATTCCGTGGTCCGAGCTGCCGCGGAGACCGCTGGAACGCGGCCTCTACCAGTTCTCACCCACGGCATCGCGCCAAACACCCTGGAGGATCTGCGCGCCTATGCCGCCGTCGCGGCACGCTACCCGTCAGTGCCAGTCGTCATCGGCGCGTTCGGCGGGCTCAACAGCATGGTTGCTGTCGAGCTGGCTGCCACACGTGCCAACGTTTATCTAGACCTGTCTAGCGTTCTGCAGGTGTTCGTCCTGGCCGCCGCGCTGCGCGAGGTCCCCGAGAAGTGCCTGTTCGGGTCGAATACCCCCTACGGCGACGTCCTCGCCGCTCGCACCACCGTGGAAGCGGCCACCGCGGACCCCGCTGTCCGTCAGCTTGCCCTGCACGACAACGCTTTCCGGCTTCTCGACATCACCCCCGCGTCACCCTGACCCGGCCGAACGGTGGAGGCGTTCGGTGCAAGCACCGGGCTGGCCGAACCCGGAGCCCTCCCGTCGATTCCAGCAACCGGTCAGGACTTGGCGCCGCTCGGAGTTCTGCCCGCTCGCGGTCACGGCTGAGACGGTGTTGCGCGACACCACGCAACGTTGCCGGGCGAAGCCCCATCGGCTGCCAGGACCGCCTCCGCCGCCGGGTCTGGCGCGGCTCAGACAGCAGATCTGACGCCAGCTCACCCCATTCTCCGACGCCGTGCCATAAATTAGGATCGCCTTACCTAACCCGCAATCAGGAGGATGCCGTGTCCGCTATCGCGCCCACTCACCCCGGTGGACTTTCGGTGTTTCAGACCCCCGGCCAGGTCGACGCGGAGTTCGCCCGAATCGTCGACGAGCTGACCCGACGGGGCTTCCTCGCCGGCGGGCTGGGCAGTGCCGCGATGCTCACGCTCGCCGCATGCGGGTCAAGCACCAAGCAGTCCGACAGCGGCAGCTCGTCGGGCCGGTTCCGCTACACCGACGCGCGCGGCAAGACGATCGACCTTGCTGCCATTCCCAACCGCATCGTGATGAGTGAGCAGGCTGCCGCAGCGCTGATCCCGTACGGCATCCGACCAGTCGGCTTCTGGGGTTCGAGCACGCCGGCCACCAGCCCGGTGCTCAAGGGACTGGACGTCTCCGGCATCAAGTCGCTCGGCGTCACCTACGGTCAGGTCAACATCGAAGCGCTCGCCGCCCTCGAACCCGATCTGGTCATCACCGGCTGGTACGCCGGGGATGCCTTCGGCGGCCTCGGGGCCGAGAGCGCCAACATCTCCCAGAAGGTCGCCGCCGTCGCCCCCATCCTCGCGGTATCGGCACAAAAGCCCGCTTCGACCTCGCTCGAAGACTGGCGCGACCTCGCCGACAAACTCGGCGCCAGCGTCGACACCGGCACCATCGCCACCCAACGACGGACCTACCAGCAGGCCGTCGCCGACCTCAAGCAAGCCGCCGCCGGCCGGCCACACACCACCGTCTACGCCATCTCCCCGGAGAACCAGTTCTACGTCGCCATCCCCAAATACTTCCCCGAGCTGATCGACTACAAGAACTGGGGCGTGGACATCCTCACCTCGCCCGCGCCGCAAACCGCAACCTCCGCCCAGTTCGGCGAGCTGAGCTACGAGAACGTCACCCGCTGCAAGTCCGACATCCTGCTCTACGACGCCCGCTCCTTCGCCATCCCCCTGGCCAAGGCCGAACAGCAATACCCCACGCTGAAGCTGCTTCCCGCCATCGCCCACAACCACATCGCAACCTGGCTCACCGACTCCACCTACAACTACGCCACCTACACACCCCAGATCCAGGCACTCACCACAGCCATCAAAAAGCTGTAACCCTCCGGCACGCAACGCGCCGGCCCACGCAGGGGCCCGCCAGCCAACTGCCGTCCCAGGGGCGTCGGCAAGATCCTCGCACCAACCGGCGGGCAGCTGCCGACGATGCGCGTTCACCGACAGCTATGTCAGCCTGGGCATGATGTCGGGTCCACTGCGGGCGTGCCCTCGACAATGAACAGGCGCCGGGCGAGTCCGTCTCGGGCGGCGTCCAGGGCCTGGCGGTAGGCGTCGGAGGCGTACCAAGCGTGTGCCTGCCCGATGGTGTCGAACTGGAGGATGACAAGCCTTTCATCAGGTTCGAACGCACCCTCCAGGGCCTCGGGTACGGCGTCGCGGGCGAGGTATCGCCCGCCGTACGCGGCCGCGGCCTGCGCCGCGAGTGGTTTGTACCGCTCGACCGCGTCCCGATTGGTGATGCGCACTTCGGAGATGACGTAGGCGGGCATGGCGATCCTTTCGAGTGGTCGCTGCGAAGCCGGGGGTAGGGGTGCGGTCGCTCTATGCGGCGGGCGTGTCGTCGAGCCGGACGACGTATTTTCCGGTGCCGGCGCGGTTGGCGAGCAGGTCGTGGATATCGCCGACGTGTTCGAGGGATTCGACGATGGTGATCGGCGGGTGCACCTGCCCGCCGGCGAGCATGGCCAGTGCGGTGCTCAGGGCGTCGGCGACGCGGGACGGACGGGTCTGGCGCAGCGCGCTCATGCTGAAGCCGATCAGGCCCAGGTTGCCGCCGAGCAGGCGGGCGAACGGCGGCAGCGGCGCCGGTGCGGTCCCGGTGGCGTTGCCGAACAGCACGATCCGGGCGCCGGGGGCAGCCAGGTCGAGGTCGATGTCGAGTGCGGTGGTGCCGGTCGGGTCGAGGATGACGTCGAACCCTCCGTCGGCGGATGCGGTCAGCGCGGCGGCCCGCAGGTCGGTGTCCTGCGGGAGTATCTGGTCCCATCCTGCTGCCAGGGCGGTGTCGATGCTGGCCGCTCTGGCGACCGTTCCGACCCGCACTCCGGAGCCGAGGACCTGCGCGACCTGGGGGACGACCGAGCCGACGCCGCCGCTGGCCGCGTGCATGAACAGCCGTTCCCCCGGCCGCAGTTGCGCGGCGTCGCGCAGCAGCAGCACGGCTGTCGAGAGCATCAGCGGCGCCGCCGCCGCGATCGACAGGTCGAGACCGTCCGGGACCGGCGCGACGAGCCGAGCGTCGGCCACCGCGACCTGGGCGAAGCCTCCGCCCGCGACCAGCGTCGCGACCCGGTCTCCGACAGTGAGGCCCGAGACTCCGGGCCCGAGTGATCGCACGGTACCGGCCACCTCGAGACCAGGCACGAGCGGCCAGCCGGTCGGGGCGTAGCCGGGATCCCCGCGACGGGTCATGACGTCCATGAAGTTGACACCGGCGTAGCCGACGTCGATCGCGACCTGTCCCGGCCCGGGGGACGGCTGCTCGGTGCGGATCACGCGGGTGGTGCTGGCATCGGGGGCGGGAGCATCCATCTGCAGCGCGTACATCGCACTCCTCCTTCAACAGTATTATTCGATGTTCGTAGTACATCGAATAATAACGGTAGGCTCCCGTTACTGCCAGGCCACCACGACACCACCCGCGACACCGTCACGCGACACCACCGAAGGAGGCACACCGGGATGCCCAGACCCAGCCGGTCCACACCGCTGTTCCACCCCGAGCCGGAACAGATCGACCTGCTGGAGATCCTGCACGCACTGTCCGACCCCACCCGCATGACCATCGTGCAGACCCTGGCCGCCAGCCCCGAACGCGCCTGCGGAACCTTCCCCGTCCACGTAGCCCCCTCCACACTCAGCCACCACTTCCGGGTACTACGGGAAGCCGGCCTCATCCGACAGCGAGAGGAAGGCACCCGCCGCTGGACATCCCTACGCGCCGACGACCTGGACGCGCGCTACCCAGGACTGCTGGAGCGGATCCTCGACGCCAGCCACACGGCTAGCCCGTCGCCGACAAGCTGACACTCTCGCTCTCTGCCCTGCAGAGTTGGCAGCTGCCCGGGCGATGCCCGACCTCAAGCAGAGGACTGCTTGGCGGCGTTGCGCAGTCGCGCCAACGCAGAGCCTGTCTGGACGGGTTCGTCACGCAGATGCACGGCACGCAGTTCGTCCATGACCTGGGCGACGAAGACGTCGCCACCTGTCCGCAGCAGGATCGAACGGGCTCGTGCCGCGCTGTCGGCCACCTGGTGGCGTTCGCCGCGGAAATCCAGACCCCAGTTGCCGAGTGCCACCAGGATCGGGACGGTGCGGATACCCGCCTCGGTCAAGCTGTACCGCGCCCGCTGTCCACGCATCACGGTCTGTTTGGTCAGCAGCCCCGCCTCGACCAACGCCTTCAGGCGAGAAGCGAGAACGTTGGAGGCGATGCCCTCCGCGGACTGCGACTGCAGCTCACGGAAGTAGCGGCGCTCGCCGAACATCACGTCCCGAAGAACGATCAGCGCCCACGGATCACCCAGCGCCTCGACCGCGAGATTGATCGGACACCCAGACCGCGGCTCCTGCATCACACCACCCTTAGCGCTTGCCAACCGCAATCACTATAGCTAGGTTCAAAGTGCTTGCTATCAACAAGCGCTGGACAGCTCAGGAGCCGCAGCAGTGGAATCGACACGGATCACCATCGAATCGCCGGCCGGCACCATGCTGGGCTACCTGCACTCCCCGGTCGGGCCATCCCGGGCAGCCGGAGTCCTGTTTCTTCACGGCTGGACCAGCGACGCCGAATCCGGATACGGCGACCTGCCCGAGCAGATGGCCGGCCGCGGCTTCACCGCGCTGGCTGTCGACCTACCCGGGCACGGAGGCAGCGGGGGCGACCGAGGCGCGCTCGACTACCAGGCGTTCGTCGATGCCGCTATCGCCGCTTACGACACGCTCGCCGCGCAATCGGCGAACCCCGACATCACGATCGTGGGAACCAGCCTGGGTGGATACCTGGCGGCACGGCTGGCAGCGGATCGCTCAGTGACCCGACTGATCCTTTGGGTCCCAACAGACTTCTCCGACGAACTGACCCGCAGCGGGCAGACTTTTCAGGGATCGTCGCTAACCGATGACGCACTCGCTTGGCGGTCGGCTCCGCACACCCCAGACGACTCGGCGGCCCTCGCCGCATTCGGCGCGTTCGAGGGGCGATCACTGATCATCGAGGCGATGAACGACGAACTCGTCCCGCACCAGACGATCGCCAACTACCTTGCCGTCGCATCCGACGCAGACCACGTCCAGCTCGCGCGCACCAGACATCGAATCCGACGTGACCCGCACAAGTTTTCCCTCGCGGCGGCGCTGACCAGGGCATGGCTCGTCACCGAAGCTGCGTCCGAGGCAACGTCGCTCCACGAATAGCAAGAAGCGGGTTCGGCGTCGGGCTCGGCGATGTCGAGGTCATGCCGGCGCCGTGGTGGCATGAGCGAAGCTCGCACGGTAGCCGCTGGGGGTTATCCCGACCCGCTTGACGAAGTGCTGCCGGAGCGACTCGCTCGAGCCAAGGCCGCTGAGGCGGGCCACCTGCTCCATCGGCAGCATCGTGGATTCCAGGAGGATTCGTGCGCGGTCGATGCGTTGGTGCACGAGCCACTGCAGTGGACTCAGCCCGGTTTCGGCCTGGAACCGCCGGGTGAGGTGGCGAATGCTGACATGGGCGTGGGCGGCGAGCTGGGCGAGGGTGAGGTCGTCGGCGAGCCGTTCGAGAGCCCAGCTGCGCGTCTCTGCGAGGCTGGTGCCGCGCTCGGGCGGCAGCGGCGAGTCGATGAACTGCTGCTGCCCGCCGTGGCGGACCGGTGCCACCAGCGCCAGCCGGGCGGCCCGGTTCGCCACCGCCGCGCCGTGGTCGAGGCGCACCAGGTGAAGACAGAGGTCCAGCCCGGCCGCGACGCCGGCGGACGTCAGCACGTTGCCGTCGTCGGTATAGAGCACCCCCGGCCGCACGTCCACTTTCGGGAATCGCCGGGCGAACTCGTCGCTGTAGGGCCAGTAGGTCGTCGCAGGCCGTCCGTCGAGGACGCCGGAGGCGGCGAGCGCGAACGCACCGGTGCAGATCGAGGCGACCCGTTGCCCGTTCCGTGCCGCGTCGACCAGTACGTCGAGGATCCGCGGGTCGAAGTCCGCACGACGGCCGGAGCCGGTGACGACCACCGTCTCGACATCGCTCAGGACATCCAGCCCGTGGTCGACCACCACGCGCATGCTGCCGGTGCTGGCCACGATGCCCGGCTCGGCGGTGCACACCAGAACGTCGTATGCCGGGGAGCCGTCGACGACGACCGTACTGAAGACGGCTTCCGGAATGACCAGGTCGAAGGCGGTCACGGGTGGGATGGCGATGACGCCGACGCGATGCATGTCCAGATCCTTGGGCTCTAGGGCGTTTAGGCCACTGACGATAGAAGGCCGTGGGACCGACGATCAAGGTAGGCCGCCGACTCGGCCGTACACGAAGGAGCACTCATGTCACTCAAGGTCGTCGCCGGGGCCGGAGCCACCGGCATCCCCACCGCTTTGCTGCTGGCCGAGGCCGGCAACCAGGTCAGGCTCGTCAGCCGGCGGGGGTCTGGTCCACATCACCCGAACATCGAGCTGGTGACGGCAGACGCTGCCGACACGGACCGGTTCGCCGAGATCGTCCGCGGTGCGGCGACCCTCTACAACTGCGCGGTGCCGCCGTACGACAGCTGGCCCGAGCTCTGGCCGCCGCTGGCCGGTTCGCTGCTCACTGCCGCCGAACGTACGGGCGCCGACTACGTCATGGTCGGCAACGCCTATGGCTACGGGCCGGTTGACGGGCCGATGACCGAGAACCTTCCCCTGGCAGCGACCACGTCCAAGGGCCGAGTGCGAGCGCAGATGTGGCTGGACGCCGAAGCGGCCAACGACTCCGGCCGAGTGCGCGCCACGGAGGTCCGTGCTCACGACTACATCGGTCCCGGCGCGATGTCGTACTACACACTCACCGTCCAGCCGACGATCCTCAGCGGGGAGCCGGCCGTCTTCTTCCCGGCAGATCTGGACGCCCGGCACTCGTGGACCTACACCGTGGACACGGCGCGGACCGCGGTGGCCGCCGGCGACAACGACCAATCCTGGGGCCGGGCCTGGCATGTCCCCAGCACCGCCGACATCTCGGTCCGCCAGCTCACCGATCTCCTTGCGCAGGCGACCGGCACGCCGGCCCGGCTCACAGCCATGACCAGAGACGACCTGGCCACCCTTGCCAGCTCCGACACCATCATCGCGGAAGTCCAGGAGATGCTGTACATGCTCGAACGACCGGCGATCCTGGACAGCACCGAGACACGCCGGCTGTTGGGCGTGCAGCCCACCCCGATCGAGAAAGTCATCGCGGAGATCATCACGACCGGCGACAAGCCGTCACAGAGCTGAACGATCCCCGGCCGAGCCACGATGCCGTGGCGCCTCATGCCGAGCCCGCAAATGATCCCATTGCGTGAACTCGATCACAGGTCTAACCTCCATCTCACGCATCGACGGCTGACGGGCCGCCGCTGGCGTCGATCTTCGAGATCGTCCACCCAGCAGTTCAAACCCCGTTGGTCTCCTCGAGTGGCATCGCGTTCGCGCTGCCCGTCGTACGACGCACGAGGAGCGTTCGATGTCGATTCACGCCAGCTCTGACCAGGTCCGCGAAGACACCGCCGACATGGGCACGACCGCATTCACCACCAAAGCCGTCTACGGCAACTCGTCCTCACTGCTCATCGCCACCCGACCGCCCGGCTACCACTCGCGTCCGCACCGGCACGACTGCGAGCAACTGAACTGGCTCCAGTCGGGGACCTTGTGGGTCATGATCGAGGACCGAGCGATCCTTCTCCAGAAGGGTGACTTCCTGCGGATCCCGGCCGGCGAACGGCACTGGTCCTGGAACAGGTCCGACGTGCCGGCCGTGCTGGTCGAGGTGCACACCCCCGGCTTGCAGGACGACCCGTTGGTCAAGGACTTCGCCGTCGCGCTGTTCGACGACGACGAGCCACGCGAGTACCTCGGCTCGCCGGTCAACGAGTTCCTGCCCGACGACGAGGACTTCGACCCCGCCGTCGCCGAGCGACAGGTTCGCTGAGCCATGGCCGTCCTCGCGCCCAACGTCGGGTCCGGGGAGCGCAGCTCCTACCGTTGGCTCATCCTGGCCGTGTTGTGGCTGACGCTGATCCTGTCCTACTTCGACCGGGTGGCGATCGCTGCTGCCCTGCCGTTCATGTCGCGAGACCTCGGCCTGTCCGCCTCCGTCGCGGGGCTGGTCACCGGGGCGATCTTCCTGAGCTACACCCTCGTACAGGTTCCGGCCGGGTGGCTGACCGATCGGTGGGGACAGCGCCGTTTCATCGCCGCGGCGATCGCCTGGTGGACCCTGTTCAGCGTCCTGACCGGCGTGGCGGCGGGCAGCCTGCTGGCCCTGTTGGCGGTTCGGCTGCTGATGGGCGCGGGCGAGGGGTTCCACCCGCCGCCGCTGTGGCGGATGTTGTCGAACTGGTTCGGGCAGGGCCGACGATCGGTGCCCCTGGCCCTGATGCTCACCGCACTGCCGCTCGGGCCGGCGCTGGCACCGAAGATCGTCTTCCCCGTGATCGACTCATTCGGGTGGCGTTGGGTCTTCTACGGCACCGCGATCCCGGGCGTCCTCGTCGTCGCCGCGGCATGGTTCCTGCTGCGCGATACGCCCGAGCACAGGGACCAGCAACCCGAACACCATGACCTGGGGGCCAGCGAACAGGTACGCCCGCGTCTCGCGTGGCCGCCGCGTCACGTGGCACTGGCCTTCCTCGCGTTCTTCTTCTTCGGGTTCGTGCTCTACGGGCTGATGGGGTGGCTGCCCACCTACCTACTCGACTACCGGCACCTGAACATCAAGGACGCCGGATGGATCGCGACCGCGCCCTATCTAGCGGGCGCGGTCGGGCTGCTCGCCGGAGCATGGATCTCGCAACGGCTCTTCAACACCCGGCGCCGCTGGTTCATCGCGACGACCTATGTGCTGACCGCCGCCAGCATCGCGATCGTCCCGACGACCGGATCCGTCCCAGCCGCCGGAGCAGCACTGACCGTGGCTGGCTTCTTCCTCTATTCCAGCCTCGGCCCGTTCTGGTCGGTGCCGATGGATCTCGTCTCCCCCGCCGAAGTCGGGACCTGGCTGGGCTTCATCAACATGGGAACCCAGCTCAGCGGATTCCTCGGACCGCTGTTCATCGGCTGGATCATCCAGCACACCGGATCCTTCAACCCGGCCCTGTTCGCCATGGTCGTCTCGATGCTGCTGGCCGCCGTCATCCTGGTGACGATCCGAGACCAAAAGCAGCCCGCGAGTACACGTACTCGATCACCGAGAGCACTCGGAGCCACCCGATGAACGGCACCGCCATACCCGGACCAAGTACCGAACCCATCGCGAACGCCATGGCGCGCCCGGCACCCCGCTCGCAGGAGCCGGAGCGTCGATCAACCCCGCGCGCACGCGCTTGGGAGACTCCCACCATGGATGCCGCCTCGACCACCGTCACCGTCGGATACGCGCGCGTCGCCGAAGGCTCGGCCCTGCGCGACACCCACGAACACCTGTCGCTGGTCCTCATCGTCGACAACGCGACCCATCGCGTGCTCGAAGTGGACTCCACCGCCGTGACCGCTGCCGTGCAACGCTGGCTGTCCAACCTGCTGACGGGTCGGGACATCACCGACCCGCTGACCGACGTGCTCCAGATCATCGACGCCAACTACCTCGGCGCCGCGGCCGGCGCGATCCGTCAGGCCCTCCTCGACGCCGTACGACGCTACGCGGCGCACCTGAGCGAACGGGATAGCCGGCCATGACGTCCTCGTTCGTCATCAAGCGGCTGAACTTCGGCAGCGTCCGCATCGACGAGTCGATGCGGGTCCGCGGAGTCCCACCAGGACACTCCATCGAGGTCCCCGCTCAGGGCTGGCTCATCCTCGGCGGCGACAAGCCCATCCTGGTCGACGCCGGCTACCGCGATCCCAGCGTCCTGGGCGCCGGCGGCACCGTCGCCTCCGGGCAGGGCTTCCACGACCAACTGCGCGCCCACGGCGTCTCCGCCGAACAACTCGGCTACGTCATCCTCACCCACGCCCACCGAGACCACGCCGGCCACGTGGACAAGATCCCCTTACAGATACCGGTCGTCCTCGACCGGGCGGAGCTCGCCGCGGCGGCCAGCGGCCTGCAAGGGCTGGCGTACGCGCGAGACGACGTGCACCACCTCATCGACCGGCTCTACACCCCGGGCGGGCTCCGGCTGCTCGACCTGGAACGATCCGGGCCCGTCGAGACCAGCCCCGGGATCACCTGCGTACACACCGGAGGCCACACCGCCGGGTCCCTGTCCGTCATCGTCCCGACCGCCGAAGGTGACGCGTACCTGTGCGGGGACCTCTTCTACGACGTCGAAACCGCCCTGCACACCCAGCCCCGCGACACGTTCGTCGCAGCCGTACAACCGGCCCACTTCGACCCGTACGCCGCCGGCCTCACCAACAACTTCACCGTCGGCGTGATCGATGAACTCGCCGCCACCCAACGCGCGCGCCGCTACCGCTTCGTCGTGCCCGCCCACGACGACCCCGCCGTGCTGGACCACGGCCAGTACTGCGGACGGATCCTCGGCGACACCATCCCCGGCCCCATCCACGACCCCATCCACGACCCGGCGAGCCGATAGCCGTGCGCGCGATCATCCAACGAACCGCCGGCGGCCCCGAGGTCCTGCACCTCGAACACGTCCCCACACCAACGCCCGGCCCCACCGAGGTCCTCGTCCGAGTCGACGCCACCAGCGTCAACCCGACCGATGCCAAGACCCGAGGACGAGGCAGGTTCCCGGTCGGCGTCACCACCCCGTTCATCCTCGGCTACGACGTCGCCGGCACCGTGGAAGCCGTCGGCGACGGCGTCACCATCCACCAGCCCGGCGACCGCATCTACGGGATGCCCCGATTCCCCTACCCCGCGGGGGCGTACGCCGAGTACGTCACCGCGCCCGGCCGCCAACTCGTCCCGATCCCGCCCGGTCTGGACACCGTCCACGCCGCAGCCCTCCCGCTCGCTGGCCTCACCGCCTGGCAATCCCTGCACGACACCGCCCACGTCGCACCGGGTACAAGAGTCCTCATCCACGCCGGCGCAGGCGGAGTGGGCCACCTCGCGATCCAGATCGCCAAGGCGCTCGGTGCCCACGTCAGCGCCACGAGCCGAGCCGAGAAGCACGACCTGCTTCGCCGGTTCGGCGCCGACGAGTGCATCGACTACACCACGACCGACTACGCCGATCTTGCCGACTCCATGGACGTCGTGCTCGACCCGATCGGCGGAACGACCACGGCCCGATCGGTGCGGGCCCTTCGCCGGGACGGGACTCTCATCCGGCTCCCCCCATGGACCGACGACGACCAGCACACCAGAGAAATAGCCGCGCAGCAGCACAAGAAGGCCGTACGTCTGCTCGTCGAACCCGACCACGCCGGCATGGCCGCGCTCAGCGACCTGGTTGAGCGGGGCCTCCTCGCGCCGCACGTCGAGCACACCTTCCCCCTCGAACAGGCCAGCAGCGCACATCGACTCATCGACACCAACCACACCACCGGCAAGATCACCCTCAAGGTGACCTCACCGGATCCACCGCGACCGCTCCCCAGGACGGACGACGCCGAACCGGCTGCATGATGATCGTGCGCGTCCGCTGCCTGATCTCAGCCGTCGTTGCGGCCAGAGACTTCTGCAGGTCGAATAGGACCTATACGTCTCGGCCGGGGCCAGCCGGATCACACATGTCCGTGCGCGCCGTAGTCGGCGCTGTAGGGACTTTCTTTGTCATCGACGGGACGCGGGCAGTCTCGCGATTGTTGCTCGCTAGCCAGTTGGGCCAGGTGCCGCTGGATTGCTCGTTTTCGAGTTCGCCATGTCCATGACCCGGTCGGCTAACGGCGAGAGCGACTGCCGACCGGTCGCGATCCACACCTACGAGCTACATGCTGCCATCGGCCCGGTGTCCTATGACTGCATCCGGATAGTCGTGCCGCGAGCTGGCTCGTCGTTCGTGTTTGGCGAGTTCGGCCGCTGGGTGATGAACGTCGGCGACGTACTCGCTGTAGGGCCGGCAGTATTGTGCGGCGTCGAACCTAAGGGCCGGGTCGTGACGACGACCCTCTATTTGGATCGCGACTACCTGGTCGATCAACTGTTCTGGCGACATGTCTGCCAGCTAACCGACCGGATCCAAGCCGGCCGGGTGTTCGATGCCTGGTATCCCGGACCGGCGTTGCTCTTGCGGCTCGGTGAGGATCGGACTGGGCTCATGGGGCCCTCTCTCGACGAACTGGCGGCTTTCACCACTGACGGTATCGAGTCCGACCGGTTCTACCGTGTCCAATCTCTGGTGTTCTCCGTGCTGGATGTACTGCTTCCACACCTGCGCGCGACACGACCAGAGCAGCCATCGAATGGGCGAGTCGCATCGTGTCCACTGTCGCGGGGTCGCCGCTTCGGGCCGCTGCGTGTGGAAGCACGCGCGGCGGCAGGCCTGCTGCGGGAGTCGCCCGATCGTTCGTGGACGCTGGATGACCTAGCACGCATGGTCCACCTCTCACAGAAGCAACTGTCACGCGTGTTCGTGGAGGCGTACGGCAAGACCCCGCTGGCGTATCTGACCATGTTGCGTGTCGAACGCATGGCTGAACTACTTCGCGAGGACGATCTGAGCGTCGCGGCAGCCGGAAGATCGGTCGGCTGGTCCAGCCGCAGCCGCGCCGCAGAAGCCTTCCGCCACTGCCTCGGCGTCACCCCACAGCAGTACCGCGCCCAAGCACGCCACAGGGCGGCTTGACCGGGATCGGGACATCCTTGTAGTCGATCAGGACGCCGCCGCTGATGTTGCATTCCCGAGCCGTCGTCGGGCTGGTAGTCCGGTAGGGACGCGTCGGGTTCATCAGAGCCTGACGGTTGCTCCGTATCAGTCGGGCCGCACCTGCCCCCGCCGTGTTGGCTGGACCCTTAACAGGCGCCGTGAAGAGCTGCACGCGCTAGGGCCTTGGCCGGTGCTCCAACTCCGTGGGGCGACGAGCGCGATGGTGCTTGCGTCGGCGCCACAGAGTCTCGAATCCGGGCAGGTGGCGTAGCGCGAAACCGGTTATGTGCCGGTGTGCGCCAGGGCTGACCGCCGCGAAGATTTCGCCAACCGTCCCTACCGGATGTGCTATTCGCGCGGCTTGCGTGATCAGGGCGCGGCAGACGATCTCGGTGGCCTGGTCGGTATTAAGCATCCGAGCGTGGGCGTAGGCGTTGGTCGCAGAGCTCATGGCCGTATCGACCAAGGGCATGTACACAGTCGTTATTGCGATCCCGTCGTGGGCGAGTTCGGCTCCAACGGTGCGACTCCATGCGTCCAGGGCTGCCTTGGAAGCGTTGTAGGCCGCGAAGGGCGGTGTTGCGTTCTGGGTAGCCATGCTGGAGATGTTCACGATGTGCCCGCCGCCCCGTCTACGCATACCTGGCAGGAACGCGAGGGCTAACGCAAGTGCGCCGAAATAGTTGATCTGCATGGTGCGCTCGAAGTCATGCAGTCGGTCGTAGGAGTCCGCGACGGTCCGGCGAATCGACCTGCCAGCGTTATTGATTAGGACGTCGACACCGCCGTGGTCTCTAAGGATGGAACTGGCCACGTTCTGTGCGTCGTCAGCGGACGCGAGGTCGCCGCGGTACACGCTGGCGCTACCGCCTCGTCGCGCGATCGCTGTGGCAACCTCGCGTAACTGCGCTTCGCGGCGGGCGACGAGGATCAAGTGGCAGTCGTTGTTGCCTAGCCGGAGCGCCAGCGAGCGGCCTATGCCACTGGAGGCACCGGTTACCACGATGCGGCGGCCGGCGACGGCTGCCGCGAGGGATTTCACGGTTGTGCCGCCGCCGTATAGCCGAGGGCGCGTCGCTTGACCTCGTCTGCCCAGCGGGTGGGAATTGCCTCCAGGACGGTGACGCGAAGCAGGGTGTTCCATGAGATGTAGCGGGGTCGGGGCCGCTTCGACTCGATCGCCTCAACGACCTGCCGCGCGACCGTTTCCGCCGTTGGCGACGAGCCGTACGCTCGCGCGTAGGACTGCTCGACCTGCGTGATCGCGTCGCGGTACGGCGATGACTCATGAGCGTAACGGTGTAGCGCTTCTAGCGCCCGGTCGGCGAATCCGGTGTCGACGGTGCCCGGCTCGATCAACAGCACCTGCACGTTCCACGGCGCCATCTCCATGCGCAGCGCGTCGGAGAGCGCTTCAACGGCGTACTTGCTCGCGTTGTATGCACCGTGCAGCGGCAACGTCTGCCTGCCCATGCCGCTGGAGATGTTCACGATGCGGCCGCGACGACGACTGCGCATCCCAGGGAGAAAGGCGCGCGTCACCTCCATCAGCCCGAACACGTTGACATCGAACTGGCGGCGTAGCGCAGCGTCGTCGACAAGCTCCAACGGGCCGGGGAGCGAGAATCCGGCGTTGTTCACCAAGACGTCGACGGGACGGCCCTCGAGCAGGGTCTGGGCCCGCGACTCGACTCCTGCCACGCCATCGGTGTCGGTGACGTCGAGGACCATCGGATAGAGGCGGCCCGTCGCCGCTGACGCGTCCTCGGCCACCTCCTGCAGGGCGGCTTCGTTCCGGCCGCTCGCGACGACATGGTGCCCGGCGTGCACGAGGCTTAGCGCGCTCTGTCGTCCGATCCCGGAGGTCGCTCCGGTGATGAACACTGTTGCCGTCATGACGATGCCCGCTTCGCGGTCGCCCGCTCGGCTGCCCAGAAGCTGGCAGCCACGTCACACCTCCGGTGGAGATCCTCGGTCTGCCGACCCCCGTCCGCCGCGCCGGACCGGACGGCCGAAAGCGACTCGAAGTTTCGCGCAGCGTGCAGGTCAGCCTCCGCTTCACGACTCACGATCAGTACCGCCTCGGAGACCTGCATCGACAAGCCGTTGAGCACGTTGGGGCGCGTCGATACGCCCCCCGCGCGGCTGGCGTAGATCTGCTGCTCGACGTCGTTCGCCGACTCGGACATGCCTGCCACCTCCTGGTGTCTTGTTACCGTGTGCCGTCATGCTATAGACACATACAGACCTATGCAAAGATATGACTATCAGCGTTTCGGACTACGCTCTTCGGCATGTCGTTGAGATACGCAGTGCTGGCCTCCCTGCTGGACGGCGAGGCGTCGGGCTATGAGCTCGGCAAGCGGATGGACGTGTCCGTCGTCAACTATTGGCGCGCGTCTCGGCAGCAGATCTACGCCGAGCTCAATCGACTCCATCGAGACGGGCTGGCCGACGCCCGCGACGAACTTCAAAGCGGGCGACCCAACAAGCGCGTCTACACGATCACCCGTGCTGGCAAGGCCGCATTGCGGGACTTCACGGTTCAGCCGTCGCGATCGCACGCCATCAAGGACGAGCTCCTCATCAAGGTCCAGGCAGCAGACATCGGGGACCTACCCGCAGTGATCGCCGGACTCGAGATGCGCCACACAGAGTGCGCCGACCGCCTCGAAATCTACGAACACCTGATCGAGTCCTACCGTCGCGGACGTAGCGAGGACGACTACCTCGCCTCCGCCCGTCGAATCGGCCCCTATCTGAACCTGCGCCGCGGGCGCGATTTCGAGAAGGAGAACCTTGCCTGGCTCGAATGGGCCACCAAGGCCCTACGGAACCGTCTCGCCAGGACCTCTCCGGCTCGCGCCAAGAGGCCATGATCAAGTCGTAGCCATCCACACTCCGTTGTCGTGTCCGGTCACGAAGCACGGGGTCGCCACTCAGACGGAGCCGGTTGAGCCCGCATCACGTCGATCAACTTGTCACAGCTGCCGACATCGACCTAGAGCAGACACCACGCGGTTGAACATGACGGCACGAGAGTCATATACAAACTTGTGCATAGGTAAATCTGTACCTATTCTCGTCGTCATGAGTCGCTACGACAGCAGCGAACCTGGCCTTGCCGCCGTCCACGACCCACGCGGCCCGACCTCGATCGACCGGCACGCATGGCAGGTACTAGCCGTATCGGGAATTGCGGTGTACGTCGTGTTCCTGGACGCGACCATCGTCAACATCGCCTTCCCTGCCATCAGTGCTGCCTTTCCCGGGTCCTCCAGCCGCGGGTTGTCCTGGGTGCTCAACGCCTACGCGGTCGTGTTCGGTGCACTTCTGGTAACTACTGGCGGTCTCGCCGACAACCGAGGACCCAAGCGGGTATTCCAGGCCGGGCTGCTCGCCTTCGGTGCCGCGAGCGGCCTGTGTGGGCTCTCACCGACTCTCGGCCTACTGATCGCTGCTCGGGCGGTGCAAGCCACGGGGGCGGCGCTGCTGGTTCCAGCATCTCTAGCCCTACTGTTACCCGAGTTTCCCGTAAACCGCCGCGCCGCCGCAGTCGGGTTGTGGGGCGCGGTCGGTGCACTCGCATCCGCAACAGGGCCGTCCTTGGGCGCGTTGCTCACCGAAGGTCCGGGATGGCGCTGGATCTTCTTCGTCAACGTGCCGCTCTGCGCGATGGCGTGGCTGGCCGGTCGCAAGGTTCTGCGCGAGTCCACCCTGACGCGTACCGGGCGACGCTCCGACCTGGCTGGTGTCGTCCTCGTGATCGCCGTGTTCGGCCTCATCTCGCTCGGAGTCGTGCAAGGTCAGCAATGGGGCTGGGCTAGCGACCGCACGATTGGTGCCCTCGGCACCGCGGCAGTGCTCGCCCCGTTGCTTATCTGGCGGGGACTCAGACACGCCCATCCCGCCCTGCCGGTCCGCCTGTTCGCCAACCGATCATTTGCGGCGGCCACCGCCGCGACACTGTTCTACGGAGCGGCGTTCTACGCTCAGATCCTGTGCAACGTGCTGTTCCTGCACGAAGTCTGGGGCTATTCGTTGCTGCGAACTGCGCTCGCTGTGTTGCCCGGACCGTTGGTCGCGGTACTGGTCGCACCGCTCGCCGGGCGGCTCGCCGACCGAGTGGGCTATCTGGTCGTCGTCGTCCCTGGAGCAATCGTGTTCGTGGCGGGCTCGCTCTGGTTCGCCAGCTCCGTCACCGCTGAGCCGGCGTACGTCGCACACATGCTCCCCGGTCTGCTCTTGGCCGGGGCGTCCATCGGCGCTACCTTCGCGACCCTCGCCGCCGCCGCGACCGCGAGCCTTACTGCACCTCAGTTCGGCATCGGCTCGGCCGTCAACTCGATGGCCCGCCAGCTCGGTGCTGTCATCGGCGTGGCCGCCCTCATCGCCGTACTCACCAATGCGGCACCCCTTAACCCTGTCCCCACATTCCACGACGCATGGCGTTTGATCGCGATCTTTGCGGCGGTGTGCGCGCTCGCATCACTTGCGCTCGGCCGTCGGGTTGTGATGGTCTCCGACACCGACCGATAGTCACCGTGCCGGCATCATGCGAGCAGGTCCGACATCACTGCGAACCCGACCGATCTACCGTGCAGGCGCGCGCGGCACCCTGTCGTGTCGTGTCAGAACGTGCCCTGACTTTCATGGACAGCTGGCAGGCGTCGTGACTCAGTCGTGGGTTGGTTCACTCGCGACGGCCACCTGGCGGCAGCTGTTCGTGCTCGTCGCGGTCGCGATCTCCGCAGTCTTCGTGGCCAGGAGCTTTGCCGAACGCAACCCACGCCGTCCCGATCGGAGCCAGCAGGATCAAGCACGTCCATTCGTCCAGTGCTCCCCCCTCTGGACCGTAAAAAGTGGGCTGCTCGCCTGCCTCCGAGGACGCTTCCCTACGGCGCTGCGGCAACGGTGCCCGAGAGGTCGAACGCTCGCTGGACTGTCCGGATCGGCGGCGGTGGTCCGCTCGCCCACACAGTCAACGATGTCGATCAGGACCGCGCTGAAACACACCCGCGCGGCCGTCGTTCTCGATCGGCATTCAAGGTCGTACAGCGTCACCGTCCTCCTAACTTGACGTTGTCAATGTAGTGGTTGCGTCACGCGAGGCTGTAGGCATGCTTCGACGCGACGAACCAAGGCCGGACCGGCTTTAGCGACGGTCGATCCGATGGGCAGTGGCCGAGAAGGCCACAGCCCACAGGCGGCCGACTCGAGACGCGCCGGGATGTCGGCTCGCGAGGCGCGAACGGCATCAGTTTCAGTTGACCGCGCGCTCGGTGCCCTGCCAGTACGCGGAGCGGACGGCTTTCTTATCGTGCTTGCCAACAGATGTCAGCGGGATGGCATCGACGAACTCGACGCTCTTGGGTGCGAGCACGCTGCCTTTGCGTTCCTTGACGAAGTCGATCAGCTCGGCCGGGGAGGTCTGGGCGCCGTCGCGGGCAACGATGACGGCCTTTACAGCTTCGCCCCACTTAGGATCCGGAATGCCGACAACGCAGGCATCGGCGACGCTTGGATGAGCGAAGAGAACCTGCTCGATCTCTTTTGGGTACACGTTGAAGCCGCCAGAGATGATCATGTCTTTCTTGCGGTCCACGATCGAAAAGTAGCCGCGCTCGTCGCGGACGCCTATGTCGCCCGTGCATAGCCAGCCACCGCGCAGCGCCGCGGCTGTCTCGTCGGGCTTGTCGAGGTAGCCGAGCATGACATTCGGTCCGCGAACCACGATCTCGCCCGGCGTGCCGTCGGCTACCCGTTGCAGGTGGTCGTCGACGCACGCTACGTCTGCGATGGCGACGGGCCGGCCGCACGAGCGCAGCAGGCCGGGGTCGTTGAGGGCACGTAGATGATCTTGCTTGGTGAGCATGGTGATCTGTGCCGGCGCCTCGGTCTGTCCGTAGAGCTGCTGCAGGATCGGGCCGAAGACCGCAAGTGCCTGTTGGAGACGTTCCGGCCCGATCGGCGCAGCGCCGTACGTGATCGTTCGTAAGCTGGACAATTCGCGGTCGCCGATTCCGGCGTGGTCGAGTAGCGCGTACAACATGGTCGGGACGACCAGAGTGCTGGTGACGTGCTCGCGTTCGATTGTGTCAAGCAGTCGTTCGGGATCGAAGCCGCCGAGCAGCACATGTGCGCCGCCACGTGCCCAGACCGGCATCAGGTAGGCGGCACCGCTGTGCGTGAGCGGGGCGACGTGAGCTGTGATCTCGCCCGGTCGTACGTCGAGTTCGGACACGCAGGAGTAGAAGGAGGACAGTGAGGTGCGGTGGCTATGCACCGCTCCCTTGGGTAGTCCTGTTGTGCCGCCGGTGTACTGGATCCAGCAGGGCGCGTCGGGGCTGACGGCGGGCGCGCCAGCAGCGCGGGCCCGGCCGGTGACCAGTCGGGGAAGTAGCTGACCGCCGATGGGAACGGCCTCGTCGACAGTCGCGATCGCCACCGCGACGTCGACATCCTCGAGGATCGCGTGGGCTCGCTCGGCGTGCTCGGCGTCGAAGACCAGTGCACGTGCGCCGGCGTCGCGAACCATGTAGCGGTGGTCGTCTAGGGCGAGTCGGACGTTGAGCGGGACGACGGTGAGCCCTGCCCACAGCGCGCCGTGCAGGACCTCCAGCAGTTCCGCAGAGTCGGCCAGCAGGATCGCGATGCGATCGCCTGGTTCTAGGCCGGTCGCGCGCAGCGCGCGGCCAGTGGCCCGGACCCGTCCGAAGAACTCGCGATAGTTCAGGCGCATGTCGCCGCAGACCAGCGCCAGCTCACTCGGATAGCGCTCGCCGTATGCGTCGATCGCGCTGCCGTAGGTTCGATCGATCATCGAGCTGGTTCCTGTCCGGGGGTCGAGATGTCGGCGAGTGCGCGTCGGCTTAGTTCGGCGACTGTGGCGATGGCGGCCGGCCCGGGGAAGTGATGCAGCATGCCGTCGATTCGGACACGGTGCACGGCAACGCCGGCGGCAGCGAGCCGGTCGGCGTAGGCCTCGCCCTCATCGCGCGCCGGGTCGTATTCGATCGTCACGATCGCGGCAGGGGGCAGTCCGCGCAGGCTCGGCGCATGCAGAGGCGACAGCAACGGCGTGCGGGGATCGACACCGGGTGCGTACTGGTCATACATCCAGCTCATCTGGGCGCTGGTGAGGACGTAGCCCTCGCCGAGTTCGGTGATCGTCGGCATCGCCAGGGTCGCATCCAGAACCGGAGCGAACAGGATCTGGAACGCGGGACTCGCCTCGCCTCGGGCGGCGGCGAGCAACGTGGTCGCGGCAGCGAGGTTGCCGCCGCTGCTTTCGCCCGCGACTCCGATGAGCGCGGGGTCGATGCCAAGTTCGCCAGCGTGTTGCCGGGTCCACTGCCAGGCAGCGTCAGCGTCTTCGACCGGTGCCGGGAACCGCGCCTCGGGCGCCAGGCGTTGGTCGACGGCGACGACCGCGAACCCGCTGAGGTTTGCGAAGGCCCGCCGCTGCGCGTCGAAGGCATCCAGCGTCCCGCGCACGAACGAGCCACCGTGTAACCACACCGCAGCTGGCACCGACCGCCGGAGCCCGGGCGTCTGGACCGCAGGGGTATAGATCCGCACGTTCAGCGGCTGACCCGTCCCCCCCGGGATCTGCCGATCAATGACGTTCGCTACCCCCGCGGACTCGGTGGCCTGCGGCAGCAGTCGGGAAAGCTGCTCGCGGAACTCCGCGACATCGATATCGGGTGGTTGGGGAATGGACCCCACCGCCTCAAGGAAGGCCTGCGCGGCCGGATGGAGCGGCATAACACGTTACCGTACCGAATGGACCGCTAACAGGGCAAGGGTCCGTCCGGTGCCAACCATGGTGCGCTAGCGTGCAGCGATGCCTCGCCCGAAGACCGACACACGCGAAAAGCTGCTCGCCGCCACCCTCGACTACGTCGCAACGCACGGCGTCGGGGAACTCTCCCTGCGGCAACTGGCGGCGGGTATTGGCACTACCCACCGCGTGCTGTTATTCCACTTCGGCACCAAGGAATCCCTGCTCGCCGAGGTGGTCTCGGCCGTGGAACGCCAGCAGCAACAGTTCGTCGAAGACCTCTCGGCAGCGTCGTCGCAGTCGGCTGCGGAGCAGATTCGCGTGGTCTGGCGACGCGTGAGTGACCCGGCCCTGGCCCCCTACGTGCGCCTGTTTTTCGAACTCGCCGGCCACGCACTGCAAGGCCGCGAGCACACCGGGGGACTCCGCGAGAGCCTTGTCGGCCTGTGGCTGGAGCCGCTGCCGGCGATGTTGCGACGGGGGGGCGTGCCGAAGCAGACCGCGCAGCAGGATGCGCGCATCGTGCTCGCGACAGTTCGCGGCCTGCTGCTCGATCTTCTGGCTACCGGCGACCGGGACGCGGTCGACCGCTCCATGGAGCGGTTCCTGCAGTGCTGGGAGATCGCCTGGACGACCCGCGCGCCGCGTAAGGCATCTGCGCGCCGTTCCTAGGTCTCAATCTGCCTCTTGCTTTTTGCGAACCAAACGGTACGGTAATCCTCGTCTCGGGTCGCCTCGGGAGCGCGAACGCCGAATCAGCAACACAGCTCTTGCGCTGGTGCACGTTCCAAAACAACCAGAAGGGACTGGTGTCGCATGACATCCGATCAACATCTGACCAACGTCGTAGAACCGAAGACGCTCGCGGCCGAGACACTCGACGGGCTCGGACGCGGCGACGTCGAGGCGTTCGTGCGCCACCTTGCCGAAGACGCGACGTGGGAGCTGGTCGGGCAGGACTACCTGCCGGCCGGGCCGTTGTTCGTGGGCCGCGAGGCGATCCTGCGCGATCTCGTAGCAATGGCCGCCGAGCTGTACGACCTCGACTCGTTCGACGTAAACCTCAAGCACCTCATCGCTGACGGGCCTGTCGTCGCCGCCGAGTTCACCCTCGCAGCACGCACCCCCAGCGGGAAGGACTACCAAAGCGACTACGTGACAGTCTTCACGACCGCCGCAGGCAAGGTCACGTCTGTACGCGAATACACCAACACCCTCTACGCCAAGAGCATCCACGCGAGCGACTGACAGGACGCTGCCATGACCTTGAACCATCCGGGCGCGGCGCTGACGAACCCTCTTCCGGGACACCGTCGACGGCAGCGTCCTATCCAGTGTGGTTAGGGCGCAGCTTCGGCATCCAGTTCCACAACCCGGAGAAGTACCTGCCGGGCCGATCGCGATCCTCGATAGGGAGACCGCTCATGCTTGACGACATCTTCGTGATCAACCCGGTCGCGCACGCCTACAACATGGCGCCCGAGAACCTCGTGGCCAACAAGTACGCCAAACCGCTCTACGACCAGCTGCAATGGCTGCACTACGGCTGGAACCCTCCGGGCGTCGGCCTGACCCCGGCCGAGCAGTCGCACGACTGGACCGTCGAGACCATGGCGCGAACACTATTCCTCGAGAGCGATGTCGACCTCGCCGCCCATCACACCCTGCGTCTGGACTCGTACTTCAAGGACGGCCTGTGCCGCCACGAGAAGACACTCGAAGCGGTCACCCGCTACCCACAGCGGTTCTTCGCCTACGTCGGACTCGACCCCACGAAGGGTCTGGACGTCTGCCTGCGCGAGTTCGACGAACAGCTTGCCGACATCCCGAATCCTGTCGGGCTGAAGTTCTACCCGGCGCAGGTAGATCCCCTGCGCAGCTGGCGGATGGACGACCCGGCACTCGCCTTTCCCCTGTTCGAGAGGGCGCGCGAGGCCGGGATCAAGACCATCGCCATCCACAAGGCGGCACCGCTAGGCCCCGTGCCCGTCGACCCGTTCCGAGTCGACGACATCGAGGGCGCGGCCGATGCATTCCCAGACATGGCATTCGAGATCGTGCACGCAGGCATCGCATTTGCGACCGAGACCGCGATGGCCATCGGCCGCTACGCCAACGTGTACGCCAACCTCGAAGTGACCTCGTCACTCCTGATCAAGGCGCCACTGCACTTCGAACGAGTGCTCGGCGAGTTCCTCACCTGGGCTGGACCGGAGAAGATCATCTTCTCCGACGGCTCGATCGTGTTCCACTCGCAGCCGATCATCGAGGCACTCTTCGGCCTCGACCGCCTCAACGAATTCGCGATCGAGCTGACGCACGAGGACAAGGCACTGATCCTGGGCGGCAACTATGCGCGCATCATCGGCCTCGACATCGCCGCAGCCAAGGCAGCGATCGCCGACGACGAGTTCGCACGTGAGCGTGCACGAACCGGACGCCAAGAGCCGTACTCCAACTGGCGGGCCACTCTGGCCGCGAATCAGCCGGCCGGGGCGAATGCATGAGCGCCACGCTGCAGGACGACGTGCTGGCGACGCTGGACGGCATCCACGACCCCTGCAGCATCGCCACCCGGCGTCCGCTGAGCATCGTCGAGCTCGGGCTACTAGTCGACCTCACCGTTAGCCCCGATAACGAGGCCCGAGTGGTGCTACGCGCCACCTCACCCTCATGCGTGCTCATCGGTTCAATCATGGGAGCGGTCGAGGAACGCGTCCGCGCCGTACCCGGCGTGCGCAACGTCGTCGTCGAACTCGACGTCAGCAGCGACTGGTATCCGGAACGCATGACGCCGGCCGGCGCCGCCAAACTCGAGATCGCCCGCCACCAGGCGCGCCGATCCGGAACGCTTCGATGACGACGAACCGCCAGCGCACCTTCGTCGTCGGCGTTGGCATGACCCGCTTCGCCAAGCCCGGGACCAAGGAAGGCGACTACCCGGACTGGGTACGCGAAGCCGGCGAGGCCGCACTCCACGACGCCCGCATACGTTACGCCGACGTCGAGCAAGCCTTCGCCGGCTACTGCTACGGCGACTCCACCAGCGGCCAGCGAGCACTCTACGAGCTCGGCATGACCGGCATCCCCGTCATCAACGTCAACAACAACTGCTCGACCGGCTCCAGCGCGCTGTACCTCGCACGACAGGCCATTCGCGGCGGCATGGTCGACTGCGCTCTCGCCGTTGGCTTCGAACGAATGCGTCGCGGTTCGTTGACCCTGAACTGGGAAGATCGGGCCAGCCCCATGGATCGGCTGCTCTCAACGATGCACCAACTGCGTCCCGCAGAAGGAGTGCCTCCGATGCCGCACATCTTCGGCAACGCCGGCCTGGAACACATGCAGCGTTACGGCTCGCAGCCGCATCACTTCGCGTGGATCGCCCACAAGAACCACCAGCACTCCGTCGACAACCCCTACGCCCAGTTCCGCGACAGATACACCCTCGATGACATCCAGGCCTCGGCGACGATTCATCCACCGTTGACCAAACTCCAGTGTTCACCGACCTCGGACGGTGCCGGTGCCGCGCTGCTGGCCAGTGAACGATTCGTCGACGAGCACGACCTCTGGGATCGCGCAGTTGAGCTGGCCGGGCAGGCACTGGTCACCGACCTACCCTCCACTTTCGACGAACGCAGCTCGATCAAGCTGATCGGGTTCGACCTCACACGACAGGCAGCCACCCACGCCCTGGACGAGGCGCAGGTCGGCGTCGACGACCTCGACGTCATCGAGCTGCACGACTGCTTCTCGGTCAACGAGGTGATCACCTACGAAGCGCTCGGGCTTGCAGCCGACGGTGAAGGGCACCTCCTCGTCGATGACGAGGCAACGACGTACGGCGGTAAGGTGGTGGTCAACCCTTCAGGCGGGCTGATCTCCAAGGGCCACCCGCTCGGCGCCACCGGCATCGCGCAATGCGCCGAACTCACATGGCAGCTTCGGGGCGAGGCCGGCAACCGCCAAGTCAAGGGCGCCCGGACCGCGCTACAGCACAACATCGGCCTCGGCGGCGCTGCCGTTGTCGGGGTCTACCGAGCGCCGACCCCAAGTCGGTAATCGCGTGTGCCCTACGTCTTTGCAGCCTCCAATGCGCGGGGCGAGAGCTCGTCCAATCCCGAGATCGATCCGACCCGGGAAGATTGCGCCCAGGGTGTCGAACTGCCCTGCGATCGCCGAGGGTCGGTGGTTCGGCAGCATGATGCCGCCGGCGCCGACTCGCAGGGTCGTGGTGGCGGCAGCCGCCTGGCCGACGAGGATCGCCGGCGTGGAGCTCACGATGCTACTGGTGGCGTGGTGCTCGGCGAACCAGTGACGCCGGTATCCGAGTTGCTCGACGTGCCTGGCGTGCTCGACGGAGTATCGCGGTCGCGCCGCTCGTCACGGGTGCGATGTCGAGCACCGAGAACGGAATCCTGGTCGGTTCTGGTCATGATGGCCTTCGTTCTTCCAGGCACAGCTCACCGGGCGTAGGTCGTGCGACACGAACGGGACTCGTTCTGAGTCCGTGAGCTTGAATAGTGTCGCGTCCCGCGCAACGGCTTCGGCGAGCTCCTTTCGCACCGCGTGCCCTTTTGCGGTCAGGGCGAGGAGCTTGACGCGACGATCGGTGCCCGTCACTCACTCGGCGAATCCCGCGGCATCTAGGTCGTCAGCGAACGCGGTCACGTAGGAGGGTCGCACGAGAGCCGGTCCGCGATGGTCCGCATGGCCGTCGGTTCAGACAGCACCAGCAGTGTGCGCCCCATGTGCATGGTGAGTCCGAACGATCGGACGGTCGCCGTGAAGTCGGCTTGCGCCCGGCCACTGACCCGGTGCAGCAGCACCGTAAGTTCCCGTGACTCCGCGATCCGCCTCTCGACATCGACGAGCTGCCCGGGCGCGGCTGAGCGCGCGCGAACCATGGAGGACGCAAAGACGGCACGATTGTGTGCTCACCGTCGCCTCGCCGTCGCGAAGGTGCTGCGCGCAGCCTGAGACGCAATGCTTCACCCCGCGGTGGGCATGTGAGGCGGGCCGGGGATGTCGGGGTCCGTCGCGCGCGAGACGGGACGGCCGAAGAGCGCCGCCCGGATGTTCGCGCCGATCGTGGCCCGAACGTCCGTCTACCACTTACCGACCACCCCGTTGCACATGACTGCGTGAAGTTGGTCTTCATCCGGGCCGGCTCAGCGATCTTGTTCAGCGAGTTCGGTCAGCAGCCCGTCGCCCTGGATGGTGGTCCTGGCCGGCAACACCCTCTGCGGCGGTGAACCCGAGGGGCACCTCACGGTCACGACGGTCTACCTGGACCCGGACTACGTGGTCGATCAGGTGTTCTGGCAGTACGCCGCCGTGCTGTTCGACCGACTTCATGCGCAACAGTTCGCGGAGACCGTCTAAACCGAGCCCGCGCAGGTCGTGCGTCTGGGCGAGGACCGCGCCGAGATGCTGATGCCGTGGCTGGACGAACTGGTCGCGTTGAGCCTCGGTGGCCCCGCGCCGGAGCGCTTCTATCGGATGCAGGCTCTCTTGTTCGCCGTGCTCGATGTCCTGTTCCGTTCGTCAAGACGTTCCCGGTGCATCGGCGGCACAGGTACATCTGTCGCAGAAGCAGCTCTCGCGGGTGTTCGTAGACGCCTACGGGAAGACGCCACTGGCGTATCTGACGATGCTCCGGGTCGAACGTATGGCCCGACTGCTGCGCGACGGCGAGGTGAGCATCGCCGCGGCGGGCATAGCGGTCGGGTGGGCGAGCCGGAGTCGTGCGGCGGAGGCGTTCCGCCAATGCGTCGGCGTGACGCCCCAGCAGTACCGAGCCCGAGTCCGCGAGCGCGCGGGTAGTAGCTGACCGGGATCGGGACATTGCTGTAGTCGATAAGGACACCATCGTCTTCTGCGCGCCCGCTGCGGGGTTCGGGCTGGTAGTCCGGTAGAGACACGTCGGGTTCATCGGGAGCCTGGCGGTCGCAGCCCTCAGTCCGTCGTCCGTCTCGTTTCACCGATTCTCCTGGCGCACCTCATGGTCGCAAGAGCTACCGGCAGATGCCGGTAGCTCCGCCGGGAGGAGGTCGAGTGATGGCGACAAGGGAGGAAGCGCGGGCGGCGCGGGACGCGAAGCTCGATGCGCTGCACGAGCGGCTGACCGGGCAAGTCGAGGCGCTGGTGTCCGGCGAGGACTGGAAGCGCGCGATGGAGTTCGCCGCGCGGTTCCGGTCACGGTCGTTCAACAACACGCTGCTGATCGAGGTACAGCATCTCGACGCCTACGCCAAGGGACGTGTCTCGGACCCGGTTCCCTCGTATGTGGCCGGGTTCAAGCAATGGCAATCCCTTGGCCGGCAGGTGGCCAAGGGCCAAGCCGGGTACATGATCTTCGCCCCGGTTCGGGGCAGGTTCGCCACGACCACCCCACAAGACCCCGGCTCGTGGCGACGGTTGGGCCGGTTCGAGAAGCCGAAGCCCGGCGAGACGATGCGCTCCCGCGTGGTCGGCGCGAAACCTGCCTACGTGTGGGACGTATCTCAGACGACCGGTGACCCAGTCCCGGAACGTCCTGCGCCGCGGTTGCTGAAAGGTCATGCGCCGAAAGGGTTGTGGCACGGCCTGGCCGGGTTGGTGGAGTCGGCCGGGTTCGCGGTGGTGCGGGTGCCGGGCAAGCTAGCGATCGGCGGAGCGAACGGCATGACCGACTTCGAGACCAGGACGGTCTCGGTGCGGGAGAACATGGACCCGGCCGCGCAGGTGAAGACCCTGGCCCACGAACTCGCGCATGTGCGGTTGCATGGCCCGGACAACCAGGATGCTCGCCAGCATCGCGGGATCGGTGAGGTGGAGGCCGACTCGGTGGCGTTGATGATCGCTGCCGCGCACGGCATGGACACCAGCGACTACACCATCCCTTATGTGGCGGGGTGGGCGTCCACGGTCAAGGACTCCTCTCCGGTCGAGGTCGTCAAGGCAACCGGCGAACGCGTCCGTAGCGCGGCGGTGGCGATCCTCGATGCCTTGCCCACAGTGCAGGTGGGCGGTGGCGATCCACCCGGCCTGACTCGCGACCGTCCTGAACCCGAGCGACCCGAGACACCGGCGACTTCAACACCCGCGGTGGTCGAACCCCACCGGGCACTCGCGTCGATGGCGAGGGGGCTGTGATGAACCCGGCACAACTATTCGGGGAGGTGGCGGGCCGGTCGCTACCCGAGGCGGCCGGGATGATCGCTGCCGCCGGGGTGCCGGTGTTCCCTTGCGTGCCGGGTGGAAAGCAGCCGGCGACCGAGCACGGCTTCCACGACGCCACCACCGACCCACAACGGGCCGTGGCGTGGTGGCGGCGGTGGCCGGAGGCGAACATCGGTGTACCGACCGGCGCTGCCTCGGGGCTGGTGGTCGTCGACGTGGACGTCCACGGCCCGGTGAACGGGTACGCCGCGTTCGAGCGGGCCGAGTACGCGGGCCGGATCGTCGGCTGGCAGGTCATGGTGGACACACCCTCCGGTGGGATGCACGCCTACTACCCGGCCACACCCGACGTCACGCAACCATGTTGGCAGGCGGCGCGGGCGGGTGTGGACTTCCGCGGCGACGGCGGCTACGTGGTCGTGCCTCCGTCCCGGACGGTCAGTGACGGCGAAGTGCTCGCCTATCGAGTGCGGACCGTGAACGTCGAGTCCGCTGGAGTTCTGGATGCGGAGCGGTTGCGGGACTTCCTGGATCCTCGTCCGGCCCCGACGCCCCGCGGAACAGCTCGGCCGGAACGGGAGGCGGATGCGTCCCGGCTGGCGGCGTGGGTCGCGAACCGGGCCGAGGGAGAACGGAACCGGGGCCTGTTCTGGGCAGCATGTCGATTGGCGGAGAACGGCATTCGCCCCTCGGACGCACTGGACGCGCTGTCGGCTGCTGCGAGTCGGGCTGGACTGGCCGAACGCGAGATCAATGCCACCGTTCGGTCGGCGTATCGCACCGTGCGCCCCACGCCAGCGCCGGGGCCGCCGAACCCGACCGCACGGACCGGCGGCACCCCCGCGTCGTGCCGAACGGCGGATATCGCGCGGGGGTTGTGATGCCGGGCGGAACTGGTCGACGGTGGGCCGGGGTGACCGCGGTGGCAGGGACGGTGTTCATCGCGGCCGGCGCATTCTGGCTCAGCTTCACCTCCCTGGCCGACCTGGCGCGCCGCTCAGGCATCGACCCCAGAGAGGCGTGGGCGTGGCCGTTGATCGTGGACGGGATCATCGTGGTCGCCACGGTCGCGGTCGTCGCCCTGGGTGGGTCGCGGGCGGCCTGGTATCCGTGGGCGTTGCTGGTCGGCGGCGCGCTGGTTTCGGTGACAGCCAACGCGCTGCGCGCGGTGGTCGCGGCGGATGCGACCGTTCCCGGCGGGCTGGCCGCCTGTGTGGCCGCGGTGCCGCCGATCGTGTTGCTGGCGATCACGCACTTGACGGTCGTGCTGACCCGGACAGCCACCATCGAGAAGCCCGACACCGAGTCGGCGGACCCGCCGGTCACCGAGGCGGCACCTCTTGTCGCGCCTGGTGGCGAGCTTCCCGCAACAGGATCACAAAAGCCCGCGGCCGTTCCCGCGTCGGTGCTGGACCGTCGAGGACGTGCGGTGGAGCTGCGTGGCCTGGGGTGGTCGAACAAGAAGATCGCCCGCGAGATCGCGGTGCACCCCAGCACGGTTGGACGGTGGTTCGCTGACGCGCATCTGTCTGATGTCCCGGAGTTGTCGAGCGTCCGGGAGCTGTCGAGCGCAGAGGAGACCACGTCATGAACCGTTCATGGAACACCGAGAACGACCACCACGATCCGCGCCGGACCACCGACAGGTCCACCGCGAGCCGTCAACCCGCGGAGTCGGTCGAGGAGGACAAGCGCCAGGAGATGCCAGAGGAGATGCAGGAGGGCACGTTCGCCCACGGGAAGGCGAAGGCGGCATTGGAAAAGGCGCGGGGCTGGGGCGTGGAGTGGTTGCGGCCGACCGATCTGATCGCCCGCCAGTCCTCGCGGCTGGCTGGGCGCGGGCTCGACTTGCATACCGAGCTGGCTCGCCGCACCCGCACCGCGGCACGCGACGGTGTGCGGCAGATGACCAGGCAACTGACTGAGCGGGCACGGCGTCTGCCGCCGGTTTCCGCGTTCGGACGTCGTGGGGCGCAGTCGGGTCCGGCGCGGTCCGGGGTCGGGATGCGGTAGGGACGGTGATGGTCCATGGGCCAGCCGGGCATCGAGTGCAACGGCGCAAGGGACGCCGGGTGCACCTGCCTGCCAGGAGGTGCCCACACCATGACCGACAACAATCAGCCAGGCCACGACGCTCGGGACGCTGGCTCAGGTCGCACGATGGCCGGGGCGGAGGACTACCGGACCAGCGAGGGCCTGCGGGCGCTGGTGCGCCGGCTTCATCGGACCGGTCCGGGTGCATGGGAGCACGATCCGGTAGCCGCGCAGTTGATGACCTTCGCGGCGGAGAAGTACGCCGCGTTGGCGCGTAAGCACGGTTTGGACCCGTGGGAGGCCGCGTCGGCGGCGTTCGACGTGATGCGTACCAAGGCGGCCCGGCGGGCCGATGATCCGTGGGCGGTCATCACCCATGCGGTGCGGATCACCTGTATCGCGGAGGAACGCGCCCAAGGGCTGCTCTGTTCGGTGCATCAGGCTCGTCGTCCGCACGTCTCGGCGTTCCACGACCCGGAGCGGTTCAGCGATCGGGACAACCCGCTGACCGACTACCACCCCGCTTTCCAGATCACCGACCAACCCGAGAACGTCGAGCTCTCCGATGATCTGGTGCCTACGTCGGCGGAGCCGCGGACCTCGGCGCAGACCGCGGTCGAGAACGCGATCAGGTTCCTGACCCTGCTCGCGTGGCCGCCCGAGACGGCGCGGGCCGGGGTCGAGCATGTGTGCGCGGCGTTGGCGAAGGCCGGCAGCCGGCAGACCGCCTATGAGTCGCTACGCCGCGACCGGCACGCCCGCGCTCTGCTCGATGTCCCCGCCCGGTCGTGGTCGGTGCTGCTGCGGACCCTGCTCGGCAACCCGCACCCGGCCTACGCCGCGACCAGCGCCGGCCGAGGGGTGCTGTTGCGGCTGCTGATCGGTGAGACCTTGCCGATCCTGCTGCGCGATGACGACCTGGTGCTCGCGGTGTCGCTAGCCGCTCCAACCCGCCGAGGTCGATCATGAGCACCCCGGCCGGGCACATCGAACTGGAACGGGCCGTGGACTCGATCATCGTCGGGCGCCGGCACCGCACCGACCTGGGCGACCTGGACGCATTGGCGGTCTCGATCGACCGGGAAGGGTTGTTGCAGCCGCCGACGATCACCCCGGACGGGGTGCTGGTGTGCGGGCGACGCAGGTTGGCTGCGATCCAACAGTTGCGGTGGCGCACCGTCAACGTGTGGGTCCGCTCCGGCATCTCCGACCGGCTCGGGCAGCTCATGGCCGAACAAGACGACAACATGCTGCACAAGCCACTGACCCAACTCGAAGCCGCCGGCCTGTACCGGGAGTTGAAGCAGGTGATGGCCGAAGACGCCGCCCGGCGCAAGGCCGCCACCCAGTTCAGCGTCGAGCATCAGCCAGGCGGGGACGGTCCCGCCAATTTGGCGGGACCGTCAACCCCGCTGGGTGAGGCCCGCGCACAGGCGGCGCGCATGGTCACCGGCCGCGCCTCCTACACCACGCTGGAGAAGATCGGGCACCTGCAAGCCCTCGCCGCCGACCCGACCCAGCCCGACCAGCTCCGCCAACACGTCACCGCCGAGCTGGCCCGGATCGAGGACGGCGCACCGGTGAACCCGATCTACGAGGCGCTGCGCGAGACCATCCAGGCAACGAGCGACGCGCGTGACGCTGACCTCGACGCCCTGGCCGAACAGGCCCTCGCCCGCACCCAGCACACCACCGGCAAGCGCCGTGCCCACCACCACCACGCGCCTTCAACCGAGGGCAATGCGGCGGCGCGGTATCCGGTGCGGGCGTTCGTCGTGACCTGGGGCGAGCTCGAGAACTGGTGGGAGCACTACGACATCGACGAACTCGCCACCGCCCTCACCGACGAGCAGGTCAAGTCGTTCCTGCACACCGCGCAGGGCACCAGCACCTTCGCCGACCACCTCTGCGCCGCCCGCGCCGCCACCGGCACCGGCACTGACAGCGATGTCGGCTCGGTGGAGGTGGCGTCGGCGCGAGGCCACCTGCGCGCCCTCTGACACCCAACCCCCCCGGTGGTCGTGCTGCGCACCTACCGGGCATGAGAACTCCCCGCACTCCCGCGCCCGCGACACGAGGCCGACTCGTCGCCCTCGTCATCGCCGGCGTTCTGGCGTTGGCGACCATCGGTGTCGGTGTCTACGGCCTGGTCCGCGGCCCAGGCCATGCGTCGAGTACGCCGGGTACCGGGTCACCGGCCGGCGGCACCGGGACCGGACCCGGCCCGGCGAATCCGTCCAGCACGGTGGGTCCGGCGACCCTGCCGCAGACCGACGACCCGATCGCGTACGCGAAGGCGGTCGCGGCGGCGTTGTTCGATTGGGACACCACCTCCGGGTACACGCCCGCCGACTACGAGGCCCCGGTGCTCGCGGACGCCGACCCGTCCGGGGAGGAGACCTCCGGGCTGATCGGCGATGTCGCCAGCTACGAACCCACCACGGAACAGTGGACCCAACTCGCCACGATGGACGTGGCCCAACACCTGACGATCAGCAGCGCCGCCGTCCCCTCCACCTGGCCCGAAGCACTGGCCCAAGCGCACGGACAGCTCCGACCGGGCACGACCGCGGTCACGATCACCGGCACCCGGCACCGCACCGGCATCTGGTACGGCGACAAAGCAGCCACGAGCGAGCCCGTGTCGTTCACCGTGTTCGAGGCGTGCACCCCGGCGTTCTCCCGTTGTCACACGCTGCGGCTGTCCGAACTCAACGACCCGCTCAAGTGACCGGGGCGGGTGAATAGCGATGTGGCGCAAAGCCCTGATAGTCGTGGCGGCGCTGGTGTTCCTGCTCCCCGGAGTCGGCCTGCTCGCGCTCGCGGCCCTGTTCGACCCGGCCATCGCCCAGGCCGACACCTGCACCACCGGTGACAGCAGCGGCGGGAGTAGTAGTGCCGGGAGTGGGTTGTCGGAGCCGTCGCTGTCCGTGTCGGGCACGATCCCGCAAAGCCTGACCGCGACCACTGCGGACGGGCAGACGATCACGCTGAATCACACGCAGCTCGAACGCGCCGCGGCGATCCTGGCGACCGGCAACGCCGAGAACGTCGACGCCAACGGCCAAGTCATCGCGCTCATGGCCGCGCTCACCGAGTCCAGCCTGCGCGTGCTGTCCAACGTGACCGCCTATCCGGACTCGGCCGGCTATCCGCACGATGGCGACGGCTCCGACCACGACAGCCTCGGGTTGTTTCAGATGCGTCCCTCGACCGGCTGGGGGTCCGTGGCGAACCTGATGGACCCGATCTGGTCCTCCCGTGCCTTCTACGGCGGACCGGACGGTCCGAACCACGGCAGCCCGGCCGGGCTGCTGGACATCCCCAACTGGCAACACCTCTCCCTCGGCGCGGCAGCCCAGGCGGTCGAGGTCTCCGAGTATCCCGACCGGTACGCGAACTACCAGCCCGTCGCGGAGAAGATCGCCTCCACCCTCACCGGCGTCATCCTCACCGGAGGCAATGGTCAGTGCCTCACGGGAAGCGGCGGCAGCAATCCGCCGGGGAACCTGCCGGCGGGCTTCGCGGGTGCGTTCATCACCGCGGCGGAGAAGGAGATCGGCCTGCCCTACGTGTGGGGCGGCGGGACCTACACCGGCCCTTCCGGCATCGGCTCGGACGGCCGTGGTCCCGGCTTCGACTGCTCAGGACTGGTCATGTACGCCGCGTACCAGGCCTCCGGCGGAAAGCTGCGGCTCCAACACTGGACCGGCGACCAAATCCACGACGGCACCCCAGTCGCCTGGGCGGACAAGCAACCCGGCGACATCATCTTCTACACGTACCCCGGCGCCAGCGAACCCCACCACGTCGTGATCTACCTCGGCGGCGACCGGATCCTCCAGGCGCCGGAGACGGGGCAGGACGTCGGGTACGGCACACTGTCGGAGTTCCCGGGCCAGACGGCCACGGTACGGCGCATCACCGAGCCCTGAGCGCTTTGTCCCCATCGGCCAGTGGGCGGGCAGGTCGCCGATGGCGGAACTCGGTCGAGAGCGAGCGCGTCGGTCGATCTGGTCGGTTCGTGAGCTGGGAGTCGAGCGTGCAGCGCGGCTTGTCCGTCTACGGGGTTGAAGAGGGTGAGGTCGTCGCTGCGGCGAGGGCTTGTGCGCCGGTATCGGAGCGGTGGGTGCCATCCCCGGAGTCGTAGGCGGGGTTGAGCCGGGCGGGGTCGTCGGGATCGGCCAGTGTTTAGCTCTTGGGCAGTCGGCATCGGGATGCGCGAGATCAGTCGCGTGGTCGAAATGAGTTCCGGTAGGCGGCTGGTGAGACGCCGGTGCAGTTGCGGATGTGCGCGCGGAGGGAGCTTGCAGAGCCGAAGCCGGTGCGATGCGCGATCGTGTCGATGGTGTCGTCGGTGGTCTCCAGGAGCCGCTTGGCCAGTTCCGTCCTGCGAGTCAGTAGCCACTGGGTGGGGCTCGTTCCGGTCGTCGCGCGGAACACGCGGGTGAAGGTGCGGCGGCTCATATACGCGTGCTGGGCGAGGTCGTCGAGCGCCAGCGGTTGGTCGAGGTGCTCTGCGGCCCAGTCCAGCGTGGTCGAGAGATCTCCTGCCGGCGACTGGTCGGACAGCGGCCGGTGGATGTACTGCTGCTGGCCGCCCTCTCGCCAGGAGGGAACCACGAGCCGGCGTGCCACGTAGTTGGCGGCCTCGCTGCCGTGATCCTCGCGGATGAGGTCTAAGAGCATGTCCATCCCTGCCGCCGCGCCAGCGGAGGTCGTGACGTTGCTGTCCTTGACAAACAGTGGTGCCGGATCGACGGTCACGGCTGGGAAGGTACGAGCGAAGTCGTCCGTCCATACCCAGTGTGTCGTCGCGCGCCTGCCGTCGAGCAGCCCGGCGGCGGCGAGGACATACGAAGCCAGGCAGATCGACATGGCCTGGGTCGTGGCCGGGACGGCTGCGAGCGCCGGTCCGAGTGGTCCGGGGCCGGACGCGGCGGAAAGGGCCGTGTGCTGCGGCGACGGAATGACCACGACAATCTTTGCGTCGGCGATCATCGTCAGATCCCCGTCGGGCTCTATCAGGAACCCCGCGTCGGACCGGACCGATTCACCGCTGGGCGTGCATGTTCGTATGTCGTATGCGGGTTTGCCGCGGCGGTCCAACGCAGTGCCGAGGACCCGATGGACCATGCTCAGCTCGAAACTGTGAGCCCGTTCCTCAGCAAGCACCACGGCCAGAGTCGACATGGCCCAATCCTGGCACATGTTGGCCTGCGGGCCAGGTCGGAAAACGTTCAACATCCCTAGGCTCGTTCCCACGATGAATCGACAACCTCAATCTCAGACCATGCGCGCCATCTCCCAAGACCATCTCGGCGGAGCCGACGTGCTCCACGTCGCCACCATTCCCCGGCCCGCACCGGGCCCGTCGGAAGTCCTCGTGCGCGTCGTATCCACCTGCCTCAATCCGACCGACTGGGTGCATCGCCGGGTCCCGGGGTTCCTCGGCGACGGCTCGCGCGTGCTCGGCTGGGATGTCGCCGGGGTCATCGAGGAAGTCGGTCTAGGCGTGACCCTCCACGACGTAGGCGATCCGGTATTCGGAATGCTGCCCTACCCCTACGGGCACGGGGCGGCTGCGGAATACGTGATCGCCCCGGCACGCGCGCTCACCGCCGCGCCCGAGGGAGTCGACCTGTCGCTGCTCGGCGCGGTTCCGCTTGCCGGACTGACCGCTTGGCAGGCTCTCATTGACACCGCCGGACTCGAGGCTGGCCAGAGGGTGCTCGTGCATGGCGCCGCCGGAGGCGTTGGCCACCTCGCCGTACAGATCGCTAAGGCTCGTGGAGCCTACGTGATCGGCACCGCAACTGGCCCGAAGCACGAGCTACTGCGATCGCTCGGCGCGGACGAGATGATCGACTACCAGACTACTAACGTCAGTGACGCCGTAGCCGATGTAGACGTCGTGCTCGACTCGGTCGGTGGCGACACCGCCGCACGGTCGCTTCCCACCCTCACGCACGGCGGAGTGATCGTCTCACTCGCCCTGAACACCACTACCCCGATCGGCGAGACGGCGCGGGCGGCGGGAGCATCCCACCGCCTGATGCTCGTGGAACACGACCATCACGGGATGAATGAACTCGCCCTGCTCATCGCCGAAGAACGACTGAAGCCGGTCATTGCGACGACGGTCGAACTCTTTGACATCGAGGAAGTGCGCCGTGCGCACCAGCTCGGCGAGACCGGCCATGTCACCGGAAAGATCGTGCTCCAAGCATGATTTCCGCCGCCAAGGAGTGATGCCCCTTGCGGCAGCGCATGCTCCCGTCAGGCCAGGCATCTCAGGCGTTCCCTACTGGTGGGGCTACAAGAGTTGAGTTGCCCGAGTCTCCAACAAGAGCGATGCCGTCATCCTCAGCTCCTCGCCGTGCTCTGGCTCGCTGCCGCAGTTGGTGCTGCGTCCCTCACCGCATTCGACATGACCGTCATCGGCACGAGACGCAACCCACCGGAGCACCCCGCGCCGTTTCACGCGATCTATCCCGCCAGCCAGACCCGCCAAGCAATCGCCGACGCGCAGAGCGTAATTATCGCCAGCCACCAACGCGGCAGCCCACCGATCGTCGACCGCCAGATCATCACCGGACTCGAACCCGGCGCCCTGCTCATTAACGTCGGCCGCGGTGCCGTGCTCGACAGCGACTCGGCTCTCGAACACCTCACCGAAGGCCGCCTCGGCGGCCTCGGCCTCGACGTCTACCCGCAAGAACCGTACCCCCATGACGGGCCTCTGCTCACTCATCCCGGCGTCCTTGCCACGGCACACACCGCGGCGCTGACCAGCGACTACTTCCGAGCCGCCAGCCACCGGCTCGGCGAGGCCCTACACCACTACCTCAAAGGCCAACCACCCGCTCACCTCCTAAACTGAGCGACTGGACCTCTCCGCCAGCCCACAGCAGAGACGCAGTTCGGAAGCACTCCACGGCGCGCCGGTCGACGGCGTGCAGTGTCATTGCGACTTCACGGCGGTTGCTGGCCAACAGGTTGTTGACGCCGCTTGCCCGCGCGTGACGGATTGACCTGTCCCTCGAGGGACGGGTTTAGCGTCCAGACATGAGCGACGAGGGATATCGAATCGGTGCACTCACAGCCGAGACGGGTGCAACCCGCAAGGCGATCCTCGGCTATGAAGCCCTGGGTCTCGTGGTCCCGAAACGGACCGCGAACGGCTATCGGGTGTACGACGACCACCAGGTCAAGCTGGTGCGGGAGATACGCAGTCTCAATCGCCTGGGGGTTCCACTGGAGGCGATGCGGCCCTTTGTCGACTGCCTCAACGGCGGGAGCAAGTATGCCGACGCGTGCCCCGCGACGCTGAGTGAGTATCGACGCGTGATCGACATGGTCGATGACACCATGCGCGAGCTACAGCGACGCAGGGACGGTCTGGTTGCCAACCTGACCACCGCGAGCGAGCGAATGATCGAGGCGATGCGCCCGGTCGATGCCGCCAACCCGAACCTAGCCCTCCCGCGCGAGCTCCCGCGGCCTATGGACGACGGTGCCGCGGACCACCTCGTAGGCCGGGAGCTGCCTGCGCTCGACCTTCCGTCTACAGACGGCACCCTGACCGACCTCAGGAACGCGTGTGCCGGGTTCGTGTTGCTCTATGTGTTCCCAATGACGGGGGCTCCTGGGCAGGACATGCCCGACGGTTGGGACAGCATCCCGGGTGCTCGCGGATGCAGCGCGCACAACTGCGACATGCGCAACCACTACGCCGAGTTGGTGCAGCGCGGTGTCGATCGAGTCTTCGGCTTGTCAAGCCAACCGATGGAATACCAGTCCGCGCTCGCAGACGCCCTACGACTGCCGTACCCGTTGCTGGCCGATGAGCGCCTGGAGCTCGCCAGCGACCCTGGGCTGCCAACCTTCAGCGCGGCGGGCATGACGCTATTTCGTCGGTGCGCTCTGCTCGTTCGCGCTTCAGTGATTGAGCACGTGTTCTATCCGATCTTCCCGCCCAGCGAAGCCTCGCAGGCTGTCCTGAGCTGGCTGGACTCCCGCAAGACGGCGGAGCCCTCCGCGTGAACCATCCGACGATAGAGCGACATGGTGAACACACCTGGCCGTCCGCCGCTGCCCGAGGCCGCACTCGCTCGGATCGCCAGCCCCGAGCGAGAAGGAGCGACCAGTGACCCATCGCAACGCTCCGCTCTCGATCGAAGGACGGCGCAGGCTCGTTGAGCGATGCCGTACCCGGCCGGTCGCGCACGTCGCCGCGGAGATGGGCATCTCCCGGGCCCGCGCCAGCCAGTGGGTCAACCGCTACCGGGCATACGGGGAATTGGGACTGCGCGATCGTTCCTCGGTACCTATCCACCGGCATCGAGCGGTGAGCCGTCGTTGATCGCTTGCGCGGCG
The DNA here is from genome assembly GCF_047606145.1 of Nocardioides sp. Taxonomy (GTDB): domain Bacteria; phylum Actinomycetota; class Actinomycetes; order Propionibacteriales; family Nocardioidaceae; genus Nocardioides. The sequence goes on along the minus strand of NZ_JASGET010000095.1, from coordinate 8,215 downwards.
GCGATCAACCGCTGGTAGGCGACGGCGAGGTTGGTGGTGTTCACCGGGACGCTCCTTCCTGTTCGGGCGCTTCGGTGGGCTGTGTTGCCTAGCGATCGTGTGCGAGCGGGCTGGATCGTCGGTTCCGGTGGGCGTGGGTGGCGGTGAGCGCGAGGCAGAGGGCGGCGACGGCGAGGGCGAAGTACTGCACCGAGTGCAGTAGCCCGATCGCGGCGGCGAGGAATCCGACGCCGACCACGGGCAGTCCGACGCCGAGGTAGACGATCACGTAGAAGCTGGACAGCACGTCGGCGCGACGCTCGGGTGGTGCGGCGGCGGTGACCTCGGTGATCCCGGCCAGGAACACGAGCCCCTGTCCGACCCCGGCGATCGCGGTCGCGATCAGCAACAGCGCGAGCGAGGACACGGCACCGGCGACCGCGAGCAGGATCAATCCGGCGGCGAGCAGGCAAAGCCCGATCGTCTGGACTGTGGAGGATCGTCGGCCGTGGGCGGTGATCTGTGCGATAACCGAGCAGGCGATCATCACCGCGACCGCGCCGCCGCCGAGTACGAGGTTGGTGCTGTGGGCGAGGCTGGCGACGTACGTGGGGATCAGCGCGAGGAACAGGCCGATCACCGCGAACGCCAGGAAGTTCGCGGAGCCGCCGATGAGGAACACGCGGCGGGCGGTCTCCGGGATCTGCGGGCGGCGGGGCCGCCACCGCGTCCGAGCCGTCTGCTCGGGCAGGGTCGCCATCACCAGGATGGCCGGGATCAGCGCGGCGATCTCGACCAGGAACGGCAATCGCCTGGGCGCCGGACCGTACTGCGCCAGGATGCCCGCCAGCAGCGGCCCGACCCCGAGCCCGCCGACCGACGCGGCGGTCGCCAACAGCGACGCCCGGCGATGATCGCCGCGGGGCTCGGTCTCGGTCAGCGCCGCGGTCAACGCTCCCGACGCGGCACCGACCGCGAGACCCTGGATCACCCGGCCCGCGAACAACCAGGCGGTCGAGTCGGCCAACGCGAACACCCCGGCACCGGCGGCGGCGACGATCACGGCCGGGGCGAGCACCGCGCGTCGCCCGATCGCGTCCGACAGCGGCCCGGCGATCAGCAGCGACGGGATCAGAGCGGCGACGTAGCGGCGAAGATCACCGTGACGATCACCGCGGAGAACCCGAACAGCCGTTGATAGGTCCCGTACAGCGGGGTCGCGAGGTTCGTCCCGGTCAGCAGCACCAGCAGGCTGTAGCCGACCGCCCAGAACCGCCAGGCAGGCCGCCCCGCCATGCCGTCGTGCGTAGCGCTTGTAGATGTCATCGTGCTCGCTTGTGCCTCACTCAACATGTCGGACGGACCGTCCGTCCACTATAGGACGGACGGTCCGTCAATGTACGCGATACGATCGCCAGAAGCCCAATGAGCGATCTGCAAGGAGGGCAGCGCGATGGACTCCACCCCGACCCCATCCGGGGCCCCGGCGCGTCGTCGGCGGGTCGTCAAAAGCCCGGAGGACCGCCGTGCCGACATCCTCGCCGCCGCCCGCCAGGTGTTCGCCACGATCGGCTTCGCCGAGGCCACAATCGACGACCTCGCCGCCGCCGCGCAGATCGGCAAGGGCACCTTCTACCGCCAGTTCGAGTCCAAGGACCACGTGCTCGGCGCGCTGTGGGAGCGCTACGTCGATGCGATCGTGCGGATCACCCAACAGGCCCTACAGGACCGGGCCGAACAGTCCGGTGAGTGGTGGGCGACGCTCGATCAGATCATGACCACGCTGATCGCACACGCGGTCGAGAACGCCGACCTGCACCGCATCGTCTACGGGCAGGCCAACGCCGCTGCTCTGGACATCTGCAAGCAGGCCAACCACCGCGTCATCGACCTCATCTGCGGCTACATCAACGAAGGCGCCGCCGCGGGCGCCTTCCAGGCACGTCACCCGACTGTCGCGTTCCGCATCGCCTACCACGGCATCGACGGGCTGCTCGATGACCGCATCAGCGACGGTGACCCGATCGACACCGACGACCTCACCGCCGACGCCCTGCAACTGGTGCACCGCGCCCTCGGCGACCCCGAACCGACCTCCGGCCGCGCCCGCCGACCCGCCGCCAAGAGGGCCACCCGAAAGCAGACCAAGCCATGACCGACCCTGCTGAGGCCGCGCCCGGTCCAGACGAGTTGCTGGCGATGATGCCCTACGCCACCATGCTCGGCATCCAACTGCACCAGGCCACCCGGCACAGGTCACCGGCAGCCTCGCCTGGGCACCCGAGCGCTGCACCGCCGCAGGCATCCTGCACGGCGGGGCGATCATGTCGCTGGCCGACACGATCGGCGCCGTCTGCGCCTACCTCAACCTCCCCGATGGTGCCAGCACTGCCACCATCGACTCCACTACCCTCCGAGCTGGAGCCCTGCACGCCACCGCCCGACCCGCCCACATCGGCCGCACCACGTCGTGATCTACCTGGGCGGCAATAGGATCGTGCAAGCACCCCTCGGCCCGTATCTGGCGTAGATCCCGTGGTGCTTGAGCGGGAGCAGGTGGTCGGGCAGCCACGCTGTCAAAGCCGACCTGCTTGCCGGGCGGGCCGGGTCCACGATGTGGCGGGGATCGGCCTGTGCGACTCGTTGGGGAGAACCACGCCGTTCATCGGATGGCGGGCTCGACTGACTGAAGAAACGTGGTGACGGCGTGCAGCCAGGCGTCGGGTTGTTCGTCTGCGATCAGATGTCCGGCGTCGATAGTGACCTCACGGGCGTTGGGCATCAGAGTGGCGAGGTCGCGGGAGTGTGCTGGCGCGACGAGCTGGTCTGCGCCTGTCGCAATCACCAGGGTTGGGGCCGTGATCCGGTCCAAGTCACCACGCACGTCGATGCGTGTGGCCAGATCGACCTGCGCCGGCGTACCGGCGGGCTGCGGTGCGGCGGACAGTGTGGTGATCAGCGTCTGGTAGTCCGCTTCGGACAGGCCGGAGAGATGCTGCTCGGCGAATCCGACGCTGGCTAGGAAGTGGGCCAGGATCTCCGGGTCGCCGCCCAGCAACGCGAGCCACACGGCGGCCGTAGCCCGCAGCGACCGGCGGGCGTGGGCGAACCCTGCGGTCAAGATCAGTGACCGGACCCGGCCGGGATGGCGCGCCGCGAGCCGGACCGCCAATGCCGAGCCCAGCGAGTAGCCGAGCACGGCGAAGGTATCGAGTTGATGGGCGTCGGCGCTCGCGGAGAGCCGGTCGGCCAGCACGTCGGCATCGAGCGGGCTCTCGTGCGGTGCCGGCCCGGTGCCCGGAAGGTAGGGCGCCACCACGTGCCGGTCGCCCGCCAGTACATCCAGGAACGGGAAGTTGAGCTGTGGCGTGCCGCCGGCGCCGTGGATGAGCATGAGCCCTGGCCCTGACCCGGCGGTCACGGCCGGGAGCGGGTCATAGCGAGACGAGTCGGTAGTCATGGATCGCGATGCTAAAGTCTCACATTGATGTCAAGGTCAAGCCCAAAGGACAGGTGCCCGTGAAGATCGGTGAGCTGGCCAAGGCCACCGGCGTCAGCCACCGGATGTTGCGCTACTACGAGCAACAGGGACTTCTCACCGCAGAACGCGGCAAGAACGGCTACCGCTACTACCAGCCCGACGCAACAATTACCGTCAGCCAAATCCGCGGACTGCTCGCCGCCGGGCTCCCGACCAACGTCATCCGCGACCTCCTCCCCTGCGCCCAAGGGACGGCCCCGACGCTCACCCCCTGCTCGGAACTGATCGCCGCACTACGATCCGAACTCGACGGACTTGACGCCCGGATCGCCTGCCTCCAAGAGCACCGCTCCGCGCTTCGCCGCTACCTGAGCGTCACCGACACCAAGTAACCCACTCACCGCAACCTCGCGTTGGGACCGCTCCACACGGCTCAAGCAGACGCAGTGACGTTTGCTCGCCCGCGGAGGTTGATCTTCTACGCCTCGTGATCTACCTGGGCGGCAACAAGATCGCGCAAGCGTGCAGACTGGGGAGGACGTCCGCTACGGCACCCTGTCCGAGTTCAGCGACGAGATGACCACCGTCCGTCGCCTCGGCCAGCCACTATGCAGCCAGCCTGTGGAGCGGCCGGCTCGGCGCACCTGAGTGTCGTGACCACCTCGATTGCACTTCACTCGCTGACTGCCCCTTTCATTGCTGCGGACGTGTACCCGAACCTCAACGGTGTCGGCGGTGCCGGCCAGCTCAAGACCGTGATCGGCGCACTGATGACGATCGTGCTGATCGTCGCCGTGCTGATGATGATCGTGTGCGCCGCGACCTGGGCGGTGGCGTCCTCGCACGGCAGCTACGGCGCCGCGGTGAAGGCCCGCACCGGGTTGTTGGTCGCTGTCGGTGCCGCCGCCCTGGACGGGGCCGCGATCGCCTGGCTGAACTTCCTGCTCGGTATCGGCCCGACTCTCTGACCCGGCCTTGACCCGGCTCTGACTCGACTGCCCTGGGGTGCTTCACCTGGCGCAGCTCGGGCATCGCGGGCGCACCTGTCGGACGAATCCCGCCATCACCGTCCGCTCATTGGCGGCGCGGGTGTGTGGGTCCGTCCACTCTGCGAGGAGCGCCACCGATGCTTTCTGTCCTTTCTTCCGTCACGACCGGCCTGACCGGTGTCGTGGGCCGCGCCACGTCAGGGGTGCTGGCCGATGTCAACATCAACCCCAACGACAACGGCCTGCCTGGCATCGCCGCTCTGCGCACGATCGTCGGCGCGGTCATGACCGTGGGCCTGATCCTGTCGGTGTTGGCGCTGATCGTGGCCGCGGTGGTGTGGGCCTTCGGCTCCCATTCGGCCAACCCGCACCTGGCGACCCGGGGCAAGACCGGGGTGATGATCGCCTGCGGTGCCGCGGTCATCACCGGCGCAGCGGTGGCGTTCATCAACTTCTTCTGGCACGTCGGCCAGGGCATCTGAGGGCGGCCTGGCGATGGGTGTCTGCGATGTTCCTGTTATCTCTACCGTCTGCCATGTCGCCGGCAAGGCCGCGGCGACCGTGGTCTCCGCGCCGTTCGATTGGATCGCCCAGGGCGTCGGCAACGCCGCGGAGTGGATGTTCAAAGGCGTCTGGCAAATCTTCGACTCGACCACGTTGGTCGATGTCACCAGCTCCAACTACGTGAAGGTATACGACGTTCTGTTCGGCGTCGCGATCTTCTTGATGCTGCTGTTCTTCTTCCTCCAGCTGATTACCGGCCTGATACGCCGCGATCCCGGCGCGCTGCATAGAGCCGGGATTGGGCTGGCGAAATCCGTCCTCGGTTCGTTCGTCGTCATCACCCTGACCGGGCTGGCGTTGACGATCGTGGACGAGCTGTGCGTGGGGATCATCCAGGCCACCGGCACCACCCTGGACGAGATGGGCGGCAAGATTGCCGCCCTCGCCGCCGGCCTGGCCGGCATCACGCTGACCGCTCCGGGCGCGGGCGCGGTCATCATCATCTTCCTCGGCTGCCTGGCGATCACCGGCGCCGCGATCGTCTGGTTCTCCCTGCTGATCCGCAAGGCACTTCTTCTCGTCGCGGTCGTCCTGGCGCCGATGGCCTTGTCGGGGCAGTCGTGGGACCACGCCCGCGGCTGGTTCTCCAAGTGGGCCTCCTTCGTGGTCGCGCTGATCGTCTCCAAGTTCGTCGTGGTCGTGATCTTCCTGGTCGCGATCAACCAGATGAACGCCCCGCTGAACCTGGACCTGTCCTCGATCTCCAACCCGGTCGCCGGAATCGTGCTCATGTTCGTCGCGGCGTTCGCGCCCTACATGGCCTATAAGTTCATCTCCTTTGTGGGCTTCGACCTCCACCACGCCATGAGCGCGGAGTCCGAGGCCAAGCAAGCGATGAACCGGCCCATCCCGATCCCCGCGATGCCCAGCCTCTCCGGTGCTCGCAAGGTTCTCGGCGGCGGCTCCGACAACAGCAGCGGCGGCGGTTCGGCTGACAGCGCCGGCGGCGGAGGTGGTGGTGGCAAGCCGAAGCCTGGTGGCAGCCCTCTCGGTGGTGGCGGCGAGACCGGGGCTGGTGCCGGGGCCGGCACGGGCGCCGCCTCCGAGGCCGGTGCCGGGGAGGCGGCCGGTGCTGCAGGCGGCCCGGTCGGGCTGGCTGCGGTCGCAGGCGCCCAAGCGGTCACCGCCGCGGCGAAGGCCGGCCCGGCGACCGGGCACGCCGTCGCCGATGCTGCCATGGGCCACGCCGATGCCGGACAACAGGCCGCCGGCCAGGACTCCCAGGGCTCGCAGGGTTCATCGGGAACCACGGGTGGTGGGCCGGGCGGGTCGAGTCGGTCGGGGTCAGTCCCGATCCCGCCCTCGTCCCCGACACCTGCCGCACCGGCGACACCGAGTGAGCAACCGGCCCCGCCGCCCGCACCGGCGACTCCGCCCGCGACGCCACCACCGTCTACGACTCCGGCTGGGACGCCACCCGTTTCGCCGCCGCAGCCGGGCCGGTCCTCGTCTGAGGGAGACCTCTGATGGCCGGCGAGAACCCTGACCGGGGCCTGGCGCCGGTCAAGTTCTCCCGGCTGACCCGCCGCGGTCTGTTGCTGGGATTGTCGTTGTCGCAGGTGATCGTGCTCGGCCTCGGTGCCGCGGCATTGGTCGGTGCGCTCTACACCGCCGGCGGCAAGGGGCTGTTGCTGGCCGGGCCGGTGTGCGGAGTGTGCGCGCTGCTGGTCTGGGTTCCGATCGGTGGCCGCAAGGCGATCGAGTGGATACCGCTGGCCGGGCATTGGGCGCTGCGGGTCGCCTTGGGGCAGACGGTGTATCGGTGGCGGGTCACCAAGCCCCGCCCGGCCGGCACCCTCGCGCTACCGGGTGACGCGGCGGCGCTGCGCCAGTACCTCGACCCGGACACCGGGGCGGTCATGGTCCACGACCCCCACCACAACACCTTGACCGCGCTGGTCGAGGTGACGCATCCGAGCTTCATCCTCTTGGACCCCGACGAGCAGCAACGCCGCGTCACCTCCTGGGGGCGAGTGCTGGCGACCGTGTGCCGGTCCGGGCGTATCGCCAGTCTGCAAATGCTCGAACGCACCGTGCCCGACTCGGGCACCGGGCTGGAACAGTGGTGGGCCGCCCACGGCACCGATGACGGCTCCCGGGTCGCCACGACCTACCGCGAGCTGATCGAGCGGGCCGGGCCGACCGCCGAACGCCACGTCACCACCCTGTCGTTGTCGTTGGACATGAAGGCCGCCGCGCGGGCGATCCGCTCGGCCGGGCACGGGATGCGCGGCACGGCCGCGGTGCTGCGGGCGGAGATGCGCACCCTGACCAGCGCCCTGCGCGCGGCGGACCTGACGCCGAGCGACTGGTACACGCCGGGCCAGCTCGCGGTCATGCTCCGCGCGGCCTACGACCCCGCCATCGCCGCGACGTTGGAGCGCAGCGAGTTGGGCCGCGACCTGGCCACCGCCGGCCCGGTCGCGGTCGAGGAGACCTGGGACCGGCTGCGCTCGGACTCCGCCTTCCACGCGGTGCTGTGGGTCAGTGAATGGCCGCGCTCGCAGGTCTATCCAGGCTTTCTGGCACCCATCTTGTTGTCCTCGGGGATGCGGCGGGCGTTCACGCTGCTCTACGACCCGGTCCGCGCCGACCAGGCCGCCCGCGACATCAGGCGAAAGAAGACCGGCTACCTGTCCGACGCCGCCCAACGCGCCAAGGTCGGGCAGATCGAGGACGCCGAGCAGACCGCGGAGTACCGCGACGTGCTCCAACAAGAAGCCGACCTCATCGCCGGCCACGGCGTGCTGCACTACGCCGGCCTGATCGCCGCCTCCGCACCCACCGTCGACGAGTTGGAGGCCGCGGTCTCCGCGATCGAGCAATCGGCCATCCAAGCCTCCTGCGAAACCCGAAGGTTGGTTGGGCAACAGGCCCAAGCCTTCACCGCCGCCGCACTCCCACTCGGACGCGGCCTCTAACCACACCCACCAACCCACACTCGCCGAACCATCCGGCGCATGGACCGGGTTGGCGGCGGCCGTGCACCTGACCGGCAGATCACCACTCCGCCACGGAGTCTGTCGAGGAAGGTGCCGGCCGCTGATGAGTGCCCGCTCCGAGAACACCACTGCGAACAACGCTGACAAGAAGCTGTATTCGACCGTGCTGGTCGGCCGGGCCGGACAGCATCGCCGTGACCGGCGGGCGGCGCGACGGGCCGCCGCTCGCGCCTACGCCGCGGACGCCGCGCAGCGCAAGG
>NZ_JASGET010000094.1:0-21873 GCF_047606145.1 Nocardioides sp. | reverse complement strand
GTCCGCGCCGACCGCGGCACCGCTCGCCCGGGTCAGGTCGAGGTCGGCGGCCGCGCCGAGGGCGGCGGCGCCGAGCACCGGTGAGCCGTCCTCGGCGTGGAGCCGGGTGACGTCTCCGCCCTCCTCGTCGATGCACACCACGGTCTCCGGCCGCACCGCGTGGATGTCGCGGACCAGCCTGCCGACGGCGTCCAGCCCGTCGGCGGTGTTGGAGCCGAACAGGCAGATCGAGCCCAGGCCCTCGCGCAGCAGCCGCGCCCACTCGGCCGGCAGCGTGGTTCCCCGGAAGGACGGCATCAGCACGCGCAGGGCCAGTTCCGCGGGCGCCAGCTCCTGGCGGGCCAGCTCATCGGCGGGTTCTCCGGTCGCCGGTTCTCCGGGTGCCGGCTCGGCCACTAGCCCTTCACCGCCCCGGCCGACATCCCGCTGACGAGATTGCGCTGGATCGCCAGGAAGAAGATCACCACCGGCAGCGAGAACAGCGCCGAGGCGGCCATCTGCCCGCCGTAGTTGGTCCCCGTCGTCGGCGTCGAGAACGACGCGAGCCAGACCGGCAGGGTGTACCTCGATTGGTCCTTCATGAAGGTGTAGGCGACCAGGTAGTCGTTCCAGGCGTAGACGAAGGCGAAGATGCTCGTCGCGATGATGCCGGGCGTGACCAGCGGGAACAGGATGCGGAACAGGATCTGGCGGGTGTTGGCGCCGTCGATCATCGCCGCCTCCTCCAGCTCGTAGGGCAGCGCGAGGAAGAACCCGCGCATCACCCAGATCGAGAACGGGAGCACCGCGGCGACGTAGGCGAGCACGAGGCCGGCATAGGTGCCGAGCAGGTGCATCTCGTTGAAGACCAGATACATCGGGATCAGCAGCGCCGTGGAGGGCAGCATCTGGACCGCGAGGATGACGACCAGGAGGGCGCGGCGTCCGCGGAAGCGGAACCGGGACAGCGCGGCCGAGGCGAAGATGCCCAGCAGGATCGAGATCGCCAGCGTGCCGGCCACCACGATCAGGCTGTTGCGCAGGTCGCCGAGGAAGTGTGACTGGGTGACGGCGGCCCGGACGTTCGTCCAGGTCGGGTGGTGCGGCCAGAACTGCGGCGTCGGCGTGGTGACGTCCTGCGGTCGCTTGAAGGCGGTGTTGACCATCCAGTACGCCGGGAAGACCCAGACCAGCGCGAACACGACGGCGATCGCCGAGGAGATCACCCGGCCGGGCCGGGGCCGGCGTCGGCGCCGACGCGGTCGCCGTGCCGAGCGCGCGGAGTCAGCGGAGGCGGCGGAGTCAGGGGAGTCAGCAGCGGTGGCGGGGCCGGCAGAGGCAGCCGAGACGGCGGACGCGGACGCGCCGGGCCCGGCCGGCACGGTGGCACTCACAGATCCTCCCCGGCCCGCAGCAGACTGTGGATGTAGAGGCTGGTCACGACCATCAGCAGCGCCGTGGTGACCAGGGCGATGGCGGCGCCATGACCGATGTCGAAGCTCACGAACGCCTCCCGGTAGGTGTAGACGCCCAGCGTCGAGGTGGCGCCGTCGGGTCCGCCCCGCGAGATCAGCCAGATCTGGTTGAAGACGTTGAAGTCCCAGATGATCGACAGCACGGTGACCAGCAGCAGGGTCGGACGAAGGAAGTGCAGCGTGATCGTCCAGTACACCCGCCATTCCGAGGCGCCGTCCAGACGCGCGGCCTCGTAGTAGGCCGGGTCCACCTGGGTCTGGGCGGCGTGCAGGGTCAGGGCGATGAACGGCACCGCCTGCCACACGATGAGCAACCAGATGCACAGGTAGGCGAGGGTCGGTCGATCGGCCCAGTTGGTGGCGGTGACGTCACCGAACAGGTGGGTCCGGGTGAGCAGCCAGTTGGCGATCCCGTAGCCCGGCTGGAAGAGCCAGCCCCAGACCATCGAGGAGGCCACGTTCGGCATCGCCCAGGCGAGGATCAAGACGATGGTCAGGACGTAGCGCAGCAGGACGCCGATCTTGCCCAGCAGTTGCGCCACGCCCATCCCGATCAGCACGCTGCCGGCGACCATCGCCGCGGTGAAGGCGAGCGTGCGAGCGACCGCCCGCCAGAACTCGGCGTCGGTGAAGACGGTGCGGAAGTTCTCCAGTCCGACCACGTGGTAGACCCCGGTGAACAGGGTGCGTTGGTCGTAGTCGGTGAACGAGGTGAAGACCAGGAACCCGATCGGCACGAGGGTGAGCGCGACGACCACCAGGCCGGCGGGGGTGAGCAGGAACAGCGGGGCGAGGTCGCGCCCGGCCGGCGTACGTGGCCCGGGGGCCCGCCTCCGCGGCGATGGCGCGGGGGCAGGCGCCGTCCCGGCCGCCGGCGGAGTCGCAGCGGGTGTGCTCATGAGGCGATCGGGTTCCTGTCGTGGTCGGGGTCAGCTGCCGTTGAGCACCGAGTCGAGGTGGTCGTCGAAGCCCTTCGCAGCGTCGGCCGGGGACTTGGCACCCGAGGCGACGTCGGAGAAGAACTGCTGGACGGCGCCGTCGCCCTCGATCGTCGCCCAGCTGGCCGCCGCCGGGGTGGACGCGGAGTTCTGTGCCGCGGTGAAGAACGCCTTCTGCTGCGGATCCGCCGTCGCCTCGGCCTGCTTGACCCACTCCTCGGTGATCGGGATCCAGCCCTGGCCCACGATCTGGTTCATCTGGATCTCCTTGCTGGCCGCGATCTGCACCCACGTCTCGGCGAGCGAGGCGTTCTGGCTCTTGGCGGCGATGCCCCAGTCCGAGCCGGCCAGCATGACCGGCTGGTTGTGCCCCGAGGTGCCGGGGAACGGGAAGGTGCCCAGGTCGGAGCTCTTGATCTTGGGGTTGTCGCTGGTGATCGCGCCGATCTCCCAGGCGTTGCCGAGGATCGCGGAGGTCTTGCCCTGCGCGAAGATGTCCTTGTCCTGGTCCGGCTGGCCGGTGCCGGTGGTGTCGAGGGTGGCCGAGGCCTTGGTCGAGTAGGTGTTCTGGAAGGTCTTGAAGTCGGCGAGCCCCTGTTGCGCCGCCGAGCCGCTCAGGCCGCCCTTCCAGGTGTCTCCGTCCTGGGTGGCGATCTCGCCGCCGGCGTCCCAGACCCACTGCACGCCGTCGTACCAGTACTTGCCCGGCAGGTAGAACGGCGCGAAGTCCTTGGTCGTGGAGAACGTCGCCTCGACCTTGTCCAGGTCGGCGGTGAGCTCGTCGTACGTCGTCGGGGCCCGGTCGATCCCGGCCCGCGACCACATCGACTTGCGATAGATCACGGTGCGGGTGGCGGCGAAGGCGGGGACGGCGTACAGCTTGCCGTCCACGGTGGCCGGACCGGCGAGGCCGTCGAGCCAGGTCCCGCCCTGCTGCAGGGTGGACCTCTGGTCGGTGAGGTCGAGCAGGCCGCCGGTGGCGGCGAAGCTGCCGACATCGGTGTTGCCCAGCTCGATCACGTCCGGCGGGTCGTCGGTGGCCAGCGCGGTGGTGACCTTGGTGGCGATGTTGTCCCACTGCTGGGTCTGCACCTTCACCTCGGCACCGGTCTGCTTGGTGAACTCGTCGTCGATCGCCTTCATGGTGGCGTCGGTGAGGTCGCCGGTCATGTTCCAGACCACGAGCGTCTTGCCCGCGCCGTCGGTGCTGCCGCCGCTGGCGTCACCGTTGCCGCCGGCGCTCGACGAGCCCCCGCCGCCGCAGGCGGTGAGGGCCAGGGTGGCCGCGATGCCGAGGGCACCGGCCGTGAGGATGCGTGACTTGCGCACTGTGTCTCCTTGGGTGGGTTCGCGGGGTGCCCGCGGTCGGTTCGGGGGAGGAGCCCCCGGGACTCCGATGAGTGGTGAGGAGGTCATGCGACCCCCAGCTCGGCGGCGAGGACGAGCACGGCGGCGCCGACCAGGGTGACGTCGTCGCCCAACGTCGAGGTGCGCACCACCAGGTGCTCCGCGCTCACCGGCATGGCGCGCTGACGGATGGTGCGGTCGGCGGCGGCGCGCAAGGGTCCGTCGAGCAGCTCGGCGGGTCCGCTCAGCACGAGCTCGTGCAGGTTGAGGGCGCCGACGATGGGAGCCAGGACGCCGCCCAGCGACTCCCCGATGCGGGTGAGCTCGGCGACCGGGTCCCCGGTCGCCAACCGCGCGCGCATCCGCGGCACCGCGAGCAGCGTCTCCAGGCAGCCGACGCGGCCGCAGGCGCACCGCTCGCCGTCCGGGTCGACGATGACGTGACCGATCTCGCCGGCGGCGCCGACGTGACCGTGCAACAACGCGCCCTCGAGCACGAAGCCCGAGCCCACCCCGCTGCCGACCCGCAGCAGCATCAGCCCGCCCTCGCCGGCCTCGCCGAAGGTGTGCTCGCCGAGCACCGCGGTGTTGGCGTCGTTGCTGACGTGGGCGGGCAGGTCGAAGACCGTGCGCAGGCCGGCGGCGAGCGGCTCGTTCGCCCACGCCAGGTTGGGCGCGTCGATCACCGTGCCGTCGGTGCCGACGATGCCGGGGCTGCCGACGCCGATGCCGAGCACCGGCCGGTCGGTGAGGCCGAGCAGGTCACGGGTCAGCTCGTGCACCAGTGCGACCGCGGCGGACCCGCGGCGACCCTCGCTCGGCTTGTCCAGGCGGGCGACGACGTCGCCGGCCAGGTTGACCACCGCGCCGGTCATCACACCGACGGCGGACAGGTCGAGGGCCAGGATGTGGGTCGAGTCCGGCTCGAGCCCGATCAGGGTGGGGGGCTTCCCGACCCGTGACTCGACCGGTGCCCCGAGCTCGCTGACCAGACCCTGGTCGAGCAGGCCGGCGACGAGATCGGAGACGGTCACCCGGGTCAGGCCGGTGCTGCGCGCCAGGTCGGCCCGACTCGCCGGACCACCCTGGAACAGCTGTTGCAGGAGCAGCGCCCGGTGGTGCCGACGGGCGTCCTCCTGGCGGAGCTTGCCGCTGGGGCGCAGCTGGCGCCGCGACGGTGTGAGCTGGCGCACGGTCGACATATTTGTTAGTCCACCGTACTTACTAATCCGTGTCAAGGGATCCGGCTCCGTTGCTCCCCCGGTGACGACGCGGCAGGCCGGCGTCGCACCGGAGGATAGGCTGAGCCGCGTGACTGAGATCGAGATCGGCCGGGGCAAGCGGGCGCGACGCGCCTACGCGTTCGACGACGTGGCGATCGTGCCCTCGCGCCGCACCCGTGACCCGGAGGAGGTCAGCACCGAGTGGCAGATCGACGCCTATCGGTTCGGCATCCCGGTGCTGGCGGCGCCGATGGACTCGGTGATGTCGCCGGCGACGGCCATCAAGCTGGGTGAGTACGGCGGCCTGGGCGTGCTCAACCTCGAGGGGCTCTGGACCCGGTACGCCGACCCGGAGCCGCTGCTGGAGGAGGTGGCCAGCCTGGGCGGCGTGGACGCCACCAAGCGATTGCAGGAGATCTACGCCGAGCCGGTCAAGGCCGAGCTGATCACCGCACGGCTGCGCCAGGTGCGCGAGGCCGGGGTGACGGTCGCCGGTGCGCTCTCGCCGCAGCGCACCAAGGAGTTCGCCAAGACGGTCGTGGACGCCGGGGTGGACATGTTCGTCATCCGCGGCACCACCGTCTCGGCCGAGCACGTCTCGTCCCAGTCCGAGCCGCTCAACCTCAAGGAGTTCATCTACGAGCTCGACGTCCCGGTGATCGTGGGCGGCTGCGCCACCTACCAGGCCGCGCTGCACCTGATGCGCACCGGCGCCGCCGGCGTGCTCGTCGGGTTCGGTGGCGGCGCCGCGCACACCACCCGCACCGTCCTCGGCGTCGCGGTGCCGATGGCCTCCGCGGTCGCGGACGTCGCCGCGGCGCGACGCGACTATCTGGACGAGTCCGGCGGCCGCTACGTGCACGTGATCGCCGACGGCGCGGTCGGCCGCTCCGGCGACATCGCCAAGGCGATCGCCTGCGGCGCCGACGCGGTGATGGTCGGCTCGCCGTTCGCCCGCGCCACCGACGCCCCCGGTCACGGCTTCCACTGGGGGGCCGAGGCGCACCACGCCGACCTGCCGCGCGGCCAGCGCGTCGGGTTCGAGCCGGTCGGCACCATCGAGGAGATCCTCTTCGGCCCCTCGCACACCGCCGACGGCACCATGAACCTGGTCGGCGCGCTACGCCGCGCGATGGCCACCACCGGCTACACCGAGCTGAAGGAGTTCCAGCGGATCGAGGTCGTGGTGGGCTGAGCCTGGCCCCAGCCTGGACCCAGCCTGGGGCCGTCTCGCCGAACGGCCCTGCCCGGCTCCGCTCGGTGCCCACTTGCTTCTGTTCACCTTGCTTCTGTTCACCGCAGGCGGCAGGCTCGAACGCATGGGCGACGCGGTGGTCTCGGTGTGGGTCAGCGGCTTGGACGGCGTACCGATCCAGGCCCAGAACGTCAACCAGCAGCACTACCCGGCGAGCCTGATCAAGCTGCCGATCGCGATCGCCGCCCACCGACTCGCCGACCGCGGCGAGCTGGACCTGGACGCCGTGGTCGCGGTGCACGCCGACTTCGCCTCCGCCACCGGTTCGGATCGGTTCGAGACGGATCCGGCCAGGGACCAGGACCCGGAGACCTGGGCGGCCCTCGGCGGCCGGCTGCCGTTGCGGGAGCTGGTACGGCGCTCGCTGACGCATTCCGGCAACCTGGCCGCCAACCTCGTGCTGGAGCAGGTCGGACTGCCCGAGGTGGCGGCGGTGCTGGCCGCCGCCGGCTGTTCGCCGATGACCGAGGTCGTGCGAGGGATCGACGACCTCCCCGCCCGCGCGGCCGGCCGGCAGAACCACGCCACCGCCCACGACATGGCGCGGGTGCTGATCGCGCTGGCCGCCGGCCGGCTCGCCTCGCCGCAGGCATCCGCCGAGCTGGAGGAGCACCTGCGCGCGCAGCAGCACCGCGACGGCATTCCGCTGGCGCTTCCCGCCGATGTGCCGGTGGGCAACAAGACCGGTTCGGTCGACGGCGTACGGCACGACATCGCGCTCGCCCGGCCGGCCGACCGTGAGCCGGTCGTGCTGGCCATCTTGACCACCGGCCTGGACGACGACGAGTCGGAGTGGCGGATCAGCGAGCTGGCCAGGTACGTGTGGGACGTGCACGCTCGTCCCTGACCCACCGCGACGCGCCACCGTGACCCACCGCGACGTGGGTGCGGAAGGTCGCCGGGCGGGTGCGTTGCGACGGGCTGGCAGGATGAGGGCATGGCTCACCCGGGGGTTCTGAGTCCGGCCGGTCGGGATCTGGCGATCGCGGCCATGAGTGGCGTGTCGGGAGAGGGCGAGCTCGACGTCCTGGTGGTCGGTGGCGGCGTCGTCGGGGCCGGCGTGGCGCTGGACGCGGTCACCCGGGGGCTCTCCGTCGGGCTGGTCGAGCAGCGCGATCTCGGCTCGGGGACCTCGTCGCGCTCGTCCAAGCTGGTCCACGGCGGGCTGCGCTACCTGGAGATGCTCGACTTCGGCCTGGTGCGCGAGGCGCTGCAGGAGCGCGGCCTGCTGTTGACCCGGCTGGCGCCACATCTGGTGCGACCGGTGCCGTTCCTCTACCCGCTCACCCACCCGGTCTGGGAGCGGGCCTATGTCGGCTCCGGTCTGGTCCTCTACGACTCGATGGCGGCGTTCGGCCCGCTCTCCGGGCTGGGCAACTCCGGTCTTCCGCGGCACCGGCACCTGACCCGGCGAGGGGTGGCCCGGATCGCGCCGGACTTCCGCACCGACACGATCACCGGTGCCATCCAGTACTACGACGCCCAGGTGGACGACGCCCGGCTGGTGACGACACTGGCCCGCACCGCCGCCTCGCACGGCGCGCACGTGGCGACCCGGGTCCGGGTGACCGGCTTCGTCCGCGAGGGGGAGCGGGTGGTCGGCGTACGGGCCCGGGACCTGGAGCACGGCCGCGACCACGAGATCCGGGCACGGGTGGTGGTCAACGCCGCCGGGGTGTGGACCGACGAGATCCAGGAGATGGTCGGCGGCCGGGGCGCCCTGCACGTGCAGGCCTCCAAGGGCATCCATCTGGTGGTGCCGCGCGACCGGATCCGCTCGGAGTCCGGGTTCATCGTGCGCACCGAGACCTCGGTGCTCTTCGTCATCCCGTGGGGCCGGCACTGGATCATCGGGACCACCGACACCCCCTGGTCCTACGACCTGGCCCATCCGGCCGCCTCCCGCACGGACATCGAATACGTCCTCGAGCACGTCAACGCCATCCTGCGCGAGCCCCTCGACCACGAGGACGTCGAGGGTGTGTACGCCGGCCTGCGGCCGCTGCTCTCGGGCGAGTCGGAGCCCACCTCCAAGATCTCCCGGGAGCACACCGTGGTCACCCCGGTGCCGGGACTGGTGATGATCGCCGGCGGCAAGCTCACCACCTACCGGGTGATGGCCAAGGACGCGGTGGACGCGGCCGGGCACTCGCTGAGCACCACCACCAACATCGGGCTGCGACCCTCGATCACCGACCAGGTCCGGCTGCTCGGCGCGGACGGCTTCGAGACCCGGTCCAACCAGCGGGTGCTGCTGGCTCGGCGCTCGGGCCTGCACGTCGCCCGGATCGACCACCTGCTCGGCCGGTACGGCGGCATGATCGACGAGCTGCTCGACCTGATCGCGGAGCGGCGCAGCCTGGCCGCGCCGCTGGAGGGCGCGGAGGACTATCTCGGCGCCGAGGTCGTCTACGCGGTCGGCCACGAGGGCGCCCGGCATCTCGACGACGTGCTCGCCCGGCGTACCCGGATCTCGATCGAGACCTTCGACCGCGGCGTCTCGGCCGCGCCCGGGGTGGCAGCGCTGATGGCGGCCGAGCTCGACTGGTCGAGCGATCGGGTCCGCGAGGAGGTCGATCACTACCGCCGCCGGGTCGAGGCGGAGCGTCGTTCGCAGGCGATGCGGACCGACCAGGAGGCCGACGAGGCGAGGGTGAGCGTCTCCGACCTCGTCTAGATCCGGGCTCCGCTGGTCGCGAGCCGGAGATCGTCGTCCGACGAGGAGTCCGGAACGCACCGGGGCCGAGCCGGCGCGTTCGGCCTCGGATCTGGTTGGATCGCCTCGCGGCGGCCGCCGGCCGCCCGACCCACCGACTCGACCCACCGAGGAGCAGGGAGCTTCGATGACGCAGCCGACCCGTCTGCCGGCCTTCTCCGACCCGGAGACGTTGGTGAGCCCGCCCGGGCCGTACTCCCAGGTCGTGCGCGTCGGCGACCTGGTGTTCGTCTCCGGCCAGGTCGGGGTCGACAGCGATGGGGTGCTGCGGGGTGACGGGATCCTCGAGCAGGCCGACCAGGCGCTCACCAACGTGCGATTGGCGCTGGAGTCCCAGGGGCTCGGTCTCCGACACGTCGTCAAGGTGACGATCTTCCTCGCCCACCCCGACGACCTCGAGGCGCTGGTCCCGCACATGGACCGGGTCTTCCCGGCGCTGTTCCCGGCGGGATGTCCGGCTAGTTCGCTGGTGATCGTCCAGCGCCTGGTCGACGCCGCCCTGCGGATCGAGATCGAGGCGATCGCGCACGCCTGAGCGGCACCGACCGTGCGGGCGGGGCGAGCCCGGTCCGTCGCTGCTCGCCGAGCGCCGGCGTACGCCGACTCGACACCGAGAACGACACGGAAAGCGACACCGAGATCCCGCAGCCAGGCGCCAGGTGACTCACTAGTAACCGGGACGCGTGTCGCATATTCTCTCCACATGAGCGCCTCCAACCCCTCCGCCGCCGGCGGTCCCCTGACCGAGGGGCCGCGCGACCCCGAGCACGACGCCTCCGCGTCCTATGCCCTGGAGCCGACCTACGTCGCCGAGCTCACCGACCGGGTGGTGGCCACCTCGACGCTCACCGACCAGGTCCTCAGCCCGCTCGACGGAGCGCCGCTGGCACACATCCCGCAGTCGAGTCCCGAGGACGTCGCGGCCGCGTTCGCCCGGGCGCGTCGCGCTCAGGTCCGGTGGGCGGCCACCCCGGTCGAGGAGCGGGAGCGGATCCTGCTGCGGCTGCACGACCTGGTGCTCAGCCGGCAGGAGGAGATCCTCGACCTGATCGTGCTGGAGTCCGGCAAGGCCCGCAAGCATGCCTTCGACGAGCCGCTGCACATCGCGCTGACCGCGCGCTACTACGGCCGGCGGACGGCGTCGACGCTGCGCACCGAGCGTCGTCCTGGCGTCATCCCGGGCCTCACCCGGGTCGACGTCAACCACGTGCCCAAGGGCGTGGTGGGCATCATCTCGCCGTGGAACTACCCGTTCACGATGGCGCTGTGCGACGGCCTGGCCGCGCTCGCCGCCGGCAACGCGGTGGTCGCCAAGCCGGACGCGCAGACCATGCTCAGCGCCTTGCTCGGTGCCCGCCTGCTGGCCGAGGCCGGACTCCCGGAGGGACTGTGGAACGTGGTCGCCGGCCCCGGCCCGCAGGTCGGCGGCGCCCTGGTGGCCGAGGCCGACTACGTCTGCTTCACCGGCTCCACCGCCACCGGCAAGGTGATCGCGGCGGGCTGCGCCGAGCGGCTCATCGGCTGCTCGCTCGAGCTCGGCGGCAAGAACCCGATGCTGGTCCTCGCCGACGCCGACGTGGAGCGGGCCGCGGAGGGGGCGACCCGGGCGGTGTTCTCCAACGCCGGCCAGCTCTGTGTCTCGGTGGAACGACTCTTCGTCGCCGACGCGATCTACGACCGCTTCGTGCAGCGCTTCCTCGCCCGCACCGAGGCGATGACGCTCGGCGCCACCCTGGCCTGGGAGAACGACATGGGGCCGCTGGTCAGCCAGGCCCAGCTGGACCGGGTCGGCGCCCAGGTCGAGGATGCCCGGTCCAAGGGCGCCCGGGTGCTGACCGGCGGTCGGGCCCGGCCGGACCTGGCGCCGTACTTCTTCGCCCCGACCGTCCTGGAGGGTGTCACCCCTGCGATGACGCTCTTCGGCCAGGAGACCTTCGGGCCGGTGGTCTCGCTGTACCGGTTCACCGGCGAGGCCGAGGCGGTGCAGCGGGCCAACGACGGCGACTACGGCCTCAACGCCGCGGTCTACAGCCGGGACACCGCCCGCGCCCGCGCGGTCGCCGGCCGGATCAAGGCCGGCACGGTGAACGTCAACGAGGCCTTCGCCGCCTCCTTCGCCTCGCTGGACGCCCCGATGGGCGGGATGCGGTCCTCCGGGATGGGCCGCCGGCAGGGCACCGAGGGACTGCTGCGGTTCACCGAGACCCAGTCGGTGGCCACCCAGCGCCTGATCCGGATCGCGCCCATGCTCGGCATGTCCGACCGCGCCTACGCCAGGTTCATGACCGCCAACCTGCGGGTGCTGAAGAAGTTGGGGCGTGCGTGAGCGGGGCACGGCGCCGCGGCAGGCACCGGGGCGGCACGCACTATGACGTCCTGATCATCGGCTCCGGCTTCGGCGGCTCGGTCAGCGCGCTCCGGCTGACCGAGAAGGGCTACCGGGTCGGCGTGCTCGAGGCCGGCCGGCGGTTCGCCGACGACGAGTTCCCGGACACCTCCTTCCAGGTGCGCGACTACCTGTTCGCGCCCGCGGCCGGCTGCTACGGCATCCAGCGCATCGACATGGTCAAGGACTGCCTGATCCTGGCCGGAGCCGGGGTCGGCGGGGGCTCGCTGGTCTACGCCAACACGCTCTACGAGCCGATGCAGCCGTTCTACGACGACCCGTCCTGGGCGCACATCACCGACTGGAAGAGCGAGCTGTCGCCGTACTACGCGCAGGCCAAGCGGATGCTCGGCGTGGTCGAGTACCCCACCATCACGCCGGCCGACCGGGTCATGAAGCAGGTCGCCGATCGGGCCGGGGTGGGGGAGAGCTACCACCAGGCTCCCGTCGGGGTGCTCTTCGGCGGTGCCGGCCAGGCGGGCGGCACCGAGGTCGCCGACCCGTTCTTCGGCGGGGAGGGGCCGGTGCGGCGCACCTGCACCAACTGTGGCGAGTGCATGACCGGCTGCCGGCACAACGCCAAGAACACCCTGGTGAAGAACTACCTGCACCTCGCGGAGAAGAACGGCGCGCGGGTGCACCCGCTCACCACCGTCACCCGGGTCTACCCGGCCGAGGGCGGCGGGTACGTGGTCGAGGCACGCTGGACCAAGGCCAAGCTCAGCCGGCGTACGGCGGTGCGCAGCTTCACCGCCGACCAGGTGATCTTCTCCGCGGCCGCGCTCGGCACCCAGAAGCTGCTGCACCGGCTCAAGGCGACCGGGGACCTGCCGCATCTCTCCGACCGGCTCGGCGAGCTGACCCGCACCAACTCCGAGTCCATCCTCGGCTCGATCGCGCCCGATCGCTCGATCGACTACAGCCAGGGCGTCGCCATCACCTCCTCCTGGCATCCCGACCAGAACACCCACATCGAGCCGGTGCGCTACGGCCACGGCAGCAACGCGATGGCGCTGCTGCAGACCGTGCTCACCGACGGCGGTCCGGGCCGGGTGCGCCGCTGGCTGGTCGAGATGTGGCGGCAGAAGGGCCGGATGGCCCAGCTCTACGACCTGCGGCACTGGTCGGAGCGGGTGGTCATCGCGCTGGTGATGCAGTCGCTGGACAACTCGATCACGACCGCGCCGAAGAGGGGCCTCCTCGGCTGGCGCCTCACCTCCCGGCAGGGCCACGGTGAGCCGAACCCCACCTGGATCCCGGCCGCCAACGACGCGGTCCGCGACATGGCCGCGGTGATGTCGGTGGGGGAGCGGGAGGCGTTCCCGGGCGGCACCGTCGGGGAGCCGTTCAACCGCCCGCTGACCGCGCACTTCATCGGCGGGTGCACCATCGCGGACTCGCCGCGGGCCGGTGTCGTCGACCCGTACCAGCGGGTCTTCGGCCATCCCGGCCTGCATGTGGTGGACGGATCGACGATCTCCGCCAACCTCGGGGTGAACCCGTCGCTGACCATCACCGCGCAGGCCGAGCGGGCGATGGCGTTCTGGCCCAACCGGGGCGAGACCGATCCGCGACCCGCGCTCGGGTCGCCGTACGTCCGGGTCGAGCCGGTCCCGCCACGCCGGCCGGCGGTTCCGGCGGACGCGCCGGCGGCGCTGCGCCTGCCGATCGTCGAGGTCGGCTGAGCCGGGTCGAGGGAATCTCGGGCCGAGTGCCGTAACCCTGCCTGTGAACACTCGTTGGAACCAGCGACCCGGGATTGCTCCCTCCCTGATACATGCCGGGTCAGCTCGTGTCCTGCCCGAGTCCTGTCCGACAGGCCTCGGCGGGGCATGGACACACCAGGGCCCGGCCACCCTCCCTCCCGGTCGGGCCCTGAGTGCGTCTCGGGCCGGAGCGTTGGCTCACCCGACATGCCGACTCGGCGTCGTACCTGCTCGGATAGGATCCGGGCATGAGTGAGGCTGCCGCTCCCGAGCGAGAGCACGACCTGGTCCTGGTGGTCGACTTCGGGGCGCAGTACGCCCAGCTGATCGCCCGCCGTGTCCGGGAGGCGCGGGTCTACTCCGAGATCGTGCCGCACACCATGCCGGTCGCCGAGATGCTGGCCAAGGGGCCTGCTGCCATCGTCCTCTCCGGCGGCCCGTCGAGCGTGTACGCCGAGGGTGCCCCGGGCATCGATCCGGGGCTGTTCGCGGCCGGTACGCCGGTCTTCGGGATGTGCTACGGCTTCCAGTTGATGGCCCAGGGTCTGGGCGGGACGGTGGACAACAACGGTGCCCGCGAATACGGTCGCACCCCCGTCTCGGTCGACACCGCCGGCGTCCTGCTGGCGGGGATCCCGGCCCACCACAACGTGTGGATGTCACATGGCGACTCGGTCTCGCAGGCACCGGCCGGGTTCACCGTGTTGGCGGCGACCTCGGGCACCCCGGTGGCCGCGTTCGAGGACGTCGGGCGGCGGCTCGCCGGGGTGCAGTGGCATCCCGAGGTGCTCCACTCCGAGCACGGTCAGCGGGTGCTCGAGCACTTCCTGGTCGACATCGCCGGCTGCCGGCAGACCTGGACCATCGGCAACATCGCCGAGGAGCAGATCGAACGGGTGCGAGCGCAGATCGGGCCGGACGGCCGCGCCATCTGCGGGCTCTCCGGCGGCGTCGACTCCGCGGTGGCGGCGGCGATCGTGCAGCGCGCCATCGGCGACCGACTCACCTGCGTGTACGTCGACCACGGGCTGATGCGCAAGGGCGAGACCGAGCAGATCGAGCGCGACTTCGTGGCGGCGACCGGCGCCAGGCTGGTCATCGTGGACGCGGAGAAGCAGTTCCTGGAGGCGCTGGCCGGCGTCAGCGACCCGGAGACGAAGCGCAAGATCATCGGCCGCGAGTTCATCAGGGCCTTCGAGGGTGCCGAGCTCGACGTGATCCGGGACGCGCCCGAGGGCAGCACGGTGGGGTTCCTGGTGCAGGGCACGCTCTATCCCGACGTGGTGGAGTCGGGTGGCGGCGCCGGCGCCTCGAACATCAAGTCGCATCACAACGTCGGCGGGCTTCCCGAGGACCTGGAGTTCGCACTGGTCGAGCCGCTGCGTGAGCTGTTCAAGGACGAGGTGCGCGCGGTCGGCGCACAGCTCGGCCTGCCGGACGTGATCGTGCAGCGCCAGCCGTTCCCCGGCCCCGGACTGGGCATCCGGATCATCGGAGAGATCACCCGCGAGCGGCTCGACATCCTGCGTGCGGCCGACGCGATCGCCCGCGAGGAGCTGACCGCCGCCGGCCTCGACCGCGACATCTGGCAGATGCCGGTGGTGCTGCTGGCCGACGTGCGCTCCGTCGGCGTGCAGGGCGACGGCCGGACCTACGGCCACCCGGTGGTGCTGCGTCCGGTCACCTCCGAGGACGCGATGACCGCGGACTGGGCCCGCCTGCCCTACGAGGTGATGGAGCGGATCTCGACCCGGATCACCAACGAGGTGGCCGAGATCAACCGGGTCACCCTCGACGTCACCTCCAAGCCGCCGGGCACCATCGAGTGGGAGTGAGCCCACCTGGGCCTGCGAGGGATCGCCGGTGGGAGCGGCCGAGGTCGCTGGTGCCTTCTCGGATCAGTCCAGGGTGAGCTCGGTGTGCTCGGCGGCGAGGACCACCGCGCCGACCAGGCTGGCGCGCTCACCGAGCTCGCTGGCGTAGACCGGCGTGGTGGCGACCGCGTCCAGCGCATGGCGGCGCAGTCCGATCCGGGCCGAGTCGAGCAACAGCTCACCGGCGCGCGCCATGTCCCCGCCGACCACCACCACCTCGGGGTTGAGCAACGTGACCACACCGGCCAGACCCCAGCCCAGATGCAGGCCGGCGTCCTCCAGCGCTCGCTGGGCGGCGACGTTGCCGCGCCGACCGGCGGCGATCACGTCGTCGAGGGTCGCGTCCGGCAGCAGGCCGGACATCATCGACAGCACCGTCCCGGTCGAGGAGTAGGCCTCCAGGCAGCCGCGCCCGCCGCAGCGGCACAGCGGACCCTGCTCATCGAGGGTCAGGTGGCCGAGCTCCCCGGCGGTGCCGCTGGCGCCGTGGAAGAGCTGGTTGTTCAGCACGATCCCGGCTCCGACGCCCGAGGAGAGCTTGACGAAGACCGAGTTGCTGTGGCCGCGCGCGACCCCCTGTCGATGCTCGGCGAGCGCACCCAGGTTGGCGTCGTTCTCCACGTCGACCGGCAGCTTGAAGACCTGTTGGGCCACGGTGCGGGCGTCGATGCCCTGCCAGCCGGGCAGGATCCCGGCCGCGAGTACGACGTCCCGGGTGACCGGGGCGGGGATGCCCATCCCGACCCGCAGCACCGCGTCGCGGCGGCTGCTCAGCGAGCCGGTCAGGTTGTCGAGCAGCCGGGCGGCGAGGGCGAGCGAGTCGGCGTACCTGTGGGTCGCCTCGAGGGGCCGGAACTCCTCGGCCAGCACTCGGCCGGTGAGATCCCCGATCGCGACCGCGACGTGGGTGTGCCCGAAGTCCACCCCGGCCACCAGTCCGGCCGAGCGGGAGAGCCAGATCGAGGAGCCGCGCCGACCGCTGCCGGACTCGGCCTCGACCAGGCCGGCGGCGCTCAGGTCACGCACGATGTTCGACACCGTCGCCGGCGCCAATCCGGTCGTCCGGGCCAGGTCCGCCTGGGTGTGGGGATGCGAGCCCTCGGCCCGGAGCACGTCGAGGACCCGCTGCTGGTTGGCGTTGCGCAGCGAAGCCGTCGACCCGGGTGAGGAAGCGCGTCTTCGGGCCATGAGCGGTACTGTGCAGTGCATTCGGCTTGTGGTCAAGAGGTAGTCACAAAGTCATCGGATGACACGGTTTGGCCAATTTTGTATTCATCACTTGACGGAAAGTCTGTGACAGTCAACACTTCATCGTGTCCACGTGTGCGACGGTCCGCGTCGCCGTACCTCTCAAGGAGCAGATTGTGACGACACCCCTCAAGCGCTCAGCCAAGCGCTCGCTCCGGCGGCCCGCGGCCCTCGGGTTCGCCCTCCTCATCGGCGCAGGCGCCCTGGCCGCCTGCGGCAGCTCAGATGATGACAGCTCGTCCGGCTCGGGGGGCAGCAGCGATTCCTCCTCCAGCAGCGGCAGCATCTCCGCGGCGTGCTCGCTCGACAACCCGCCGACCAGTTCCGCGTCTGCCCCGTCGATCGCAGATCTCGGCACCGCGAGTGGGAAGGTGGGCGTGATCCTTCCGGACACCACGTCGTCCACGCGATACACCCAGTTCGACAAGCCGCTGTTGCAGAAGTACCTGACCAAGGCGGGGCTCACCCCGGACATCCAGAACGCGGGTGGTGACACCGCTAAGTTCGCTCAGATCGCGCAGAGCATGATCGGGAGCGGCGTCAAGGTGCTGATCATCGACTCCATCGACGCCTCGTCCGGCGCTGGCGTCGAGAAGCTGGCCGCGAAGAACGGTGTCAAGGTCATCGACTACGACCGGGTCAACCTGGGTGGCACCGCGAACTACTACGTCTCCTTCGACAACGAGGAGGTCGGCAAGCTGCAGGCTCAGGCCATGGTCGACTGCCTCGATGCTCAGAACGTCTCCGATCCGAACATCATCATGATGGACGGCGGCACCGACACCGACAACAACGCGGTGCTGTTCAAGAAGGGCGCCCACGAGGTGCTCGACCCGCTGGCCAAGGCTGGCAAGCTCACCATCACTGCCGAGGCCACAGTCAAGGGTTGGGATGTCACTCAGGCCGCCTCGGACTTCCAGCAGGCGCTGACCTCTGCCGGTGGCACCGTGGACGGTGTTCTGGCTGCGAATGACGACATTGCCAACGCCGTCGTCGGCGCGCTCAAGGGCCAGGGCCTTGACGGCCACGTTGTGGTCACCGGTCAGGATTCCACCGTGGTGGGTCTGCAGAACATCGTCAACGGCCTGCAGTCGATGACGATCTTCAAGTCCTACGAGCAGGAGGCACAGGCCGCGACCCTACTCGCGACGGCACTTGTGTCTGGCAAGGATCCGGCCGACGCGGGTCTCACTCTCACCAAGTTCGACGACCCCGACTCGGCGAGCCACAAGATCCAGGCTCTGCTGTTGCCGCCTCAGGTGATCACCCAGGCGAACCTGTCGACGGTAGTTGACTCCGGGCAGACCACCCAGGCGGAGATCTGCAAGGGCATCACCGATGCCTGCGCGAAGGTCGGCCTGAACTGACCCCGGCGGTGCGGCCAGGTGGCAT
Source organism: Nocardioides sp. (assembly GCF_047606145.1). Taxonomy (GTDB): domain Bacteria; phylum Actinomycetota; class Actinomycetes; order Propionibacteriales; family Nocardioidaceae; genus Nocardioides. Next base: position 4,334 of record NZ_JASGET010000094.1, on the reverse strand, counting down.
CGCCCGCCTGGCCGCACCGTACTGTCCACTCGTAGGCTGCGACAGACGTCGTCTGCAGTCCATGCCCCTTTGCTCACCGGGTCGCGTCGCGGCCCCGAACTGTTGGTGGTTCTCGTGTCTGACCCGATCCTCGAGGTCTCGAAGCTCAACAAGAGCTTCGGACCCGTCCACGTCCTGCACGATGTGGACTTCAACGTCTATCCCGGCGAGGTGACTGCGCTCGTCGGGGACAACGGTGCCGGCAAGTCCACGCTGGTCAAGTGCATCGCCGGCATCTACGGCATCGACAGTGGTGAGATCCGCTTCGAAGGCAAGCCAGTGGTGATGAGCGACCCGCGGGTGCCGACCGGGCTCGGCATCGAGTTCGTCTACCAGGACCTCGCCCTAGCCGACAACCTCGACATCACCCAGAACATGTTTCTCGGCCGCGAGATTCGCCGGTTCGGTTTCCTCGCCGACGGTGAGATGGAACGCAAGGCCCGTGGTGCGCTGGAGAGCCTCTCGGTGCGCACCGTCTCCTCGGTCCGGCAGAAGGTCGCCAACCTGTCCGGTGGCCAGCGCCAAACGGTCGCGATCGCCAAGGCCGTGCTGTGGAACAGCAAGGTGGTCTTCCTGGACGAGCCGACCGCCGCGCTCGGTGTCGCGCAGACCCGGCAGGTCCTCGATCTCGTGCGGAGGCTGGCCGACGCCGGCCTGGGCGTTGTACTGATTTCGCACAACATGAACGACGTCCTTGAGGTCTCTGACCGCATCGCGGCGCTCTACCTCGGTCGGGTCGCCGCCGAGGTGAGTGCCAAGGAGAGCAACACGACCCAGATCGTTGAGCTCATCACCTCCGGTCGCAGCGGTGACCTCGGCCTGTCCGCGGCCACCGCCGACAAGCCCGCCTGATCGCCAGTCCCCCAGCAAAGGATTCCTTCATGTCTTCGACTACGGAACCCGCTTCGGAGCGGGCCTCCCAGTTCTCCCTGGACGTCGATGAGCGTGGCATCGGTGACGCGTTCCGCGGCTACATCGGCAAGCTGCGCACCGGTGAGCCCGGCGCTCTGCCGTCGGTGCTCGGTCTGGTCGTACTGGTCATCATCTTCAGCCAGGTCAGCGACCAGTTCCTGTCGTTCAACAACATCGGCAACATCCCGGCTCAAGGCGCCTACATCGCGGTGATCGCGCTCGGGCTGGTCTTCATCCTGCTGCTCGGCGAGATCGACCTTTCGGCCGGCACCACCGGCGGTATGGCTGCGGGCTTCGCTGCCCGCGCCATCTTCAGCGGCAACCTTCATGACGCGCTGCCTGGACTCGTCTACTGGATCCTTGTGCTCGGGATGGTCGGCGCGATCGCGCTCGCCGTCTGGCTCAAGGCGTACAGCTCGGCTGTGCTGGTCGCGATCGGCGTCGTCCTGATCATCACGAACCTGGTCCAGCACGAGTTCTGGGCCACGGTGGCAGCCATCGCGATCGGTGGGGCGGTAGGTGTCCTGACCGGGTTCCTGGTCGGCAAGGTCGGCATTCCGAGCTTCGTCGTGACACTGGCGCTGTTCCTCGCCTGGCAAGGCGTCCTGCTCTTCGCGCTGAACTCGCAGCCGATCAACACCACCAACATCGGGTTCTGGTACGGAATGACCTCCAAGAACCTGAGTCCGGCGTGGAGTTGGGTGTTCACCCTGGTCGTCGTGCTCGGGTATCTGGCCTACACCGTCATCGCCTCGATCCGGGCGAAGGCTGCTGGTCTAACCCACCAGGCCCTGAGCCTGGTACTGCTTCGTGGCGGCGTGATCGCTGTGGTCGGCGTCGTGCTGACGATTCTCGCCAATCGGAACCGTGCACCGAATCAGTACGTGGTGATCCACGGCATCCCATGGGCAGCCGTGATCTGTATCGCGCTGATGATCGCGTGCAGCATTGCCTTGAGCAAGACCACCTGGGGACGACACCTGTACGCCACCGGTGGAAACGCCGAGGCCGCACGTCGTGCCGGTATCGATGTCGTCCACATCAAGGTCACGGCCTTCACGCTCTGCTCGGCGTTCGGTGCCTTCGGCGGAGTTCTCCTGGCGAGTCAGTCGCAGGCGGTCTCCTTGAACCTCGGCGCAGGCAACACTCTGCTGTTCGCCGTTGCTGCGGCGGTGATCGGCGGGACGTCCTTGTTCGGTGGCCGTGGTCATCCGCGGGATGCGATCATCGGTGCCCTGGTGATCACGATCATTCCGAACGGACTCGGGCTCAAGCCCAACCTCGGCGTCCAGTACCAGCAGGTCATCACCGGCGTGGTGCTGCTCGCCGCGGCCTCGGTCGACGCGGTCTCGCGCAAGCGCGCGGCGCGTTCCTGAGTCCTGCCTCCGGGGGGAGGAATCACCGGTTCACCGGTGAAACTGGCGCTTCCTGCGCGATACCGCGCGGGAAGCGCCAGTTCTGGGTAGGGGCGATCGGTGGCCGTCGGCGGAGTGGCCGAGCAGCCGGGCCGGACCCGCGGGGACGCCGGCGCCGATCGAGCTGTGGAGGGGCAACCAAACCGCCCGGCCCGGCCGTCTATGCTTCGTGCGGATCCTGGGTCGGAAGGTGGGGGAGATGTCGCCGCAAGGTCGGCTCGCGGCGGCATCTGTCGCGGCGCTGCTCAGCAGCGCACTGGTGGTCTCGTTGGTCGATGGCCTGGGCTCGAGCAGCGGTGCCCTGGCCGCGGATCACGGCGGTGGCAGCGTGATCGGCACGGCGGCCGACGCCCGGGCGGTGACCCGGGAGAGCATCGCCGCCGGCATCCTGCCGCGGCAGCGGACCAGCACCCCGGCCTGGCACGGCTACCGGCACAAGCCGAACGTCTTGATGATCACCGCCGACGACCTCTCGGTCGCGGACCTGCCCTACATGCCGCACGTCCGCCGCCTCCTCGGCCGGCAGGGCGTGGACTTCACCAACGCGGTCGCCCCGACGCCGATCTGCGTACCGGCGCGGGCCTCGCTGCTGACCGGGCAGTACGCGCACAACCACAAGGACGTCACGATCCACGGTCCGCGCGGTGGCTACGCCGCGATGAACGAGGCCGGGACGCTGCCGATCGCGCTCCAGCGCGCCGGCTACGACACCCTGTTCGTCGGCAAGTACCTCAACGGCTACGGCGATGCCGGCACCGCCCATCAGGTGCCGCCGGGGTGGACCGACTGGCGGGCGACGGTCGGCAACTCGACGTACGCGTTCTTCTCGCCGCGGATCAACCACAACGGCCGGCTGACCACGTATCACCGCTACACCACCTATGTCATGCGCGATCAGGCCGACGAGGTGCTCAGCGCGCCACGGCGCCAGCACCATCGCTGGTTCATGTGGCTCAACTACGTCGCCCCGCACCACGGTGGGCCGCGGGAGGCCGACGACCCGGCGGTGAGGTTCCGCGGGACGCCGCTGGCCTCGGTGCGGACCACCGTGCCGGCGCCGCGAGACCGGCACAAGTTCGCGAACCTCACCCTGCCGGACAAGCCGTACCTGTTCGGCATCCCGGCCCATGACGAACCGGGCACCGCCGCCCGCACGCACGCCGGCACCAGCCGGCTCCGCAAGGCGCTGCGGATCGCGTTCCGCCAGCGGGTGCAGGCGGCACAGGCGCTGGATCGCGCGGTGGCGAGCCAGATCGGCACCCTGCGCCGTACCCATCAGCTGAAGCACACCATCGTCATCTTCGGCTCCGACAACGGCTACACGGTCGGTGGCCACAACGTGAACGGCAAGCTGTGGGGGTACGACGAGATCCTGCGGATCCCGCTGCTGATGCGCGGCCCGGGGATCCCGCGAGGCAAGAAGGTGGCCACCACGATCACCAACCCCGATCTGGCCACCACCATCCTCGCGGCCACCGGCGCCACCCCGCTGCGGCGACAGGACGGGGTCAACATGCTGCCCTGGCTGCGCAGCCCGACCCAGCAGCGGGTGATCCCGATCGAGGGCTGGGCGGTGGCCAGCGGCCGGCGACAGGTCTATCACGGCATCCGGGCCGGACACTGGACCTACCTGCGCTACCGGGACGGCTCGGAGGAGCTGTTCAACCGGGCGAACGACCCCGACGAGATGGACTCGCTCGCCTCCGAGCCGGCCCACCGGGCGCAGTTGATGGCGATGCGGGCGCTGAGCCGCGCCTACGGCCGGTGCGCCGGCGCGAGCTGCCCGAAGAGCTTCTACCGCTGAGCCCGGAGGAGGCCGGACCGGGTCACCGGGCGCGAGGCCGGCTCACTGGTCCACCATCCTCTTGTCGGCGTTCTCAGACAGAGCGCCGATGCACCCCGGGTGCCACCAGGTCACTGCCCTGCTCGCTTGACCCGTTCCAGACCTGGAGCGATGTCCAGGATGAG
>NZ_JASGET010000093.1:0-11061 GCF_047606145.1 Nocardioides sp. | reverse complement strand
GGGCGCGCCGCTCCCCCGTCGCGGCGGCGCGCTCGCTCGTGCGGCGCCGGACCGCCGCGGACCGGACCTCGCGCGCCCTGCTGAACTGTCCCAGCGCCGAGGCCAGAGTGCCGCCCGACACGGCGCCACTGGCCCGCACCACGCCGCGCATGCTCACCGGGCCGAGCGCGCCGCCGCGGGCCAGCTCGCGAACGGTGAAGTAGGCGCCCAGGTCGTGCGGCACCGAGTCGAATCCGCAGGCATGCACGATCCGGGCCCCGCTCTCCCGCGCCGGCGCGTCGTAGGCCAGGAACATCCGGTCGACGAACTCCGGCTCCCCGGTCAGATCGACGTAGTCGGTCCCGGCCTCGGCGCAGGCACGCACCAGCGGCTCACCGTGCTCCAGATACGGGCCGACGGTGGTGATGAGCACTCGGGTCCGGGCCGCCACCGCGGCGACCGAGGCCGGGTCGGCCAGATCGATGGTGACCAGCCCGACTCCGTCCCCGGACTCGCCGGTGTCCGGATCGGGCCGGGTGTCTTCGGGTCGGGCAGTCTCGGGCCGGCCAGCCGCGAGACGGTCGCGGACCTGCGCGAGCCGCTCCGCGTTCCGGCCGGCGATCGCCCACCGCAGGCCCGCCGGTGCGTGCGCCGCCAGGTAGTCGGCGCACAGGCCGCCGGTGAAGCCGCTGGCCCCCACCAGGATGACATCGAACTCACGACTCATGGCCCGACTCTGACAGACTCGACGAGGACAGGCGACCCGGCCAAACCGAACCATACTGGTGTCAGTTGCGTGCCAAGTTGGTGAATCGGTCGCAGAATTCACCCATTTCGGTGACAATCACAGCGTGCTCCCCAAGATCCGCGTGCTCCTTGTCGACGACAACGAGCTGATCCGACTGACCCTGCGCAGTCACCTCGATCGCGAGCCCGCGATCGAGGTCGTCGGCGAGGCGGCCACCTTCGCCCAGGGATGTCGGCTGCTCACCGAGGCCCGGCCGGACGTCTGTGTCATCGATGTGGAGCTGCCCGACGGCTCCGGCGTGGAGCTGTGCCGCCGAGCCCGCGATCTCGCGCCGGCACCGCGGACGGTGGTCTTCACCACCTACGACGACGACGAGACGGTCGCCTCGGCGATCCTCGCCGGCGCCTGCGGCTATGTGCTCAAGCAGAACGGCGTGGCCAGTCTGGTCGACGGACTCCGGCTGGTGGCCAGCGGTCACACCCTCATCGACCCGATCGCCGCCGCGCGGGTGGTGGTCGAGGTCCAGGCGCGACGGCACGCCCGCGCGGCGGTCGCCGAGCTCACCCCGCGGCAACGCCTGGTGCTCGACATGATCGCCGAGGATCTCACCGACGGACAGATCGCCGGCGAGCTGCAGCTGGCGGAGAAGACGGTGCGCAACCACACCGCCGCGCTCTTCACCAAGCTCGGTGTCACCCGCCGCTCCCAGGCGGCGGCGCTGGCGCGTCGCGTCCGGCACCCCGGGGAGGCGGGCATCCCGCGCCCACGCTGCGGCACCTGACCCGCGCTCGCCGGCCGCAGCCCGCGCGCTCGCCCGGACGGAACCTTCGGCGCCTCGGCACCCGTCATAGGAATGCAGAGAGATCGCACCGCACGGCGCGGTCTCGGTGATCTGATGGACGCAGGACCGGCCGGGACGGAGAGCGGGTGGACACATCAGCCGAGTCGGCCTACGCCGAGTTCGTCACCACGCGCTGGGCCTCCCTGGTCCGGGCGGCGGTCTTCCTCGGCGCCCAGCCGCACGAGGCGGAGGATCTCGCGCAGACCGCATGCCTACGCTGCTACACCGGGTGGGAGAAGGTCAGCGGCGCCGCGGACCGGGACGCCTACATCTACCGGATCCTGCTCAACTGCCTGCGCGACGCCAGACGCACCCGCTGGTGGCGCGGGCGCGTCGACCGCGACGTCACCTCGGTCTCGGACGCCCTCGCGGGCGCGATCGGTGACGACACCGAGGACTCGATCGCCGTCGCCGACGCGGTCCACCGCGCACTGGCCGCGCTGACCAAGCCGAACCGCGAGGTCGTCGTGCTGCGCTACTTCGTCCAGCTCACCGAGGCGCAGACGGCCGAGGCTCTCGGGATCGCTCCCGGGACGGTGAAGTCCCGGTTGTCCCGGTCGCTGGCGATGCTCGCCGCCGACCACCATCTCCACGACCTGACCGGACGCAGCTCATGACCGACCTCGAACGTCTCTGGGAGGCGCTCTCCCCCTCCGATCCGCCCACCGAGGAGCTCCTGCGCCGGGCACGTCGACAGCGCGCCGTACGACGCCGGCGGCGACTGCTGGCACCGCTCGCCGCGGCCACCGGACTGGCGGTGGTGGCGGGCGCCTTCGTCGCCGGGACCGTGACCGGTGGCTCGGGATCCGGCTCCACCCACACCGACTCGACCGGCGGCACCGGCCCCTCGCTGGCCGCGTTCCAGGCCGACCTGCCGGCGGCGACCTCGTGCGGCCAGCTCCGGACGGCGTACGTCGACCGCGGACTCGCCCAGGTCACCGCCTGGGGCTGGCAGCGCTGGTTCGGCGTGCGCGCGGCCACGGAGGGCACCGCCGTACCGCTGGCGTCGGACTCGCCGAGCACCAGCCGACAGGTCGCCAGTGACACCGGCACCAACGTGCAGGAGCGGGGCGTCGACGAGCCGGACACGGTCAAGAGCGACGGCAGCACGCTGGTCCGGCTGCGTGGTCAGGTGCTGCAGGTCTTCGACCTGACCGGGACCTCGGTCCGGCGGGTCGGCTCGATGCGGATCGGCCAACCGCTCCACGACGGAGAACTGCTGCTGCACGACGACACCGTGACGGTGCTCGGCACCGGGCGCGCCGGGGGCGATGCCATCGCCGGCCGGACCTGGGTGATCACCGTGTCGATCGCGGACCCGTCCACGCCGACGCTCACCGGCCAGGTCGGCTACGACTCCACGCTCCTCTCCGCGCGCCAGCACGGCGGCACGGTCCGGTTGGTGCTCTCGGCGGGCCTGCCGGACCTGGCCTTCGTCCACCCGACCAGACACCGCACCCAACGCCAGGCCCTGCGCGAGAACAGGCGGGCGGTCCGGCGCTCCACCATCGGCGACTGGCTGCCGACCTACGACGCCGGCAGCGGGACCAGCACGCTGCTGGACTGCCGCAACGTGGCGATCCCGACCAGGCGGATCGGCCTGGACACCGTCAGCGTGGTCGGGTTCGACGCCGGCCAGCCGAGCTCACCGCAGGCGATCGGCATCGCGGGCAGCGTCGACATCGCCTACGAGTCGGCCACCGACCTCTACCTGGCGGCTACCCCCACCACCTGGTGGGCCGACGTGGCCTACCCCGGCGGACCCGGCGACCCCGTCGGCGCCATGCCCACCGGGAGCCGGACCTATCTCTTCGACTTCGCCCTGGACGGTGTCACCGCTCGGCATGTCGCCTCCGGAAGCGTGCCGGGCCGGCTCGCGGACCGCTGGTCGATGGACTCCGCCGAGGGCACCCTGCGGCTGGCGGTGGAGCCGTTGGGCGCCCTGGGCGGCAGCACCTCGATCCTGCTGCTGCACCGGCACGGCACCCGGCTCGAGGTCACCGGCCGCCTCAACGGCCTCGGGCGGAGTCAGGAGCTGACGGCGGTGCGCTGGTTCGACGAGCTCGCCATCGTGGTCACCTTCCGCCAGGTCGATCCGCTCTACGCGGTCGATCTCTCCGACCCGGACCGTCCCCGCCTGCTGGGCAAACTGAAGATCCCCGGCTTCTCCAGCTACCTGCATCCGCTCGGGCCGGACCGGATGATCGGCGTGGGCCAGGGTGGCTCGGGTGCCCAGATCGCGCTCTTCGACGTCTCCGACCTCGACCACGTACGGCAGCTCGACGTACACCACTACCCGCGGGGCAGCTCGGCGGTGACCGACACCGACCCGCGCGCCTTCACCTGGCCGCCGGACGGACGCCATGTGCTCACCGTCATCCGGCGCCATCACGTCGGCTACCTGTCGGTCATGTGGGTGCACGGGCACCGGCTGCACCTGCGCCGGCTCCAGCCGGTCGCGCACGGCCACCGCGCCATCGCGCAGGTGCGCACCATCGGGCTGCCGGACGGGCGGGTGGTGCTGGTCGCCGGCGCGCGGGTGCGGTTCGTCGACGTGTGAGGCCGGACCGGCCGGCGAGGCCGCGCGTAGATTGGGGCCATGTGCCGCAACATCCGTCCGCTGAACAACTTCCACCCGCCGGCGACCAGCGACGAGGTGAGTGCCGCGGCGCTGCAGTACGTGCGCAAGGTCAGCGGCAGCACCCACCCCTCCCAGGTCAACCAGGCGGCCTTCGACCGTGCCGTCGTCGCGATCGCCGCCGAGACCCAGCGGCTGCTCGACGCGCTGGTCACCACCGCGCCTCCCAAGGACCGGGAGACCGAGGCGGCCAAGCGGAAGGCTCGCGCCGAGGCGCGGTACGCCCGGTGAGCCCGGAGGCGCTGGTCGGCACGGCGTACGACGAGGCCCTGGCGCTCCTCGCCGACCGCCCGCTGGTGGTGCTCACCGGCGCCGGCGTGTCCACCGACTCGGGCATCCCCGACTATCGCGGCCCGGGCAGCCCCGCCCGGCGGCCGATGACGATCGCCGAGTTCCTCAGCGGCCCGGCGGCGCGGCAACGCTACTGGGCGCGCAGCCACCTCGGCTGGGGGCGGATGCGGACCGCCGAGCCGAACCGCGGACATCGGGCCGTGGCCGCCCTCGACCCCGACCTGCTCATCACCCAGAACGTCGACGGCCTGCACGAGCGGGCGGGCTCACGTCGGGTGGTGGCGCTGCACGGCCGGATCTGTGAGGTGACCTGTCTCGGTTGCCACTGGGTCACCAGCCGGGCCGGCCTGCAGCACCTGCTGGAGCGGCTCAACCCCGGTTGGGCCGCCGCCCACGTGCAGGTGCCGACCCGGCCCGACGGTGACGTCGACCTGGAGGAGACCGACGGCTTCCGGGTGCCGTCGTGTGCCCGCTGCGACGGGATCCTGAAGCCGCACGTCGTCTTCTTCGGGGAGAACGTGCCCCGGGACCGAGTGGTGGCCTGCTTCGACGCCCTCGATCGGCTGAGCCGGCGAGGTGGCGCGTTGCTGGTCGCCGGGTCCAGCCTGAGCGTGATGAGCGGCCTCCGCTTCGTCAGGCATGCGGCCAAGATCGACGTACCGGTGGTCATCGTCAACCGGGGCGAGACCCGCGGCGACCCGCTGGCCCGGTGCACCGTCCCGGCCGGGACCAGCGAGTTCCTCGCCGACCTCGCCGCCCTTGCCGGCCGGGCCTGAGCCGGACCGCGCCAGGCCGGTCGGTCAGACCGCCCGGACGAAGATGTGGTCGGCGGCCTCGGGGATGATCTCGGCGGTCTCGCCGGCCGAGCCGAGCAGCACTCCGTCGGGCGTGGCCTGGACCGAGACGGTCCGATCGGGCAGCGCCCCGACCCGGCGCAGCGCGCTCATCAGGGTCTCGTCCTTCTGCATCTCCTCGGAGATGCGGCGCACCAGCACCGTGGACTTCTCCTGGCTCGCCGCCTCGGAGAGCGAGCGGACCCCGGTCATGAACTCCTCGCTCGAGCCGTCGGCACCGAGCTCGACCAGCCCCGGGATCGGGTTGCCGTACGGCGACTCGGTGGGCTGACCGAGCAGCTCGAGCAACCGCCGCTCCACCGTCTCCGACATCACGTGCTCCCAGCGACAGGCCTCCTCGTGGACCAGCTCCCAGTCCAGGCCGATCACGTCGGTCAGCAGCCGCTCGGCGAGTCGATGCTTGCGCATCACCCGAGTGGCCAGCCGCATGCCCTCGTCGGTGAGCTGCAGGTGGCGGTCACCCTCGACGGTCAGCAGCCCGTCCCGCTCCATCCGCGCCACGGTCTGCGAGACGGTCGGACCGCTCTGGTGAAGCCGCTCGGCGATCCGGGCACGCAACGGGACGATCCCCTCCTCGACCAGCTCATAGATGGTGCGCAGGTACATCTCGGTGGTGTCGATCAGGTCGCTCACACCGACATTCTAGGGTGTCGCGTGTGAGTCTGAGCCAGTCTTCGATCAGCGCCGGGGCGAGACCCGGAACAGCACCGCCACCATGGTGGCGAGACGCGGTCACCTACCAGGTCTACGTGCCCAGTTTCGCCGACGGCAACGCCGATGGTCTCGGCGATCTCCCCGGCATCGCCGCGCGGCTGCCGCACCTGCGCGATCTGGGGGTGGACGCGTTGTGGCTGACGCCGTTCTACCCCTCCCCGCAGCACGACCACGGCTACGACGTGGCGGACTACACCGACGTCGAACCGCGCTTCGGCACGTTGGCCGACGCCGATGCGCTGATCGAGCGCGCGCACCGGCTCGGGCTGCGCGTCGTGGTGGACCTGGTGCCGAACCACACCTCCAGCGAGCACCGGTGGTTCGCGGCGGCCCTGGCCGCCGGTCCCGGGAGCGCCGAGCGGGCCCGCTACCTCTTCCGCGACGGCCGCGGACCCGGCGGCACCGAGCCGCCGAACAACTGGAGCTCCGTCTTCGGCGGCCCCGCCTGGACCCGGGTGACCGAGGCCGACGGCCGGCCCGGGCAGTGGTACCTCCATCTCTTCGACAGCTCCCAGCCCGACCTGAACTGGCGCAACCCCGAGATCGCCGAGATGTTCCTGGGCGTGCTGCGGTTCTGGCTCGATCGAGGCGTCGACGGGTTCCGCATCGACGTCGCCCACGGCCTGGTCAAGGAGGAGTCGCTGCGCGACCAGGTGCTGCCGACCGGAACGGAGCCGTCATCGGACGCCACCACGATGATCGAGCGCAGCCTGAGCGACGAGCCGATGTGGGACCAGCCCGAGGTGCACGAGATCTACCGCAGCTGGCGACGACTGCTCGAGGAGTATCCCGGCGACCGGATGCTGGTCGCCGAGGCGTGGACCCAGACGCCCGCGTCGCTGGCCCGCTACGTCAGGCCGGAGGAGATGCACCAGGCGTTCAACTTCGCCTGGCTGCTGGCCGACTGGTCGGCCGCGGCGTTCGCCGAGGTCATCCGGGGGACGCTCGCCGCGCTGAGCAGGGTGGCCGCGACCCCGACCTGGGTGCTGAGCAACCACGACGTGGTGCGGCACCCGACCCGTTACGGCGGCGGCGCTCTGGGGGTGGCCCGTGGCCGCGCCGCCACGCTGGCGATGCTCGCCCTGCCCGGCTCGGTCTACCTGTACCAGGGCGAGGAGCTGGGCCTGGAGCAGGTCGAGGTGCCGCCCGAGGCCCGGCAGGACCCGAGCTGGCTGCGCACCCGTGACACCGACCAGCCCGATGTCGGCCGGGACGGCTGCCGGGTCCCGCTGCCCTGGGCCGGCACCCGGCCGTCGTACGGGTTCGGTGGGGAGGGTCAGCCCTGGCTCCCCCAGCCGATGGACTGGGCGCCGCTGACGGTCGAGGCGCAGACCGGCGTGGCCACCGCCACCCTGGAGTTCTACCGGACCGCGCTGGCCGCCCGACGCGAGCACGCGCGAGGAGCCGATCCGGAGGTGCTGATCGAGGATCGCGGCCCGGACGTCCTCGCCTTCCGTCGCGGACCGCTGCGGGTCGTCCTCAACGCCGGTACGGCGCCCATCGACCTGCCCGACGGCGAGATCCTGATCGCGAGCGATTCGGTGACCGGTCGGCGACTCCCGCCGAACGCCGCCGCCTGGCTGCGCTGACCGGCGTCGCTGACGCCGGCAACCGCCCGATCAGGTGCCGCCACCCACCGTCACTTCGCCCTCACTTCACCGTCACTCGCAGACGTCGAGGGCCTGGTTGTAGCGGCCCAGGTCCTCGGCGAGCGTCGTCAGCTCGGCGACGGTCCAGCCTCGGAGGCGTTCCTTGAACCAGACCCGGCGCTGCTCCTCCACGGCGTCGAGGCGGTGGCGGGCCTCGGCGCTGGCCGAGACCAGCACGGCACGCCCGTCGGCCGGATCCGGCTCGCGGTCGAGCAGGCCGAGGTCGCCGAGGTGCTGCACCGTCCGGCTGACCGCGCCCTTGTCGATGTCGAACTCCTCGGCGAGCGCGCTGGCCCGCACCGGCCCGTGGTCGGCGATCCAGATCAGCATCATGTAGCCGCCGGGCTGCAGGTCGGGGTGGACCGCCTTGGAGCGCTGCACCGCGACCCGCTTGATCCGCCGCAGCAGTACGCCGATCTCGCTCTCCAGCCGGTAGAGCGACTCGGCCCGCGTGGTCGGCCGACGGGTCGCCGTACCGTCCGGCCGGGCGCACCGCGTCGCGACCTCGGCGTCAGCCGCGCTCATCGCAGCGCCCCACCGGCCTCGAGCTCGGCGGCCGCGTCGGGCGCGACCTCCTCCTCGCTGAGGTCGGCGAGCTCGGTGCGCAGCCGGACCTCCTTGATGAAGATGATCGCGACGAAGGCGATCGCGGCCAGCGGCGCGGCGATCAGGAAGAGGTGTCCGCTGGCGCTGCCGAAGGACGACTCGTAGAGCTGGCGCAGCCCGTCGGGGAGCGAGCTGATGTCCGGCACCGAGCCGCCCTCCAGGGCCGCGACCTGGTCGGTGGTGACCTTGCCGCTCTCGATCAGCGCCGGGACGCCGTCGGTGACCTTCGTCTGGACCTGGTGGCTGAGCACCGCGCCCAGAGCCGAGACGCCGATCGCGCCGCCCATCGAGCGGAAGAAGGTGACCACCGCGGTGGCGGCACCGGTGTTGGCCTGCGCGGCGTTGTTCTGCACCGCCAGCACCAGGTTCTGGTTGGTGGCGCCGAGGCCGATGCCGACGACGACCATGAACAGGCCGATCAGGACCAGGTTGGTGTCCCCGTCGAGCGTGCTGAGCAGCGCGAACCCGGCGGTGAGCAGCAGCGATCCGCCGACCAGATACCTCTTCCACCGGCCGGTCCGGGTGATCAGTCGACCGGTCACCAGGCTGGAGACCATCAGGCCGCCGACCATGCAGATCGACATCAGGCCGGCCTTGGTCGGCGACATGCCGCGGGAGTCCTGGAAGTACTCCGAGAGGTAGTAGGTCGCGCCGAACATCGCGATGCCGATGAAGATCGAGGCCACCGTGGCGAGCGAGGTCGTGCGGTCCTTGAACAGGTGCAGCGGGATGACCGGCTCGCTGGCGATCCGGCCCTCGACGTAGGCGGCCAGCGCCAGCAGCGCGATGCCACCGAGCACCATCACGACCGTGGTCACCGAGAGCCAGTCATACTGCGATCCGGCCATGGAGACCCAGATCAGCAGCAGGCTGACACCGGCGACGAGGAGGGTGGCGCCGAGGTAGTCGATCTTCACCTCGCGCTTGATCACCGGCAGGTGCAGGGTGCGCTGCAGCAGGACGAAGGCGACCACCGCCACCGGTGCGCCCACCCAGAAGCAGCCGCGCCAGCCGAGGGCGGAGTCGACGATCACGCCGCCGATGAGCGGACCCGCCACCGTCGCGGCGGCGAAGACGGCGCCGATGTAGCCCGAGTAGCGGCCACGCTCGCGCGGCGGCACCATGCTCGCGATCACGATCTGGACCAGCGACATCAGTCCACCGACGCCGATCCCCTGGATCACCCGGGCACCGATGAGCATGCCCATCGACTGGCTGGCGCTGGCCAGCAGCGAGCCGACCACATAGACCACCAAGGCGAGCTGCACCAGCAGCTTCTTGCTGAACAGGTCGGCGAGCTTGCCCCAGATCGGGGTGGTGGCGGTCATCGCCAGCAGGGTGGCGGTGGCCACCCAGGTGTAGCCGGTCTGGCTACCGTGCAGGTCGGCGACGATGCGCGGAAGGGCGTTCGACACGATGGTGCTGGACAGCATCGCGACGAACATCGCGAGCAGCAGCCCGGAGAGGGCTTCCATGATCTCGCGGTGGGTCATCTGGTCGGAGTCGTGCTGACTCACTGATGCGGACTGGGACACTCAGGCACGCTTTCAAAGACGGAAGTTCGTTGCAGCAGACAACTATATCCATCGTTAGTTGACCTGTGCAACTTCCCGCGAGGGAGGTGCTCGCCGGCCCGGAGACGCAGCGACCCGCAGGCGCGGTCCGGGTGGACCACTCCGGGGGACGTTGCCCGGATCGCCTGCGGGTCGGGTAGCTGCTGGGGATTCGCCAGAGCCCACGTCGACGGCGTCGACGCGGATGCCGAGGCATCCCGGGGGCTGCTAGCGGGCAGCCACCTCACGCGTCCGATCGGAACTCATTCCTCGGATCACCTCCTTTCCCGTGTGCCACCACGGTAGGCCGCGTCCCGCCACCGGCCAAGCGATTTTCCGGCACCGACCGCGTCCGCGATCCAGGACGGCGCCAGGGGCCTCCTCGATCTGCGGCCCACAACAAATCCGGCGCTGCCCGCCTCCCATCTCCGGATTCGGGACGTCAGGTGCCGAACCGTGACCGAGAGGACCATCGAGATGAGCACCAGGACCAGCAGGCCGACCTCCCGCACGCAGCTGCTGCGCCGGACCGGGATCGCGGCGATCGCGGCCGGCATCGCCGGCCTGGGCGGCATCGGCCTGTACGCCGCCAACGCCGCCAACGCCGCCGACGCACCGGGCATCGGGACCGGCAACCTGGTGCAGAGCCAGGACCTCGGCGCCGACGTGAGTCGCACCGTCGGCGAGCTCAACTACCAGTCCACCGACCTGTACAGCGACAGCCCGGTCACGATCTGCGACCGCGGCGACGACTTCGAGGCACTGACCGGCAACAAGCACCTGACCACGATGAGCTCGGTCTGGTCGAACAGCGACGGGGTGAACGACGCGACCATGAGCGAGGCCATCGCCCAGGCACCCAGCAAGGCCGGCGCCACCAAGGCGGCCAAGAAGGTGCTGGCGGTGCTGCGGGAGTGTCAGCAGGAGCCGGCCGGGCACTGGCGTTACGGGCAGCTCTACAACGGCCCGCTGACGAACGGCAAGCACGTCTGGATGGACATCCTCAACGGCAAGGGGAAGGCGACCGGCGGGGTCGCGGTCATGCTCGACGGGACCAGGTTCGCGGTGCTCGAGGTGACCGGGACCGTCGGGGACGGCGACGACGCGATCAAGGACGCCGAGGCGGTGGCCGAGGCACGGCTGACCGCGTGAGAGGCCGCGGGCAGGCGATCGCCTGCCCGCGGCCTC
>NZ_JASGET010000092.1:0-8468 GCF_047606145.1 Nocardioides sp. | reverse complement strand
GCCCGAGCCGCCACCGCGCCCGGGCGGCCTCGCCGTCGCGGCCGCCACCGCTGCCGGGTTCGTCCAGCTCGCCACCGACGGCAGCAAGAAGGCCGGGCTGCCGCTCGCCGGCGGGTCGCGTGCCTTCGCCACCGTCGGGCTGCCGCTGGACCGGCTCAAGCAGGCGGCCCGGCCGCACCGGGTCACCGACCTGGTGCTCGCGCTCACCTGCGGCGCGATCGCCCAGACCCATCCCGAGCTGGTCGAGGCCTGCGGGGGACGGATCCGGGTCGCCGTACCGCTGATGGTGCGGGCGCCCGGCGACGCCGCCGAGGGGAACGCCACCGCCGCGGTGATGCTCGACGTGCCGCTGCGGGACGCACCCACCGCGGAGCTGGTGGCCGAGATCGCCGCGCACACGGCACCGCTGCGTACGCCGACCCGGGCACTGGCCAGCCGGTGGGTGATGGCGCACCTGCTGCGACTCTTCCCCGAGCCGGCGGTCGGCTGGTTCGCCAGGACCGTCTACGGTCACCGCTACTTCGACGGCATCGTGTCCAACATGCCCGGCCCCACCAACCAGTTCTCGATGGCCGGGGTCGACCTGGCGGAGGTCTACCCGGTCCTGCCGCTGGCGCCGGGTGCCCCGTTCGTGGTCGGCGGGCTGAGCTGGCACGGCGTGCTCGCGGTCGGCCTGGCCACCGATCCCGAGGTGGTCGACGCGGTCGCGGTGAGCGGCGCGATGGCGGACCGGCTGGAGTCCCTGTGGTCGGCGTGGTCGGCGTGGTCGGCTCAGGACCAGTTGAGCGCCAACATCAGCCGGGCTCGCTCGCGTGGCGAGTCGAGGGTGTCGCCGAACAGTTCCCGCAGCCGGGACAGCCGGTAGCTGACGGTCTGCGGATGGACATGGAGCTCGGCCGCGACCGCCGCCCGGTCGCCGAGGTTGCGCAGCCAGGAGACCAGGGTCTCGCTCAGCCGCTGCCGCGACCCCTTCGGCAGGTCGGCCAGCGGTTGCAGCACCTGCGCCCGGAGGAAGGCCAGGAGCCGGTCGTCGCGGTGCACGATGATGGTGTCGAGGTGGTCCTCGACGAAGACCGGGTCCCCGAGGAGCACGCCGTCGCCGCGCAGCCCGAACGCCACCTGGGTCAGCTCGGCGCTGCGCGCCAGCATCTCCACGCCGACCCGGATCCCGACCACGCAGCTCAGCCCGCGCAGCGAGCGGCGCAGCCGGTCCCGGTCGCCGCTGGGGTCCGGGATGATCGCGCCCACCAGGTCGCCCTGCCGCACCGGCAGCGCGGTCCCGTCCAGGCGGGAGAGCAGTTGGGTCTCGTCGTCGCACAGCACCAGCGCCACCTGGCTCGGCAGGCGCCAGCGGGCCCGGTCCGCGGTCGCCCTGATCGATGCCATCGTGGATCGGCCGGAGAGCAGCTGCTCGACCAGCTCGACGCGGTACCTGTCGCGGGCCCGCGAGTCGGCCCGCTGGGCACGGACGAACCCGGTCGTGGAGGCGCGCGAGAGGTGGTTGACGAAGTCGAAGACCGACTCGGCCAGCAGTCCGATCTCGTCGGCCGCGAGCCCGACCTCGGCCGCGGTCTGGGCGACGTGCCGCCAGGCCACCCGGGCGCCCACCTGGTAGGCGGTGAGCAGCCGGGTCAGGTCGTGACCGAGCTCCCACTGTCGCTCACCGATCTGCTCGAAGACGACCTGCACCGCCTGCTCGTCCTCCAGCGGGCTGGCGTCGGAGAGGCCGTTGGTCGCCATCACCATCAACCGGTGCAGGAACAGGCTGGCACCGTCCCGGATGGCCTCCAGGTCCTCGTCGAGGAACTCGGCGTAGTCCGGCCACCCCGCACGCAGTTGGTCGCGGACGTCGAGCAGCAGATCGGGCAGGCGCTCGGCGATGCGCTCCTCGAGTCGATGGGTGTCGAGCTCGTGCGGCATGGCGACCTCCGGGGCTCTCGGCACAGATTCGCGGCACAGATCGATAGAAATTGTATCGAGGTGACAAGTTCCTTTCGGAAATGGCGCCGTCAGGGGACAGCGGGACGGGTGAGGTTGGTGTTTCATGGGTGACATGGAGACGACTCGGACGATGTGGGAGGCGAGAGAGTCCGAGGAGAACTTCCCGGTGGCGCTGCGCGTCCTGCCGCGCCGGCACCGCGAGCACCTGCACGCCGTCTACGGCTTCGCCCGGCACGTGGACGAGCTCGGCGACTCCTACCAGGGCGATCGGACCGCGGCGCTGACCGAGTTCCGCGGCCAGACCCTCGACCTGTGGCGCGGGGTGGCGCCGATGCATCCCGTCCTGCGCCGGCTGGCCCCGACGGTGCGCGAGTGCGGTCTCTCGCTCGAGCCGTTCGACCGGTTGATCCAGGCCAACCTGGCCGACCAGCAGGTCAGCCGCTATGCCACCTCGGCCGACCTGCGCGAGTACTGCCGGCTCTCCGCCGACCCGGTCGGCCGGATCGTGCTGGAGGTCTTCGGCTGTGCTACGCCAGGACGCATCGCGCTCTCCGACCAGGTCTGTACCGGCCTGCAGATCATCGAGCACCTGCAGGACGTCGGCGAGGACTACCGGGCGGGTCGGATCTACCTGCCGACCGAGCTGATGGCGGCCTACGGCGTGCCGGAGCGCGACCTCGGCGAGGCCGCCGCCAGCGGAGAGCTGCGCGCGCTGGTGCTCGCCGAGACGGAGCGGACCGTGGCGCTGTTGCGGGCCGGGTCGGCACTGGTCGGCGAGCTGCGCGGGTGGGCGCGGCTGGCGGTCGCGGGATTCGTGGCCGGTGGCCTCGCCGCCGCCGACGCCGTCCGGCGTACCGGTGGGGACGTCCTCGCCCAGCAGGCGGCGCCGGCCACCGCCGACGTCCTGCGGCACGCGGCCCAGGTGTGGCGCAAGGGGCACCGATGAGTGCGCAGGCGCCGACCGGGGCGATCGCCGAGGCGTACGCCGAGTGTGAGCGGATCACCAGGGCCGAGGCCGGCAACTTCTACTACGGCATCCGGCTGCTGCCCGAGCACAAGCGCACCGCGCTGTGTGCCGTCTACGCGCTCGCCCGGCGGGTCGACGACATCGGCGACGGGGATCTGCCGCGGTCGGCGAAGCTCAAGGAGCTGACCGCGGTCCGGGAGGACCTGGACCGGCTCGGCGCGGTCGGGGGCGATGGCGGCGATGGGCGGGGCGATCTCGGCGACCCGGTGCTGGCCGCGCTGGCCGATGCGCGCAGACGGTTCCCGATCCCGCTGGGGGCGTTCGGCGAGCTGGTGGACGGCGTGGAGACCGACCTGGCGGACCAGGTCCGGATCGCGGACTGGGACGAGCTGGTCCGCTACTGCCGTCGGGTGGCCGGCTCGATCGGTCGGCTCTGCCTGTCCATCTTCGGTGCCGAGGGCGGGCCGGCGGACCCGCGGGTGGAGCTGTTCGCCGACCAGCTCGGCATCGCCCTGCAGCAGACCAACATCCTGCGCGACATCCGGGAGGACCTGGCCGGCGGCCGGATCTACCTGCCGGCCAGCGAGCTGGCGCAGTGGGGGATCGAGCTGCGCACCGACGCCGTCGGCGACCTGGACGACCCCGACGGCCGGTTGGCCGGCTACATCCGCTTCGCCGCGGCTCGGGCACAGGACTGGTACGGGCTCGGACTGCGGTTGATCCCGCACCTGGACCGGCGCAGCGCCGCCTGCTGCGCCGCGATGGCGGGCATCTACCGCCATCTGCTGGGCCGGATCGCCGCGGACCCGATCCAGGTCTACGACAAGCGGCTCAGTCTGTCGACCGGGCACAAGGCACGGGTCGCACTCGGCTCGCTCGCCGGCGCCGGTTGGGCCGCCCGGCGTGGCGTGGCACCGGGGGAGGGGCGGTGACTCCAGTGACGCCAGCAACGCCAGCGACCTCGGCGAGCCGGGCGCCGCAGGGGCGCGTGACCCGCTGTGCCCGGCCGACCCGGCGAAGCGTGGCGGTCGTCGGCGGCGGCCTGGCCGGCATCACCGCCGCGCTGCGGCTGGCCGACGCGGGCTGGCAGGTGAGCCTGCACGAGGCCAAGCCCAAGCTGGGCGGGCTGACCCACTCGTTCCGTCGTGACTCGGCCGACGGGACGGTCGGCCCGCTCTGGGTGGACAACGGGCAACACGTCTTCCTGCGCTGCTGCACCTCCTACCTCGGCCTGCTGGATCGGCTCGGGGTGCGCGACCAGGTCGCGCTGCAGGACCGGCTGGACGTGCCGGTGCGCAGCGGGGTGCGGGCCGGGGTGAGCCGGCTGCGGCGCAACACCCTGCCGGCGCCGCTGCACCTGGGTGCGGCGCTGGCGGGCTATCGCTGGCTGCCGCTGCTGGACCGCGGCCGGATCGTGCCCGCCGCGCTCGCGCTCGGGCGGGTCGATCGGGAGCGTGCCGAGGTGGACGAGCTGAGCTTCGGCGACTGGCTGCGCGAGCACGGCCAGAGCCCGCGTGCGATCGAGACGGTCTGGGACCTGATCGGCGTCGCCACCCTCAACGCGCACGCCGACGAGGCCTCGCTGGCGCTGGCCGCCACCGTCTTCCAGCTCGGTCTGCTGGAGGCCTGCGACGCCGCCGACATCGGCTGGTCGAAGGTGCCGCTGCAGCAGTTGCACGGCGATGCCGCCGCGCGGGCGCTGGACGCCGCCGGGGTCGAGGTCCGCGTCGGCTCGAAGGTGGCCGACCTGGACGACCTCACCACCGACCGGGTGGTGGTGGCCACCACCGCCGCCGACACCGCGCGGCTGGTGCCCGACCTCGACCTGCCCGAGGGGTACGCCGACTCGCTCGGCGCCGCGCCGATCATCAACCTGCACCTGATCTTCGATCGACCGGTCCTGGACGAGCCGTTCGTGGCCGCCGTGGACAGCCCGCTGCAGTGGGTCTTCGACCGGACCGGCCATGCCGGCCTCGCCCACGGTCAGTACCTGGCGGTCTCGCTCTCGGCGGCGGATGCGCTGGTCGACGTACCGGTCCGGGAGCTGGAGGCCCGCTTCCTGCCGGAGGTGCTGGCGCTGCTGCCGGCGGCGCGCGACGCCGAGCTGCGGGACTTCTTCGTCACCCGGGAGCGGCGCGCGACCTTCCGCCCGGCCCCGGGCTCGGGCCGTTTCAGGGCCGAAACCCGGACGAAAGACCCACGTATCTGCCTTGCCGGAGCATGGACCGCCACCGGCTGGCCCGCGACGATGGAGGGCGCCTGCCGCAGCGGCGAGGCCGCCGCGGCCGCCCTCACCGAGGAGAGGATGGATCTGGTGGAGGTGGGGGCATGACGCGCACCCAGGATCCGGTCGGCCCGTGCACGGCCGGCTCGGGACCGGCCGAGCCGGAGGTGTCGGGCTCGGCCGCATCCGGCCCGGCCACTGGCGCGCGGGAGTGGCTGGAGCTGGCCAGGGACCGGTGGCACCCGGCGCTGCGCGGTGCGGTCGACCGGCTCGACCCGCACATGCGGCAGGTGGCCGGCTACCACTTCGGCTGGCTCGACGCCGACGGCCGACCCTCCGACGGTGCCGCGGGCAAGGGACTGCGGCCGGGACTCGCCCTGCTGGTGGCCGACGCGCTGACCGGCGCCCCGCGCGACGCCGTGGCGGGCGCGGTCGCGCTCGAGCTGGTGCACAACTTCTCGCTGGTGCACGACGACCTGATCGACCGCGACCAGGCACGCCATCACCGGCCGACGGTCTGGACGGTCTGGGACGACACCACCGCGGTGCTGGTCGGCGATGCGATGCTCGCCATCGCGCTGGAGGAGCTGGCGCTCAGTGGGTCGCCGTACGCCGTGGCGGCCTCGGTGGCGCTCTTGGCGGCGACCCGGGAGCTGATCCGCGGTCAGGCCGAGGACGTGCTCTTCGAGTCGCGGGCCGAGGTCAGCGTCGAGGAGTGTCTCGGCATGGTGGCCGGCAAGACCGGCTCGCTGCTCGCCGTCAGCGCCTCGATGGGGGCGATCCTGACCGGCGCGGACGACGAGACCGTGGCCGCGTTCCACACCTTCGGCGCCGAGCTCGGCCTGGCCTTCCAGATCGTCGACGACCTGCTCGGCATCTGGGGGACGTCCGAGGTCACCGGCAAGCCGGTGTACGCCGACCTGGCGGCCGCCAAGAAGACGCTGCCGGTGGTCTACACCCTGGCCAGCGAGGGCGAGGCCGGGGCGGGGCTGCGGGAGTGGTTCGCCACGCGTACCGCCCGCGACGCCGCGGACCCGGACGATCTCACCCAGGCCGCCACGCTCATCGAGAAGGCCGGCGGCCGGTCCTGGGCCGCCGACCAGGCGGCGGCGCACGTGAGGACGGCACTGGCCGCCCTCGAGCCGGTCGCCCTCGCCGATGCGCAACGCGAGCGACTGATCGAGCTCGCGCACTTCGTCACCAGGAGGAGCGCATGACCATCGAGAGACCCACCACCGCGGACGGTCTCCTCGGCGACGACGCCGGGCTGGCCGCGCTGCGTGCCGGCGTCGACCGCGCGGCCGGCCACCTCATCTCCCGGCAGAGCGCGGCCGGGTGGTGGAAGGGGGAGCTGGCCACCAACGTCACCATGGACGCCGAGGACATCTTCCTGCGGCACTTCCTCGACGTGGTCGACCCCGCGGGCCAGGAGCGCAGCGCCCGCTGGATCCGCTCCCAGCAACGCCCGGACGGCACCTGGGGCGACTTCCCGGGGGCGCCGCCGACGCTGTCCACGACGGTCGAGGCGTGGGCGGCGCTGCGGGTGGCCGGCGATCCCGCCGACGCCGAGCACATGGAGTGGGCGGCCCGCTGGATCCGCGCCAACGGTGGCCTGGAGAGGGCCCGGGTCTTCACCCACATCTGGTTCTCGCTGATCGGGATGTGGTCCTGGGACCGGTGCCCGACACTGCCGCCGGAGATGATGTTCCTGCCCTCGTGGGCGCCGCTCAACATCTACGACTGGGCCTGTTGGGCCCGGCAGACGATCGTGCCGCTCACCATCGTCAGCGCGAAGCGGCCGGTCCGTCCCGTCGAGGTGGACCCGACCCCGATCCTGGCGGGGACGACGCCGGACAGGTTCGATCCACCGTGGAGTCTGGCGGGGGTCTTCCAGCGTCTCGACGTCGGCGTCCGGCTCTTCGGCAAGCTGCCGGTCAACCCGCTGCGCCGGCTCGCGATGCGACAGGCGGCCGAGTGGATCCTCGCCCGGCAGGAGGCCGACGGCGGCTGGGGCGGCATCCAGCCGCCCTGGGTCTACTCGATCCTGGCGCTCAACCAGATGGGCTACGGGCTCGACCACCCCGCGGTGGCCAAGGCGCTCGCCGGCCTCGACGACTTCTTCGTCGAGGTGCCGGACGGGCCCGAGGGTCCGATGCGGTGGCTGGAGGCCTGTCAGTCGCCGGTGTGGGACACCGGGCTGAGCCTGGAGGCGTTGTTGGAGTGCGGCGTGCCGGCGGACCACCCGGCGGTGCTCCGGGCCGCGGACTGGCTGTTGGGCGAGCAGGTCACCGCCGACGGCGACTGGCAGGTGCGCCGGCCGGGGCTGCCCTCGGCGGGGTGGTCCTTCGAGTTCGCCAACGACATCTACCCCGACACCGACGACAGCGCCGAGATGGTGATCGCGCTGCGCAAGGTCGCCCATCCGGCCCCGGAGCGGCTCCGGGCCGCGCTGGACCGGGCGGTCGCCTGGACGGCCGGGATGCAGACCCGGGACGGCGGCTGGGGCGCGTTCGACGCCGACAACACCCGCACGCTGCCCACCAAGCTGCCGTTCTGCGACTTCGGCAACGTGGTCGATCCGCCGTCGGCCGACGTCACCGCGCACGTGGTGGAGATGCTCGCCGAGGAGGGACTGGCGGACTCGGCCGAGGCGCAGGACGGCGTACGGTGGCTGCTCGAGCACCAGGAGGATGACGGATCCTGGTTCGGCCGGTGGGGCGCCAACCACCTCTATGGCACCGGCGCCGCGGTCCCGGCACTGGTCGCCGCCGGCGTCTCGCCCCAGCATCCGAGCCTGCGGGCCGCGGTGGCCTGGCTGGAGCGGCATCAGAACCGCGACGGCGGCTGGGGCGAGGACCTGCGCTCCTATCGGGACAAGACCTGGGTCGGCCGCGGCGCCTCCACGCCGTCGCAGACCGGCTGGGCGCTGATCGCGCTGATCGCCGCGGCCCCCGACTCGCCGGCCGTCGCCCGCGGCATCGACCACCTGCTCGCCACCCAGCGTGCCGACGGCGGCTGGGACGAGGACCTCTACACCGGCACCGGGTTCCCCGGCTTCTTCTACATCGGCTACCAGATGTACCGCCAGGTCTTCCCGATGTGGGCGCTGGGTCGGTACGCCGCCCGGCGGGGGCTCCTGGAGATCCCGACCGGAGCCCGGACCGGCCGGGTCGCGGGAGCGCCGCCGCCCGACGGCGTCGATCGGGGGCCCGCATGATCCGCACCAGGGGCGTCGTCTGCACTCCGCTGCGCTCGGAGTGGCTGGCCGTCTCGCCGGCCGTCGCCGGGGCGGTGTGCACCGGCCGTTCGCGTGGCGCCGAGGGGCTGCCCCCCGAG
>NZ_JASGET010000091.1:0-11891 GCF_047606145.1 Nocardioides sp. | reverse complement strand
GCCTAGCGGCCCCAGCGGCCCCAGCGGCCCCAGCGGCCCCAGCGGCCCCAGCGGCCCCAGCGGCCCCAGCGGCTCGGCCGCTCGCGGGCCGGCGGTCGAAGCGTGCCCGGGGTTGAGCGCCGGGGTTGAGCGCCGGGGTTGACCCAGGAGGGTCCGAAGGGTTGACGTAGAACCACAAGCGCAGCAGTCTGGATCCATAGTTGCGGCATGAGCATTGCTGTTGCATGTGGCGGAACAGTTGCTCCTGTCGTGAGCGCGGCCTCGAGGTAGGTGACCGGAAGGCGGAACCCACGTGGAGACGTTGTTCATCGCTGGCGCTTGGGTCCCGGCCCGATCCGGCGCCAGCCGGGAGATCCGGTGCCCCGCGGACCGGGTCCTGGTGGGCACCGTGGACGAGGCCGGCCCGGCCGACACCGAGGCGGCCATCCTCGCCGCGCGGAATGCCTTCGACGACGGCGAGTGGCCCCGCACCCCGATCGCGGAGCGGGCCGACCTGCTGCTCCGGGTGGCCGACCTGCTGCAGCGCGACAAGGCCGAGATCGCCCGCGCGGAGAGCCTCGACACCGGCAAGCGGCTGGCCGAGAGCGAGATCGACGTCGATGACGTGACCAGCGTCTTCCGGCACTACGGCACGACCGCCCGCGTCGAGGACGAGCGCGCCATCGAGGTCGAGGCGCCGGGCGTGGTCTCCCGGGTGGTGCGCGAGCCGGTCGGCGTGTGCGCGCTCATCACGCCGTGGAACTACCCGTTGCTGCAGGTCGCCTGGAAGGTCGCGCCGTGCCTGGTCGCCGGCAACACCTTCGTGCTCAAGCCGAGTGAGCTCACCCCGCACACGGCGATCCACCTGATGCGACTGCTGGCCGAGGCCGGGCTCCCCGCCGGCGCCGGCAACCTGGTGCTCGGCGCCGGCAGCACCGCGGGCGCGCCGCTGTCGGTGGACCCACGCGTCGACCTGGTCTCCTTCACCGGTGGCGTGACCACCGGCAAGCGGCTGATGGTCAATGCCGCCGAGACGGTCAAGCGGATCGCCCTCGAGCTCGGCGGCAAGAACCCGAACGTCGTCTTCGCCGACGCCGATCGGGAGGCGGCACTCGACAACGCCATGACGGCCGTCTTCCTGCACTCCGGCCAGGTCTGCTCGGCCGGTGCGCGGCTGATCGTGGAGGAGTCCATCGAGGAGTCGTTCGTGAACGAGCTGGTCGCGCGTGCCGGCCGGATCCGGTTGGGCGGACCGTTCGACGCCGCCGCCGAGACCGGCGCGCTGATCTCGCAGGCGCACCTGGACAAGGTGACGGCGTACGTCGACCAGGCGATCGCCGAGGGCGCCCGGCTGCGGGTCGGTGGCAGTCGCGCCACCGACCCGCCGCTCGTCGACGGCTACTTCTTCCCGCCCACGGTGCTCGACGAGTGCGACACCCTGATGCGCTGCGTGCAGGAGGAGTCCTTCGGGCCGGTGCTCACCGTGGAGACGTTCCGTACCGAGGAGGAGGCGGTGCGGCTGGCCAACGACTCGATCTACGGACTGGCCGGCGCGGTGTGGACCTCCGACGCCGCGCGCGCCGAGCGGGTCGCCCGCCGGCTGCGGCTCGGCACCGTGTGGATCAACGACTACCACCCGTATGTGGCCCAGGCGGAGTGGGGCGGCTACAAGCAGTCCGGGTTCGGCCGCGAGCTCGGCGCCGCCGGGCTGGAGGAGTATCGCGAGACCAAGCACATCTGGCGCAACGACCACCCGGCCCCCACCGGCTGGTGGAGGTCCGGCGGCGACGCAGGGGGCGGGTCATGAACGATCGCTACGACTACGTCATCGTCGGCGGTGGCTCGGCCGGCAGCGCGCTCGGCAACCGGCTCAGCGCCGACCCGGGCACCAGCGTGCTGGTGCTGGAGGCGGGTCGCTCGGACTACCGGATCGACCCGTTCATCCACATGCCCGCGGCGCTGCCGTTCCCGATCGGCAGCCGGTTCTACGACTGGAGGTACGAGACCGATCCCGAGCCGCACCTGAACGACCGCCGGGTCTATCACGCCCGCGGCAAGGTGCTCGGTGGCAGCAGCTCGATCAACGGGATGATCTTCCAGCGCGGCAACCCGATGGACTACCAGCGCTGGGCGGCCGACCCCGGCATGGAGACCTGGGACTATCTGCACTGTCTGCCCTACTTCAAGCGGATGGAGACCCGTCTGGGTGACGACGGCTATCCGATCCCGGACCGCTGGCGCGGCGGCGACGGGCCGCTGATCCTCGAGCGCGGCCCCGCCACCAACCCGCTGTTCGCGGCGTTCTTCGACGCCTGCGTCGAGGCCGGCTACCCGCTCACCGACGACGTCAACGGCTACCGCCAGGAGGGCTTCGCCCGGTTCGACCGCAACGTCCATCGTGGCCGCCGATACTCCGCGGCGCGCGCCTATCTGCACCCGGTGCGGTCGCGGCAGAACCTGACCATCAAGACCTACGCCTTCGTCTCGGCGATCCGCTTCCACGGCAGCCGCGCGGTCGGGGTGAGCTATCGCCAGGCCGGCCGGGACCATCAGGTCATCGCCGGCGAGGTGATCTGCTGCGGCGGGGCCATCAACACGCCCACGCTGTTGCAGCTCTCCGGTGTCGGCGAGGCCGAGCACCTGCGCGGGCTCGGCCTCGACGTCGTCGCCGACGTCCCCGGCGTGGGCGCCAACCTGCAGGACCACCTCGAGGTCTACATCCAGTACGCGGCCAAGCAGCCGGTCTCCATCGCACCCGGTCTGAAGTGGCACCGCCGCCCGAAGATCGCCGCCGACTGGCTCTTCTTCCGCAGGGGCCTGGGCGCGACCAACCACTTCGAGGGAGGAGGGTTCTGCCGCAGCAACGAGGACGTCGAGTGGCCGAACCTGATGTTCCACTTCCTCCCGGTCGCGATCAGGTACGACGGGTCCGCCCCTACGCAGGGCCACGGCTACCAGGTGCACGTCGGTCCGATGTACGCCGACACCCGCGGCCACGTGCGGATCAGGAGCACCGACCCGCACGAGCACCCGAGCATGCTGTTCAACTACCTCTCCACTCCGAACGACCGCCGCGAATGGGTGGAGGCGATCCGGACGGCACGCACGATCCTGAACCAGCCGGCGTTCGCGCCGTACAACGACGGTGAGATCTCGCCCGGGCCCGGCGTGGAGACCGACGAGGAGATCCTGGACTGGGTGCGCCGGGATGCCGAGACGGCGCTGCACCCCTCCTGCACCGCCAAGATGGGCACCGACGACTCCTCGGTCACCGACCCGCTCACCATGAAGGTGCACGGCCTGGAGGGCCTGCGGGTGGTCGACGCCTCGGTCTTCCCCTATGTCACCAACGGCAACATCTATGCGCCGGTGATGATGGTCGCCGAGAAGGCGGCCGATCTGATCCTCGGCAACACCCCGCTGCCGCCCGCCGAGGTGCCCTTCTACCGGCACGGCGACGGCAGCCCGCTGTACCCGCCCGGTGACCCCCGCAACGGCCCCGATGAGCCCGATCAGTCCGATGAGCCCGATCAGCCCGATCAGCCCGCCGCCGGGAGCCGCTGATCGTCGTACGCAGTATCCGATCCGCACCGATCCGCCAGGCCGACAGGAGTGCCGATGACCGCAACCGCCGAGGGGTCCGCCCCGACCGCCGAGACCGACACGTCCACGCTGTCGGTCGCTCACCTGTGGAAGGTCTTCGGACCGCACGCCGACAGCATCATCGGTACGCCGGAGGCCGACCTGCCCCGCGCCGAGATGCTGGCCAGGACCGGCTGCATCGCGGCGGTCAAGGACGTCTCCTTCGACGTCACACCGGGGGAGGTCTTCGTGGTGATGGGGCTCTCCGGCTCCGGGAAGTCGACGCTGGTGCGATGTCTGACCCGGCTCATCGAGCCGACCGCCGGCCAGGTCCACCTCGAGGGCCGAGACATCGCCGCGATGAGCAGCAGGGACCTGATGTCGGTGCGCCGCAACGAGGTGGCGATGGTCTTCCAGCACTTCGGCCTGCTGCCGCACCGGCAGGTGATCGACAACGTCGCGTTCGGCCTGGAGATTCGCGGCGAGGACAAGGAGCAGCGACTCGACCGGGCTCGCGAGGTGATCGAGCTGGTCGGGCTGGCCGGCTACGAGGGCCAC
The DNA here is from genome assembly GCF_047606145.1 of Nocardioides sp. Classification (GTDB taxonomy): domain Bacteria; phylum Actinomycetota; class Actinomycetes; order Propionibacteriales; family Nocardioidaceae; genus Nocardioides. The sequence goes on along the minus strand of NZ_JASGET010000091.1, from coordinate 7,772 downwards.
TATCCGGACCAGCTCTCCGGCGGCATGCAGCAACGCGTCGGCCTGGCCCGGGCGCTGGCGGTCGACCCCAAGGTGCTGCTCTTCGACGAGCCGTTCTCCGCGCTGGACCCGTTGATCCGGCGTGACATGCAGAACGAGGTGGTCCGGCTCCAGGAGGAGCTGGGCACCACGATGGTCTTCATCACCCACGACCTGCCGGAGGCGCTCAAGATCGGGGATCGGATCCTGATCATGCGCGACGGCGAGGTCATCCAGATCGGCCGGCCGGACGAGATCATCGGTGCGCCCGCCGACGACTATGTCGCCGACTTCGTCTCCGAGGTGCCGCGGGCACACGTGCTCACCTTGCGCTGGGTGATGCGCGCGCCGCGTGCGGGGGAGCGGCTCGACGGGCCGGAGATGACGCCGGACACGGTGGTGCAGGCCGCGGCCCGGGCCGCGCTCGACTCCGACGCCCCGATCCGGGTGGTCGAGGCGGGTCGGCTGCTCGGGGTGGTGGACGAGGACTCGATCATGCAGGTGGTCATCGCCGAGGAGACGGTGGCCGATCCGGCCGCTGCGGAGCCGGATACGACCGAGGCGGACGAGGCGAGATGAGCACCGTCACCGAACCGGTCGGCGTGGCCGGCGGTCCCACCCGGGCCCGGCCGCCGCGGACGAGTCTCGGCAGCCTCCGGATGGGCCTGCGGCGCCGTTGGCTGCTGCTCGGGACGGTGGCCGCCTGGGTCGTCCTGGCCGTCGTCTGGCAGGGCAAGCACACCCTCGAGATCGGCGGCACCACCCAGGTGGGGGTGCAGAACTGGCTCGCCGACCGCGCCCTGGACCTGCAGAGCGGCAAGGGTGCGCTGGTCTCGGTCACGCACGGCATCTCGGACGTGTTCGACACGGTGATCGCCTGGCTGCAGCGGCTCATCGCGGTGCCGGACTTCCCGAGCCCGTACCCGATGATCGGGTTCCTGGGCGTGGTGGGGATCGCGTGGTTCCTCACCGCGCTGTGGGCGGGATGGCGGCTCTCCGTCCTGACGCTGTGCTGCTTCCTCGCCTTCGCCGTGCTCGGGTATTGGCAAGACAGCATGAACCTGCTCATCGTCACGCTGATCGCGGTGGCGCTCTCGGTGATCATCGGCCTGCCGCTGGCCGTCTGGATGGCGCACAGCCGCGGCGCCCGCGCGGCGATCACGCCGGTCCTGGACCTGATGCAGACGATGCCGTCGTTCGCCTACCTGCTGCCGCTGATGCTGCTCTTCGGCATCAACGCCACCGCCGCCGTGGTCTGCACGCTCATCTACTCGATCCCACCGGTGATCCGGATCTCCGCCCACGGGCTGCAGCACCTGCCCGAGGCCACCATGGAGGCGACCACCTCGATGGGGCAGACCAGCTGGCAACGACTGCTCAAGGTCGAGCTGCCGATGGCCAAGCACACCGTGATCGTCGGCATCAACCAGACCACGATGGCGGCCCTGTCGATGGCGACGATCGCCGCGTTCATCAACGGCCCGGGCCTCGGCCAGCCGGTGGTGCGCGCGCTGAACGCGCTGCGGGTCGGCGACGCGTTCGTGCCGGGCCTGTGCATCGTGCTGATGGCGATCATGCTCGACCGGGTCACCACCGCCGCCAGCGAGCACAGCGAGCGGCTGGCCCGTGGCCAGGCGAAGGAGAAGGCGCACGGACGGGTCCGCAACCTGGCGATCGCCGGCGTCGTCGCGGCCGTGCTGGTCTATCTCTCGCGGTACTACGAGTTCGCGGCCAAGCCGTGGTCCGGTGGTGTCGGCGACTGGGTGGCGGATCGCTGCCAGGACATCGTGAACTGGCTGCAGGACAACATCGCGGCCCAGACCAAGTCGATCGCCGACGCCTGCACGAACGCGATCATCAACCCGCTGCAGAACCTCATCGCGGGCAGCCCGTGGTTCGTGACGGCGCTCGCCATCCTGGCCATCGCACTGTTGCTCGGCGGCTGGCGGGCCGGCATCGCGACGGTGATCTGCCTGACGCTGCTGCTGTGGCTGCGGCTGTGGAACGACTCGATGATCACCCTCTCCTCCACGATCGTGGCGGCGGCGGTGGCGATGATCCTCGCCTCGACGATCGGGGTCTGGATGGGCCGGAGCAGACGCGCGGACGCGATCATCCGTCCGCTGCTCGACGCCGGGCAGACCATGCCGCCGTTCGTCTACCTGGTACCTGTCCTGGCGCTGTTCGGGCCGAGCCGGTTCACCGCCATCGTGGCGGCGGTGCTCTACGCGGCTCCGGCCGCCATCAAGATCGTCGCCGACGGGATCAGGGCGGTCTCGGCCGCGACCGTGGAGGCGGCCGAGTCGGCCGGCGCCATCGCCATCCAGATCATCACCAAGGTGCAGATCCCGATGGCCCGGTCGGCGTTCACCGTGGCCGCGAACCAGGGATTGCTCTACGTGCTCGCCATGGTCGTCCTCGGCGGCCTGGTCGGCGGCGGCGCACTCGGCTACGACGTCGTCGCCGGGTTCAAACAGCTCAGTGTGCAGGGCCGCGGTCTCGCGGCCGGGTTCTCCATCGTGCTGCTCGGCATCCTGCTCGACCGCATCACCACCTATGCCGCCAGACGCTCCGAGGCCCGGGCCCAGCGGGGGGAGTCATGAGTGCGACCAGGCTCTCGCCCGGAGCCGCCACCCTCGCCCGACTGAGCCGCTGGCTGCTGCCGCTGTTCGTGGTGGCGGTGCTGGTCGCGATGCTGCTGCCGGGCGGAGGCGACATCTCCAAGGCGGCCGCGGTGGGCTCGAGCAAGTGCGGGACGTTCAACCTGGCGGTCAACAACTGGGTCGGCTACGAGGCCGACGCCTACGTGGTCGGCGAGGTGGCGGAGAAGAAGCTGGGCTGCATCGTCAACTACATCTACGTCGACGAGCAGGTCTCCTGGCAGGGGTTCGCCAGCGGACAGGTCGACGCGATCCTGGAGAACTGGGGGCACGAGGACCTGGCCCAGCTCTACATCAAGCAGCAGAAGGTGGCCCTCGACGCCGGACCGATCGGCATCAATGGGGTGATCGGCTGGTACGTGCCGCCGTGGATGAAGGAGAAGTACCCCGACATCACCAACTGGAAGAAGCTCAACTCCTACGCCGACCTGTTCAAGACCACCGAGTCCGGCGGCAAGGGCCAGCTGCTCGACGGCGACCCGGGCTTCGTCACCAACGACGAGGCGCTGGTGAAGAACCTGCACCTGGACTTCAACGTCGTCTTCGCCGGCAGCGAGGCGGCGCTGATCCAGGCCTTCCGCACGGCGCAGCAGCAGAAGAAGCCGCTGATCGGCTACTTCTACTCGCCCCAGTGGTTCCTCTCCGAGGTGCCGCTGGTGAAGGTGGACCTGCCGAAGTACACCGCGGGCTGCGACGCCGTCGCGTCGAAGGTCGCCTGCGACTATCCCACCTACCACCTGAACAAGGTGGTGAGCACGACGTTCGCCGAGGCCAACGGCCCGGCGTACCAGCTGGTGAAGAACTGGACCTGGTCGGACACGGCTCAGAACCTGGTCGCCAAGTGGATCACCGAGGACGGGATGAGCCCGGAGAAGGCCGCCCAGAAGTGGATCGACGCCAACCCGGACAAGGTGAACGCCTGGCTGCGGTAGCGGACGCGCCGGTGCCTCGGTTCCCTTGACAGGGCGCCGTACCGGGGCCGATTCTGAACGTGCGTTGCTCAATACGCGACTATGTTGCGAATAGTGCAACGATACGACCGCCCATCCGTCGAGGAGGCACTCCATGGCAACAGTTCCCAGCTCCGCGAACGTCGTGGTCATCGGCGCCGGGATCGTCGGCAACAGCCTGGTGTGGCATCTGGCCGACCTGGGCTGGACCGGCATCGTGCAGATCGACAAGGGCCCGCTGCCCAACCCGGGCGGCTCCACCGGACATGCCTCGAACTTCATCTTCCCGGTCGACCACTCCCGCGAGATCACCGATCTGACGCTGGACTCGATGCGGCAGTACCGGCAGATGGGCGTCTTCACCGAGTCCGGCGGCTTCGAGGTCGCGCGTACCGAGGAGCGCATGGAGGAGCTCCGTCGGCGGATGTCGAGCGCCCGGGCGTGGGGCATCCCCGCGGAGCTGGTCACCCCCGACGAGGTGGCCGCCCAGGTGCCGTTCGTGGAGAAGGACCAGATCATCGGGGCCTTCTGGACGCCCGGCGTCGGCGTCGTCGACAGCCTGCGTGCCGGCACCCTCATGCGGGAGAGGGCGATCGCCCGCGGTGCGCTGAGCGCGGTGGCGAACGTCGAGGTGATCGGTCTGGACACCGAGCCGCTCGGGCCGCATCGGAGCCGCCGCCGGATCACCCGGGTCCGCACCACCGACGGCGACATCGAGGCCGGCACCGTCGTCATCGCCTGCGGGGTGTGGAGCCCCAAGCTGGCGGCGATGGCCGATGCCGCCATCCCGCTGACCCCCGCGGTGCACCAGATGATCTCGGTGGGACCCTGCCCCCAGCTCGCCGAACGGGAGGGAGAGATCAGCTTCCCGATCGTCCGGGACATGGACACCTTCTGCTACGAGCGGCAGCACGGCGCCGACATGGAGGTCGGCAGCTACGCCCACCGGCCGATCCTGCACGACCCCGAGGAGATCCCGAGCATCGACCAGGCCAGGCTCTCCCCGACCGAGATGCCGTTCACCGAGGCGGACTTCGACCCGCAGCTCGAGCAGGCCTTCGAGCTGATGCCCGACCTGCTCGGCGCCGACGGTGCGGAGATCCGCTACGCCATCAACGGCCTGCTCTCGCTCACCCCGGACGGCTCCCCGATCCTCGGCGAGACCCCGGAGGTGGCCGGACTGTGGAGCGCCGCCGCGATCTGGATCAAGGAGGGCCCCGGCGCCGCGCGTGCGGTGGCCGAGCGGATGACCCGCGGCTGGTCGGAGATCGACGTCAGCCAGTCCGACATCGCCCGTTTCTACGACCACCAGCGGCGCCGCGCGCACGTCAAGGCGCGCACCAGCGAGGCGTTCAACAAGACCTACGGCATCGTCCATCCGGGTGAGCAGTACGAGTCCGACCGGCAGGTCCGCACCGCGCCGATGTACGACGCGCAGGTGGCCGCCGGCGCGGTCTTCGTCGAGGCCGCGGGCTGGGAGCGGCCGTTCTGGTACGAGTCCAACGCCCACCTGGTCGCCGACTACGACGAGGAGGCGATCATGCCGCGGGACCACGAGTGGGACGCCCGCTGGTGGAGCCCGATCATCAACGCCGAGCATCTGCGGATGCGGGAGGCCGCGGGCATCGTCGACCTGACCGCGTTCGTCGTCCTCGACCTCACCGGGCCGGCCGCGCTCGACGTCGTCCAGCGCACCTGCGTCGCCCAGTGTGACGTGGCCGTCGGCAAGGTGGTCTACACCCCGGTGCTCGACGAGCACGGTGGCTTCGTCTCCGACCTGACCCTGATGCGGCTCGGGGAGAGCGAGTTCCGGGTGGTCACCGGCGGCGCGCACGGCATGGTGGACAAGAAGTGGTTCGCCGACCGGATCACCGACGCGGAGGCGGACGGCGGGACGACGCTCACCGATCGCACCGCCGAGGTCACCACCATCGGGCTGTGGGGTCCGAAGGCGCGCGACATCCTGGCCGAGCTGACCGACGACGACGTCTCGCATGCGGGCTTCGGCTTCGGCACCTGCCGCACCCTCGCCGTCGCGGGGCACCGGGTGCTCGCCTCCCGGATCTCCTACGTCGGTGAGCTCGGCTGGGAGCTGTACGTGCCCTTCGCCGACGGCGCGGCCGTCTGGGACGCGCTGCACACCGCCGGGGCGGCGCACGGCGCGATCGGCGTCGGGATCGGCGTCTATGCCACCACCGGGCGGCTGGAGAAGGGCTATCGCGCGTTCGCCGCCGAGCTGGACGCCGAGCGCACCATCGTGCAGGCGGGGATGGCCCGACCTCGGGTCAAGGCGGCCGACTTCGTCGGCCGGCAGGCCTACCTCGCCCAGCGCGAGTCGGCGGCGAACGGCACCGGGCCGGACGTCGTACTGTGCACCCTCGAGGTGCTCGACCACACCTCCGCCAGCGGCGTCAAGCGCTACATGCTCGGCGGCGAGCCGATCCTCACCCGCACCGGCCAGCCGATCCCCGGGGTGCCGGAGAGCGAGGTGCACATCGGCTACGTCACCACCGCCGGCTCCGCGCCGAGCCTGCGTCGTCACCTGCTGATGGCCTACCTGCCCGCGGCCGCGGCGGAGCTCGGCGCCGAGTACGCGGTCTCCTACATGGAGGAGCTCTATCCGGTGCGGGTGATCGCCGTCGACGCGACCTCGCCGTTCGACCCGGACAACGAGCGGATCAGGAGGTGAGCGCCGGATGGCCCGTCCGGTGAACACGTTGGTCTGCGTCAAGCGGGTGCCCGACGCCAGCAGCGAGGTGGTGCTCACCTCCGACGGGCTCGCCGTCGACGGCCGGTACGTCGGCTACACGATCAGCAACCACGAGGGCTGCGCCATCGAGCTGGCCGTCCAGATCGCCGCCGCGACCGGTGGCGCCGCCACCGCGCTCACCCTCGGACCGGACGCGGCGACCGACCAGCTGCGCTCGGCGCTCTCGCTCGGCTGCGTCGCCGCCGTCCACGTGGTGGCCGATGCGGGCGCCTTCGGCCCGACCGACGTGGCCGCCGAGATCGCCGCCGTCGTGGCCGACCACGCCGCGGCGGGTCGGTCGTACGACCTGATCCTGCTCGGCAACGACGCCGCGGACACCGGAGACTTCCAGGTCGGCATCCGACTCTCCTACCTGCTCGGCCGGCCGGTCGCAGCGGGGATCAAGACCGCCGTCGCCGACGAGAGCGGCGAGGGTGTCACCGCGTCCGGCGACGGCCCGGACGGCGTCGACACCTATCGGCTGCCCACGCCCGCGATCCTGACCGTGCTGGAGGGCGGGGTCGAGCCGCGCTATCCGACCGTGGCGGGGCGGATGAGGGCGAAGAGGGTCGAGATCGAGACCCGGGCCCCGGCCACCACGCCGACCGGGCCGCATCGGCTCAAGCTCGCCCTGCCCGCGGCCGCGGCCAACACCGCGCAGGTGCTGGCCGAGGGCCAGGACGCGGCCGCCGCGGCCGCCGCCGTGGTGGCGCTGCTGCGCGAGCTGGGGGTCGCCCGATGATCGTCTGCTGGGTGCACGGCGACGCCGACGGCGCCCTGAGCGAGATCAGCCGGGAGACGCTCACCATGGCGCGCCGGCTCTCCGCGGCCGGCGGGGGAGTGCCGATCGACGCCGTCCATGTCGGCGACCTGCCGGACGCGCTCGCCGCCGAGCTGGTCGACGGCCTGGCCGGTCATGCCGTGCGCACCCTCTACCAGGCCCGCGGGGAAGGCTTCGCGGCGTACTCCGGCGCGGCCTGGGGAGCGGCGGTGCTGGCGGCTCGGGCGGCCGCCGGCGCGGTGGTGGTGATGGCCGGCGGTGACCCGCGCGATCTCGAGGTGATGGCGCACGCCGCGGCCCGCGCCGGAGTCCCGATGGCCGCCAACGTGGTCGGCTTCGAGGGGCTCGCCCCGTTCGTCGTACGGCGCCAGGCGGTGGGCGGCAACGTGACCGAGTGGATGCAGCTGGGCACCCGTCCGGCCGTCTTCTCCGTCGCCGGCCACGCGGTGGAGGCGACGCCCGCGCCGCAGCGCGGTCCGGTCGACGTGGTGCCGCTCGAGGTGGAGCTGGCTCCCGCCGACACCGTCGCCGCGGTCCGCTCGAGCGTCCCGGCCGGGGGCGGTGGCAGCGGGGACCTGGCCAGCGCTCGCGTCGTGGTCGGGGCGGGCCGCGGC
>NZ_JASGET010000090.1:0-30687 GCF_047606145.1 Nocardioides sp. | reverse complement strand
CTCACCGACCAGTGGGCCGGTGAGCGCGACCTCGGTGAACGGCTCGACGAGATGCCCGCCGAGCGGCTCGAGGAGCTGGCGGGTCGGATGGAGCGGGCCGAGTCGAGTGGGCCGACCCGGCCGCATCCCTACCTGCCGCACACCGGTGCCCAGGGGGCCGTCACCCGCCGCGCGATGCGGGTCTTCGACTCGTTCTGGGACGCCGTCGAGGGTCGGTTCGTGACCCGCGGTGAGCGGCGCCACCACGACTCGGGCCTGCTGTGGCAGTACCTGCTGGCGGACCCGCGGTTCGTTCCCGTCGAGCCCGACGAGACCGAGCAGGTCGTCTCCGAGGCTGAGTTGCGCGAGCTCCACGGCAGCCGGTAGGCGCGGTAGCCGATCGGACGGTCCGCCGATCGGACCGTCCGGGGGCTCGGCGGGACTGTTTGACGGGGTGTCGGTGGCGCGTGATGGAGTGACGCCATGGCCTACCGTCTCGCCCCGCCGCCACCGCGCGCGGCGCGGCCGCTGCTCGACGAGCAGCAGCAGGCGGTGGTCGAGCACGGGTCGGGACCGTTGCTGGTGCTCGCCGGACCGGGCACCGGCAAGACGACCACCCTGGTCGAGGCGGTCGTCGACCGGATCGAGACCCGCGGGGCCTGCCCCGACTCGGTGCTCGCGCTGACCTTCTCCCGCAAGGCCGCCGAGCAGTTGCGCGACCGGGTCTCGGCGCGGCTGGGCCGGACGCTGTCGGGGTCGATCTCGGCCACGTTCCACTCCTTCGCCTATGGCCTGGTGCGACGCTTCGCCCCCGCCGAGTTGTACGTCGCGCCGCTGCGGCTGCTCTCCGCCCCCGAGCAGGACGTGGTGTTGGCCGAGCTGCTCACCGACGCCCCGGAGTCGGTGCGGTGGCCGGAGTCGCTGCGTGCCGCGGTCGGCACCCGGGGGTTCGCCCGGGAGGTGCAGGCGGTCATCGCCCGGGCCCGCGAGCGGGGTCTCGATCCCGACGACCTGGTCGAGCTCGGTCGCACCGAGCGGGTGCCCGAGTTCGAGGCCGCCGGGCTCTTCCTGGAGCAGTATCTCGATGTGCTCGGCGCGTCCGCGGCGATCGACTATCCGGATCTGATCGCGCGCGGTGTGATCGAGGCGCAGCGCCACCGCGAGACGCTGCGTGCCGAGCTCTCCGCCGTCTTCGTCGACGAGTACCAGGACACCGATCCCAGCCAGGTCGCGCTGTTGCAGGCGCTGGCCGGGGACGGCCGCGACCTGGTGGTGGTCGGCGACCCCGACCAGTCCATCTACGGCTTCCGAGGCGCCGACGTGCGCGGCATCGTGGACTTCCCTCGCGCCTTCGGGTGTGCCGACGGCTCGCCCGCACCGGTGATCGCGTTGCAGCGCACCCGCCGGTTCGGCTCGCGACTGTTGCGCGCCTCGCGATCGATCGCCACCGGGATCACCGTGCGAGGGTCGATCCCGGCCGATGCCTACGACGCCTTCCGCCATCCGCAGACGCTCGCCGAGGACCCCGGCTCACTGGCGGTGATCACCTTCGACACCGCCCGTGCGGAGGCCGAGCACATCGCCGACCTGCTCCGCCGCGCTCACCTGGAGGATGGCATCGGCTGGTCCCGGATGGCCGTGCTGGTGCGCTCGGGACGCGCCTCGATCCCGCCGCTGCGGCGCTCCCTGGCGGCGGCCGGCGTACCGGTGGAGGTGGCCAGCGACGAGACACCGCTGGTGCACGAGCCCGCGGTCGCCGTACTGCTGGCCGCGCTCGGCGTGGTGGTCGACGCGGCGGTCGAGGACCCGGCCGACCCACGCCATGTCGGCGCCGACCGTGCGGAGGAGCTGTTCGTCTCCGCGCTCGGCGGGCTCGATGCCACCGAGGTCCGGGCGATGGTGCGCGGTCTGCGTGGCCGGCATCCCGAGCTGGCGGCCGGCGACCTGCTGCGCCGTGCGCTGCTGGAGCCGGAGCTGCTGGACGGCCTGGAGACGGCCGGGGCCCGGCGCGCTCGTCGGCTGGCCGACCTGGTCGCCGGGGCACGCCGGCAACTGGCCGAGGGGGCCAGCGCCGAGGAGGTGCTGTGGACGCTGTGGGAGGGCACCGAATGGGGCCGGCGGCTGCGTCGGGCCACCACCGGCGGTGGCGGCGCGGCGCGGCTCGCCCATCGCGACCTGGATGCGCTGTGCAGTCTGTTCGAGGCGGCCGCGAAGCTCGAGGAGCAGCGCGACCACACCTCGGTCGCCGCCTTCCTGGCCACCCTGCGGGCCCAGCAGATCCCCGGCGACACGCTCGCCGAGCGGGGGGTGAGCGACGACGCCGTGCGGTTGCTCACCGCGCATCGCTCGAAAGGGTTGGAGTGGGAGCTGGTGGTCATCGCGCACGCGCAGGAGGGCAGCTGGCCGGACCTGCGGCGCCGGGGCACGCTGCTCGGTGCCGATCGGATCGGCGGGGCCGGGGAGGGGCTGCTGCCGCCGTTGGGCCGGGCCGCCCTGCTGGCCGAGGAGCGCCGGCTGTTCTACGTCGCCGCCACCCGGGCCTCCCGGCGCCTGGTGGTGACCGCCGTGCGTTCTCCCGACGACGACGGCGAGCAGCCGTCCCGGTTCCTCCGCGAGCTCGGTCTGCCGGCCGAGCGGATCGACCACCGCGTCGGCCGGCCCGCCCGGCCGCTGTCGCTGGCCGGGCTGGTCGCGGATCTGCGCCGGACCCTGGCCGACCCGCGGCAGCCGGAGGAGCTGCGGACCGCCGCCGCCGGCCGACTGCACCGGCTGGCGACCACCGAGATCGGCGGCAGGCCGCTGGCTCCGGCCGCCGATCCGGCGACCTGGTGGGGGTTGCGGAACCCGTCGCGCTCGCTCACCCCGGTGCGACCCGCGGAGCAGCCGGTGACCCTGTCGGCCTCCTCGCTGGAAGGGATCCTGCGCTGCCCGGCGCAGTGGTTCCTGGACCGCGAGGCCGGTGGCGCGGTGATCAGCACCGCCAGTCAGGGCTTCGGCATGGTGGTGCACGCGATCGCGGAGCGGATCGCCCACGGTGACCTCGACGCCACGGTGCCGGTCGACGACCTGATGGATCTGGTCGATGAGGTGTGGGGCCGGCTGGAGTTCCGCACTCCGTGGTCGGCCGCCCGGGAGCGTACGGCGGTCCGCGAGGTGCTCGCCCGGTTCCTGGCCTGGCACCGCCGGCCGGGGGCACGCACGGTGGTCGAGGTGGAGGCGCGGCTCAGCGCCGAGGTGACGCTGCCCGGCGGAGAGCGGGTCCGGCTGCACGGGTACGCCGACCGGCTCGAGCTCGACGAGGCGGGCCGGGTGGTGGTGGTCGACCTCAAGACCGGGAAGTATCCGCCGACCGCGGCCCAGGTCGCCGAGCACGCCCAGCTCGGCCTCTATCAGCTCGCCGTCGACCACGGTGCGGCCGACGGCATCCTCGGCGGCCGGGGCACCGCAGGTGGTGCCGAGCTGGTGCAGCTCCGGCACGGTGGCGAGCAGCCCAAGGTGCAGGCCCAGCCGCCCGGCGGCACACTGGTCCTGGACCAGCTCGAGCAGGCCGTGGCCACCATCCGCACGGAGTCCTTCGTGGCCAGGCCGGGGCCGCACTGCGATCGCTGCGCCTTCGTCGACCTGTGCCCGGCCAACTCCTCGGGGTCGGTGCTGTCATGACCGGTGCTGTCATGGCCGGACCGGTCCGGATCGAGACGCCTGCGCAGCTGGCCGCGTTGATGGGACACGACTGGCACTACAGCGACGAGCAGTTCGCCGCGATCACCGCGCCGCTCGAGCCGGCGGTGGTGATCGCCGGTGCCGGGTCGGGCAAGACCGCGGTGATGGCGGCCCGGGTGGTCTGGCTGGTCGCCACCGGCCAGGTCGAGCCGGGCGAGATCCTGGGGCTGACCTTCACCACCAAGGCGACCGCCGAGCTGCAGACCCGGATCCGGGAGAGTCTGCGGCAGGCGGGACTGCTCGGCCCGCGCGGTGACGCGGAGCCGGAGCCGGAGGAGCCGACCGTCGCCACCTATCACTCCTTCGCCAGCGGCCTGCTCGACGAGCACGGCCTGCGGATCGGCCACGAGCCGGACACCCGGCTGATCGCCGACGCCAGTCGCTATCAGCTGGCCACCCGGGCGGTGCGCCGCCACACCGGCGAGGTGCGTGAGCTCAGCGACTCCCCGGCGCACGTGGTGCAGTGGCTGCTCGCGCTCGACGGTGAGCTGAGCGAGCACCTGGTCGATCCCGAGCGGGTGCGGGCCTACGACGCCGACGAACGACGCGGCTTCGAGGCGGCCGAGGCCGACCTGGTGGCCGAGCTCGCCGAAGGCAAGCGGGTCAAGACCAAGCTCGACGCGGTGCGCAAGGCGATCACCGCCATCCAGCGCCGGGCCGAGCTGCTCGACCTGGTGGAGGGCTACCGTGGGTTGAAGGCGCAGCTCGGCGTGATGGACTTCTCCGACCAGATCGCGCTCGCCGCCCGTCTGGCCACCCGGTGCCCCGAGGTCGCGCAGGCGATGCGTGATCGGTTCAAGGTGGTGCTCCTCGACGAGTACCAGGACACCTCGGTCGCCCAGGCCCAGATGCTCTCCCGCATCTTCGGAGAAGGTCACCCGGTGACCGCCGTCGGCGACCCGAACCAGGCGATCTACGGCTGGCGAGGGGCCTCGGTGAGCAACATCGTGGAGTTCGGGCGCGACTTCCCGACCCGGGACCGCCGCCGGCCGGCGTACTCGTTGAGCGTGAACCGGCGCTCGGACGAGCGGATCCTCGCCACCGCCAACCACCTCGCCGCGGAGCTCTACGCCGGGCGGGAGGACGCACGGCTCCGGGCCAAGGACGGCGCCGAGCACGGCGAGGTCCGTCTTCGGGTGCAGGAGACCTACGACGACGAGCTCGCCTGGTTGGCCGAGGAGGTGCTCGCGGCCCACCGCGACCTGGCCACCCGGCACGCCGCCGGATGGCGCGAGATCGGCGTCCTGACCAGGGACAACGCCACCGCCGCGGCCGCCTTCGACGCGCTGACCGCGCGCGAGATCCCGGTCGAGATCGTCGGGCTCAAGGGGCTGCTGCGGCTGCCCGAGGTCGCCGAGGTGGTGGCGAGCCTGCGGCTGATCGACGACGTGACCGCCAACGCCGCGCTGCTCACCCTGCTCGCCGGGCCGCGGTGGGCGATCGGGCCGCGCGACCTGGCGCTGCTGGGCCGCCGCAGCCGGGACCTGGCCGGCGTCCGGGGTGGAGGCCAGGAGTACGGCGACCTGACCGAGCAGCTCGAGGCGGCCGTGGCCGGCGCCGAGCCCAGTGACCTGCCGTCGTTGTGCGACGCGTTGGCGGATCCGGGCGATCTGGACTACTCGGCCGAGGCCCGGGAGCGGTTCGCGCTGCTCGCCGACGAGCTGCGGATGCTGCGCCGGGCGGCGGGCGAGCCGTTGCTCGACCTGGTCCGGCGGATCGTGGACGTGACCGGCATCGATGCCGAGCTGGCGGCCTCCACCAGCCCGGCGGCCGCCGCCAGGCGGGAGAACCTCGACCTGTTCCTGCAGGCCGTCGCGGAGTTCCAGGCGGTCGACGGCTCGGTCACGCTGGCGGCGCTGCTGGCCTGGCTCGAGGCCGAGGACGAGTTCGGCCAGGGGCTGGACGTGGCGACCCCGAGCGAGGCGGACTCGGTCAAGCTGCTCACCGTCCACCGGGCGAAGGGGCTGGAGTGGGATGTGGTGTTCGTGCTCGGGGCGGTGCAGGAGAGGTTCCCGACCAACCAGGGCCGCTCCAGCTGGCTGACGGTGCCGCAGGTGATGCCGGCCGCGCTGCGCGGCGATGCCGCCGACCTGCCGCAGCTCGACGGGCACGACGCCGAGGCGATCAAGGACCTGTTGGCCCGGCGCAAGGCGCATGAGCAGATCGAGGAGCTGCGACTCGCCTACGTCGCCTGGACCAGGGCGAGACATCGGCTGCTGGTCTCGGCATGGCGCTGGTCGCCGAGCCGCAAGCGGGGGCTCGGACCCTCGGCGTACGCGCAGCGGACCCGGGAGGCGATGCAGACGTGGGGCCAGATGCCGGAGCGTTGGGCGGAGCCGGTCGACAACAAGGCCGAGTCCAACCCGTATGAGGATCGGCGGGTCGACCTGCCGTGGCCGATCGACCATCACACCCCCGAGGTGGTACGGCGCCTGGAGGCGGCGCGCCGGGTCCGGGCCGTCGCGGCGGGCGAGGTCGAGACGGCGCCGGAGCCGACGGACCTGCTGATCGCGGAGCGGGTCGCCTCCTGGGACGACCAGATCGAGCGGCTGATCGAGGAGGCCGGCCGTGAGCGCGCCGCCGAGATCGTCGTACCGATGCCGTCGAGTCTCTCGGCCACCGCACTCGCCCGGCTGCGCGACGAACCCGACGCCTTCGCCCGGGACCTGGCCCGCCCGATGCCGCGGCCGCCGTCGGCGGCGGCCCGGTTCGGCACCCGGTTCCATGCCTGGGTCGAGGCCAGGTTCGGGCAGCAGGATCTGTTCGACCCCGACGACCTGCCCGGCCGCGCGGACGCCGGCATCGACGACGAGTCCGATCTGCGCGAGGTGATCGCCGCCTTCGAGTCCGGGCCGTTCGCGTCCCGGCCGCCGCACCGGGTGGAGGCCTCCTTCGCCCTGGTGCTCGCCGGGCAGGTGGTCCGCGGGCGCATCGATGCGGTCTATGCCGAGGAGGACGGCTACCTGGTGGTGGACTGGAAGACCAACCGCGGCGCCACCGCGGACCCGCTGCAGCTGGCCATCTATCGACTGGCCTGGGCCGAGGTCAACGACATCCCGGTCTCCTCGGTGCGAGCCGCCTTCTACTACGTGCGCACCGGAGAGCTCGTCGAACCGACGGAGCTCCCCGGTCGGGCAGAGCTGGAGACTCTGCTGACCGATCGCTGACCGATCGCTGACCGGGCCAGCCGGTGCCCCGGGTGGTCCGGACGGTCGTGACCATCGCCTAACCTCGGAGTGTGTCGCAGCAATCCGCCTCCCGGCAGCCGGTCCATCAGCGGCTCGCCAGCGCACCGCACCACCGAGCGAGCCTGCACCGCACCGACCAGGAGTGGCTCGACGCTCGCTGGGCGGAGCCGGCGACCCGGGTGCTCGTGGTCGCCGGCAACCGGGTCGAGCCTGCGCACGATCGCCCGGGCGTGGTCTGGCGCTCGGCGGACCGGGCCCCGGCGGGGACCCGGGTCTTCCTCGGCGAGCGCGACGGCGCGGCGGCCTTCGCCGTCCTCACCGGTCGTGAGCGGGCCGGCGAGGGCTGGGTCGATCTGCGCGGGCTCTTCCCGGCCCTGCTCCACGACAACGCCGACGCCTCGCTGCTCTTCCACGCCATTGGCATCGCCGAATGGCACCGGGCGACCCGGTTCTGTCCACGCTGCGGCGAGCCGCTCGCCGCCCGGGCCGGCGGTCACGAGCTGGTCTGCGGCAACGGTCACCCGAGCTTCCCGCGCTCGGACCCCGCGGTGATCATGCTGATCACGGACGGCGAGCCGGGCAGCGAACGGGAGCGCTGCCTGCTGGGCCACGACGCGCGCTGGCCCGGCCCGCGCTTCTCCACGCTGGCCGGGTTCTGCGAGCCGGGGGAGACCCTCGAGGACGCCGTACGCCGGGAGGTGGCCGAGGAGACCAGCGTCGTCGTGGGCGAGGTCAGCTACTTCGGCAACCAACCGTGGCCGCTGCCGGCCAGCCTGATGCTCGGCTTCACCGGCCGCGCGGTCGACGCCCACATCGCCGTCGACGAGGTCGAGGTGGTCGAGGCGCGCTGGTTCACCAGGGCGGAGTTGCACGACCAGGCGGCCGCCGGCGAGGTGATGCTGCCCAGTGGCGTCTCGATCAGCCGGGCGCTGATCGAGTCCTGGTACGGCGGGGAGCTGCCCGGCAGCTGGTGAGCCAGATCGGGTCCGGGCTATCGGGTCCGGGCTATCGGGTCCGGGCCGAGTCAGCCCGCCAGCTCGGCGAGCTTCTCCTTCACCGCCATCAACGACGGATTGGTCTGGGCGCTGCCGTCGGCGTAGACCAGGGTCGGGACGGTCTGGTTCCCGCCGTTGACCTTCTCCACGATCTCGACCGCCTCCGGCACCTGCTCGATGTCGACGATCTGGTAGCCGATGCCCTCGCGGTCGAGCTGGCTCTTGAGCCGCTTGCAGTATCCGCACCACGGGGTGGTGTACATCGTGAAGGAGGCAGCGTCGGTCATGACGCCAGCGTACGTGCGCTCAGCGAGAGGGCGGCATCCGCTGCGGGTCGGCAGGTTTTCTGAGCCGACCCCGGGTACGGCGTGGCCCGAGCGGTGATCCACGGTTCGCGCTGCGGGCCAGGATGTCCTCAGCCGGCCTCGTCGGCCGGGGCGCCGAGCACCTCGGACGGATGGGCGGCCAGCCAGGTGGCCACGCCGCGAGCGGCGGCGCGGCCGGCACGGTTGGCGCCGATGGTGGAGGCCGAGGGGCCGTAGCCCGTCAGCTGCACCCGAGGGTCGGCCACCGCGGTGGTGCCGTGCCGGTCCAGCTGGACACCGCCCGCGGGTCCGCGCAGGTGCAGCGGCGCCAGATGCGTGATCGCGGGCCGAAAGCCGGTCGCCCACACGATCGCGTCGACCCGCTCGAAGCGTCCGTCGGCCCAGCGCACGCCGTTCGGCTCGATCCGCGTGAACATCGGCAGGCGCCGGTCGTAGACGCCCAGTCGCCGGGCCGCCTCCTCCTGGGGCCGCAGCATCAGTCCGGTGACCGAGACGACGGAGGCGGGCGGCAGACCCCGGCGTACCCGCTCCTCGACCAGCGCCACCGCGTCGTGCCCGGCCTCGGGGGTGAACTCGTCGGTGCGCCAGACCGGAGGTCTGCGGGTCGCCCACAGCACGTCGGTGACCAGCGCGATCTCGCCCAGCAGTTGTACCGCGGAGGCGCCGCCACCGACGACCAGCGTCCGTCGTCCGCGGAAGTGGTCGGCGCCGGGGTAGTCCTGGGTGTGCCACTGCTCGCCCGCGAAGTCGGCGATGCCGGGGTAGGAGGGCAGGTGCGGCTGCGTCCAGGTGCCGGTGGCGTTGACCAGGGTCCGCGACGTCCAGGTGCGCTCCCCGGCGTGTGTGACCAGCAGGCCGTCGACCGATTCCACCCGGTCGACCCGCACGGGACGAACCACGGGCAGATCCTTGGACCGTTCGTAGGCGGCGAAGTACGCCGGCACCACCTCGTTCGCCCGCCCCGACCCGCTCGGCGGCTCGGCGTCGGGCAGGGAGGCCACGCCGTGCACGTCCGCCATGGTGAGGGAGTCCCAGCGGTGTCGCCACGCGCCGCCCGGTGCGCGGTTCGCGTCCAGCACGACGTGGTCGATCCCGCGTCGGCTGAGGTGATACGACGCCGAGAGTCCCGCCTGTCCGGCGCCGATCACCAGCGAGTCGAGGATCTCCACGTGAACCGGAACGCCTACCGGCGCGGGTTCATGCCCGGGTCGCCGGCCGCCGGGCCCAACGCCGGTCAGACCGGTCGCACCCAGCGGCGCCAGTCGGGTTGTGGCGCATAGCCGGCGGACCGCCAGATCGTCTGGCCGAGTCGGTTGTCCTCGAGCACCATCGCGTCGATCCGGCTCGCGCCGAGCGCGCGCAGCCGCTCCTCTGCGGCGGCGAGCAGCAGTGAGCCGATCCCGCGCCGGCGAGCGTCGGGGTGGACGGCGAGCCGGTACAGGTGGGCCCGCCACCCGTCCCAGCCGGCGATCACCGAGCCGACGATGGCGCCCTCGTCCTCGGCGACCAGGCACGCGTCGGCGTCACGGGTCAGCAGCCGCTCGACCATCTCCGGGCGGTCGGTGGGGCGGGAGTCGTTCTCGGCGGCCACCTCCCACAGCGCGATCAGCGCCGGTACGTCGGCAGGCCGGGCGGTGCGCAGCGAGGGCGCGCGATTGCGGGACATGAGCGCCATGGTGGCAGGCCTCCCACCGGGCTCGCCCGGCGCGGTCGTCCGGTCCGGGCGGTCGCCGTACTGTCCCCGCCGGCCTCTAGGGTGGACACCGTTCGAGAGGCCGCCACATCCCGAGAAGGAGCGCCGCGTCGATGCCGCCCGAGCTCACCCCCGAGTCGCTGCTCGGCGCGCTCGACCCCGAGCAGCGGCGGGTCGCCGAGGCGCTGCGCGGACCGGTACGGGTGTTGGCCGGCGCCGGCACCGGCAAGACCCGCGCGATCACCCACCGGATCGCGTACGGCGTGGCCACCGGGGTCTACGTGCCCACCGAGGTCCTCGCGGTCACCTTCACCACCCGTGCCGCGGGGGAGATGCGGCAGCGGCTGCGCGCCATGGGCGCCGGCTCGGTGCAGGCCCGCACCTTCCACAGTGCGGCGCTGCGTCAGCTCCGCTTCTTCTGGCCGCGGGTCTACGGGAGCGAGCTCCCCACCCTGATCGAGTCGAAGATCCCACTGCTGGCCCAGGCGGTGCGCCGACAACGGATCTCGGCCGACCAGGCCACCCTGCGCGACCTCGCCTCCGAGGTCGAGTGGGCGAAGGTCAGCAACGTCCACCCCGACGACTACGCCCGTGCCGCTGGTGCTCGGGCGCGGGAGGTCACCGGCCTGGACCCGGTCACCGTCGGGCACGTCTTCGCCGCCTACGAGGAGACCAAGCGCGGGCAGGGGAGGATGGACATGGAGGACGTCCTGCTGCTCACCGCCGGCATGCTCAGCGAGGACGAGCGGGTGGCGGCCCAGGTGCGCCGGCAGTACAAGTGGTTCGTGGTCGACGAGTTCCAGGACGTCTCGCCGCTGCAGTCGGCGCTGCTCGACCTCTGGCTCGGTGGCCGCAACGAGATCTGCGTCGTCGGCGATCCCGCGCAGACCATCTACTCCTTCGCCGGTGCCGACGCCGACTACCTGCGGTCCTTCGGCCGCAGGTTCCCCGGCACCACCTCGGTCGAGCTGGTGCGCAACTACCGCTCCACCCCGCAGGTCGTCGCGGCGGCGAACGCACTGCTCGCCGGCACCCTCAGCCAGGGGGTGGAGCTGCGTGCCCAGCGTGAGGCCGGCGCGCCGGTCGGCTTCACCGAGCGGTCCGACGAGGTCGCCGAGGCGGAGGCGGTGGCGGCCGAGATCGCCCGGCTGCACGATGCCGGCCGCGGCTACGCCGAGATCGCCGTGCTCTTCCGGATCAACGCGCAGTCGGAGACCTTCGAGGAGGCGCTGGCCGCCCGCCGGATCCCGTACGTCGTCCGCGGCGCCGCCCGGTTCTTCGATCGCCCCGAGGTGCGCGAGGCGGTCACCAGGCTGCGTGGCTCGGCCCGCTCCGAGGGTGGTGGGGTGAGCGGAGACGAGCTGGTCGAGGCGGTTCACGCCACCCTGGCCGGGATGGGCTGGACCTCCCAGCCGCCGGCCGGGCGCGGTCAGAGTCGAGACCGCTGGGAGTCCTGGCAGGCGCTGATCGACCAGGCCCGCGACTTCGCGGCCGGTGGTGGCGATCTGGGCGCCTTCATCGACGAACTGGACCGCCGGGCCGCCGAGCAGCACGCGCCGGTCGCCGACGGCGTCACCCTGGCGACCTTCCACGCCGCGAAGGGCCTGGAGTGGGACACCGTCTTCCTCGCCGGGCTGCAGGACGGCACGCTGCCGTTCTCCTACTCGCTGGACTCCCCGGTGGCGCTGGAGGAGGAACGACGCCTGCTCTACGTCGGCGTCACCCGAGCCCGGCTCGAGCTCTATCTCTCCTGGGCACTGGCCCGGCAGCCGGGCGGCCGGGGGAGTCGCAGGCCGTCCCGCTTCCTGGCCCCGCTGCTCCCGGACCGACCGGCGCCGCAGCCGCGCGCGACGCGGAGCCGCGGCCGGATGTGTCAGACCTGCGGCGGACCGCTGACCTCGCGCGAGGAGAAGATCCGCGGTCGCCACGAGGATTGCCCGGCGGCGTACGACGAGGAGCTCTACGCCCGGCTGAAGGCGTGGCGCAAGGCGACCGCGGAGGCGATCAGCAAGCCTGCCTTCGTGATCTTCACCGACGCGACCCTGGAGGCGATCGCCGAGCGCAAGCCCGGCTCGGCGGCCGAGCTCCTGGCGGTCAGCGGAGTCGGCCGGAGCAAGCTGGACAGCTACGGTGACGAGGTGCTCTCGCTGGTCGCCGAGGCGGGCTGAGAGCACCGGCCGAGGGCACCGGCCGAGGGCTCGGGGAGCCTCGTGGAAAAGAATTCTCGGCATTCGCCGTTAATTCGTTTGCCGGGCCCGGCGACCGCAAGATACCGTGCTCTCACAACCCCAGACCCGCGCTGCGCAGATGTCACCGAGAGGACATCCGGTTCCGGCGCCCGACTCACCGAAGGAGGTGGCCCACGATGAGCAACACGATCCAGATCTCGATGCCGAGCGGCTTTGCCATGCCCACGTGTGGCCACGCCCTCGTGTCTGGCGCTGCGACCTGGGCCGCCCCGGCCCTCGCCGCGCCGCGGTCCTTCGTCGCGAACACCCAGGGATACGTGTCCCCGTTCGACGCCGAGGGCCGTGACAAGGGCCGCACCGAGCGGACTGCGGGTGCTTCGGCTTGGAGACCACCGACGACGTGAGATCACGACGATCGGCAGCCTCCAGGCCGCGGAACCCGAACCGGGATCCGCGGCCTTTCTGTTTCTCACCCACCGCGATCAGGTCAAGGAAAGGAGGTGTCGTAATGACCAGCGTTCTCGAACCGACTCTCGGGCTGCTGCACGAGCAAGCAGACCGGGTGGACGAGGACCTGCTGCCGTGCCGGGCCAACAACCCGGAGCTGTGGTTCGCCGAGTCACCCGCTGACGTCGAGTTCGCCAAGGCACTCTGCCAGGAGTGTCCGGTCCAGGCGCTCTGCCTCGACGGAGCACTGTCCCGCCGTGAGCCCTGGGGAGTCTGGGGTGGCCAGCTCTTCCTGCAAGGGGCAGTGATCCCCCGGAAGCGCCCACGTGGCCGTCCCCGCAAGAACGAGACCGCAGCCTGAGGGCCGCACCGACACGGAAGCACGACCAGATGAGTACGAACATGACCGGGAGCAATGAGATGAGTTTGATGAACGAAGATCTGGCGCGCGCACAAATGTCCGTGCGCCTGGGAGAGGCGCAACAGTTGCAGCGGGCCCACCAGTTGGTCCGCGCTCGCCGACTCAGCCGCAAGGCGGAGAAGGCGACCCTGCAGGCGCGCCTGGCCCTGGCCCGCATCCTGTGAGGATCGGATCGCCGGTCCGTCGTGTCACGACGGGCTGAGCAGGCGTCGTCCGTGAGACCGATCGCGGGTGCGTGGCGATGGGCCCGTCCGAGATTCTCGGGCGGGCCCATCGGTCGTGGTGGCGGCGTACCGTCGGGGCATGAGGACATGTGCGCTCTGCGGCCGGACCGAGCAGGACCAGGCGCGTCTGTTGCTGTGGACCAGTGCCGTCGAGCACGGCAGGCCGAAGGACTTCTGCGAGGTCTGCTCGCGGGACAACCTGCGGGCGATGGAGTCCAAGCTCGACTCGGAGTGGTGGTAGCCACCAGGCTCCGCGGCGCGTCTCACTCGGCCAGCGCGACCAGGTCCCAGGCACAGCCGCAGTGCGGGTGCCGCAGCCACCGGCGGACCTCGGCGTTCCGGGTCCGGGTCACGGTGACGGTCCCGGACAGCGAGGCGACCTCCTGGCCGGCCAGATAGGCCAGTACGTCGCGGGCCGCCCAGGCCAGCGCGAGCGACTGGAGCAGCGGGTCGGCCGGGGGAGCGCCGGCCCGAGCGGCCTGCTCGACCACCAGCGCGCGCCGCGGATCGTCCTCACCCAGCGCGGCGTCGACGCATCGCACGCAGGCGGTGACGCCGGGGACCACCAGCGGGCCGATCTGCCATCGGTCGGCTCCGCCCTGGACGATCAGATGGGCGGTGCCCGCGCGCATCACGTCGTCGGCCCGTTCGCGGGCCAGCGCACCGGCGGCGAGCAGGACCACGAGTTGTGGATCGGTGGCGGTCGCCGGACCGAGCAGGGTCGAGAAGAACTCGCTGATCTCGGTCGGACCGCGCACCTGGACCGCCGGTGCGGGGGGCGGCGGATCGGCGGAGTCGATCACCAGATCGGCCGCATGAAGCCGGGCCAGCGCGGCTCGCGCGGTCCCGGTGGACGGCGCCGCCGCGCTGCCGACCAGGTCGTAGAGGAGCCGTCGCACCTCGGCGTTGTCGCGCAGGATCACGCGTCGAGGCGGGTCGATGCCCACCTGGAGGTGGCCGTTGTCGCGCCGTACGACGACATAGCCGGGCCGCAGCCGATACGGTCCGCGGGCCTCCATGACGGCAGCCTCACACAGAACCGGCCGGGGCGAGACCGGTTATCCACAGCGAGGCCGGCGGTGGGCGGGCGACCGAGGTAGGCGGGATCGGCGGCGGGCCAGCGATGGACCAGCGACGGACCAGCGACGGACCGGCCGGGCCGCAGACGCCGACGGCGGCGCCGACCGGTCCGTGGACCGGGGCGCCGCCGTCGGTTTCGTCGCCGAGCCCAGGGCTCGGTGCGCAGGCGTGGTCGACCGGGAGGGTCAGGCCTTGCCGAGGATGCGGTTGAGGTTGGTGCCGCAGACCGGGCAGACGGCCTTGGCCATCTTGGTGCCCTTGTCGTTCACCTTGATCTCACCGGTGGCCTCGCGCTTCTCCTTGCACTTCACGCAGTAGAACTCGCCGCTCCAGCTCTCCGCCATGACGGCCTCCTTGTCTGGTCTGTGATGGTCGTCGCGACGGGGACCGGATGCTCTCCCGCCGGAACCCGACCGGAAACCCGGTCGGGCGAGTCGACCATACGGCACGATCGCGGATTCCGCGCAACATGTCTGACCCCGCGTGTCCCCGCGTGTCCGGGGCGGGTCGGCCCGGGTGCCGTCCCGACGTCCTCGGGAGCTTCCCGGCTGGGGCGAGGAGAGGCCCCCGGTGCCTGGACGTTGCGGCCACCTTCCCCAAGCGGTCGCAGCTCCGGCGGCGCCGGGGGCCTCTTCTGACCACGAACCTAGTCAGCGGCGCGAGCGAGGGTCAACCGTGCTCTCCCCAGCTTGTGGATAGCGTTGTGCAGAACTCCGACTCTCTTGGGGATAGCGTCCGGGCGGCGGTGGACGACACGCCGGGCGATGGGGGAGCCGGCTGTGAAAAGGTGGAGGCCGGGGACGCCGTACGCCGTGGTGACCTGCGGAGATGCTCGTCCACCGGTTGTGGATGGAAATCTCCGGTGACGAGATCGGCCGAGGAGGAGGGCGGAGCGTGACCACAGCACAGGTGCCGTCGCCGGTGGCCGCGCTGCGCCGGATCGCGTTCCTGCTCGAGCGCGGCCGGGAGGACAGCTACAAGGTGAAGGCCTTCCGCACCGCGGCGGCCGCCGTCTTGGAGCTGAGCGAGGCCGAGATCCGGCAGCGGGCCGAGGCCGGCACGCTGACCGAGCTCGCCGGCGTGGGCGCGAGCACGGCGAGCGTCATCGCCGAGGCGGCGTCCGGACAGATGCCCACCCGGCTGGCCGAGACCGAGCGGCGGCTGGGCGGCCCGCTCACCGCGGACGGCGCCGGCCGGCGGCTGCGCGAGCAGCTGCGCGGCGATCTGCACTCCCACTCGGACTGGTCCGATGGCGGCTCCCCGATCGAGGAGATGGCCTTCACCGCCATCGAGCTCGGTCACGAATACCTGGTGCTGACCGACCACAGTCCGCGGCTGCGGGTCGCTCGGGGGCTCTCCCCGGAGAGGCTGAGCAGGCAGCTCGGCGTCGTCGAGGCGGTCAACGAGCATCTCGGCGGCGCGTTCACGCTGCTGACGGGCATCGAGGCCGACATCCTCGACGACGGCACGCTCGACCAGACCCCCGAGTTGCTCGACCGGCTCGACCTGCGGGTCGCCAGCGTCCACTCCAAGCTGGCCATGGAGCCCGCGCAGATGACCGAGCGGATGCTCGCCGCCGTCACCCAGACTCCGATGAACGTCCTGGGCCACTGCACCGGCCGGCTGGTCACCGGCGAGCGTGGCACCCGGCCGGGCTCGCGCTTCGATGCCCGTGCGGTCTTCGAGGCGTGTGCCGATCACCAGGTCGCGGTCGAGATCAACTCCCGGCCCGAGCGACGGGACCCGCCGACCCGGTTGCTCGAGCTCGCTCGGGACCTGGGCTGCCTGTTCGCCATCGACTCCGACGCCCACGCGCCGGGACAGCTGGACTTCTTGGTGCTGGGCTGTGAGCGTGCCGAGGCCGCCGGCATCGAGCCCGAGCGGATCGTCAACACCTGGCCGCGAGAGCGGCTGCTGGACTGGGCCGGTCGCATGGACGGGGCCGCCCGACCCTCCCGGACGAACAGGTAGTTTCGAGGAATGGAGACTCCCGAGGTCGAGGTGCGCCGTAGCAGTCGGCGGCGCCGTACGGTCTCGGCCTATCGCGACGGCGAGCGGATCGTGGTGCTCATCCCCGACGCCATGTCGCGCACCGAGGAGGCCAGCTGGGTCGACCGGATGGTCAAGCGGATCCAGCGGGCCGAACGACGCCGCTACCCGAGCGACGAGGAGCTGTTCAAGCGGGCGATGACGCTCTCCGACTCCTACTTCGGCGGTCTCGCGGTGCCCGAGTCGGTCCGCTGGGTGGACAACCAGAACTCCCGGTGGGGGTCGTGTACGCCGGGCGAGCGGGCGATCCGGGTCAGCGACCGGGTCCAGGCGATGCCCGGCTGGGTGCTCGACTACGTGCTGGTGCACGAGCTCGCCCACCTGCTGGAGGTCCACCACAACACCGCCTTCTGGGGCTGGGTGGACCGGTACCCCAAGGCCGAACGGGCCAAGGGCTACCTGCTCGGCTGGTCGGCCGCCGCTCAGGTGGAGGCGCCGCCGACCGACGAGTCGACCGACCCGTCGGCGGGTACGCCGGCCGAGATCGACTGACGCGCCAGCTCGACCAGCTCGACCAGATCCGGCTCCGGATCGGGCAGGGCGTCCACCGGCCACCAGCGCACGTCCAGGGACTCCTCGCTGACCGCGGGACGGGCCCCGGCGGGGGCCACCGCGGCGAAGCGGACGTCGAGATGGTGCACCCGGCCGGTGCCGCCGCAGAACGGCACCGCGTGCTCGGCGAGCTGCACCGGCCGGGGGCCGAGCCGCAGCCCGGCGATCCCGGACTCCTCTCGTGCCTCCCGCCCGGCGGCGCCGGCCAGCGAGCCGTCATCGGCCTCGAGGTGGCCGCCGAACTGGAACCAGCGCCGCGCCTTGGCGTGCAGGGTCAACAGCACCCGGTCGGCCTCCGGGCTGAGCACCAGGCACGAGGCCGTCAGGTGGTCGGGCACACAGGAGCGGTACACCCCGTCCGGGTGGGCGCGCAGGTGCGCCAGGTAGCGCTCACGCAGCCGGGCCTGGTCGAGGGTGGGCGGCACCCAGCGGGCGAGAACGTCGAGTGCGTCCCCGGTCGGCCCGGTCGGTTCCGTCGGCCCGGTCGGCCCCGCCGGCCCCGCCGGCCCTGACGGGTCCGCTCCGGGCAGGCTCACTCGTCGCCGTCGAGCAGCTTGCGCAGCTCCGCGTCGAAGTCCGCCTCGGAGAGCGCCTCCGGGCGCTCGGCCCCCTCGCGGAAGCCCAGCGGGTCGTCCAGGTCCGCGGCGGTCGGCAGCAGTGCCGGCGACATCCAGACGCCGTCGCGCGCCTCGATGCCCTGGCGAGCGCGGAGCGAGCCCCACAGCGCGGCCGCGTCGCGCAGCCGGCGGGGACGCAGCTCGAGCCCGACCAGGGTGGCGAAGGTCTGCTCCGCCGGGCCACCGGCGGCCCGGCGGCGCCGTACCGCCTCCTGCAGCTTGGTCGCGGCCGGCATCCGGCTCTCGGTGGCCATCGCGACCACCTCGTCGACCCAGCCCTCGACCAGCGCCAGCACCACCTCGAGCTTGCTCAACGCGGCCTTCTGCTGCGGGGAGTCGGGGACCTCGAAGAGCTGGTCGTTGAAGAGCGCCTGCAGCTCCTCGGGGTTCTGCAGGTTGCTCAGATCGAGCCCGCGCATCTGCTCCTCGACCCTGCTCTGGATCGCCGCCAGGTTGAGCTCGACGCCGCCGGCGTACTCCCGGACCGCGCCGATCACGTAGTCGCGCAGCCAGCCGACGCCGGCGAAGAGCCGCTGGTGGGCGGCCTCGCGCAGCGCCAGGTAGAGCAGTACGTCGTCCTCGCCGACGCTGAGGCCGTCGGCGAAGGCGGTGATGTTGACCGGCAGCAGCGCGGCGCGGCCCGGCTCGGCCAGCGGCACGCCGATGTCGGAGACGGCGAGCACCTCGCCGGCCAGCGCGCCGAGCCCGGAGCCGGCCTGGTTGGCGTACATCGCACCGGTGACCTTGCCGAGCATGCCCAGCATCGGCCCGGCCATCGCCTTCATCTCCTCGGGCAGCTGACCGCTCATCGCGTTGGTGGAGGAGGTGACCACCGGCTCGACCAGGCCCTTCCAGACCGCCAGCGTCTCGGTGAGCCACTCGGCCTTGCTCCAGGCCGTGGCGGTGCGGACGCCGGACGGGAACGAGGTGGCCTCGTCCAGCCAGTGGTCGGCCAGGCCGAGGGCGTCGGCGACCGCGTCCTTCTGGCGCTGCGACGGCGTCGGGTCCGGGGTCTGGGCGGCGACCTTGCGCGCCAGATCGAGAGCGAGGTCCCAGTTCAGCGGGCCGTCGTAGGGCGCCATCATCGACTGCAGCTGTCCGAACAGCTGACCCAGGTCCGGCATGCCCTGCCCGCCCGCGCCGCCGGAGAAGAACGCCTCGAACGGCGTGCCCTTGAACGGGTTCTGCGGCTCGTCGGGCTCCTCGGGCCCTGAAGTGCTGTCGTTCATGGCTCCAAATCTACGTGTCGCGGCCAATGCCCGCAGCCCACCGTCGGGGCGGGAGAGGGGCCGCCGCGTAGGGTCGCTCTCATGGTGCGGGTCGTCAGGCTCGCGGAGATCCGCGAGACGCCACTGGACGTGGTCGAGGTGCTGGCCGCGGTCGAGGACGACGCCGCCGGCGGGGTGGCGGTCTTCGTCGGCCGGGTGCGTGACGAGGACGGCGGCCGGGGGGTGCGCGGGCTGGCCTACCACGCCCATCCCAGCGCGGCCGACCGGCTGCGTGAGATCTGCGAGAAGGTGGCGGCCGACCACCGGGTCCCGGCGTTGGCCGCGGTGCATCGCACCGGCGAACTGGCGGTGGGCGACATCGCCGTGGTGGTGGCCACCGCGGCCGGCCACCGGGGCGACACCTTCGCCGCCACCCGCGACCTGATCGACACCCTCAAGGCCGAGGTGCCGATCTGGAAGCACCAGCTGTTCACCGACGGGACCGACGAATGGGTCGGCGCGCCGTAGCCCTCGGGGTGGACCGGGACCCTAGGCTGGCCGGGTGGAGATCCTGCTCTGGCTCGTGCCGCCGGTCGTGGTGACCGTGCTGGCGATGTGCTGGGTCGGCTGGATCGGTCGCTCGGGCCGCGGCGAGGTGGACCGCGACGTGCTGGTGCGCCGGCTCGGCGAGGCGCTCTCCCGCGAGCCCAGGCGGGCGCCGGGCTACCACGCGCCGGCGGCGCCGGCGGACAGGTCGAGCGGGATCGCCGTCCGTTCCACCGCGACGCGCCGGCCGGCGGCCCGGCCGCGCGACGAGGATGAGCGCCGGGCCTCCTGAGCTGTCCCCCGCATCGACCGGACGGGCCGGACGCGGCCGGCGGCGGCGACCCCTCTCCGTGCGATCTCTTAGGAACCAATGAGAGGGTTGGCCCCATGACGCAGCGCACCCTGGCAGGCCTGATCGCGCTGCCACTGGTGATCGCGCTGATCGCGGTGGCCTGGTTCGTGCCACTGCCGTTCACGATCTACAGCCCCGGGCCGACGGTCAACATCCTGGGCACCTACGACGGCAGCCCGATCGTGACGGTCAAGGGGCACAAGATCTATCGTGACAGCGGCGAGCTGCGGATGACGACCGTCTCGGAGACCACCCGTGAGGCGCACCTGGGGTTGTGGGAGCTGATGGCCGCCTGGATCGGCCGGGACGACGCGATCTATCCGCATGCGGTCGCCTATCCCAGCGGCGGGACCGTGCAGAGCGACGAGGAGGAGGGCGCGGTGCAGATGGCCACCGCGCAGGACTCCGCCATCGCCGCCGCGCTGACCGAGCTCGACTACCACGTCGGCACCGTCGTCTCGGTCGCCGCGGTGGAGAAGGGCAGCCCGGCGGCCGGCGTGCTCAAGACCGGTGACGTCATCAAGCGGGTCGACGGCACCGCCGTCGCCACCGCGGACGCCGCGGTCAAGGCGGTGCGGCGCGCCGATCCGGGCGACACGATCAGGCTGCGGATCAAGCGAGACGGCACCATCCGGACGGTCGAGGTCACGGCGGGCACGAACGACGGCCACGCCTACCTCGGCGTCAGCCTGGGGGAGTCCTACACCTTCCCGTTCAAGGTCTCCATCAACATCAACTCCGCGATCGGCGGCCCCAGCGCCGGGCTGATGATGGCGCTGTCGATCTACGACACCCTCACCCCGGGATCGCTCACCGACGGCCAGCACGTGGCCGGCACCGGCACCATGGACGCCGACGGCACCGTCGGCGCGATCGGCGGCATCCAGCAGAAGATCCCCGGCGCGATGCACGACGGTGCCAAGCTCTTCCTGGTGCCGGCGGCGAACTGCCAGGACGTCTCCGGTGCCGACCACGGCAGCATGCGCCTGGTCAAGGTGAGCACCCTCGACGACGCGCTGAGCGCCATCACGACCTGGACCAAGGATCACGACGCCACGCTGCCGTCGTGCGGGAGCAACTCGTGAACGACGACCCGTTCTCGCAGCCCGACCTGCGCGCCGACCTCGACGCCGATCTGGACACCGACCCCGCCCTGGCGGCCGCCGTGCTCGAGGTCGAGTCGCATGTGGCCGGGGAGGGCTGGGACCGGCCGGCTCGGCTCTACGCCCTGGTGGAGACCGCCCAGCTGGTCCGTGCCGAGCCCGCGCTGGCCGCGATGATGGGGCTCAACGCCGACTCCGCGCACGGGTCGCTGACCCCGGTCGAGCAGGACCAGCTCGGCTCCCGGGAGGTGCTCGAGGAGGTGTTGCCGAGCATCGCCTGGCCGGAGGGGGTGGCCGGCTGCGCGGCGGTGGTCGAGCGGCTGGTGCTGCCGCCGGACGCGGACGCCGCCATCCCGGAGGACCCGCGGGCGGCGGAGGAGTTCGCCCGCAGCCACCCGAGCCGGCAGGAGGTGCGGATCGTGGCCGGCGTCACCCGCGCCGGGGCGTCGTACTGTGCGCTGCGGCTGCGGGCCCACGACGACGACCAGTCGGTGGTGGTCGGCACCGACCTGGTCCCGCAGCTGACCCAGCTGCTGGCTGCGACCCTGGATCCGGTCGAGACGGAGTAGGCGCCGGTGAGCGAGCTCTTCGACGATCCCGCCGACGCGCCGCCGGCACGCGTCTCCAACCGGGCGCGCTGGCTGCTCGGCATCGCGGTCGGGCTGATCGTGCTGTTCTTCGGCGTCACCGCTTTCGCCTCGCTCTACACCGACGGGCTGTGGTACTCCTCGGTCGGGTACAGCACCGTGTTCGGCACCATGTTCTGGACCCGGGCGGTGCTGTTCGGGGTCTTCGCGGTGCTGATGGTGCTCGCGGTCGGCGTCCCGATCCTGCTGGCCTACCACAGTCGGCCGTTCGACCACGCGTCCGAGGATCGTGCCGGCCTGGAGCGCTACCGGGACGCGGTGGCACCGATCCGGCTCTGGCTGCTGTGCGGCGTCAGCGGCATCGCCGGCATCTTCGCCGGCGTCTCCGGGGCCGGTGAGTGGCGGACCTACGAGCTGTGGCGGCACGGACGCTCGTTCGGGACCACGGACTCCTACTTCGGCAAGGACGTCGGGTTCTACGTCTTCGACCTGCCGTGGTGGCACTACCTGGTCAACTTCACCCTGACCGCCCTGATCCTCGGACTGCTCGCCTCGGCGGTGGTCCACTACCTGTACGGCGGGATCCGGCTCGGTCACGTCAGCGAGCGGTTCAGCCGGCCGGCGCGGGTCCAGGTCTCGGTGCTGCTCGCGCTGGTGCTGCTGGTCAAGGCGATCGACTACTGGCTGGACCGCTACGACCTGGTGACCAGCAGCGGATCCGTCCTCGACGGCATGTCCTACACCGACGAGCACGCGGTGCTGCCGGCGAAGAGCATCCTGCTCGCCATCGCGGTGATCTGCGCGGCGCTGTTCGTGGTCAACGTCTGGCGCCGAGGATGGCGGCTGCCGACGGTGGCGATCGCGCTCTACGTCGTGGCCGCGATCCTGATCGGGCTGATCTGGCCGGCGCTGGTGCAGGGCTTCTCGGTCAAGCCGTCGGTGGCCGAGAAGGAGCGCAGCTACCAGGCGGCGAACATCGCCGCCACCAGGTCGGCGTACGACATCGGGGACGACAACGTCACGGTCTCGACGTACGCCGCCGGCGCCAGCACGGCGAAGAACGGCTCCCAGAGCGGCTCGACGAGTGGACGGGCCGCCGCCGACGAACTGGACGAGGCGACCAGCAGCCTCCCGATCGTCGACTCCTCGCTGGCGGCCAAGGAGTTCCAACACGACGACCAGGGCCACTCCTACCAGACGGTCGGCTCGACCCTCGACACCGACTACTACCAGCTCGGCGGGGCCAAGCGGGCGGTGGTGATCGGCGCGCGGGAGATCGACCGGTCGAGCATCAGCGACAGCGATCGCACCTGGAGCAACCTGCACACCGTCTACACCCACTCCAACGGTGTGGTGGCGGCCTACGGCAACCAGCGCAACGCGGCCGACACCAAGGCGACGTCGAGCACCCAGTGGGTCAAGCGGCTCGGCGGGGCGAAGCTGCAGGACCAGATCTACTTCGGTGAGGACAGCCCCGACTACTCGGTGGTGGGGCGGCCGGCCGGGTCGAAGTCGGTCGAGCTCGACCTCGACACCGACGACGACACCGTCGGCACCACGACGTACTCCGGCAAGGGTGGGGTGTCGATCGGGTCGACGTTCCGCCGGCTGATGTACGGCATCGAGTTCGGCTCGGCCAACTTCCTGCTCTCCGGGCAGGTCAACGACGACTCCGAGGTCCTCTATCACCGCACCCCGCAGGAGCGGGTGGCGAAGGTCGCGCCCTGGCTGACGCTCGATGACGACGCCTACCCGGTGGTGGTCAAGGGCCGGATCCTGTGGGTGGTCGACGGCTACACCACCACCGACCGGTATCCGCAGTCGGACCAGGAGTCGTTCTCGGCGATGACCGACGACGCCACCCGGACCACGTCCGGACAGACCCTGCCCTCGGACCAGATCAACTACCTGCGCAACGCCGTGAAGGCGACGGTGGACGCCTACGACGGCACCGTCACGCTCTACGCCTGGGATGACTCCGACCCGATCCTGCAGACCTGGGAGGACGTCTTCCCGGGGACCGTGCTGCCCAAGTCGGAGATCCCGGCCCAGCTGATGAGCCACCTGCGCTATCCCGAGGACATGTACAAGGTGCAGCGCTACCAGTTGGCGAGCTACCACGTCACCGACACGACCGACTTCCTCAACGGGACCGACACGTGGTCGGTCCCCGAGGACCCGAACGACCAGAATCGCCTGCAGTCGCCGTACCGGTTGTTCCTGGACCGCTCGGCCAAGATCTCGGCCGACGCCGACAACTGGTCGCTGACGTCGACCTACGTGCAGGCCTCGCAGCAGAACCTGGCCGCGATCATGAGCGTGAACTCCAATGCCAGATCACCCGACTACGGCAAGATCACTCTGCTCACCGGCTTGGGGCAGAGCGCCGCCGGGCCGGGCACGATCAGCTCGCGGTTCAAGACCGACGACGAGATCACCGACGCCATCGACGCCTTCAGCCGAGACTCGGGGACCGCGGTCTACGGCCAGTTGGTCACGGTGCCGACGGGACGCGGACTGCTGTACGTCGAGCCCGTCTACGCCACGCCGTCGGGGACGAGCCAGGGTGGCTACTCCCGGCTGGCGTTCGTACTCGTCTCCTACGACGGGCGACAGGGCTACGGGTCGACCTTGCCGGCGGCGCTGGCGGACGCGTTGGTCGGCACCGGGAGCCAGAGCGGTTCGGGGAGCGGCTCGGGGAGCGGCTCGGGCGACACGAACGGCACCTCGACCAGCGAGCGTGCCGGCCGGTTGCTGGATCGAGCGACCAGGCTCTTCGGCAAGGCCGAGACGGCCCGGAAGAGCGGCCACTCCGCCAGGAGCGAGGACCTGCTCGACCGGGCGGAGGCGCTCGTCGCCCGCGCCTCCACCCTGCTCACGGGTCAGTGAGCCCATCGGCGGCCCGTCGATTTGGCTCGGGCCGCACCGTGTCGTAACGTTGTCTTCACCGACGCGGGGTGGAGCAGTTCGGTAGCTCGCTGGGCTCATAACCCAGAGGTCGCAGGTTCAAATCCTGCCCCCGCTACAAAGGAAAGGCCCTCTGATCAGCGGAAACGCTGACCAGAGGGCCTTTTGGATTTCGAACCAGAAGCCGTAGGTGGGCGGAAATGCCCCGTCTTCATCTGCGGCGCGACCCATCGTTACGGTTCGGCGAACCGTAACGAGACGTAAAGCCTTGTCGAGCGCCGCTGACATCTCTGGAGAGCCGGTCGCGTTCAGCCAGCGTGCGTCCGGGCCAGGGCGGTTGGAGTGCGCCATCCTCCAGGGGACTCGCCCACGGGTGCTGCCTGTTCGGCGGTAGCAGCGGATCGGTGCCATGTAGGCGGCGGCATGAAGCACTGATCTCGGGTGATCCGGATGCGCGTCGGGTCCCGGACGTGACCTCGAGGACGTCTCGGAGTAAGCCGCAGCAGTCACGTGTTGCGCAGTCGGTCATTACGCTCGGAGGCATGACTGGCTGTGACTGGGACTTGCGAGGGGCACGACTCGCCGGGTTTCAGTTCACCGAGTGGTTGGTCATCAACGACGGTCGGGACGAAAACTTCGTGGACCAGTACGAGAAGGACCCGGCGCAGGCTTGGGCAGCTGCACAGGCAAACGGCTGGGTCGAGACAGTCCAGCCGCGAGCCACGGATGGCTGCCGTCCGGGGTTCCGGGCGCGAATGCGTGAACCCTGGCCGAGGGTGACAGGGAAGGGCCACCTCGAGGTCGACCGAGTGCGTAGCTTGCGCAACAACCCACAGGCGCGGGCTCAGGCCTCCCGCGATGCGTTGGTCTTGTGGCTCACGCACGAGGGACGCGGCGCGGGCTCCGCCGAGCTCATGGCGACTCGGGACGATTGGCGGTTCTTCGACACGCCGTTCACTGTGGACGAGGTGAACAACGCTGCGAGGTTTCTCCGTGAGACAGGCCTTGTCGCGGGGTGGGACTACCCAGGAGGCACCTTCATGCAACCCGTGCTCGCCGCGGACGGCATCCAGTGCGTCGAGTACTCCGACGCGAGCGTGCGTGACTTCCTCAACCCCAACAAGAACGGTGGCAGATCCGTGACCTACAACCAGAACTTCAACGGGCCCTTCACCGGCCAGGCCGGGCAGGGAGAAGCCGTAAATCAGACGCAGAATCAGGGCATCGACGCGGAGGCGCTATCCGCGATCTTCGCGGCTATGCGCGACGCCCTCTCGACAGTCCAGGACCCGCAGGACCGCGAAGACGTGGAGCACGGGATCCAGCAACTGGAAGCCGCAGTCTTGAGCGGAGATGCAGAGGAGATTACGTCTAGCGCGGGACGGCTTCGGCGGCTTGGCGCGCGCGTCGGGACTACTGCGAGCAACGCTGTGATCGCAGCGGCTACGGGGGAGGGTGTGCAGCAGTTGCTCGGCGTGCTTGGCCTCGGCTAGGACCGCATTGCCGGTCGCCGAGGGGGCAAGGATTGTATGACCGGGCTCCCTGAACTGATCGGTGCCAGCGCTAACCTCGTCTAAGTGATCCGACCTCAGTGGCGGCTAGACGCGACGGCCGTAGACGTCCTCGCCCTGTGTGAGTACCTCGCGGAGTGGCCGTCCAACTCGAACCCTGATCACATCGACGACTTCGTTGCGCCCAGCGGAAGCCAGGACGTGCGACGCCTCATCGAGGTCGCGGAAGCCGAGCGTCTGATGCGTTCCGATCCCCGCTGGGCAGACGCCGAACACACTTACGACCCGGTCCTCATTAGCTCAAGCGGACTGCGCCGTATCGCCACGGTCTACGAACACCGAGAGCGACGCGGGGAGCGCATCACGGCCGCCCGACAGGGCATGCTCCTGTGGACGTACGAGCATGCAGTGGACAATCCCGAACTCCCCCATGAATCGGCCAAGCCGATTCCTGGAGTCGGAGCCTGCGTTCAACTTCTGGGGAGAACCATTCACCGGAGCTCAGGTACGAGAGGCTACTGAATACCTCATCGAGGCTGGGTTGCTCGAACTCTTTGGTCAGCGTCTGGCAAGTGGCGAGCCCCAGAACGTCCAAGTCACTCGTCTGGGGAAAGACTGCGTCGAGCAATACAACGGTCGAGTCGCCGCGTACCTCGCTAGGCGTGCCACGGCGGCGCCGACAGTCAACACTCAGACTTTTCACGGGCCGGTGAGCGGCCAGATCGCGCAAGGCGCGTCCGTAAACCAGACGCAGAATCAAGGAATCAACGTCGCGTCGTTGGCCGTGAGCCTTGAGGCCATGCGAGAGGCCGTTGGCACACTGGACGATGCCGACGATCGTGATGACTTCCTGCATGGGATACGCGAACTCGAGATAGCCGTCGAGCAGGGCGATGGCCAGGAGGTGGAGCGGCGCGCGGCCGGCTCAAGCGCCTTGGAAACCGACTCGGGTCGGACGGTCTTGCCTCGGCCACTGCGGAGGGGACCAAAGCGGTCTTGCGGGCGTCCGGGATCGGCTGAGCTCGAAGCAACGGGGTGCATCAGCGCGTCTGATCTGGACAGATCCTCCCGCCGGGTTCGATCGCGTAGATCCTCGTTCGTGGGACTTGCCGTGACGCGGCGGAATGTTGCGTTCAACTCCCGGTGTGCGACGCGACGCCGCGTACGCGCAGGCTTAGCACGGCGTGGCGGCGAGCGATCGATTCGAGGTCGTTGAGTGGTAGGCCGCGGAGGTCCAGGCGGTCGTGGAGTACGAGGCGAGCCGGGCCAGCTGGATGCCGCCAAGAAGCCGTTTCGTCGAAGCCGGCTTCGACCGCTCCTGTCTTAGTAGTCACAGAGTGGCCAGCTTCGAGACAGAGTGGCGATGTATTGGGACCTGAAAGAGGCCGTGGAGAGCATCCCGTGCCCGTTCTGATTCGCCGCGCCCAAGCAACGCCCGTCGCCTCACGAGCGGCGGGCGTCGCTGCGTTGCGAGTGAGGCCTGCCGCAGGGTGGTGGCTGCTAGGCGCTTCACGGAAGGCAGTGCTCCTACATGCATGTTAAGTACATGACCATTCAGAACTCGAACATGTGTCCATAAGCGCAGGTCAAAAGCCAGATCACCGATACCAGTTGTGGATTATCCTGAAAGCAACGTGCATGTGCTTGTTCCACTACGCATGAGATGTGTTCGGGCCCCGTGCTCCTAGTAGACCTATATGCCGGTTGACCTGGGTCTTAGTACGTCCTGCCGGAGGGCGGTGGCTGCTGGGCGGTTCATGAATGGAAACGCCGAGGAACGGGTTTCTTGCACATACAGCATGTGTCATGCTTTGCTGGTGGCCCAGTGAAGGAGAGACCCCAGGCATGGACCAACTGAGCGAGACGCTCCGCAAGGCCTACGAGGCCGTGACGGCTGCGGCTATCCCCGACCACCTGCACGAGGTGGCCTTCCGCGAGGCGATGCGAGTACTGGTTCCACCGCCGTCCGGTGCTGCCGCGCCGACGCCGCGCACCGGGCGGGAGACGCGGTCCACCTCCAGCGGCGAGGTGGCAGACCCGACACCGCAGGTCTCCGAGGACTACATGTACGACCAGGTCGCTGCGCAGACCGGCGTCCAGCGCGACAAGATCGAGCGGCTGGTCCACATGGACGACGACGGTCCACGGATCACCATCCCGGGGATGAAACTCGGTAAGAACAACGCCGAGAAGGCGCGGGCCATCGCTCAGGTCTTGACGATCGTTCGAGGGTTCGGGCTCGGCGAGAACGACACGTCCCTCGAGGTGGTGCGGGGCGAGGTCGTGCGTCTGAAGTGCTACGACCCCGCGAACTTCACCGCCCAGCTGTCGAAGTTGGACGGGTTCGTAATCACCGGATCGGGCCAGACCAGACGGATTCGTGCCAAGGCCAGCGGCATCCAGGCGTTCGCAGGCCTGGTCGACCGGCTCGTCGGGGAGACGCCATGAGCGGCGACGCGGAACTTGACGCTATGACGGCAGTGAAGGACGCGCTGGTCGACCTCGATGAGGCCACTCGGGAACGAGTGGTGTGGTGGGCCGCGCAGCGGTTCGGCATCACTCTCAAGGGCGTCAATGGCACTAAGACTCCGAAGAGGGACGACGCTCGAGAGGACCCGGCGTCTGACGAGGAGGCCGACGACGACGATCGCGACGGTGGGACTCAGGAGTTCGAACACTTCGCGGAGCTGTACGAGGCTGTCGGTCCGCAGACTGATCACGAGCGTGTACTCGTCGCCGCGTACTGGGCATACAGATACCAGGAAAAGACGGTCTTCTTCTCCTCAGGTCTCAATAAGGAGCTGAAAGACCTCGGCCATGCGGTCGGTCGGATGGCACACGCTATGCAGTGGAACATCGACCAGAAGCCAGCGCTGATCCTCCAGCTGAAGAAGTCGGGTACTTCCCGCCAGGCCAAGAAGACCTACAAGCTGAGCCACGAGGGCATCAAGTGGGTGGAAGCGCGGCTGAAGTCGTGAGGCTTGCTCCTGCCGATGCCTTCAAGGCGATCCCCGCGACGCTGCGCGACGACGTCCTGGCAGCCTTTAACGAGATCGTCAACAACTTCGAGCAGCGACGATGGGAGCCAGCGGAACTCAACGGCGGGAAACTCTGCGAAGCGGTCTACACCGTCATCCGAGGGCTGGCTGACGGCACCTATCCCGCGAGGTCGAATAAGCCCCGCAACATCTTGGACGCCTGCAAGGACATGGAGAAGGCGACGGGACAGCCCAGGTCGGTGAAGATCCAGATCCCGCGCATGATCGTCGCCCTCTACGAGATTCGAAGCAACCGAGGCGTCGGTCACGCAGGCGGTGACGTTGACCCGAACGAGATGGACGCGACGGCGGTCCTGTACATGAGCAAGTGGCTCGTCGCTGAGCTAGTTCGCGTGCTCCACACCCTGAGCACAGCGGAGGCGACTGAACTCGTCGAAGCGTTGATCGAGCGACAGGTGGCGTTGGTCTGGGCCTCGGGAGACAAGAAGCGCGTGCTGGTGCCGGGTCTGTCCTGGCACAAGAACACGCTCCTACTGCTGCTCTCTGAGACCGGCGAGATCATCGAGGCCGACCTCCTTCGCTGGATCGAGCACAAGTCCGTCGCGGTCTATCGCCGTGACGTCCTGCGCCCCGGGCACAAGAAGCGCATGTGGGAATACGACGAAACAGACCGAACGATTCGCCTGCTGCCGCCCGGTATCGCCGCCGCCGAAAAAGTCGTGCACGAGTTGTCGAACTAGGACGACTGAAGTACCTCGCTGCTTTCTGGGCGGTGTGATCCCGGTTGAGTGGGTCCTTCGGACCAAAGCCATAGCGTTCACGGCGTGATAAGGTACCCTTATGGACCTCTTGGTCGAGTACCGCGCTGCGCGGCATGACGAGGATGTAGCACGGCTTCGTCGCATGTTCGCGCTGAGAGCGGCGGTGGCGACTGGGATGAGCCAGCGGGAGATCGCGACTGCTCTGGGCATCAGTCAGGCGGCGGTGAGTCAGCAGCTGAAGACAGCATCGGATCTGTCGGATGTCCATCCCGGCGCTCTTGTCGAAGCTGCTGGGCCTGTTCTTCGACGACTTGCCAAGGACGCTGGGTACGGGAGGCTTGCGGTCTTCGGATCGGTTGCGCGCGGTGAGGCGACGGGTGACTCCGACATCGACTTTCTCGTCGAGGCGCCGGAGGGGACGTCCTCGTTCGAGTTCCTGCGGTTCAAGCAGCTGCTCGAGCGGGTGCTCGGTCGGCAGATCGACCTGATCGACTACGGCGGCCTGAAGGAAAGGCTGGACGACGACATCCGCCGTGACGCGGTGTTGCTCTGATGGAACTCAAGGCAGCTAAGGAGCTCCTCCACATCCAGGGTTGGATGTCGCGCGTCGACGAGATCGTGCGACGTAGCAAGGAGGCTTACCTCGCCGACGACCTCCTCCAAGAGGCTGGGGACTCACTCATGATGAAGCTGGGTGAAGCGGCCAACCGGTTGTCCCGGCTGAACGTCCTTGCGCCGGACGGTATCGATTGGGCGCTCGCCGTCGCGAACCGCAACTTCATCATCCACCAGTACGACGAGATCAACCGCGAGCTGACCTGGCTGACACTCTCGAGAGATCTGCCTGAGTGGGAGGTCTCGCTGGAGGGCCTCTTCGGCGAAGCAGAAGGTGTGCTCGACGACGCCGGCTGAGGTCCAGAATGCCCCGAGCCGGAATTGAGCCGTGTCGCGGCACCGCGTGGGACCGGGAACTTGGAGGTGGGCGGAAAGTGGGCGGATTTGGCGGCAACCGGAGTCAGTGGCCGTCAAACGGTGAAGTCGTGCACGTGGTGTTTGTGCAGGTCAGGCGGTAGTGCTGGCAAGCAGTGGCAACCACAGGCGGTCGGCTGAAGGCCGACGTCACTCTGCCAGAGGTCGCAGGTTCAAGTCCTGCCCCGCTGCCAATGTGATGTCGCAGGACATCCCGGAGGGGCGCCCCCCCCACCGTGGGGTGGGGCCGCCGGTGTAGGAGGG
>NZ_JASGET010000089.1:0-21261 GCF_047606145.1 Nocardioides sp. | reverse complement strand
TCACCGCGGGAGCCGCGGTTCGGCCGGTCGCCACGACCGCGACGGTCGTTGCGGCCGGGAACGCCGGCGCGGGCGGCGGCCTGGGCCTGGCGCTCGGCCCGGGAGCCCGACACCTCACCCTTGTAGATCCACACCTTCACGCCGATCCGGCCGAAGGTGGTGCGGGCCTCGTAGAAGCCGTAGTCGATGTCCGCCCGCAGGGTGTGCAGCGGCACCCGACCCTCGCGGTAGAACTCGGTCCGCGACATCTCGGCGCCGTTGAGCCGGCCCGAGCACTGGATCCGGATGCCCTTGGCACCGGCGCGCATCGTGGTCTGCATGGCCTTGCGCATCGCCCGGCGGAACTGCACCCGGCCGGAGAGCTGCTCGGCGACACCCTGGGCGACGAGCTGGGCGTCCATCTCGGGGTTCTTGACCTCGAGGATGTTCAGCTGCACCTGCTTGCCGGTGAGCTTCTCCAGCTCGCCACGGAGCCGGTCGGCCTCGGCGCCGCGGCGGCCGATGACGATGCCGGGACGCGCGGTGTGGATGTCCACCCGGACGCGGTCGCGGGTGCGCTCGATCTCGACCTTGGCGATGCCGGCCCGCTCCATGCCCTTGGAGAGCAGCTTGCGGATCGCGACGTCCTCGCCGACGTAGCTCTTGTAGAGCTTGTCGGCGTACCACCGCGACTTGTGGTCGGTCGAGATGCCGAGGCGGAAGCCGTTCGGGTTGATCTTCTGGCCCATTACTTGTTTCCACCCTTCTTGGCCACCGCAGCCGGCTGGACGACCAGCGTGATGTGGCTGGTGCGCTTGTTGATCCGCGTCGCGCGGCCCTGAGCCCGCGGACGCCAGCGCTTCATGGTCGGACCCTCGTCGACCTGGGCGTTCGAGACCACCAGGTCGCCACGGTCGAGACCCTCGGTGGTCTCTGCGTTGGCGATGGCGCTCTCCAGCACCTTGTAGACGGTCTCCGCGGCCGCCTGCGGCGCGAACGCCAGCAGGGACAGGGCCTCGTCGACGGGTAGGCCACGGATCAGGTCGACGACCCGGCGAGCCTTCAGCGGGGTGATCCGCACGTAGCGGGCACTCGCGAAGGCCCCCGGCTGGTCGCCGAGCAGCGACTCGCGGCGGGCGCTGGTGCGCCGGCGCTCAGTAACGCTCATTTGCTCGTTATCTCCAGTTCCTCAAAGGCACGCCCCGCGTCAGCGGCGGCGGCCCTTCCGGTCTTCCTTCACGTGACCCTTGAACGTGCGGGTCGGGGCGAACTCGCCCAGCTTGTGGCCGACCATCGAGTCGGTCACGAACACCGGGACGTGCTTGCGTCCGTCGTGGACCGCGATGGTGTGACCGATCATGCTCGGCACGATCATCGACCGACGCGACCAGGTCTTGATGACGTTGTGGCTGCCCTTGTCGTTCTCCGCGTCCACCTTCTTCTGCAGGTGGTCGTCGACGAAGGGGCCCTTCTTCAGGCTGCGAGGCATCTGTCTCTATCTCCTGCTCAGCGCTTCTTGCCGGTCTTGCGGCGGCGGATGATCATCGCGTCGGACGCCTTGCGCTTGCGCGTACGACCCTCGGGCTTGCCCCACGGCGAGACCGGGTGGCGACCACCCGACGTCTTGCCCTCGCCACCACCGTGCGGGTGGTCGACCGGGTTCATCACGACACCGCGGACGGTCGGGCGCTTGCCCTTCCACCGCATCCGGCCGGCCTTGCCCCAGTTGATGTTCGACTGCTCGGCGTTGCCGACCTCGCCGACGGTGGCGCGGCAGCGTACGTCGACGAACCGCATCTCGCCCGACGGCATCCGCAGCGTCGCGCGGCTGCCCTCACGGGCGACCAGCTGGGCGCTGTTGCCGGCCGAGCGGGCGATCTTGGCACCGCCTCCCGGCCGCAGCTCGACGGCGTGGATGGTGGTGCCGACCGGGATGTTGCGCAGCGGCAGGTTGTTGCCGGGCTTGATGTCGGCGTTCGGGCCGGACTCGACGACCGCACCCTGACCGAGGTCCTTCGGCGCCACGATGTAGCGCTTCTCGCCGTCGGCGTAGTGCAGCAGCGCGATCCGCGCGGTGCGGTTCGGGTCGTACTCGATGTGCGCCACCTTGGCGGGCACGCCGTCCTTGTCGTAGCGACGGAAGTCGATGAGCCGGTAGGACCGCTTGTGCCCACCGCCCTGGTGGCGGGTGGTGATCCGGCCCTGGTTGTTCCGGCCGCCCTTCTTGGGCAGCGGACGGGTCAGCGACTTCTCCGGGGTGGTCCGGGTGATCTCGACGAAGTCGGCCACCGAGGCGCCACGACGGCCCGGAGTGGTCGGCTTGTACTTACGAATAGCCATTGTTCTCTCCCTACCCGATCAGGCCACCGGGCCGAAGATGTCGATGCGGTCGCCGTCGGCAAGGGTCACGATGGCGCGCTTGGTGTCCTTGCGCTTGCCGAGACCGCTCCGGGTGCGACGCGCCTTGCCGACGCGGTTGAGCGTGTTGACCGAGGTGACCTTCACGTTGAACACCTTCTCGACCGCGATCTTGATCTCGGTCTTGTTCGCCGTGGGGCGCACCACGAAGGTGTACTTGTTCTGGTCCAGAAGGCCGTAGCTCTTCTCCGAGACCACCGGCGCGATCAGCACGTCGCGGGGGTCGTAGTGCAGCGTGCTCACTTGGCAGCCTCCTGCTCGTTGCTCTCCACGCCGCCCGCGCCGACCAGCGCGTCGTACGCGGCCTTGGAGAAGACCACGTCGTCGCTGGCCAACACGTCGTAGGTGTTGAGCTGGTCGACGGCGACGATGTGCACCTCGGGGGCGTTGCGCAGCGAGAGCCAGGTGGTGGTCTCGCCACGGTCCAGCACGACGAGGAACTTGGTCCGCTCGGACAGGGTGCGCAGCGCGCTCAGCGCGGCCTTGGTCGAGGGGGCCTCCAGGGAGAACTCCACG
This sequence comes from Nocardioides sp., assembly GCF_047606145.1. Taxonomy (GTDB): domain Bacteria; phylum Actinomycetota; class Actinomycetes; order Propionibacteriales; family Nocardioidaceae; genus Nocardioides. Next base: position 18,348 of record NZ_JASGET010000089.1, on the reverse strand, counting down.
ACGTGCACCCGGTCGGCACCCGCCCGGTCGGAGAGCGCGCCACGCAGTGCGGCGGCCTTCATCTTCTTCGGGGTGCGCTGGCTGTAGTCGCGCGGCTGCGGGCCGTGGACGGTGCCACCACCGGCGAACTGCGGCGCCCGGGTCGAGCCCTGGCGGGCGCGACCGGTGCCCTTCTGCTTGTACGGCTTCTTGCCACCGCCGCGGACCTCGCCGCGGGTCTTGGTGGCGTGCGTGCCCTGGCGGGCGGCGGCCTGCTGGGCGACGACCACCTGGTGGATCAGCGGGACGTTCACCTCGGCGCCGAAGATCTCGGCGGGCAGGTCGACCTTGACTGCTTCGATGCTCATCCTCAGGCCTCCTTGACGGGAGCGAGCTTGGCGGCGGACCGCAGCACGACCAGACCGCCCTTGGGGCCGGGGATGGCGCCCTTGACCAGGATCAGGCCCTTCTCGGCGTCCACCGCGTGCACGGTGAGGTTCTGGGTGGTGATGGTCTCGGTCCCCATGTGGCCGGCCATCCGCACGCCCTTGAAGACGCGGCCCGGGGTGGCGCAGGCGCCGATCGAACCGGGCTTGCGGTGGTTGCGGTGAGCGCCGTGCGAGGCGGACACACCGGCGAAGCCGTGCCGCTTCATGGTGCCGGCGAAGCCCTTGCCCTTGCTGGTGCCGGTCACGTCGATCTCGTCGCCGGCGGCGAAGGTGTCGACGGGCAGCTCCTGGCCCAGGGTGTACGACGCCGCGTCCGAGGTGCGGATCTCGACGAGGTGGCGGCGCGGGGTCGTCCCGGCCCTGGAGAACTGACCTGCCTGCGGCTTGGTCACCTTGCGGCCGTCGATCTCGCCGTACCCGACCTGGACGGCGTTGTAGCCGTCGGTCTCGGGGGTGCGGATCTGGGTGACCACGTTGGTCCCGGCCGCGATCACGGTCACGGGGACGACGCGGTTGTCGGCGTCCCAGAGCTGGGTCATGCCGAGCTTGGTGCCCAGCAGGCCCTTCACGTTGCGTTCGGTCGTCATTTCCTCTGACCTCAGAGCTTGATCTCGATGTCGACGCCGGCCGGCAGGTCCAGCCGCATGAGCGAGTCGACAGTCTTCGGGGTCGGGTCGATGATGTCGATGAGGCGCTTGTGGGTGCGCATCTCGAAGTGCTCGCGAGAGTCCTTGTACTTGTGGGGCGAGCGAATGACGCAGTACACGTTCTTCTCGGTCGGCAGCGGCACCGGGCCGGCGACCTTGGCACCCGTGCGGGTGACCGTGTCCACGATCTTGCGTGCCGAGGTGTCGATCACCTCGTGGTCATAGGCCTTGAGCCTGATGCGGATCTTCTGTCCCGCCATCTGTCTCTCTCGTCCTTCTCGTCATCGTGCCGCGTGCAACCGGGACGTCCTCCGGGTGAGTGGGTCCCGTTCGTCGCTCCCAGCATTCCGTCCGACCCCCGCGGTCGGGCGTGTCGCATACCGTTCCAGGCACACACCCACGCCCCGGCGAGGTCTCACCGGGTGCTGTCGCGAATCACGTCCGGGATGGGCACACGGCGACCATCGACCACTCCCCACGTGGCGGGTGAGGCCGCCATGTCAGGTGACGCGATTCAATAGTCAAGGTGTGCGCACCCCGACGGTCCGCCGGAGCAACCAGAGAATCTTGTCAGATCGAACGGGTCGCCGCCAAATCCCCATCACGCCGCGCCGGCGCGCGGTGTCCGCACACGGTGCCGGGCCGCGGGGCGAGTCGCGATCGGGCCGCGGTCAGCCGGGCCGGCCGGGTCATCCGGGGCGGCGGAGGTAGGCGAGGTCGGTGATCGACCGGCCCGCGGCCAGCCCCTTGCGTTCGAACTTGGTCACCGGGCGCTGGGACCACCGCTCGACCACGCCGCCGACGAGCCTCGGCTCGGCGTCGAGCACCTCCACCATCTGGGCGGCGTAGTCGTCCCAGTCGGTGGCCAGCCGCCAGGCCCCGCCGACCACCAGCCGCGCGGCCACGACCGCGGCGAAGTCGGCGTCGACCAGCCGCCTCTTGTGGTGCCGGGCCTTGTGCCAGGGGTCGGGGAAGAACGTCCACACCTCGTGCAGGCTCTCCGGGGCGAGCAGGTGCTGCATCGTCCAGACCGCGTCCACGCTGCAGAACCGGACGTTGGTGGCGCCGGCCTGTGCCACCCGGCCCAGGCTCTCGGCGACACCGGGGCGCCAGACCTCGAGCGCCAGCACGTCGTACGCCGGCCGGGCGGCGGCCAACGCGGCGGTCGCCTCGCCCACTCCCCCGCCGATCTCCACGATCAGGGGCGCCCTGCGCCCGAACCAGTCGGTCAGCTCGAAGCCCGGTGCGTCGACGGCCTCATCCGGGATCACCCAGCGCTCGGCGTACTCCTCCCACGCCCTGCGCTGGCCGGGGGTGAGCCGGCTGCCCCGGCGCGAGTAGGAGAGCACCTCCCGCATCCGGCGGCCGTCCTCGGTCAGCTTGTGGTGGGGGCGCGCCGGCCGCACGGGTTCGCTCACAAGCGCAGCACTCTAGTCCGGGCAGTCGTTGGTCCTCGTCGCGTGTCGAAACCACGGCTGCGGTGGTGGTCGGTGTCCCTCGACTGACCCACTCGCTCGTTCCACGGACCTACTCGCTCGTTCCACGGACGGACTCGGCGGTTCCAGCGACCGATTCGGCGGTTGGTGGAGGCCTTGATCAGGTGAGGAAGGCGAAGATCGGGGACCCGGGCGGCACCTGCTCGGTGTGCAGCCCGCTGGCGGCCATCCGGTCCAGCAGGTCGGGCAGGTCCTCGGCGCGCTCGAGCTCGAGGCCGACCAGCGCCGGCCCGGTCTCGCGGTTGTTCTTCTTGACGTACTCGAAGACGATGATGTCCTCGCCCTTGGCCAGCACCCGGTCCAGGAAGTCCCGGAGCGCCCCCGGCTCCTGGGGGAAGGTCACCAGGAAGTAGTGCCGCAGCCCCTCGTGGATCAGGGACCGCTCCACGATCTCGGCGTAGCGGCTGACGTCGTTGTTGCCACCGGAGACGACACACACCACCGGCCCTCGATCGGCGAGCTCGAGGCTGCGGAGGGCGGTCGTGGCCAGTGCCCCGGCCGGCTCGGCGATGATCCCGTCGGTCTGGTAGAGCGCCAGCATCTCGGTGCACACGGCGCCCTCGGACACGGTGACCACCTCGTCGACCAGGTCGCGGACGATCGGGTAGGTCAGCGAGCCGACCTGACCGACCGCGGCCCCGTCGACGAACCCGTCGACCTCGCCCAGCGCCACCGGGCGGCCGGCCGCCAGCGCCGCCGTCATCGAGGCGGCGCCGGCCGGCTCGACCCCCACGATGCGCACCCCCGGATGCCGCTCGCGCAACCACAGCGCCATCCCGGCCAGCAGCCCGCCGCCGCCCAGCGGCACCACCACGGTGCCGACCTCGGCGGCGAAGCCGGTCTCGCACTGCTCGACCAGCTCCACGGCGACGGTGCCCTGCCCGAGGATGGTGCGCGGGTCGTCGAAGGGGTGCACCAGCACCGCGCCGGTGGCGACGGCGTGCTCCTTGGCGGCCCGGCTGGCGTCGTCGTAGGTGCTGCCCTCCACGATCAGCTCGACCGCACCGCGGCCGAACGTCAGGATCCGCTGCCGCTTCTGCCGCGGCGTGTTCCCGGGCACGTAGATCCGGGCCCGGATGCCCAGCTCGGCGCAGCTGCGCGCCACTCCCTGGGCGTGGTTGCCGGCGCTCGCGCACACCACCCCGCGGGCCCGCTCGTCGGCGGTCAGGGTGGAGATCAGGTGGTAGGCGCCACGCAGCTTGTAGGACCGGACCGGCTGGAGGTCCTCCCGCTTGAGCAGCACCGGGACGCCGGTCTCCGCGGTGAGCCGCGCGCTCTGCGCCAACGGCGTACGACGAACGACGCCGGCCAACGCCTCGGCCGCCGACTCCACACTCGCCGCGTCTAGACCTGGCACCGGCTCTCTCACGCCGGCGAGGCTATCAACGCCCCGCATGCGCACGGGGCGCCCCGACCGAAGTCGAGACGCCCCGTGCGTCGGGTGAGGCTAGCTCACTTGTTGATCTTGGTGACACGACCCGCACCCACGGTGCGGCCGCCCTCACGGATCGCGAAGCGGAGACCCTCGTCCATGGCGATCGGCTGGATCAGCTCGACGGCCATCTCGGTGTTGTCCCCCGGCATGACCATCTCGGTGCCCTCGGGCAGGGTCACCACACCGGTCACGTCGGTGGTGCGGAAGTAGAACTGCGGACGGTAGTTGTTGAAGAACGGCGTGTGACGGCCGCCCTCCTCCTTGGACAGGATGTAGACCGACGCCTCGAAGTTGGTGTGCGGGGTGGTCGTGCCCGGCTTGATGACGACCATGCCGCGCTCCACGTCCTCGCGCTTGGTGCCGCGCAGGAGCAGACCGACGTTCTCACCGGCCTGACCCTCGTCGAGGAGCTTGCGGAACATCTCGACACCGGTGACGGTGGTCTTCTGCGACTCGGCCTTGATGCCGACGATCTCGACCTCCTCACCGACCTTGACGATGCCGCGCTCGATACGACCGGTGATGACGGTGCCACGACCGGTGATCGTGAAGACGTCCTCGACGGGCATCAGGAACGGCTTGTCGGTGTCGCGCTCCGGGGTCGGGATGTAGTCGTCGACGGCCTGCATCAGCTCGGCCACCGACTCGCCCCACTTCTCGTCGCCCTGCAGCGCCGGGTAGGCGGCAACGCGCACGACGGGGATGTCGTCGCCCGGGAACTCGTACTCGCTGAGGAGCTCGCGCACCTCCATCTCGACGAGCTCGATGAGCTCCTCGTCGTCGACCATGTCGCACTTGTTCAGCGCGACGACGATCGCCGGCACGCCGACCTGGCGGGCGAGCAGGACGTGCTCGCGGGTCTGCGGCATCGGACCGTCGGTCGCGGCGACCACCAGAATCGCGCCGTCCATCTGGGCGGCACCGGTGATCATGTTCTTGATGTAGTCCGCGTGACCAGGGCAGTCGACGTGGGCGTAGTGACGCGCCTCGGTCTGGTACTCGATGTGCGCGATCGCGATGGTGATACCGCGCTGGCGCTCCTCGGGGGCCTTGTCGATGTCCTCGAACGCGAACTGCGGGTTGAGCTCGGGGTACTTGTCGTGCAGAACCTTCGAGATCGCCGCGGTCAGCGTCGTCTTACCGTGGTCGATGTGACCGATGGTGCCGATGTTGACGTGCGGCTTGGTCCGCTCGAACTTCGCCTTAGCCACTTCTGGCTCCTCCTGGTGTGTTTTTGTTACCTGACTCGTACTGATTGGGTGGGTGCCGAGGGCACGAAGCGCCGACCCCGATGGGGCGGATGCCCCGCCGGGATCACTCGCCGCGGGCCTTCTTGACGATCTCGTCGGCGATGTTCTGCGGAACCTCGGCGTACGAGTCGAACTCCATCGAGTACGACGCCTGACCCGAGGTCTTGGACCGCAGGTCGCCGACGTACCCGAACATCTCGGAAAGCGGAACGAGCGCGTTGACGACGATGTCACCGTGACGCTCCTCCTGCGCGCGGATCTGCCCGCGGCGGGAGTTGATGTCGCCGATCACCGTGCCGAGGAAGCTCTCCGGCGTGGTGACCTCGACCGCGAAGACCGGCTCCAGCAGGACCGGCTTCGCCTGGCGGGCGGCCTCCTTGAAGGCCTGGTTCCCGGCGATCTTGAACGCCAGCTCGGAGGAGTCGACGTCGTGGTAGCCGCCGTCCTCGAGCGCGACCTTCACATCCACCATCGGGAAGCCGGCGAGTACGCCGAACTCCATCGCCTCCTGCGCACCCTGGTCGACCGAGGGGATGTACTCCCGCGGCACCCGACCACCGGTGACGTTGTTGACGAACTCGTAGCCGGCGCCGACTCCGGTCTCGGGGTCGATGTTCGGCCCGATGGAGATGATCACCTTCGCGAACTGTCCCGAACCACCGGTCTGCTTCTTGTGGGTGTAGCTGTGGTTCGCCACCTCGCGGCGGATGGTCTCGCGGTAGGCGACCTGCGGCTTGCCGACCGTCGCCTCGACCCGGAACTCGCGCTTCATCCGGTCGACCAGGATGTCCAGGTGCAGCTCGCCCATGCCGGCGATGATGGTCTGGCCGGTCTGGTCGTCGGTCTTGACGGTGAAGGTCGGGTCCTCCTCGGAGAGCCGCTGGATCGCGGTCCCGAGCTTCTCCTGGTCGCTCTTGGTCTTGGGCTCGATGGCCACCTCGATCACCGGTGCCGGGAACGTCATCGACTCCAGCACGACCGGGTTCGACGGGTCGCACAGGGTGTGACCGGTCTTGGTGTCCTTCAGGCCCATCACCGCGACGATCTGACCGGCGCCCACCGACGCGATCTCCTCGCGCTTGTTGGCGTGCATCTGGTAGACCTTGCCGATCCGCTCCTTCTTGCCGGTCACCGAGTTGAGCACGGTGGCGCCGGCCTCGAGCTTGCCGGAGTAGACCCGGACGTAGATCAGCTTGCCCAGGTGCGGGTCGGAGGCGATCTTGTAGGCCAGGCCGGAGAACGGCTCGCTCTCCGAGGGCTTGCGCGCGATCTCGGTCTCCTCGTCGCCCGGCTTGTGGCCGATGATGGCGTCGATGTCGACCGGCGAGGGCAGGTAGTCCACCACCGCGTCGAGCAGCGGCTGGACCCCCTTGTTCTTGAACGCCGTGCCGCACAGGACCGGGTTGAGCTTGTCGGCCAGGGTGGCCCGGCGGATCGCGGCCCGGAGCTCCTCGGGGGTGAACTCCTCGCCCTCGAGGTACTTCTCCATCACGTCGTCGTCGGCCTCGGCGAGGGTCTCCAGCAGCTTCTCGCGGTACTCCGCGGCCTGCTCGGCGAGCTCGGCCGGGATCTCCTCGACCTCGTAGTCCTCACCCATCTTGGTCTCGCCGCGCCAGGTCAGGGCACGCATGCCGACCAGGTCGACGACACCGAGGAAGTCGGACTCGGCGCCGATCGGCAGCTGCAGCACCAGCGGGGTGGAGTTGAGCCGCTCGACCATCATGTCGACGCACCGGAAGAAGTCCGCACCGGTGCGGTCGAGCTTGTTGACGAAGCACATCCGGGGCACGGCGTACTTGTTCGCCTGCCGCCACACCGTCATGGTCTGCGGCTCGACGCCGGCCACGCCGTCGAAGACGGCGACGGCACCGTCGAGGACGCGCAGCGAGCGCTCGACCTCGGCGGTGAAGTCCACGTGACCGGGAGTGTCGATGATGTTGATCTGGTGGTTCTTCCACCAGCAGGTCGTCGCGGCGGACGTGATGGTGATGCCGCGCTCCTGCTCCTGCTCCATCCAGTCCATCGTGGCAGCGCCCTCGTGGACCTCACCGATCTTGTAGGTGATGCCGGTGTAGAACAGGATGCGCTCGGTGGTGGTGGTCTTACCGGCATCGATGTGGGCCATGATGCCGATGTTGCGGACGACCTTGAGGTCCGTGGTGATGTCGACAGCCACTTGGTTCAGCGTTCCTTAGTTAGTACGAGCTCTTGGTTCATCTGGTGGGCCGTGACCGAGGCGAGGCACCTCGTGCGGCCGGCCGGCTCACCGATGGTCTGGACGAATCGCGTCACCAGCGGTAGTGGGCGAAGGCCTTGTTGGACTCGGCCATCTTGTGGGTGTCCTCGCGCTTCTTCACCGCGGCACCGAGGCCGTTGGAGGCGTCGAGGATCTCGTTCATCAGACGCTCGGACATGGTCTTCTCGCGACGGTCCTGGGCGTAGCCGACCAGCCAGCGCAGCGCCAGCGTCGTGCCGCGGGTGCCCTTGACCTCGATCGGCACCTGGTAGGTGGCGCCGCCGACCCGGCGGGACTTGACCTCGATCGCCGGCTTGACGTTGTCCATCGCACGCTTGAGCGTGACGACCGGGTCGGTGCCGGTCTTCTCGCGGCAGCCCTCGAGGGCGGTGTAGACGATCCGCTGGGCGACCTGCTTCTTGCCGTCCTGGAGCACCTTGGAGACGAGCTGGGTGACCAGCTGCGACCCGTAGACCGGGTCGACGTCGATCGGCCGCTTCGGGGCCGGACCCTTGCGCGGCATTACTTCTCCTTCTTCGCGCCGTAACGGCTGCGGGCCTGCTTGCGGTTCTTCACGCCCTGGGTGTCGAGCGTGCCGCGGATGATCTTGTAGCGAACGCCGGGCAGGTCCTTGACTCGACCGCCGCGGACGAGCACGATCGAGTGCTCCTGAAGATTGTGACCCACGCCCGGGATGTAGGCCGTGACCTCGACGCCGCTGCTCAGCCGCACGCGGGCGACCTTGCGGAGGGCGGAGTTCGGCTTCTTCGGGGTGGTGGTGTAGACGCGGGTGCAGACGCCACGGCGCTGCGGAGACCCCTTCAGGGCAGGCGTCTTGGTCTTCGACGCCTTGTCCTGGCGGCCCTTGCGGACCAACTGCTGAATGGTGGGCACCGGGTGGTTCCCCTTCTGTGTCTTCCTACTCTCCACCGCGATCTGCACTGGAGGACATGCTGCCGCCTGGGCGGCCGGACGTGCCTGGTGGTGCTCGTACCGCCAGTTCCGTCTGCCCCCGAGGTCGGGCGTGTCGCCCTTCCCCTCAACCTTCGGCTCGCGGCATGATCACCGCATCCCCGAACGGCGGGTGCGAGCCCGGGCCCGGGGCTGTTCCCCCGGGACTATTTCCGAGCACGCGCAACGGCCTGGTCGTCCCAGACACGAGGAAAGAGGCTACCGGCCCGCTCAGTCGGGGTCAAAACGTTACGGCGCCCGCCGGTCGGCTCCGGCTCCACGGCGTCGGCCGACCGGGCCGAGCGGGCACCGAGCCGCGCCAGCAGCAGGACGGCGAGCAGGACGCCGACCAGGGTGAGCGAGCCACCCATCCACAGGGCCCAGCGGGCGCCGAGCCGCTCCCCGACCCAGCCGATGATCGGTGCGCCGATCGGCGTACCGCCCTGGACGACCGTCATGTAGAGCGCCATCACCCGGCCGCGCATCTGCGGGTCGGAGCTGATCTGCATGGTGGCGTTGGCGCTGTTGAGCAGGGTGATGGTGCAGAACCCGATCACCGGGGTGAAGACGGCGAAGAGCACATAGCTGGGCAGGCCGCCGGCGACGATCTGGCCGACCCCGAACCCGGTCGCGGCCAGCACCAGCAGGCGCAGCCGGATGGTGCTGCGGCTGGCCGCCATCAGCGCGCCGACCAGCGAGCCGATGGCCAGCGTGGAACCGAGCAGGCCGAACTCGCCGGCGCCCTTGCCGAACACGGTGGTGGCCATCAGCGAGGAGGTGATCTGGAAGTTCATCCCGAACGTGCCGGCGAAGAAGACGATCACCAGCACGAACAGCATCCTCGGCTGGGTGCGCAGGTAGCCGATGCCCTCGCGCAGACCGCCGCTGGCGTGGCTGCGCAGCTTCGGCGAGTGCAGCAGCCGGGTGTCCATCCGCTGCAGCTGCCAGACCACCGCGAGGTAGGAGACGGCGTTGAGCAGGATCACCCATCCGGTGGCGCTGTAGCCGCCCCCCAGTGCGGCGATCAGCAGCCCGGCCAGCGCGGGACCGATCAGCCGGGCGACGTTGAAGCCGGCCGAGTTCAGCCCGACCGCGTTGGTCAGCTCGTCGGGCTCGACCATCTCGGAGACGAACGACTGCCGCGCCGGCACGTCGAACGCCGCGCCGACCCCGAACAGGAAGGCGATCACGTAGACCATCCAGATCTGCGCGACCCCGCCCAGGGCGAGCGCCCCGAGCAGCAGTGACGGCACCGCCATGGAGAGCTGGGTGACCTGCAGCATCCGCCGCTTGGGGAAACGGTCGGCGATCACCCCGGCGTACGGCGTGATCAACAGGATCGGCAGGAACTGCAGCGCGGTCACGATCCCCAGGTCGGTCCCGGTGCCGTGCAGCGGCTTGAGCACCAGCCAGTCCTGGGCCGTGCGCTGCAACCAGGTGCCGACGTTCGACACGACGCTACCGGCCAGATAGAGCCGGTAGTTGTGGTTGTGCAGCGCGCGGAAGGTAGGACTCACGAGGTGGCGATTCTCTCCAGGATCGGTGCGGCACGACGGATCACGTCGATCTCGTCGGGGGTGAGCTCACCCAGTCGCTGAGCGAGCCAGGCGTCGCGACTGGCACGGTCCGCCTTGACCGTCTCGCGCCCCTTGTCGGTGATCGAGACGATCACCTGGCGGCGGTCGGCCTCGCCCGGGCGACGCGTGACGTAGCTGCCCTTCTCCAGGCAGTTGACGGTGCGGGTCATGCTGGGCGGCTGGACCCGCTCCCGGGCGGCCAGCTCCCCCAGGGTCAGGTCACCGTTGAACGCGAGGGCGCCGAGCACCGCCATCGCGCCGAGCGAGAGGTCGTTGCCGGGGTGCCGCTCGTTCGCGAGGCGGCGCCGCAGGCGCATCACCGAGAGGCGAAGGACCGACGCCAGCCCGGCGTCTGTCCTGGCGATCGTCTCGACACTGGTAGGCATGACAGTGAGCATAACTCATTACCCATGCTAAAGATTCCTTCGCGGCCGGGTGAGGCCCGTCACCGCCGTGCGCGGGCGCCGCTCGGGTAGCGTTGTGGGTCATGGCCAGCGATGCGGAGCACGACGAGGACCGGCCGTCGCCGGCCCGCCCCGAGATCGAGCCGCTGCCGGCCGACGGGGTCCGCGTCGTCGAGATCGGCACGCTGCTGTGGCTGATCGCCTTCGTCGCCCTGCTGCCGTTCTACGGCCGGCTCAGCGACGCCGGTCGCGGCTGGTGGCTGTGGACCTGCCTGGCCGGCTTCGGGATCGGCGCCTTCGGGGTGGAGTGGTGTCGCCGTCGCCGGGACGCCGCAGCGCGTCCCTGACCCGGACGAGGAGTCGCGCTCAGCCTGGATCCAGGCTGAGACCGGGCTCAGAAGGACTCGAGGTCGTCCGGGGTGATCGTGTCGAAGGTCGGCTCCGGCAGCGGCTGCGGCTCGTGCCGCTTGGCCAGGCGCACCTCCGAGTGCGCGCCGCAGCCGTGGTCGAGGCTGACCACCCGGCCGTCGTCGTTGGCGTCCCCGTTGGCGCAGACGCCGAACGTCTCGGTCAGCCGGCCCACCAGCCGCACCAGGAAGCCGCAGCTGTGGCACTGGTCCGGCGCGGCCTGGGCCAGCGGGGCGGACGGTCCCGGCGAGCCGGCGTACCAGCGCTCCGCGGCCAGATCGATGCCCTCCGGGGACAGCGTGCGCACCCGGCCGAGGCCGAGGTCTCCGGCGACGCGGCGGATCTGGGCCTTGGCATCGGTGTCCAGCGGGTCGTCGCCGAAGGAGTACGTCGGCACCAGCCGCGGGTCGTCGTCGGCCACCGGGAGCAGGTCACCCGGGGTCATGTCGCCCGGCTGGACCCGGTTGCGGTAGGGCACCCAGGCCGGCGCGATCACCGCGTCGGCGCCTGGCATCAGGACCACCTCGTCGATGGTCGGCTCGGCGTCGGGGAGCGCGACCACGGTGACCGACCAGCGCCACCCGACGTACCCGGCCCGAGTACAGCCGAAGTAGTGGGTCGTGACGTGGTCGCTCTCCTCGATCAGGCCGAGGTGGTCGCCGACATCGGTCGCCGGGACCTCCTGCACCAGTGCCGCGCGGGCTCGATCGAGAGCGCCGCCGGCGTCGCGATCGGCGTACGTGGTTGTGCTCACCGGGCCATCTTCGCCCACCGGGTGGCACGGTGTCAGGTCGGGGTGAGCATTCCGCCCATCCGGCGCGGCCACCGGCCACCGCATCGGCGGCACAAGGCAGGATGGAACCTATGACCCTTCCGGATCCCGAGCAGCGCTGGCGCGACCCGCACCGGCCGCACGCCTCGGCGGGGTACGACGAGTGGACGACCCCGGGTCGGACCGACCGCGCCGCGGCCGATTCCGGTGCGGCCGATCCCGGCGGGACCGGCCCGGACCCAGACGGCGGATCGGCGAAGGACACCGCCAAGGCGGTCGGCCGGGGCGTCGCGGCGACCGCTCGCGGCATGCGGACCGCCGGCCGGTTCGCGATGACGACCGCGCGCAAGGCCGCCGACGCCCAGGGCGCCGCCGCCTCGGGGCTCAACCGGCTGCTGGAGATGCACGCCTTCAACACCGCCGGCGACGCGGCGGTGGCGATCTCGCTGGCCGGTTCGCTGTTCTTCTCCATGCCGGGCAGCGGCGGGGAGAGCTCGCGCTCGCACGTCGCCCTCTTCCTGGGCATCACGATGCTGCCGTTCGCCATCGTCGCGCCGTTGCTGGGTCCGTTCCTGGACCGGGTCGCGCACGGCCGCCGGTGGGCGATCGGGGCGACGATGGCGATCCGGGCCTTCCTGTGCTGGATCCTGGCCGGCGCGATCACCGACGGGTCGCTGCTGATGTTCCCCACCGTCCTCGGGATCCTGGTGATGTCCAAGGCCTACGGCACCACCCGAGCGGCGGCGGTGCCGCGGCTGATCCCGGAGGGATTCACCCTGGTCAAGACGAACGGCCGGGTGTCGATGGCGGGCATGGCGGGCGTGTGCGTGTCGGCGCCGATCGCCGGCCTGTGCGCGCTGGTCGGCCCGGGCTGGGTGCTGCGCTATGCGGCACTGCTCTTCGTGGTGGCCACCATCCTGGCCATCCGGCTGCCGGGCAAGATCGACCAGTCGGCCGGCGAGGGGACGATGACCTTCACCGGCGGCGAGACCCAGCCGCTCGGCACCCGGGGGCGGCAGCGGGTGGTGATCCCGCCGTCGGTCTCCTTCGCGCTGCGGGCGAACGTCGGGCCCAAGTGGCTTTACGGGTTCCTGCTGATGTTCTTCACCTTCCTGGTCCAGGAGCACCCGATCGGAGGCCTCTCCGGCACGCTGCTGATCGGCATCGTGGCCGGCGCCGCCGGGACCGGGAACTTCCTCGGCGTGGCGGCCGCCTCCCTGCTGCGCAACATCCGGCCGCAGACCACCGTCGCCGCGGTCCTGCTCATGGACGCCGGCACCACCCTGGTCTGTGCCCTGTTCTACAACGTGCTCACGCTGGCCCTGCTCGGGCTCGTCACCGGATTCGGCGCGTCACTGGCGAAGTTCGCGCTGGACTCGACGATCCAGCGCGACATCCCGCCCCGGGTGCACACCAGCGCGTTCGCCCGCAGCGACACCACCCTGCAGCTCGCCTGGGTGGTCGGCGGCTTCGTCGGGATCGGCCTCCCGCTCAACGCGCACCTCGGCCTGTGGGTGGCGTTCGTGGTGCTCACCGCCTGGGCGGCGTACGTGTTGGCCGCGCCGCGGCCGACGGTCACCGTCGACCGAGCCTGACCGCGCGGGATCAGAGCTCGTCGAACTCGTCGGCCAGGGTGCGCAGACCCTTGCCGACCTGCTTGGCGATCTTCGGATCCGGGTGGCGACCGTGCCGGTAGCCCTCCCCGATCCGCTCCAGGATCTTGGTGAGGTCCTCGATGATCGGCACCATCTCGTCGGGCTTCTTGCGTCGCGCGGCCGCCTGGTTGCGCGAGACCGAGCCCTTCTTCTCCAGCACGCGCACCGACAGCGCATGATCGCCGCGCCGGCCCTGGGCGATGCCGAACTCCACCCGGGTACCGGGCTTGAGCGACCCGGCCGTGCCCTCGGGCAACGAGTCGGTGTGGACGTAGACGTCCGGGCCGTCGTCCTGACTCAGGAAGCCGAAGCCCTTCTCCGCGTCGAACCACTTCACCTTGCCGGTCGGCACCGCTCAGCCCTCTTCGTCCTCGGATCGCGACTCCACCACGGAGCCGAGACAACCCTAGTGGCTGTTGGCCAGCCCCGGCAGGAGCGTCACCACGCCGACCGCCACTCCGGCCAGGGTCAGCATCAGCAACAGCCAGATCCAGGCCAGGGTGGGCAGTGGGCTGATCCGGGCCAGCTGGTCGGGGTCGGCGCCCCGCCGTCCGGCCGGACCGGCGCGCAGCAGCTCGACCAGCGGACGTGGCGCGGCGAGCAGCAGGATCCAGGTGAGCACCGCCGCGGCCAGCCAGGCCGTCTGCCGATCGGCGTACCAGCCGAGCAGGGCGAGGCCGGCGCCGATCGCCGTCACCACCAGCAGGCCGTAGACGTTGCGGATCCAGAGTGCGAGCACGACGAGGAGCACGGTGCCCAACCAGAGCAGGCCGCGGGCGTGACCGGTCTCCAGCAACAGCGCCGCCAGGACGCCCAGGACGACCGGAGCCAGATAGCCGGCGGCGAGCATCACGATCATCCCCGGACCGTGCGGCTTGCCTCGCGAGACCGTCACGCCGGAGGTGTCGGCGTGCAGCCGGATGCCGGAGAGCCGTCGACCGACCAGCACCGCCACCAGCGCATGCCCCGCCTCGTGCACCACGGTGACGCCGAGTCGCACCCAACGCCAGGCGAACCAGATCAGTCCCAGGGCGAGCGCCCCGGCGGCCACCACGTACGGTGGCGCGGGGATCGCCGAGGTGTCGCCCGCGCGGTCGAGCAGCTGGCTCCATGCCGTGCCGAGATCGGTGCGGGTCACCGGCGTTCGTTCATCGACCCGGAGCGGAAGCCCCGCGGGTCGACCTCGGCCCGGTCGAATCCCGCCGCGCGCACCGAGGCCAACAGCTCGGCCTCGATCCCGGGCGGCAGCGGCAGCAGCTCGAGATCGACCTCGATCCGGGCGCGGTCTCCCAGGTCGCGCACCCGCAGGTTCCGCAGTCCGAGCGGCGCCAGCCGGCCCCGGCAGGCGACCTCCGCCGCCTCCACCCGGGCGAGCCGGCGCGGCGTCACCTCGATGCCGTAGGCGATCCGGGAGGACAGACAGGCCGCGGCCGGCTTGTCCCAGGTGGGCAGTCCCCAGGCCCGGGAGGCGGCACGGACCTGTTCCTTGGTGAGCCCGGCGTCGCGCAGCGGCGCGATGGCGCCCCGCTCCTCGGCGGCACGGATGCCCGGCCGGAACCCGGCGACGGCGTCGTCGGCGTTGGTGCCGGTGGCGACGGCGGCCAGCCCGTGCTCGGCGGCCAGCGGCAGCAGCGTCTCGACCAGCTCGGCCTTGCAGAAGAAGCATCGGTCCGACCCGTTGGCCCGGTAGCCCTCCCGGTCCAGCTCGTGCGTGGCGGGGGTCAGCAACCGCACGCCGAGGGTGTCGGCGAACTCCGCCGCCGGACCGCGCTCGGCCGCGGGCAGGCTGTGGGAGTATCCGGTGGCCGCCACCACGTGATCTGCGCCGAGCGCGCGCACCGCGGCGGCGAGCAGGAACGCGCTGTCGGCTCCGCCGGAGTAGGCCACCAGCACGCTGCCGGCCGCCCGCAGCCGGGCCGCCAGCGCCTCGAGTCGTACGCCGAGCAGGTGCTCGCGCAACCAGTCCGGGAACTCCGCCAGGCTGTCGAGCAGGACATCGGTGCCGGCCGCCTCGAGCTCCGCTCGACTGCTACCGCCCGGGACCGAGACGCTCACCGCGCCGGCCGCCCGGGCGCCGGCGACGTCGTGCACGTGATCGCCGACGTAGACGCTCGCGCACTCCCGCCGCAGCACCTCCGCCTTGCCCACCCCCCAGACCGTGCCCTCCAGCACGTCGACGTCGAGCGCGAGGTGGTCGAGGTGTCGCCGAGCGTTCTCGGTGAACTTGCCGGTCGCGACCACCACGCGGCCGCGCGCACCGCGCACGGCCGCCAGCGCCTCGCGAGCGCCGGGCATGGCCGGCACCGGCGTGACGGCGACCTCGGGGTAGACCTCCCGGAACCGGGCCACCGCGGCACCCAGCCGCTCGGCCGGCAGGTAGGGCAGCAGCAGCTCGTCCAGTGGCGGGCCGAGCTTGGCGACCAGCTCGTCGATCGGCAACGGGGCGTCGTACTCCTCGGCGACGACGGCGAGCGCCGCCGCCATCCCCGGCCGGGAGTCGACCAGGGTCAGGTCGAGGTCGAATCCCACCACCAGCGGCGCAGGCGACGGGGGGAGCGACATGGCCTCGAGCCTATCCGGGCGACCCACGACCGGGCTTCGGAGCCCTCTGCCGACCGGACTCACCCGGGTGGGGCTATTGTCCCGGCGTGAGCACCGACGTGGCCGAGCCGGCCGAGCCGCCCGAGCCGCCGAAGCCGCCGAAGCCGGAGCCGAAGAGGACCGGCCCGTTCCGGGTCTTCGCCGAGACGGTCGTCCTGGTCGTGGTGGCGGTGGTGCTGGCGCTGGTGGTGAAGACCTTCCTGGTGCAGGCGTTCTACATCCCGTCGGAGTCGATGGAGCCGGGACTGCAGGTCAACGACCGGATCCTGGTGGAGAAGCCGTCGTACTGGTTCGGCGGGCAGCCGCAGCGCGGCGACGTGATCGTCTTCTCCGACCCCGGCTGGGGTGTCGAGGACGACGGCGGTACCGCGACCAACCCGGTCACCAAGCTGCTGGCCAAGATCGGCCTCTACCCCACCGGCGGGCATCTGGTGAAACGGGTGATCGGCGTCGGCGGAGACACCGTGCACTGCTGCGACATCCGCGGTCGGATCACGGTCAACGGCCAACCGCTGAACGAGGACGGCTTCATCGCCGATGCCGCATGCGACGGCCCGATGGAGCAGGACGAGGGCGACTACGCCCGCGGTGGCTGCAAGGGCTGGACCGCCAAGGTGCCGGCGGGACGGCTGTTCGTGATGGGCGACAACCGCGGCGACTCCGCCGACTCCTCCTACCACCTGTGCAGTCCACCCCGGCTGAAACGGGCGAAGAGCGATCCGGACCTGGCGGCGACCTGCGCGAAGGCCTACGTCCCGGAGAGTCTGGTAGTCGGCAAGGTGGTGGCGGTGGTCTGGCCGGCCTCGCACTTCAGGTTCGAGCACCGGCCGGCGACGTTCGCGGACGTCCCGGCGGCCTGAGTCCTGCGCCGGCAGCGCTCAGGGCTCGCGGCTGACCCGCATCTCCCGGTCGCCGAACCTGACCACGTCCCCGTCGACCAGGGTCGTGGGCCGACGCGCGCCGAGCGGGCGGGCCGCACCCTGGCGGACCAGCGTGGTGCCGTTGGTGGAGCCGCGGTCCATCACCACCAGCGAGCCGTCCGGGACGACCTGGAACTGGGCGTGCGTCTTGGACAGCGACATGTCGCTGGAGGAGAGCGGAACCACGTGGGAGGCCTGCTCGTCCCGGCCCGGCTCCGGGTCGCGGCCGACCAGTGCCAGCCCGGCCACCACGAAGCTCTCCCCGGTGTCGAAGCTCACCCGCCATCGGACGACCCTGCCCGCTGACGAGGGCCGCACGGGAGCCGGCGGGGCCGGTCGGCGCGGTGCGACCGGCGGGGTGACCGGCGGCGGACCGGCGTACGGCGCGGGTGCACGCCGGGACGGGACCAACGGCCGCGAGCCGGTGAAGGTCGACACCCGCGACCCCGGCTCCGGATCGGCCGGCGGGCCGGGCCGGGCCGAGGTGGGCTGCGCCGGGGCGGGTTGGGCGGGTGCGGGCAGCAGCCGCATCGCGGTCAGGTTGATGATCCGTCGCGGAGCGGGTTCGCCCTCGGCCGGCGCCGGCTCCACGGCCCGCCGCCGTACGTCGACCACCACCGACCCGGCGAGCCGGTCGTGCCAGCCACGACGGTGACCGGTCGGGTCCATCGTCGCCATCCAGGCCAGCGCCGCCGTCCCGACGCCGAGCGTCGGCAGGGTCAGGATGCCGAGCACCGCCTGGCGCAGCAGCGCCCGGCCGAGCCCGATCGGCCTTCCGGTCGCCGCGCCGAGGACCCGCAGGCCCAGCGCCGAGGTGCCGGGAGTGGAGCCGCCCAGCCCGACCAGCAGCGCGGTCACCACCCAGACCACCAGCACCGCGAGCACCACGGCGAGTACTCCGAGCAGGGTCCGGTCGCGATCGAAGAGCCACGCCCAGGCACCCACGGCCGCGGCCGCGAGGACCAGCCAGCCGATCAGCCGGTCCAGCACGAACGCGTAGAAGCGGCAGTCCGGCTCGGCGATCACCAGGGTCGGCGGCGGTGCCTGGACGAGGTGGCTCACGGCTGGCTGACGCGGATGGTCAACCCGTCACCGAGATCGATGATCGCGCCCGGCATCAGCTGCACCGGTACACCGGGACGCAGCTCCTCCGGACCCAGGCCGGGCTGCACCAGCACGGTGCCGTTGGTCGAGCCGAGGTCCGTGATCACCGCGGCGCCATGGTCGACGCCGGTGCCCGGCCTGATCTCACAGTGCGTCGAGGAGATCTCCTGGTGCGGGCTCGGCACCCGCACCAGCATCGGCTGCTCGGACTGGCTGAACCGGCCGGACTCCGGCGCCCGGCCGACCAGCACCACCCGATCGACGTCGACCCGGTCACCGCTGGAGAACTCCAGCCGCGCCACCGCGTAGGCGGTCACCGCCGGGGCCTCCGGCTGGCCGGGGATGCCCGGTCGGCCGATCGGCTCGGGTGCCGCACCCGCCCGGGTCAGACCGTCGTGGTCGTCCGGCTCCGGCGCGGGCGGCACCGGCGCGGGCGGCACCGCCGACTCCGGCATCGGCGTGGT
>NZ_JASGET010000088.1:0-63188 GCF_047606145.1 Nocardioides sp. | reverse complement strand
CGGCCGCGCTCAGTGCGCCGGGCCCGGCGGGCCGGCCGGCGGCGCCCCGCGCGCCTCCCCGGCGTCCTGCTCGGCCTGCATCTGGTCGTAGGCGGCGAAGGCCGCGGCCCGCTCCCGCTCGATCTTGCGGCCGAGCCCGTCGGCCAACCCCCACAACAGCGCGAAGATGCCGCCCAGCACGAACATCAGCGGCACCACCAGGCCGAGCAGGATCGCGGCGATCTGGATCGCCCAGCCCAGCCAGTAGGCCCAGCGGCGGCGCAACATGCCCGAGCCCACCAGGCAGGCCACGCACAGGCCCAACCCCACCCAGAGGGCGGTGCCGGTCGAGACCGACTCGATCGAGATCATCACCGGCGTGGTCAGACCGAGGACGATCGCCTCCAGGCCGAGCACCGCGGCACACATGCCTCGGCGTGGGGACTTCTCCCGCTCAGCCGCCATCGGTGTGCCTCGCGCTCGCCGGCGACCGGCGGGCCAGCAGTCGGCGGGCCTCGCCGGCGGTGACCACCGAGCCGGTGACCAGCACCGCGGCGCCGCTGAGCGAGGCGGAGTCGTCGGACTCGGCCAGCGCGGCCGCGGCGTCGATCGCGTCGGCGAGCCGAGGCACCACGCTGACCCGGTCCTCGCCGTAGATCTCGACGGCGACCCGGGCCAGCTCGACCGCCGGCATCGCCCGGTCGGTGGAGTTCTCCGTCGCCACCAGGTGACTCAGGTGCGGCTCGAAGGCGGCCAGCATCCCCTCGACGTCCTTGTCCCCCATCACACCGATCACCCCGACCACATCGGTGAAGGCGAAGGAGTCCTCCAGCGCAGCCGCGGTGGCCGCGGCACCGTGCGGGTTGTGCGCCGCGTCGATGAGCACCGTCGGGGAGCTGCGCACGATCTCCAGCCGGCCGGGCGAGGTGACCTGCGCGAACGCGTCGCGGACCAGCTGATCCTCCAGCGGCCGGTCGCCGAGCAGCGCCTCGACCGCGGCCAGCGCGACCGCGGCGTTCTGGGCCTGATGCGCGCCGTACAACGGCAGGAAGAGCTCCTCGTAGGTCGCCCGGAGGCCACGCAGGGTGACCACCTGGCCGCCGACCGCCGGCGTCCGGGCGACCACCGCGAAGTCGGTGCCCTCGCGCACCACGCTCGCGCCGACCTCGGCGACCCGCTCCGCGATCACCGCGTCCACCTCGGCCTGTTGCTCGGCGACCACCGCGATCGCGCCGGGCTTGATGATGCCGACCTTCTCCCGGGCGATGGTGGCGGGTTCGCTGCCGAGGTAGTGGGCGTGGTCGACGCTGATCGGGGTCAGCACCGCGACGTCGCCGTCGGCGACGTTGGTCGCGTCCCACGAGCCGCCCATGCCGACCTCGACGACCGCGACGTCGACGGGAGCCTCGGCGAACTTCGCGTAGGCCATCGCGACCATCGTCTCGAAGAAGGACAGCGGATGCGGCTGGTCCTCGTCGACCAGGTGGGTGAACGGGGCGACGTCATTGAACGCCGCCACGAACTCCTCGTCGGTCAGCGGCTCGCCGTCCACGCTGATCCGCTCGTTGATCCGCTCCACGTGCGGACTGGTGAACCGACCGGTGCGCAGCTCCAGCGCGCGCAGCAGCGTGTCGATCATCCGGCTCGTCGAGGTCTTCCCGTTGGTGCCGGTCAGGTGGATCACCCGATAGGCATGCTGCGGGTCGCCGAGCAGCTCGGTGAAGGCCCTGATCCGGTCCAGTGAGGGCTCCAGCCGGGTCTCCGGCCAGCGGGACTGCAGGGCCTCCTCGACCTCGTCGAGGGTGGCGGCGAGGCGTGGGGTGGGGGCTGACTCGGTCATCGCGCTGCGAAGTCTAGACGCCGGCCGGTGGACGGCGACGCCCCGCGTCGGTCCGGCGACCGGAACGACGCGTACACCGGAATCCCCACGACAAATCCATCGTCTATCTAAATTTTTTGCTACAAACCGGTCTCCGTACCGACGAACTCGTTGACGCCGTCGATGGAAAGCGGTGAGGTCCCAAGGGTCCGACGTATTCCGAATCTGGGGTCGGGCACAGGTCTGAGACCGATCCGACATCTCTTGGGAGGATTCCAGATGCACCTGCCCCACCGGGCGAAGGTGGGCGCCGCGGTCGTCGCGGCCGCCACCGCCCTCGCACTCTCGGCCGCCGCCGTCCCGGCGCATGCGGCCAGCGCCAAGCCCCGGCACACCCTCGCCGGCAGCAAACCCACCTGGCTGGGCCAGGCCACCGAGGTCGGCAAGGTGGCCGACTCCACCCAGCTGCACTTCTCGGTGCTGCTCGGCCTGCGGAACGCCGGCAGCGCCGCCGCACTGGTCCAGCGTCTCAGCGACCCGTCCAGCGCCTCCTACGGCACGTGGCTCTCCACGGCGCAGTTCCGGCAGCGGTTCGCCCCCACCAGCGCGCAGCTGAGCTCGGTGACGGACTGGCTCGCCAACCAGGGCCTCACCGTCGACGACACCCTGCCGGGCCGGATGCTCGTCCAGGTGCACGGCTCCACCAGCGCGGTCGAGAAGGCCTTCGACACCACGATGCGCAACTACCGCTTCGACGGGCACCGGGTGCACGCGAACGCGACCGCACTGTCCCTGCCGGCCAGCGCGCCGAGCATCGAGGGCGTGGTCGGCCTCGACCAGGCCGCGACGCTGAAGACGCCGGGCACCAGCTCCCAGACGAGCAGCTCGACGAGCGCCAGCACGGCCAGCAGCACGACCAGCAGCACCGACACGGACCTGCCCGGCCCGCCCGACGGGGCACGGTACGGCGTCCAGCCGTGCTCGTCGTACTTCGGCCAGAAGACGGCCACGACACTGCCGAAGGCCAGCGGGAAGCACCAGCCGTACGCCGTGTGCGGCTACGGCTCCAAGCAACTGCAGGGCGCCTACGGCATCTCCTCGATGCTCAAGAAGGGCTACACCGGCAAGGGCATCACCGTCGCCATCACCGACGCGTTCGCCGCGCCGACGATCCTGGCCGACGCGAACCGATACGCCGTGGACAACGGCCAGGCGGCGTTCAAGCGCGGCCAGTTCAGCCAGATCACGCCGTCGGACTACGACCTGATCGACGAGTGTGGCGGCAACGGCTGGTACGGCGAGGAGACCCTCGACGTCGAGGCGGTGCACACGATGGCGCCGGGCGCGAAGATCGTCTACGTCGCCGGCTCCGACTGCTCCACCGGTCTGGACACCGCCTGGGCCGAGACGATCGACGAGCACCGGGCCGACGTGATCACCAACTCCTGGTCCGACGGACTCGACGACATCGAGGACCTGGGCCAGGCCTACGTCGACTACTACACCGAGTTCTCCACCGAGGCCGCGCTGACCGGGATCACCGTCAGCTTCTCCTCGGGTGACGACGGCGACCACACCGCCGGCAACACCGACCCGTCCGCGAAGACGGCCGAGTTCCCCTCCGACGTGCCGTACGTGACGGCGGTCGGCGGCACCAGCCTGGAGGTGGGCAAGACGAAGCAGTGGCAGGGCGAGTACGGCTGGCAGAACGACTACTCCACGCTCGACGGCAACAGCTGGAGCACGCCGTCCTACAGCTCCGGCGGTGGTGGTGGCGTCAGCCAGCTCTTCGACCAGCCGTACTACCAGCGTGGGGTCGTGCCCGACTCGATGTCGACGGTCGACGGGACCAAGATGCGGGTGGTGCCCGACGTCGCGATGGACGCGGACCCGAACACCGGGATGACGGTCGGTGAGACCCAGGTCTTCCCGGACGGCACCTACTACGACACCTACCGGATCGGTGGCACCAGCCTGGCCTCACCGCTGTTCGCCGGTGTCGCGGCGGTGGCCGGACAGGCGGCCGGACGGCCGATCGGCTTCGCCAACCCGCTGCTGTACTCGCTGAACGGCTCCAAGGCGCTGCACGACATCGTGGCGCCGAAGAAGCCGGTCTACCAGGTCCGCACCGACTACACGAACTACCTGGACGACAGCGACGGCTACACCTACAAGCTGCAGACCATCGACACCCAGACCTCCACGCTGCACTCGGTGCGGGGGTACGACGACGAGACCGGGGTGGGCAGCCCGAACGGCACCGCCTTCTTCACCTCGGTCAGCCGTCAGGTCGGCGGCAGGCATCACCGGTAGCACCGGCTGAGACGGACCCGGGAGTACCCGGTCGACCGGGTACTCCCGGACGGGGGCAGGCACTGCGGTGTCTGTCCCCGTCCGCGTCTGAGCGGAGCTCGGCGGATCTCAGCGGCCGATCGGAGAGGCTGACCTCTCACACCCGTCACGCCGCACCCGGTCCGCGGCGTGATCCGCCAGCACCCGACGTACGCCGACGAACCGGTCATCGAGCTCTCGGCGCGTCCGCGTCAGCACACGATCGGGCAGGCTGGAGTCGAGCTGGGTCTGGTAGGCCAGTCGCATCCGGTAGCGCATCGCGGCGAGCAGGCCGCCGATGTCGCCGAAGAGCTCCTCGTACTCGGCCCGCCAGACGAGGTCCTCGCCGTACCGCAGCTCGGTCTCGAGCTCGCGAAGCACCCGCCAGCGCGCTCTGGTCTCGGTCCAACCCATCTCGGTCCCCCTCGGTCCCGTCGGTCGGCGGTCCGGTTCGGGGCCGCTGTCCGTTCGACGATTCGACGCTAGGTCGATCCGGCCGCCGGCGCGTCTGCCCTCGGGCCGCATTCGGGCGGCGCGGGTCTGCTACCGCGGTAGGAGGCGCGATCCGTCCCGGGTCGGATGACGGGGGGCCGTGTGCTACCTAGGCTGAGGTCATGCTCCTCCGGCTACGCCAGCGCATCGAGGCCAACTGCGCGCAGCACGGGCTCCTCTACCCCTGGTGGGTCCCGGCCACCTGCCTGGCCGGCCAGCTGGTCTGCGTCGGGGTCGCCCTGGCGCTGCGGCACGCGTGGTGGCCGCCCGATCCGCTGCTGCTGACGATCCCCCTGGTGGCCGCGACGCCGCTGGCGATCCTGACGCGGCGGCGCTGGCCGCCGTGGTGGCTGGACGGCATCGGCACCGTGATCGCGGCCCTGTGGTTGATGTGGAACCCCGTCGACGACACCTCGGTCGACCTCGCCCCGACCCTGTTGGCGCTGCTCACCGCGGAGGCGACGGCCAGGGACGGCGTGCGACCGGGAACGTGTGTCGGACTCGTCGGTGTCGGCGCTCTGATGGCCACCGCGGCCGGGCCGGGTGTCCACGCCGTGGCCATCTATCTCCTCGAGCTGGTGCTCGGCTTCGTGGTCGGCGCGATGCTGCGGTGGCAGATGCGCGCCCTGCGCGCCGAGCGCGACGCCCGGGAACGGGCCTGGGCGCAGGCCACGCTCAGCGAGCGTCAGCGCATCGCCCGAGAGATCCACGACCTGGTGGCCCACTCGCTCAGCGTCACCCTGCTGCATCTGACCGGCGCCCGCCGGGCGCTCCGGGACGTGGCCGAGGAGGTCGGCGGCGGCACCGGGGCGGCGGGGCTCGGCGAGGTCGACGAGGCGCTGCTGGAGGCCGAGCGCATCGGCCGACGGGCGATGGCCGACATCCGGCGGACGGTGAGCACGCTCGGCAGCGACCTCCAGCCGGCCTCGCCGTACGCGTTGCCCGACGCCGGCGGCATCGAGGCGCTGGTCGGCGAGGCGGAGCGCGCCGGGCTCGCGGTGCGCTACCGGGAGACCGGCGACCCGGGGTCGGTGCCGGACGCGATCGGTCTCGGCCTCTACCGGATCGCCCAGGAGTCCCTGGCGAACATCGCCAAGCACGCGCGATCGGGGCGGACGATCGTCCGGCTCGCGGTGCGCGACGGCGAGGCGCGGCTCACGGTCCGCAACCAGTGCGCCGGCCCGCCGCGGGCCGACGGGGTCGGCTCCGGACTGCCCGGGATGCGAGCGCGGGCGGCCCAGCTGGGGGCCGACCTGCGGGTCGGACCGGACGCCGGCTACTGGATCGTCGACGTACGCGCGCCGATACCCGGCGGACCCGAGGAGGCGCGTTGCCCGCTGCGGGCCATCTCCTCGAACGCATCCGGGTCGGCCCGATGACGACAGGCGCCCCGGGTCTCGCGGGCACCCCGGTCAGGGTCGTACTCGTCGACGACCAGGAGCTGGTGCGATCGGGGCTGCGACGGATCCTGCGTCGCCGGGACGGCTTCGAGATCGTCGCGGAGTGCGCCGACGGGGTCGAGGTGCCGGCGGTCATCGACGACCCCCGGACGCGCGCCGACCTGGTGGTGATGGACCTGCGGATGCGCATCGTCGACGGCATCTCCGCGATCGAGGCGCTCGGCGCGCGCGACGACCCACCACCGGTGCTGGTGCTCACCACCTTCGACGACGACGAACTCCTCTCCGGTGCGCTGCGTGCCGGCGCCGCCGGCTTCCAGCTCAAGGACTCCTCCGCCGACGACCTGGTCAGGGCCGCCCACGCGGTCGCCGCCGGTGACGGCTGGCTCGACCCCACCGTCACCGGCCGCGTGCTGCGCGCCTATCGGACCACCGAGGTCGACCGGCCCGTCACCGGCCGTCCGGCGGCCGACCTGCTCACGGCGCGTGAGCTGGAGGTGCTGACCTCGCTGGCGGCCGGCCACAGCAACGCCGAGATCGCCGCCGAGCTGGTCATCTCCGAGCTGACCGTCAAGAGCCACGTCGGCCGGATCTTCGCCAAGCTCGGCCTGCGCGACCGTCCGGCGGCGATCGTCTACGCCTACGACCATGGCCTCGTCGGACGCCGTGGGGCGGGGCCAGGGTCCGGCTGAGTCGCACACCGCATGTCGCGCACCACATGGCGGGGCGCGTCGACGCAACCGCGTTTCGCGCAGGTGAACGCCGACGCCTAGGATTTCTGTCATGACCGATACCCAGAGCACCGCACCCGACGGGGGCACGCGTACGACGACCGCGACCGAACCGCGCGCCGTCGTCGTACCGGGCAAGCCCGCGCTCGAGGGTCTCGAGGCCCGCTGGGCCGAGCAGTGGAAGCGTGCCGACACCTACGCCTTCGACCGCAGTCAGCCGCGCGAGAACGTGTTCTCCATCGACACCCCGCCGCCCACGGTGTCGGGCTCGCTCCATGTCGGGCACGTCTTCTCCTACACCCATCCCGACGTGATCGCGCGGTTCCACCGGATGCGCGGGAAGACGATCTTCTACCCGATCGGCTGGGACGACAACGGCCTGCCGACCGAGCGCCGCGTGCAGAACTACTACGGCGTGCGGTGCGACCCGAGCCTGCCCTACCAGCCGGACTTCACCCCGCCGGAGAAGCCCGACGCCAAGCGGCAGGTCGCGATCAGCCGGCCCAACTTCGTCGAGCTCTGCAACGAGCTGGTCAAGCAGGACGAGCGGGTCTTCGAGTCGCTGTGGCGCACCCTCGGCGTCTCCTACGACTGGTCGCACCAGTACACCACCATCGGCCCGGTCGCCCAGGCGGCCAGCCAGCGCGCCTTCCTGCGCAACCTCGCCCGCGGCGAGGCATACCTGACCGAGGCGCCGACGCTGTGGGACGTCACCTACCAGACGGCGGTCGCGCAGGCCGAGCTGGAGGCCCGCGAGTACCCGGGCGCCTACCACCGGGTCGCCTACCACCGACCCGACGGCACGCCCGTGTACGTCGAGACGACCCGGCCCGAGCTCATCGTCAGCGCCGTCGCACTGATCGCCCACCCCGACGACGAGCGGTACGCCGACCTGGTCGGTACCGTGGTCACCTCGCCGATCTTCGGCGTGGAGATCCCCGTCCTCGCCCATCCGGCGGCGGAGATGGACAAGGGCGCCGGGATCGCGATGTGCTGCACCTTCGGCGACCTGACCGACGTCACCTGGTGGCGCGAGCTGCAGCTCCCGGTGCGCACCGTGATCGGCCGCGACGGCCGGTTCGGCCGGGACACCCCGGAATGGCTCACCGACGAGGCCGCCACGGCGGCGTACGAGACGCTGAAGGGCAAGACCGTGCACTCGGCCCGCGAGGCGGTCGTCGCGCTGCTGCGCGAGTCCGGCGACCTGGACGGCGAGCCCACCCCGACCCAGCGGATGGCGAACTTCTACGAGCGCGGCGAGAAGCCGCTCGAGGTGGTCGCCACCCGGCAGTGGTACATCCGCAACGGCGGCCGGGACGAGCAGCTGCGCGAGGCCCTGCTCGCCGCCGGCGACCGGATCGACTGGCTGCCCGAGCACATGCATCACCGCTACGACAACTGGGTCAGCGGCCTCAACGGCGACTGGCTGATCTCGCGGCAGCGCTTCTTCGGCATCCCGTTCCCGATCTGGTACGCACTGGACGAGTCGGGCGAGCCGAACTACGCGAGCCCGATCGTGGCGAGCGAGGACCAGCTGCCGGTGGACCCGTCCACCACCGCACCGGCCGGCTACACCGAGGAGCAGCGCGGCGCGCCGGGCGGCTTCATCTCCGACCCGGACGTGATGGACACCTGGGCGACGTCCTCGCTGACCCCGCAGATCGCCGGTGGTTGGGAGACCGACCCCGATCTGTTCGCCCGGGTCTTCCCGATGGACCTGTGCACCCAGGCGCACGACATCATCCGCACCTGGCTGTTCGGTCGCGTCGTCCGGGCACACCTGGAGAACGGTGTGGTCCCGTGGAGCCACGCGATGCTCTCGGGGTGGATCCTCGACCCGGACCGCAAGAAGATGTCCAAGTCCAAGGGCAACGTCGTGGTCCCGACCGAGATCCTCGACAAGTACGGCGCCGACGCCGTGCGCTGGCGCGCCGCGATGACCAGGCCCGGCCTCGACTCGCCCTTCGACGAGACCCAGATGAAGGTCGGCCGGCGGCTCGCGATGAAGGTGCTCAACGCCTCCAAGTTCGTGCTCGGCAGCGTCGGCGCGACCGAGCTGAAGCCGTTCGAGGTCGCCGAGCCGATCGACTGCGCGCTGCTCGGCAAACTGTGCAACACCATCACCAAGGCGACCGAGGCGCTCGAGGCCTTCGACTACACCACCGCACTGGAGACCACCGAGAGGTTCTTCTGGGAGTTCTGCGACGACTATCTGGAGCTGGTCAAGGAGCGCTCCTACGTCAAGCCCGACGAGGACGGCAATCTGCCGTCCGACACCGCCTCGGCCAAGGCGACCCTGGCGATCGCGCTGCACGCCCAGCTCCGGCTGCTGGCGCCGTTCCTGCCGTATGTGACCGAGGAGGTCTGGTCGTGGTGGCAGGAGGGCTCGATCCATCGGTCCTCCTGGCCCACCGAGCTCGAGCTCGGCTCCGCGGCCGCCGCCGAACCGCGCCCGTTGGCCGCGGTGGCCGCCGCCCTGTCGGCGATCCGCGGCGCCAAGTCCACCGCGAAGGTCAAGATGCGTACGCCGCTGAAGCGAGCCGAGATCCGTGGGCCGGCGGAGCTGGTCGCCGACGCCGAGTCGGCCGCCGCCGACCTGCGCCGGGCCGGCAACGTGGTCGGCGACCTGGTCTTCACCACCGTCCCGGACGCGACGGAGCTGAGCGTCGACGTCGAGATCGGCAGCGACGAGGACGTCTGACCTGACCCGCCGGGAGTGACCCTGGCGCGACGAGTGGCGCGCCCGGTCGGGCCCGGTCGGACCTGATCAGGAGCGGTGCTTGCCGTGGGCGTGCTTGCCCTTGTCGGCGTGCGCGTGCTTGCCGTGGGCCTTCTTGCCGCCCTGGTGAGCGGTGAGGGAGCCGGCGTGGCCGGATGAGGCCCGGTGTCGGGAGTGGTCGCCTCCCTGACCGGCCTGGCCGGCCTGGCTGGCATGGGCGGCGTGGCCGAGGTGGCCGGTGTGCCGGCTGCTCGAGCGCGCCGCGTGCTTGCCGACGCTGGTCTTCCCGCCGCTGCGATCGGCCCGGTGCGTGCCCTGGCCGTTGACGCCGCTCTTCTTGGCGTGGACCTTGGCGACGGTGGTCGCGGAGACCGCGCCTCGATGGTCGGCCGACGACTTCGACGTCTCCGCCGGCGATCGAGGGCTCTTGCGGCCGTTCTCGTCGCTCTGTTCATTGCCCTGTTCGTCGCCCTGCTCGTCGCCTGGGCTGCCGCTCTGACCCTGGTCGGCGCGAACCGAGTCGCCGGCTGCCGAGCCGGTCGAACCGGTCGAACCGGTCGAGTCTGCCGCGTCGGTGGAGCCGGTCGGGTCGCTGCTCGACGAGGAGGGCTGCGCCGACGAGGAGTCGCCATCGCCCGGGGAGTACCACCACGGCGTGTCGGCGGCCGACTCCGAACTGGTCGACTCCGAGCTGGTCGACGAGTCGGTCGATTCCGAGCCGGACTCTGAATCGGTCGACTCTGCAGTGGTCGAGGAGTCATCGGAGTCGGTCGAGGAGTCACCGGTGGAGCTGTCGACCGACTCGGTGGTGTCCTCGTTCTCCAGCACGTTCGAGAGCGCACTGTGGACGAGGCTGGTGAAGCTCGTGAGGCCCAACCCGTTCGCGAAGTTGGAGCTCCGGCTGCCCGAGCTCTCGTCCTGGTCGGAGTCGCTCTGCGCGTCGCCGGTCTCCGACTGGCTGTCCCCCGTGTCGCCGGTGCTGCCGGTGTCGCCCGTCTTGCCGGTATT
Source organism: Nocardioides sp. (assembly GCF_047606145.1). Taxonomy (GTDB): domain Bacteria; phylum Actinomycetota; class Actinomycetes; order Propionibacteriales; family Nocardioidaceae; genus Nocardioides. Next base: position 52,709 of record NZ_JASGET010000088.1, on the reverse strand, counting down.
GCCGGTGCTCGAGTCGTGCGAGTTCCCGTCGTGGTGATCGGTCTGCTCGTCTCCGCCGGCCGACCCGGCGGCATGGCCGGACTTGCCCACGGTACCGACCGGCGTCCCGCTGTCGTCCCCGGACTTCCCCCGGCCACCGTCGGTCGACGTGTCACCGGTCCCGCCGTTGCCGGTCGCCTGGTCGGCGGTCCCGGCGGCCGAGCTGTCCGAGGACGACGACGGCGTGCTCCCGGTCGAGCCACCGCCCGACGACGTACCGGAGCCGAGCTTCACCGCGCCGTCCTGGGCGGTGGTGTCGGGCATGATCGGCGCGCCGGGGTCGGCCACCACACGCTGGTGCTCGACGGTGCTCTGCGAGTCGCTGATCTGACTCATCCCGAGCGGACCGTCGCTGAGCGCCTGCCAGATGACCAGCAGACCGAGCAGCACCACGACGACATACGCCGCCAAGGGTGCCCTGCCCTGACCGCTCACCCGTCACCATCCCACAGCTGTTTCTCATCGAGTACCGATGATTCTTCCCGAGGCTCCGCCTCCAGGCGAGTTCAGACGGCAAAATGACCCGAAAGGACTAGTCAGGACTAGCGTTCCGAGGCCCTGTGCCCCGTGCGGGCGGGGTGGCCGCCCGGCTGTGGCGACGAATCGGTCCTTCGGTGGCGCGAGTTGTTAGTTGTTGTAGCCCGAGTCGTCGGTTCGGGTCGTGCGGGTGGCAGCGTTCAGAGAAGGCGGCCGAGTGCGTCCAAACAGACGCACCTGTGCCCGGTCGGCAAGCAACTCCTCGACGACCCGGAGGAACGCCGTCAACGCGTTCCCGGCAGACCCACGGCTTCCGACGTTCCTGCCTCAACCGTCCTACTCGTCGAATCCGAGGACGGACTCGTCGGTTCTGAGGACCGATTCGGCGGTTCTAAGGACCGACTCGGCGGGTGCGGTCAGGCAGACTTCTTCTTCTTGTCCGCGCGCGGGATCAGCGTCGGCGCGTCGCCCGCCTCGACGACCTCGCCGGTCACGATCACCTTGGCCACGTCACCGCGAGACGGTACGTCGTACATCACGTGGAGCAGCAGTTCCTCGATGATGGCGCGCAGGCCGCGGGCACCGGTGCCGCGCTCCAGCGCCTTGTCGGCGATCGCCTCGATCGCCTCGGGGGTGAACTCCAGGTCGACCCCGTCGAGGTCGAAGAGCTTCTGATACTGCTTGACCAGCGCGTTGCGTGGAGTGGTGAGGATCTGGACGAGCGCATCCCGGTCGAGCTTGTTGACACTCGCGATCAGCGGCAGCCGGCCAATGAACTCCGGGATCAGCCCGAACTTGGTCAGGTCCTCCGGCCGGACCAGGGCAAGCAGGTCCTCGGCCTCCTTCTCGGCCTTGCCGTGGATCTCGGCGGTGAAGCCGAGCGTCTTCTTGCCGACCCGCTGCTCGATGATGTGCTCCAGACCGGCGAAGGCGCCACCGACGACGAACAGGATGTTCGTGGTGTCGATCTGGATGAACTCCTGATGCGGGTGCTTGCGGCCCCCCTGCGGCGGCACCGAGGCGGTGGTGCCCTCGATGATCTTCAGCAGCGCCTGCTGCACGCCCTCACCGGAGACGTCGCGGGTGATCGACGGGTTCTCCGCCTTGCGGGCCACCTTGTCGATCTCGTCGATGTAGATGATCCCGGTCTCGGCCTTCTTCACGTCGTAGTCGGCCGCCTGGATGAGCTTGAGCAGGATGTTCTCGACGTCCTCGCCGACGTACCCGGCCTCGGTGAGCGCGGTGGCGTCGGCGATGGCGAACGGCACGTTGAGCATCCGGGCCAGGGTCTGGGCGAGGTAGGTCTTGCCACAGCCGGTCGGTCCGATCACCAGGATGTTCGACTTGGCGACCTCGACGTTCTCGTCCTTGGTGTGCTTGCCCGAGCCGGGCCCGGTCGCGCCCGGCTGCAGCCCCGCCTGCACCCGCTTGTAGTGGTTGTAGACGGCGACCGCGAGCGACTTCTTGGCCCGCTCCTGCCCGATCACGTAGGAGTTGAGGAACTCGAAGATCTCCCGTGGCTTGGGCAGCTCCTCCAGTCGGACCTCACCGCCCTCGTTGAGCTCCTCCTCGATGATCTCGTTGCACAGGTCGATGCACTCGTCGCAGATGTACACGCCGGGGCCGGCGATCAGCTTCTTGACCTGCTTCTGGCTCTTCCCGCAGAAGGAGCACTTCAGCAGGTCGCCTCCGTCACCGATGCGTGCCACGGGCGGTCATCCTCCAATAGGAACGGGTCGAACGGGTGGGGCGGATCAAGCGGGGTGGAGCACACCGACGGTACCCCGAGCCGGGCCCGCGTGGCGGGAACGGCTCGGGAGTCCGTCACAGACCACCGCCGGTCAGGCCAGCGCAGGGGTCTTGAGCGAGGCCAGCACGGAGTCGACGATCCCGTACTCGACCGCCTGCTCGGCGGTGAGGATCTTGTCGCGCTCGATGTCGACGCTGACCTCCTCGACGCTCTTGCCGCTGTGGTCGGCGATCATCTTCTCCAAGAGCTCGCGCATGCGGAGGATCTCGTTGGCCTGGATCTCGATGTCGGAGGTCTGGCCGAAGGTGCCCTCGGTGTACGGCTGATGGATCAGGATCCGGCTGTTGGGCAGCGCCAGGCGTTTGCCGTGCGCGCCGGAGGCCAGCAGCACCGCGGCCGCGGACGCCGCCTGGCCCATGCACACCGTCTGTACGTCGGGCTTGATGAACTGGATCGTGTCGTAGATCGCGGTCAGCGCGGTGAACGAGCCACCCGGGGAGTTGATGTAGATGCTGATGTCCTGGTCGGGGTTCATCGACTGCAGGCACAGCAGCTGGGCGATGATCGCGTTGGCGACGTCGTCGCTGATCGGCGTGCCGAGGTAGATGATCCGCTCCTCGAACAGCTTCGCGTACGGGTCGATCCGGCGGATCCCATAGGAGGTCCGCTCCTCCCACTGCGGGATGTAGTAGTTCATCAGCCTGCCTCTCAGTCCTTCTTGTGGGCGGGACGGCCCTCGTCGGATGCTTCCCGAGCGCTGGTGATCACCTTGTCGACCAGGCCGTACTCCAGTGCCTCGTCGGCGGTGAACCAGCGGTCGCGGTCGGCGTCGGCGATGATCTGGTCCAGCGGCTGACCGGTGTGCGCGGAGATCAGCTCGAGCAGCACCTTCTTGATGTGCAGCGACTGCTGCGCCTGGATCTTGATGTCCGAAGCCGAGCCGCCCATGCCGGACGAGGGCTGGTGCATCATGATCCGCGCATGCGGCAGCGCGTAGCGCTTCCCCTTCGCGCCGGCGCACAGCAGGAACTGACCCATCGAGGCGGCCAGGCCCATGCCGACGGTGGCCACGTCGTTGGGGATGTAGTTCATGGTGTCGTAGATCGCCATCCCGGCGTCCACCGAGCCGCCCGGGGAGTTGATGTGCAAGAAGATGTCGGCCTCGGGGTCCTCGGCCGACAGCAACAACAGCTGGGCGCAGATCGCGTTGGCGTTCTGGTCCCGCACCTCAGAGCCGAGGAACACGATGCGCTCGCGCAGCAGCCGGTTGTAGATGTTGTCGTCGAGCAGGTTCAGGCCGGCGCCGCCGCCCGAGGTCGGGGACAGACCCGGTCCGGAGTCGCCGTCGTGGGCGCTGGAGTACTGGTTCACGTCGCCGACCTTAGCCGTCGCGCCGGACAGTTCCACGGCCTGTCCGGCGCTGTTCGCCGACAGCAGATTTCGGCGGACCCGCACACCGTCGGCGCCGGGTGCCCGAGGTGCCGGCCCGGCTCCGGGCCCACTCCGGCCGACTCCGGGCCGCCCCCGGCGGCGCCGGTCCCGGCCCCGAACTCCTCTCGAGAAGGGAGCCGACCAGAAATGCGGCAACGGCCCCGTCCGAGGACGGGGCCGTCACTGCGAGAGCAGGATCAGTCCGTGGAGCTCTCCACGGCGCCCTGGTCGGTCGACTCGGCGCTCGACTCCTCGGTCACCTCACCGGCAGACTCCTCGGCCGACTCGGCGGCCTCGTCCTCGGGATCGCCGATGGTGCCGTCGGGACGGAGGTTCTTGAGCTCGACGGTGTTGCCGGAGGCATCGGTGACGACCGCCGACTCCACGATCTGGGCCAGCGCCTTGCCGCGCAGCAGCTCGGCCACCAGCTCGGGCACGTGGTTGTGCTCCAGCATGTGGTTGACGAACTCCTGCGGGTCCTGACCGGACTGCTGGGCCCGGCGCATCATGTGCTGGGTCAGCTCGTTCTGATCGACCGGGAACTCCTCGGTCTTGGCGATCTGGTCGAGGACCAGCTGCGCCGCGACGGCGTCCCGCACCCGCCGCTCCAGGTCGGCCTCGAACTCCTCGACGGTCTGCTCCTCGTCCTCGAGGTACTTCTCCATCGTGATGCCGGCGTAGGCGAGCTGCTGCTCGATGTTCTCCCGGCGAGCGTTGAGCTCCTCGGTGACCAGGCTGTCCGGCAGCGGCACCTCGACCTTCTCCAGCAGCGCCTCCAGGACCGCGTCCCGGGCGGCGGCCGCCTGCTCGAGCCGCTTGCCGCGGCCCAACCGCTCACGGACGTCGGCCTCGAGCTCGGCCACGGTGTCGAACTCGCTGGCCAGCTGGGCGAAGTCGTCGTCGTACTCGGGGAGCTCCTGCTCCTGGACCTGCCGCACGGTGACCGCGACGTCGACGTCCTGGCCGACCAGGTCTCCCCCCACCAGCTGGCTGGTGAAGGTCGTCGACTCGCCGGCAGACAGTCCGGTGACGGCCTCGTCGAGGCCCTCCAGCATGCCGCCGCGGCCGACCTGGTAGCTGGTGCCGGAGACCTCGGCGCCCTCGACGGGCTCGCCGTCCTTGGTGGCGGCCAGGTCGATCACCACGAAGTCGCCGTCCTCGGCGGGACGCTCGACGTCCCTCAGCGTGCCGAACCGCTCCCGCATCGCCTGCAGCTGCTCCTCGACGTCCTCGTCGGTGACCTCGACGTCGTCGACCTGGGCCTCGAGGCCGGCGTAGTCCGGCAGCTCGATCGTCGGCTTGACGTCCACCTCCGCGGTGAACTCCAGCGCCGCGCCCTCGGCCGGGTCGTCCTCCAGCTTGGTCACCTCGACCTCGGGCTGGGCCAGCGGCTCGAGGTCGTTGGCCTGCAGCGCCTCGGCGTACTTGGCCGGCAGCACCTGGTTGACCGCCTCGCCGAGCACCGCCTCGCGACCGACCTGACGGTCGATGATCTGCGGCGGAACCTTCCCGCGTCGGAAGCCCGGCACGTTGATCTGCTGGGCGATCTGCTTGTACGCCGCGTCGAGGCTCGGCTTGAGCTCCTCGAAGGGCACCTCGACGGTCAGCTTGGCCCGGGTCGGGCTCAAGGTCTCGACGGCGCTCTTCACTCGGTGACTCCTGTCGTTCGTTCTCGGATGGTGCATGGGCTGCGGTGACCCGGTCGGATCGTTGCAGTCGGGGCGACAGGACTCGAACCTGCGGTCTCCTGCTCCCAAAGCAGGCGCGCTAGCCACTACGCTACGCCCCGGCGAGACCGGTCTCCTCGGGCACGAGGAGACCAGCTCCGAGCGGATGACGGGAATCGAACCCGCGTAGCCAGTTTGGAAGACTGGGGCTCTACCATTGAGCTACATCCGCGCGCGCCTTCTCCGTCTTCGGGCCGCGAGGGACCGGGGCCGGAGCGGGCAACCCCGAAATGGTGCCACACCGCCGGCGATCGGACCCAACCGGCCGGCCCCGGTGAGACCGGCCGGCACGCCGCCCCGCGATCGCCCGCGCCGTCCTCGACCCCTCCTCGGCGATCCGGTCCACGGACCTCAACCGAGCTGTCCCGCCCGACCGATCACCACCGCCGACCGGTCGTCGTTGCGGATGCCCCGTGCCTCGACCAGCTCTCGGGCCGACCCGGAGAGACCGGTGCTCGTGATCCGGTCCGCAGCGGCGATCAGCTGCTCGACACCGGCCTCGATCTCGTGACCGGGCTCCTCGACCATGCCGTCGGTGTAGAGCAGCATCAGGCCGCCGGGGCCGATCATGCCGAGGGCGGCGTCGTAGGTCGCCTCGTCGATCAGGCCCAGCGCCGGGCCGCCGGACTCCAGGCTCAGCCAGGGCTCCGTCGGAGCCGGCCGCAACAGCGCCGGCGGGTGCCCGGCCGCACGGACCTCGTAGCGGCCGCTGCCCAGGTCGAGGCTGAGATGGATGGCGGTCGCGAACCCCTCCTCCCAGCCCTGCCGGATCAGGTAGGCGTTGGCCGCGGGCAGGAACGCCGCTGGCGGTACGGCGCCGAGCAGCCCGCCGAGCGCGCCGGAGAGCAGCAGCGCCCGGGTGCCGGCCTGCTCGCCCTTGCCGGAGACGTCGACCACCACCACCTCCAGCCGATCGTCCCCGGTGCGGACGGCGAGTACGAAGTCTCCGGAGAACCTGGTGCCTCCGGCCGAGGCCATCGCCGACTCGGCGACCCAGGCGGCCGGCAGCGCCGGGATCCCGCCCTGCCGCAGGATCCGGTCGCGCAGATCGACGAGCATCGACTCGCCGCGCATCCCCGCCACGCCCAGCCGCGAGCGGCGGTAGGAGACCAGCAGCACCAAGAGGCCGAGGACGAAGTAGACGACGATCGCGGCCGCCTGGTTGGCGTCGATCACCAGCCGCCGGCTGGCCGCGACCACCAGCAGCAACATGACGAACACGACGAACCACGGCAGCGTGCGCGGTCCGAGCAGAAGGGCACCGAGCAGCAGCGGGATGGAGAGCGCGGCGAGCGGGAACCACACGATCCAGTGCTGCTGCAGCGCCGCGAAGACGGTGAGCACCAGGGCGAGCAGACTGAGCCAGCCGCACATCCGCAGCTCGGGGTTCTGCAGCCGGCGACGCACCACGTAGGTGCGCATCTCGCCCGAGCGGGAACCGCGAGCTGACCTGGATGGCCTGGATGGCATGGGCGACCTTCGTGACCGGGGGCGGATGAGCGCACTCTAGTGTGCGGCGTTCTCCGGTGCGGCGTTCTCCGGTGCGGCGGTCTGCGGGGCGCCCGCGCGGCGGGCGCCGTTCCCCCGCGGACGGTAGGTGCGCTGGCAACCGGGACACCAGAACAGGTTGCGCTGGTGCAGCTCCGCGGTGCGCACCGGCCGGCCGCAGACGTGACACGGCTGTCCGGCGCGCCGATAGACGTAGACCTCGCCACCGTGGTCGTCGCGTCGCGGCGGCCGGCCCATCGCCTCGGGGGTGTGCTCCGGCCGAACGGTGTCGATCCGGTTCTTGGCCAGACCATCGGCCATCAACTCGACCAGGTCGGCCCACATCGCCTGCCACTGTCCCCTGCGCAGCGAGCGGCCGGGCCGCATCGGGTCGAGGCGGTGGCGGAAGAGCAGCTCGGCGCGGTAGACGTTTCCGACGCCGGCGAGGACCGACTGGTCCATCAGCAGGCCGCCGATCGGCGCGCGCGAGGAGGAGATCCGGGCCCAGGCGCGCTCCGGGTCGGCGTCGGGGCGCAACGGGTCCGGGCCGAGCCTGGCCACACACGCCGCCCGCTGCTCCCGGGTCATGAGATCGCAGGCGGTGGCGCCACGCAGGTCGGCGTACGAGGTGGTGCCGATCAGACGCAGGCGCACCTGTCCCACCGGAGCCGGCGGCTCCTCGCCGGGTTCGGTCGAGGTGATCGCGAGCTTGCCGTACAGGCCGAGGTGGATGTGGATGAACCGATCGCCGACGAACTCGATGAAGAGCTGCTTGCCCCAGGTGTCCGCGCCCCGACACTCGTCGCCGTCCACCAGCGCCGCCGACTCGGCGAACCGCCCCTGGGGACTGCTGACCCGGAGCCGCTGCCCGGCGAAGGCCTCGCTGAGGTCCAGGGCCAGCCGGTGCAGGGTGTGCCCCTCGGGCACCGGATCAGTCCTGGTCCTCGGCGGGGCCGAGGCCCACCGCCGAGTCCGGCAACGGGGGCCGCTGCCCGGTCTCCTCGTAGTGACTGAGCTGGCCGATCCGGCGGGCGTGTCGCTCCTCGCCGCTGAACGGCTCGGCCAGGAACAGCTCGACGAACCGGGTCATCTCCTCCAGCGGGTGCATCCGGCCGCCCACGGCCACCACCTGGGCGTCGTTGTGCTCGCGGGCGAGCCTCGCGGTCTCGTCGCTGTGCACCAGCGCGCACCTGATGCCGGCGACCTTGTTGGCGGCCATCTGCTCGCCGTTGCCGGAGCCGCCGATGACGACGCCGAGGCTGTCCAGCCCGGCCTCGCGCTCGCGCGCGACCGCCTCGGCGGCGCGGATGCAGAAGACCGGGTAGTCGTCGAGCGCGTCGTAGACGAACGGACCGTGGTCGACCGGCTCGTAGCCGAGCTCGGTGAGACGACCGATGAGGTGGCTCTTCAGGTCGAGGCCGGCATGGTCACAGCCCAGATGCACACGCATGGGGGCAGTCTTCCAGACCGCGGCGGGGTCGGCTCACGCCGGTCGACCGGTCCTCCCGGGCCCGGGTCGGCCACCACCAGGCGGTGGGTGGTGGTCCTCCGCCCCGGGGTGGTCGCCCGCCCGCGGAGTCTCTCAGCCCTGCCTGCTCAGGAAGGCCGCCGTCATCGCCATCACCGGCCCGACCGCGGAGAAGACCGACGAGTGCCGCCAGAAGCCGTGCACCTGCCCGACCGCACGGAAGGCGACGACCTCGACGCCGAGGTCCGCCAGCCGGTGGGCGAGCTCCTCGTCCTCGTCCACGAGGATGTCGCCCTCGGCGCTGACCACCAGGGTGGGCGGCAGCCGGGCCAGCCGGTCGTCGCCGGCGAGCAGCGGCGCCAGATCGGGGTCGGCGTGGTCCGCCGGGCTGGCGGCGTACTGCTCCCAGTACCACCTCGCCTCCTCCGCCCAGCCGCCCTCGATCCGGTACGACGCGCTCGCGCAGCTCGGGTCGAGGAACGGGTAGACCAGCGCCACCGCCCGGAATCGGCCGGGGTTGCGCAGCGCCGCCACCAGCGCGAGGCTGCCGCCGGCGCTGTCACCGTGCGCGTAGACCGGCATCGTGCCGATCCCGGGCTGCGCGGCGAGCCAGGCCAGGACCGTGTCGACGTCGTCGGGGGCCGCCGGGAACCGGTGCTCGGGCGGACGGCGATAGTCGACGGAGAGCACCCGGATCCGGGTGGTCTCGGCCAGCTCACGGGCGGCCGCGTCGTGCACCTCGATGTCGCCGAAGACGAAGCCGCCGCCGTGCAGGTGCACGATCACGCCGTCCCGTGCGGCGTGCGGCACGTAGAGCCGGACCGCCACGCCGTCGGCATCGTGGTCGCTGACCTCGGCGACGTCGGGTCGCGGCTGCACGGCGGCGACACGCCGGGCGCCCGCACGCTGCTCGTCGATGTCGAGCTCCCAGGGACGAGGCGCGGCGGCGTCCGCCTCGACGGCGGCCCGGGCCGCGGGGAAGAGCCGCATCAGCGTCCACCGCCGGCCAGCCGCCTGGCCACCTGCGGCGCGATCTCGCGCAGGGCGCGGCCGCGGTGCGAGATCGCGTCCTTGGCGGCCGAGGCCAGCTCCGCGGAGGTGTGCGGCTCGGCCGCGGCGGGCACGAAGACGACGTCGTACCCGAATCCGCCGCTGCCGCGGGTCTCCCGGATCACCCGGCCGGGCATCACGCCCTCGACGAGGAGGACGTCGTCGTCTCCGGGTCCGTCGACGTAGGCGACCACGCAGCGGAACCGGGCCCCACGGCGCTCGTCGGGCACGTCGGCGAGCTGGGCGAGGAGCAGCTCGTTGTTGCGCGCATCCGACTTCGGAGGCCCGGACCAGCGCGCCGAGAGCACCCCGGGCATCCCGTTCAGCGCGTCCACGCACAGCCCGGAGTCGTCGGCGATCGAGGGCAGCCCGGTGGCCGCGTACCCGGCGCGCGCCTTGAGCAGCGCGTTGTCGGCGAAGGTGGCGCCGTCCTCGACCGGCTCGTCGTACGGCGCGACGTCGTCGAGCCCGACGATCTCGACGCCGGCCACGTGTGCGTCGAGCAGGCGGTGCATCTCCTCGATCTTCCCGGCGTTGCGGGAGGCGACGTGGAGCCTCACCGCGTCGACCCGAGGCTCTCCGCGAGTGCCGCCTGCTGCCGCGAGGTGAGCTCCGCGCAGCCCTTCTCCCCCAGCGCCAGCAGCGCGTCCAGCTCGGCACGGTCGAAGGCGGCGCCCTCGGCCGTGCCCTGCACCTCGACGAACTTCCCGGCGCCGGTCATCACGATGTTCATGTCGGTCTCGGCGCGCACGTCCTCCTCATAGGGCAGGTCGAGCCGCGGGACGCCGTCGATGATGCCCACCGAGACGGCGGCGACCGAGCCGGTCAGCGCCGCCGGGACGCCGAGCGAGGCGACCGCGTCGGCCAGGGCGACGTACGCCCCGGTAATCGAGGCGGTGCGGGTGCCGCCATCGGCCTGCAGCACGTCGCAGTCGAGCTGTATGGTGTTCTCTCCCAGCGCCTGGTAGTCGATCACCGCCCGCAGCGAGCGGCCGACCAGCCGGGAGATCTCGTGGGTACGGCCACCGATCCGGCCCTTGGTCGACTCCCGCTGCGAGCGGGTGTTGGTCGAGGCGGGCAGCATCGCGTACTCGGCGGTCACCCAGCCCAGCCCCGACCCCTTGCGCCACCGCGGCACGCCCTCGGAGGCCGACGCCGCGCAGAGCACCCGGGTCCTGCCGAACTCGACGAGCACCGAGCCGGCCGCGTGGTCGAGCCAACCGCGGGTGATCTTGATCGGGCGGAGTTCATCGTCGGCGCGGCCGTCAGCACGTGTCATACCCCGAACCCTACGAGCCGCGGCGACGGCGCCCGCACGAGCACCCACCGGGGCACGGCGCGAAGCGCACGTGCCGTCGCCGAGTCGGCGGGCCGCCGTCCAGGTCACGCCGTACAAGTAGCGCCGACTCGACCTCCCAACGCGTACCCGTAGCGCCGACTCGGCGCTACTTGACCTCCGCGCGCAAGATGCGGCGCAGCCCGAAGAAGAGCGGGATGCCGAGCCAGATCAGGCCGGAGACGATCAACTGCGCGACGTCGTCGCCCTCGAAGCTCCAGTCCACGAAGTGCGACACCGCCGACTGGAAGTCGATCCAGGGGGCCAGCTTGTCGAACCAGTCCATCGTCGCGGATCCGATCGCGAGCAGGGTCGGAACCACATAGGTGTAGGCGAAGAAGGCGACGATGGCGGCCGCGGTGTTGAGGAAGAGGCAGGCGAAGGCGAACCCGCCGAGCATGCTCAGCACCTGGTAGATGGTGAAGCCGGCCAGATTGCCGAGCCCGGGGTCCCAGTCGCCGTGGCCGGCGAGAACGGCGTAGAGGCCGTTGCACACCAGGCCGACGATCATCGCGGCCACGACGGTGATCACCGTCAGTGCCACCCCGACCAGCGCCTTGGCGAGGATCACCCGGGGACGTCGAGGCTCCAGGGTGAAGGTGGTCATCGCGGTGCGCTGACCCCATTCGCTGGTGACCAGCATGATGCCGAGCACCGGCAGCAGCACCGAGGTGACGAACCCGGCGATGCCGGCGAAGTCGCCCCAGGCCATCTCCTCGTCCTTGACCCCGGTGACGATGGTGGCGATCAGCTCGACCAGGACGACCAGGGCGACGATCGTGGCCAGCAGCCAGAACCCCGCCCTGCTGTCCCACGCCTTGCGGAACTCGACCTTGAAGGTCCGGGAGAACGGCGTGGGCACCGCATTGGTCACCGGCGGCAGTGGCGGCGTCATGGCGACGCCGGGCATGGAGCTGGACATCAGTTGATCCCCTCTCGCTGGGTGTCGGAGGTGAGCTCCAGGAACAGGTCCTCCAGGCCCGCGCTGCCCGAGCGCAGGTCGCTGAGCACGCTGCCGGCCTCGAGTGCGACCCGGCCGACCTCGACCGGCGCGCAGTCGACCCGGATCCCGTCACCGGCCGGGACCGGGTGGTAGCCCTTCGCGCTGAGCGCGTTCGCCAGCGCGGCGTTGTCGAGCGAGGTGACCAGGGTGCTCTCCGGACCGGACTGGGCGAGCAAGCTCTGCCGGTCGCCCTGGGCGACGATCTTCCCGCGACCGATGAGGATCATCTCGTCGGCGATCTGCTCGACCTCGTGCAGCAGGTGAGAGGAGAGCAGCACCGTGCCTCCTCGGTCGGCGTACGCCTTCAGCAGGCCACGCATCCAGCGGATGCCCGCCGGATCGAGCCCGTTGGCGGGCTCGTCCAGGATCAGCACCTGTGGGTCGCCCAGCAGGGCGTGCGCGATGCCGAGTCGCTGCTTCATGCCCAGGGAGTAGTTCCCCACCCGGCGCTTGGCCTCGGCCGGCGTCAGCGAGACCAGTTGCAGCATCTCGTCGACCCGGCTGGTCGGCAGCCCCATCGCGATCGCGCCGAGCATCAGCGTCTCCCGGCCGCTGCGGCCGGCGTGCTGTGCCGAGGCGTCCAGCAGTACGCCGACGTACCGGCCCGGATTGGGGATGTCGATGTAGTGCCGGCCACCGATGGTGACCTGGCCGTGGGTCGGCGGAGTCAACCCGACCATCACCCGCATCGTGGTCGACTTGCCGGCCCCGTTCGGGCCGAGGAACCCGGTCACGGTCCCCGGCTTGCACTCGAAGCTGATGTCGTCGACCGCCACATACGACCCATAGGTGCGGGTCAGTGAGTCCACTTTGATCATGCCACCACCCTGCCCTGCCGATCGGCGCTCACACATCTGCCACACGGCTATCGTGCCCTGACTTAAGTAGCGTCGGGCGGATCCGACGGTCAGGGGGAACCCCGACCTCGGTCGGCTGTGCCGGACCGAGCGGTGACCTAGCGTGGGGTCATGGACCGCCCGGCACCCGAGGAGTACCAGCCTCGCCTCGGCGCCTGGGGGCACACCTGGCGGTTCGCGGCGATGCTGCTCATCGGTGGACTCGTCTTCGCCGACGGCGTGCAGGGCGAATACGAGGTCTGGCACGGCTGGCCCGCCGTCGATCTCGCCGTCGGCCTGGTGGCCCTGGTGCTCACCCACTACCGGCGCCGGGCTCCGCTGGCGATCGCGGTCGTGCTGGCGGCGACCGGCCTGGTCTCCGCCTCCTCGAGCGGGCCGGGCGTGCTGGCGGCCGTCTCCCTCGCCACCCGGCGACGCCCCTGGGAGATCGGCCTGGTCGGCTCGGTCGCGTTCGCGGCGGGCCAGGCCTTCACCACCATGACCTCCGACAGCCCCGACTGGGTCGACCTGATCGTCAACGCGGCGGCGACCGGTGCGACGCTCAGCTGGGGCATGTACGTCGGCTCGCGCCGCGAGCTCATCTGGACGCTGCGCCATCGGGCCGAGTCGGCCGAGGCCGAGCAGACGCTGCGGGTGGCGCAGGCCCGGGACCACGAACGGGCGGCCATCGCCCGGGAGATGCACGACGTGCTCGCGCACCGGATCTCGCAGATCTCGCTGCACGCCGGGGCGCTCGGCTTCCGCGAGGACCTGACCGCCGAGCAGATGCGTGCCGACGCCACCCTCATCCAGGCCAAGGCGCACGAGGCCCTCACCGACCTGCGCTCGGTCCTCGGGGTGCTGCGCGGCAACGACGGCGAGCTGCTGCGACCACAGCCGACGTACGGCGACCTGGCCGGCCTGGTGGCGGAGGCGAACGAGGCGGGGCCGACCGTGCGGCTGCATGACGAGGTCAGCGACGGACCACCGCCCGACTCGGCCGGCCGGGCCGCCTACCGGATCGTGCAGGAGGGGATCACCAACGCGCACAAGCATGCCGCCGGCTCGGTGGTGGAGGTGGAGCTCACCGGCTCGCCGGCCGAGGGGCTGCAGGTGGTGGTCAGCAACCAGCTCGGCTTCAGCGCCGCCCGCACGCCGGGGGCCGGCCTCGGTCTGGTCGGCCTGGCCGAACGGATGCGGTTGGCCGGTGGCACCCTGAGCCACTCCGTCGAACGAGGACGGTTCGTGCTCCGCGCCCGGATACCGTGGGTCCCGTGATCCGGCTGTTGATCGTCGACGACGACCCGCTGGTGCGCTCGGCGTTGAGCCTGATGCTGGGTGGACAGCCGGACCTGGAGATCGTCGGCGAGGGGGCCGACGGCCGCGACGGGGTCGATCTGGCCGTCTCCGCGAGGCCCGACATCGTGCTGATGGACCTGCGGATGCCCCGGCTCTCCGGACTGGAGGCGACCCGGGAGCTGCACCGGATGACGGACCCGCCCAAGGTGATCGTGCTGACCACCTTCGACGCCGACGAGCATGTGGTCGGCGCGCTCGGCGCGGGGGCCGAGGGGTTCCTGCTCAAGGACACGCCTCCGGCGGAGATCGTCGCGGCGATCCGCAAGGTGGCCAGCGGGGAGCCGATGCTCTCCCCCTCGGTGACCCGCACCCTGCTGGCCAGGCTGCGGGCCGACGCGCCGGGGGCGGACGAGTCCACGTCGGACGAGGCGGCGGTGCGCTGCGCCCGGGCGAAGCGTCGTCTCGCGGTGCTCACCGAACGCGAGCTGGACGTGGCGGTCGCGGTCGGGCACGGCCTCTCCAACGCCGAGATCGCCGGCGATCTCTATCTCTCCGTGCCCACCGTCAAGGCGCACGTCTCCCGGCTGCTGGACAAGCTCGGCGCCACCAACCGGGTGCAGATCGCCATCTGCGTGCACGACGCCGGATTGTTGTAGACACTCAGCCGACCAGGACCGGGGTCGCCGTGCGCACCCGCAACGGCCGCGGCTCCCCCGCCACGGTCAACGTCCCCGGGATCGTGACCCAGGGACCGGAGCCGACCCGATAGGAGCCGGCATAGGTCACGTCCAGCTCCACCAGCACCCGCTCCTCGATCCGGTAGACGTGGTTCACCGTGCCACGCAGGTCGACGTCCTGGGCCGCGACGCCGGCGCCCGGATGCACCTGATGCCCCGGAGTCGCCGTCGTCTGTCGGCTCCCGTCGCCGTGGATCCAGACGTACGACGCCGGGTGCGCCCGGATCTGCACCCGCCGGCCCAGCAGCCGCACCGTCTGCGTCCTCGAGCCCGTCGTCGGCGTCGAGAACACCGTCGCCAGGTTCACCAACGTCCACCCGTGGCGCGGCTGCACCACCAGCTTCGCCTGCGGCCACGACAACCGCCGGAACGCCGCGAGCACCAGGCCGGGGGTGACGTCCGCGCGCGTCTCCGAGTCCACCGCGCTGGCCAGGACGATGCAGCGAGAGCCCGCGTAGGCGTCGTCCTTCATCACGTCGTACAGGACGCCCGCGGCGTCGAGACCGCACCTCTCCCGGCCCGGGCATACGTCCTCTGAGTCGATCATGCAGATCGGCACCAGGTCGACGCGCGTGGTCCTGGAGTCATCCTCGTATGACGCAGTGGCATCGGTCGGCGGTCTGTCGCACAACGCCGCCGCCCCCGCCAAGGTCGACGAGACGGTGCACGGACTTCCGGATGGTGCACCCGCCCACACCGGCGTCGCATGGACCACCGCGGCGATGCCCACGATGACACACACAGCCAGCACGGCGCTTCTCATGCCTGGGCCCGCTCGATCTGCGAGTACTGCGCGACAACCCAGGCTCCCTTGATCCGCTTGACCTCAACGTTGAAGATGTCGACCCCTCGCGGCAGGTGTTGCCACTTCTCCCCTCGCCCACGTCGATAGGTGACGCCGGGGGACTTCTGCAACAGCCTGAAATGACCACTCCCCAGCCTTCGCACCCCCGCAACGGTGCTGCCGCTGTATCTCACCTCGCCACCGTGTCGGTAGATCCTGCGTATCTCCGCGATGAAGCGCCCGCACGATCGACAACTCGGGGCACTGATCGCGCGAAGGTCAGAGACGTCACCGGTGACCTGGGCCCGGTCCCCGACCCGTACCCACCGACGCAGGAACTGCTCGGCGCTCTCCGGCGACGCCGATGGCGTCGGTGCCGAGGTCGTCGGCGTCCTGGTCGGCACCGTGGAGATCCCCGAGCTGGACGGGGTCGCGGCGGGGTCCCCGCCGCCACAGCCCGCAGCGAGGGCCGAGGCGGCGATCAACATCACCACGCCGAGCCGAGTTCGCCGCATCGGTGGTCCTTCCCGAGAGTGACACCTCCGGGCAGTATCGCCCGTCCCGCGCGGAACCGCCACCGTCGCCCGACGCCCTGTGGAGAGCGGACCTCACGCTCGCCGGTGGCAACCGTGGGTCGCCGGCGGCCGGCCCTTCGCGCGACCGCTACAGCTCGTAGACCGCGCCCGCCCGGGCCAGCTCGGTCGGCCCGGCGAACTCCCCGACCGCCTCGGCGAGGATCGCGTCGGCGTCGTGCCACGGCGGCACGTGGGTGACCACCAGCCGCCGTGCCTGCGCCTCGGTGGCGGTGCGACCGGCCTCCGCGCCGGTCAGGTGCAGGTGCGGCGGGTTCTCGTCACCCTCGTTGAAGGAGGCCTCACACAGCAGCAGGTCGACGCCGTCGGCCAGCTCCTGCAGCGCCGGCGTCGGTCCGGTGTCGCCGGTGTAGGCGAGGGTGACCCCGTCCGCGCCGATCCGCAGTCCGTACGCCGGCACCGGATGGTCGACCGCGACGGGCGTGATCTCGAACGGGCCGATGTCGAACGGGTCGTCGTACCGGTGGAAGTCGAACTCCTCGCGCATCCCGGGCGCCTTCGGCAGGTCGTAGGCCTTGGCCAGCCGGCGCGCGGTGCCCTTGGGACCCCAGACCGGGATCTTGGGCTGCGGCCCGCGCGGATGCCACTTGCGCAGCACGTAGTAGCTGGCCATGTCGATGCAGTGGTCGGCATGTAGGTGGGTGAGCAGCACCGCGTCCAGCGTCAGCGGGTCGGCGTAGTTGTGCAGCGCGCCGAGGGCACCGTTGCCGAGATCGAGCACGATCCGCCAGGTCCTCCCCTCGTGGTCGGCCTCCACCAGGTAGCAGCTGGCCGGCGAGTCCGGGCCGGGATACGAGCCCGAGCAGCCGACCACGGTGAGCCTCACGCGCCGCCTCCCGGGACGAGCCCGCCGGCGATCCGGGTCGGGCTGGCGAACTGGGTGGCGCCGACCAGCTCCGGTCCGAGGAAGCGGCGGCCGATGGTCTCGAACTCGGCCGGGTCGCCGGTGGTGACGAAGGAGTAGGTCGGCTCACCGCTCTGCTTCATCAGCCCGCTCCCGGCCAGCATCCGGTAGACGTCCTTGGCCGACTCCTCGGCGCTGCTGACCAGGGTGACGTTGTCGCCCATCACGTAGGAGATGACGCCGGTCAGCAGTGGGTAGTGCGTGCAGCCCAGGATCAGGGTGTCCACCCCGGCGCTGGTCAGCGGATCGAGGTATTCGTGTGCGGCCTCGAGCAGCTCCGGGCCGCCGACGATGCCGGCCTCCACGAACGGCACGAACGCCGGGCAGACCCGGGTGGAGAGGTCGACATGCGGGGCGGCGGCGAAGGCGTCCTCGTAGGCCATCGACTCTGCGGTGGCGTGGGTGCAGATCACCCCGATCCGGCCGGTGCGACTGGCCGCCACGGCACGCCGGGTGGCCGGCAGGATGACCTCGACCACCGGCACGTCGTATCGCTCCCGGGCGTCGCGAAGCATCGCCGCCGAGGCCGAGTTGCAGGCGATGACCAGTGCCTTGACACCCTCGTCGACCAGGTGGTCGAGACACTCCAGGGCGTATTCGCGGACCTCGGCGATCGGCTTGGGCCCGTACGGCGCCCGGGCGGTGTCGCCGACGTAGCGGACCGACTCGTGCGGCAACTGGTCGATCACCGAGCGTGCCACCGTCAGACCGCCGAATCCGGAGTCGAAGATGCCGATCGGTGCCTCGGGGTCGGGAACGGGACGCACGAGGATCGATGCTAGGCGCTCGACCGCGCGCTCGCACGGCGCCGCGACGAAACTCACGCCGATCTCCTCGGCTCTCCCCGAGGCCGTAGGCTGCCGGCGTGCTCCGCCTCCCGCTGCGAGCGGTGGCCGTCAGGGCCGGCGCCACCGCCATCGCGACACTGGTCGCCGCCCCGGTCCTGACCGCCTGCGACGTCGCGCCGACCGGGTCGCGGTCGCCGAGTCCGGCGGTGTCCCCGAGCACGCCGCAGGCTGCCCTCGACACCGCCCGGCCGGTGGTGCTGGCGATCTCGGTGGACGGCCTCAACACCCGGGCGCTGACCCGGCTCGGCCGGGCCGAGCTGCCGCACTTCCATCGACTGCTGCACCAGGGCGCCCGCACCCTGAACGCGCGCACCGAGTACGAGCAGAACGTCACCCTGCCCAACCACACCGGGATGATGACCGGACGCCGGATCGACGCCGCCAGCGGTGGCCACGGGGTCACCTGGGACCGCGACCGGAGGCGGATGACGGTGGCCAGGGCGGCCGGTCACCCGGTCTCGTCGGTGTTCAGCGTGGTGCATGGCGCCGGCGGGTCGACCGCGTTGTTCTCCGCCAAGGAGAAGTTCGGCCTCTACCACCGGTCCTGGCCCAGGTCGATCTGCCGCTTCACCGTCGAGCGCGACCAGATGGCGCTGGTCCGCACCGCCGCTCACGACCTGGTCGCCCGGGGTCGCGACTTCACCTTCCTGCACATCTCGCTGCCCGACCGGGCGGGGCACGCGCACGGTGGCATGTCCTCGGCCTACCTGCAGGCGGTACGGCGCACCGACGAGCAGCTCGGCATCGTGCTGCGAGCCCTCGACCGGCATCGACGGCTGGAGCGGCGTACCACGATCATTCTCACCGCCGACCACGGCTTCGCCGCCGGCACGACCAGCCATGCGCGGCGCATCCTCGCCAACTACCGGATCCCGTTCCTGGTCTGGGGCGACGGCGTCCGGGCCGGCGACCTCTACCGGATCAACCCCGACTACGCCGACCCCGGCACCGCACGCCCGGGCTATGCCGCCGCGAGGCAGCCCATCCGCAACGGCGACCTGGCGAACCTCGCGCTCACCCTGCTCGACCTGCGGTCGGTGCCGGGGAGCGAGCTCGACGCCCTCCAGGACCTGCGGATCGGCTGAGGCGCCCGGGTCGGCCGTCGAGCAACGGCCCGGGGTCGGCCGTCGAGCGCCGACAACCCCGCGAGCGTGCCCCTCCCACCACCAGCGTCGCCCGGCGCGTGCGATCGCAAGGCGGAGAAGCGAAGACGGCCCGGGGTTGGCCGGCAAGCGCCGACAACCCCGCGAGCGTGCGTGTCCGGGCGGCGCTGGTCAGGCCCAGAGCTGGCCCTCGAGGGATTCCTCCGCCTCATCGATGGTGCCCTCATAGGCGCCGGTGGAGAGGTACTTCCAGCCGCCGTCGGCGACGACGAAGGCGATGTCCGCGTCCTCGCCGGCCCGCAGCGACTTGGCGGCCTGACCG
Organism: Nocardioides sp.; assembly: GCF_047606145.1. Classification (GTDB taxonomy): domain Bacteria; phylum Actinomycetota; class Actinomycetes; order Propionibacteriales; family Nocardioidaceae; genus Nocardioides. The sequence continues at coordinate 33,514 of NZ_JASGET010000088.1, read as the reverse complement.
AGCGCGGCGTGCAGGATCGCCCCGGTGGAGATGCCGGCGAAGATCCCCTCCAGCTCGAGCAGCTCCCGCACCCGGCGGACCGCGTCGCGCGGACCGACCGAGAAGCGCGCGTCGATCAGCGAGGCGTCGTACAGCTCCGGGACGAAGCCCTCGTCGAGGTTGCGCAGGCCGTAGACCAGCTCGCCGTAGCGCGGCTCGGCGGCCACGACGCGGACCTCCGGCTTGGCGGCCCGGAAGAACCGGGAGACGCCCATCAGGGTGCCGGTGGTGCCCAGCCCGGCCACGAAGTGCGTCACCGATGGGAGGTCGGCCAGGATCTCCGGACCGGTGCCCTCCTGGTGCGCGAGCGCGTTGGCGATGTTGCCGTACTGGTAGAGCATCACCCAGTCGGGATGCTCCACGGCGAGCCCCTTGGCCACCCGGACCGCCTCGTTGGAGCCACCGGCGGCCGGGCTGGAGACGATCTCGGCGCCCCACATCCGCAGCAGCTGGCGACGCTCCTCGGAGGTGTTCTCCGGCATCACGCAGACGATCCGGTAGCCCTTGAGCTTGGCCGCCATCGCCAGCGAGATGCCGGTGTTGCCGGAGGTCGGCTCGAGGATGGTGCACCCCGGCCGCAGGGTGCCGTCCTTCTCCGCCTCCTCGATCATCTTCAGCGCCGGGCGGTCCTTGATCGAGCCGGTCGGGTTGCGGTCCTCGAGCTTGGCCCACAGCCGCACCTGCACGCCACCGCGGTTGAACGGTGCCGACAGCCGGGGCAGCCCCACCAGCGGCGTACCGCCGACGGAGCTGAGGAGGTTGTCGAAACGTGTCATGGATGCTTTCGGTGGTCGAGTGGCCCGAGCGGCCGGGCGAGGGGGTATCGAGACCTAGCGCGCCCCGCCCGCCACCGCGGGCAGGACGACGACCTGGTCGCCGTCCTTGAGCTCGGCCTCGAGGCTGCCGATGAAGCGGACGTCCTCGTCGTTGATGTAGACGTTGACGAACCGACGCAGCTCACCGTCGTCGATCAGGCGATCCTTGATGCCGGGGTGGTTGGCCTCGAGGTCGTCGATGAGCGCGCTCAGGCTGGCACCCTGCGCGGTGACGGCCTTCTCGCCGCCGGTGTAGGTGCGCAGGATGGTCGGAATCTTGACCTCGATGGCCATCTCTTCTCCTTCGTGGGAACTGGTCGAACGGTGGGAACTGGTCGAGCGCTGTCAGTCCAGCGCAGCGACGATGCTGACCTCTTCCTCGGTCACCACGCCGTCGACGATCCGATAGGAACGAAAGTCCACCGGGCCTTCGTTATTCCCGTGCTCGCGTGTGCTGACGAGCACGTAGTGTGCCTGGGGCTCGCTGGCCAGGCCGATGTCGGTGCGACTCGGGTAGGCCTCGGTGGCGGTGTGCGAGTGGTAGACGACCACCGGCTCCTCCTCGCGCGCGTCCATCTCCTGGTAGAGCCGGAGCAGATCGGCGGAGTCGAACTCGTAGAACGTCGGGCTGCCGGCGGCGTTGACCATCTCGATGAAGCGCTCGGGCCGGTCGGAGCCCTCCGGTCCGGCCACGATGCCGCAGGCCTCGTCGGGGTGGTCCCGCTTCGCGTGCGCGACGATCGCGTCGTACGTCGCCCGGTCGATCCTCAACACGGCCCGATCCTCAACGCCACCACTCTCGACAGCACAGCCCTCAACACAAGAGCCAAGCCTAGGCGGACTCGGCCCACAGCGCGTCCACGAGGGTCTCCTGTAAGACGCCGACCCACTGGTAGATCCGATAGACCTGGCCGGAGGGGTTCTCCTCGTCGAGCTGCTCCCAGTAGTCCTCGTCGTCCTCGGTCACGCCGAGGCGGGTGGCCAGCGCCAGCCGGATGTCGGTGAAGGAACGCAGCCAGGCCTGCGCCCGCGGCGGGTCCAGCTCGACGTCGATGACCAGGGTGTCGTCGTCCGGCTCCGGCGGCAGGCCGGCCTCCTCGAGGGTGTCCACGATGGTGGCGGCCGCGGCGGCCTTGCCCTCCCGCAGCGACCCCTCGGTGAACCGACGGAACTCCGCGGCCGCATCCTGGTCGTCGCGGTAGGCGGTCGGGAAGAGCCGGGCGAGCACGGGGTCCTCCGGTTCGCTGGTCGGTCCGGAGAAGTCGAGCATCGCCTCGAGCGGGTCGTCGGTCTCGGTCGGCGCCGCCGCCTCGTTGCGCAGCAGCTCGACGAGCTGTCCGGCCAGCGAGCGCAACAGGTCGGCCTCGAAGCCGGAGAAGGTGGCGATCACGTGCCCGCTCGGCCGGTGGTAGCTGAAGCCGCCCATCATGCGTCCTGCTTCTCCAGGGTCGCCCACAGCCCGTACTCGTGCATCGCGCTCACGTCCCGCTCCATCTCCTCGCGGGTTCCGGAGCTGACCGCCGACTTGCCGTCGCGGTGGACCTCCAGCATCAGCTTCTCCGACTTCTTCTTCGAGTAGCCGAAGTAGGTCTGGAAGACGTAGGTCACATACGACATCAGGTTGACCGGGTCGTTCCACACGATGGTGATCCACGGCGTGTCCGGCACGGTCAGGTCGTCCAGATCAGGCTCGTCGAGTTCCACGGGGCTCGGCGCGGTCATGATTCCTACGATAGAGGCTGATCCACACCACTACGCTGGCGCAGTGACCTCCACGGCGTTGCTCACCGATCACTACGAGTTGACGATGCTGCAGGCCGCGTTGGCCGGCGGCACCGCCGGCCGCCGTTCGGTCTTCGAGCTCTTCGGCCGCCGGCTGCCCGGCGGACGGCGTTACGGCGTGGTGGCGGGCGTCGGCCGGGCGCTGGATGCGATCGAGGCGTTCCGCTTCGACGAGCCCACGCTCGCCGCGCTCGACGGGGTGGTGGACGCGCCGACCCTGGCCTGGCTGGCGAGGTTCCGGTTCTCCGGCGACGTGTGGGGGTACGCCGAGGGCGAGGCCTACTTCCCGCAGTCGCCGGTGCTGCTGGTGGAGTCCAGCTTCGCCGAGGCGGTCCTGCTGGAGACGGTCCTGCTCTCGATCTACAACCACGACTCGGCCATCGCGACGGCGGCCTCGCGGATGACGCTGGCGGCGGGCGAGCGGCCGTGCATCGAGATGGGCTCGCGGCGTACCCACGAGGAGGCGGCGGTGGCGGCCGCGCGGGCGGCGTACGTCGCCGGCTTCGCCGCCAGCTCGAACCTGGCCGCGCGCGCCCGGTACGGCGTGCCGAGCACCGGCACCAGCGCACACTCGTTCACCCTGCTGCACGACACCGAGCGGGACGCCTTCCGCGCCCAGGTGGACTCCCTCGGCGTGGGCACCACGCTGCTGGTCGACACCTACGACGTCGCCGAGGCGGTGCGCCTCGGTGTCGAGGTGGCCGGACCGGAGCTCGGCGCCGTCCGGATCGATTCCGGCGATCTCGGCATGCTCGCCTCCCGGGTGCGCGCCCAGCTCGACGACCTGGGCGCCACCTCGACCCGGATCATCGTGACCAGCGATCTGGACGAGTTCGCGATCGGCTCGCTCGCGGCCGCACCGGTCGACGGCTACGGGGTGGGCACCCAGCTGGTGACCGGCAGCGGCCATCCGACCTGCGGGTTCGTCTACAAGCTGGTCTCCCGGGAGGGCGAGGGCGGCCAGATGGTCCCGGTGGCGAAGAGGAGCACCGAGAAGACCTCGGTCGGCGGCCGCAAGTACGCGCTGCGCCGCCGCGACCCGGCGGGGGTCGCCGAGGCCGAGGTGATCGGGATCGGCGCCGAGCCGGCCACCGACGACACCGACCGGCCGCTGCTGGTCCCCCTGGTCCGCGGCGGCGAGGTGGTCGGGCGCGAGTCGCTCCAGGCCGCGCGGGACCGGCATGCCGCCGCCATCGCCGAGCTCCCCCTCGCCGCCCACTCCCTGATCAAGGCGGACCCGGCGATCCCGACCCTCTTCGAGGGGGCCGCGCGGTGAAGGCGCTGGTGGTCGTCGACGTTCAGAACGACTTCTGCGAGAGCGGCTCGCTGCCGGTGACCGGCGGCGCCGAGGTCGCGGCGGCGATCGCCGCGCTGCTGCGCACGGCGCACGGGTACGACGCGGTGGTGGCGACCAAGGACCACCACGTCGACCCGGGACCGCACTTCGGCGATCCTCCCGACTACGTCGACTCCTGGCCGGCGCACTGCGTGGTGGGCTCGGCCGGCGAGGAGTTCCACCCGGCTCTCGCCGAGGCGGTGGCGGCGGTCGACGAGGTGTTCCGCAAGGGCGAGCACGCCGCGGCGTACTCCGGCTTCGAGGGCGCCGCCGAGGACGGTACGACGCTCGCCGACTGGCTCCGTGGGCGGGACATCACCGACCTGGACGTCTGCGGCCTGGCCACCGATCACTGCGTGCGGGCCACCGCCCTGGACGCGGTCCGGGAGGGCTTCGCCACCACCGTGCTCACCGAGCTGAGCGCGGGGGTGGCACCCGAGACGACCGCTCGCGCCCTGGCGGAGCTGCGGGCCGCCGGGGTCGCCGTCCACTCGCGGCCGGATGCCGAACCGATCAGCTGATCGTGATCGGCTCTCCCCCGGAGACCAGCGTCCAGTCCACCGAGGCGAACTGGGCCGGGTCGATGACCTTGTGGGCGCTGACCCAGTCGATGAGCAGCTGCCGGATCTCGACCTGCCGGTTGTAGACCACCTCGGCGTCCGCCACGTGCGGGAAGCCACCCCCGCCGGACTGACGATAGTTGTTGATCGCCATCACGAACTCGGCGTCGTCGGCCACCGCGACCCCGTCGTAGGCCAGGTTCAGGATCCGCGCGCCCGGCGCCTGGGCGATGTCGATGTCGTAGGTCAGCGGAGCGTCCAGCCCGGCGACCGCGTCGTAGTTGTAGTCGGGCGTCCCGTTCGGCGCGGTGTCGGTGACGGCGTTGGTCACCTGGTCGATGGTGAACGGCCCGGTGCCGGAGATCTGCTGGAAGTACCGGGCGGAGTACTCCAGATAGTCCTTGACCTGGGCGCCGGTCATCCGCACCGCCAACAGGGTGTTGTCGTAGATGTAGAGACCGGCGACGTCGCGCACGGTGACGTCGCCGGCCGGGAACGACGCCGACCGGTTGAACGGCGCGGCGATGGAGAGCATCGGCAGGTTGGCGTCGTCGCCGGTCAGGTCGGCCTTGACCGCGTCGGCCTGGACGTAGTTGATGAAGTCGATGATCGGCACGTCCTCGACCACGGCCCGGGCGGCGAGCAGCTCCTCGGCCGACTCCCCCACCACCGAGTTCACGTAGTCCACCACGATCTGGTGCTGGCTGCGGACCGCCGCGGCCACCGCCGCGTCCTCGTCGACGGTGTTGGAGTTGAGCAGCTGCGAGGTCGCCGTGCTCACCGTCCAGCGCCCGTGTCTCCTGGTCAGCGTCAGGTCCATCACCGCCAGCCGCATGCCCCAGTAGTAGGGCTCGCAGAGCAGCACGTCGCGGCCGGTCACCTCGTTGGTGACGTAGCGCTGCGGGATCTCGACGTGGGCGTGCCCGACCAGGATGGCGTCGATGTCGGGCACCTGGGCGGCGACCAGTGAGGAGGCGTTCTCCGGCGGCAGCGAGTCGCCGTACGAGCTGGAGGTGTCGGCGCCGGAGTGGGCACTGACGATGACCACGTCGCAGCCGGCCCGCTTGAGCCTGGGCACGTACGTCGTGGCCTGCTCGACCAACCCGGGGAACTCGACCTTGCCCGCCACGTTCGCCTTGTCCCAGATCGCGATGCCGGGATTGGTCAGGCCGAGGATGCCCACCGTCAGGGTCCGCCCACCGCGCACCCGGTACCGCTTGATGAGGTACGGCGGGAAGACCGGCAGCTTGCTGCTCGGATCGACCGCGTTGGCGCCGAGCAGCGGGAAGTCGACCTGCTTCTCGAAGGTGCGCAGGGTGTCGAGGCCGTAGTTGAACTCGTGGTTGCCCAGCGCCGCGGCGTCGTAGCCGACCAGGTTCATCGCGTTGGCCATCGGGTGGATCGCACCATCGGTGATCGGGTCGATCCGGGCGTAGTAGTAGGCCAGTGGCGTGCCCTGGATGGTGTCGCCGGCGTCCAGGGTCAGGATCGGCTCACCCGCGCGCTCGGCCCGCATCGCCTTGATCAGGGTCTGCACCTTGGCGATGCCGACGTCGTCGTGCGCGGTGTCGTCGAACTCGGCGTTCTGGTAGTAGTCCCAGTTGTAGACGTTGCCGTGCAGGTCGGTGGTGCCGAGCACGGTCAGCCGCAGGGTGTCGTTGCCGTGCCCGTGCCTGCCGTGCCTGCCATGGGTGCCGTGCGTGCCACCGCGCGCATCGGCGGGGCCGGCGAAACCGGCGGCGGCCAGTGCGGCGGCGCCGGTCACGGCACCGGTGATGACGGTACGGCGACGGGGCGCGGGGGCCGAGTGAGTCTGGTCAGTCATCGAGACCTTCCCGAGGTTGAGGCCGGGGCCGGATCCGGCCCCCTGAGCGCACCGACTGTATGCGCGGTCCGGACCGGGGTCGAGCAACGTCGGGTGAAGGATCGGTGACACCGGGTCACACCGGGTCACACCGGGCCCAGCCGGACCCGGGCCGGGCCGATTCCGGCGACGCGGTCAGGCATCTCCCGATACGCTCTGCCCAGCAGCCTCGGAGCCCACGGTGGGCGATGCCCCGAGACGGACGAAGGACCGCCATGCACCACCTGATCACCTCGGCTACCCAGCTCGCGATGACCAGCGACCTGATCGTGTACGCCGCCCGCCTGATGCGCACCATGAACCGCTCGCTGGACCTGTCCGCCGGTGTCCGCGTGCTGGCGATCCTGGAGCAGACCGGTCCGCTCGGCGTGACCGAGCTGGCGCAGCTGGACAACTGCTCGCAGCCCACCATGTCGGCCCAGGTGGCCCAGCTCTTCGACGCCGGCCTGGTGGCGCGCACCCGCAACCCGGTCGACGCCCGCAGCAGCGTCATCTCGCTCACCGAGGCCGGCCGCGCGGAGCTGGCCGCGACCCGGGAGCGCATCTCGGCCGACGTCGCCCAGCGACTGGCCACCACCGAGCGCACCCCGGAGGAGATCGAGGCCGCCGTCTCGGTGCTCCGCGACCTGGTCGAGCCGAGCCCGAAGGCCGTCCCGAGCGAGTAGCCCAGCGACCGGTCCCCGGCTGGTCTGGCCCGGACGGCTCCGTCTAGCCCGAGCGGCGGGCCGCCCACTCCCGGAGGGTGTCGATGCGGCGGCGCAGCTGATCAGCGGTGGCGACCGCGGCGGCCGGTCCACCGCATTCCTTGCGGAGTCGGTTGTGCACCGCGCCGTGGGCCTGGCCGGTGCGGTGGTGCCAGGCGGCCACCAGGCCGTTGAGCTCACGGCGCAGCATCGCCAGCTGCTCGTGGGCGGAGACCGCGGCGACCGTCTCGGCCGGTCGCGGCGAGCTCGCCGCGGCCGCCTTCTGCTGCTTGGCACGCTCGCTCTGTCGCTGCGCCAGCAGGTCGCGCATCTGGGTGGCGTCGAGCAGGCCGGGGATGCCGAGGAAGTCCATCTCCTCCTCCGAGCCGACCCGCACCTCCCCCTCGTGGCCGAACTCGCCGCCGTCGAAGAGCACCCGGTCGAACCGGGCCTCGGAGTCGAGCGCCTCCCATGGACCGAGCGCCTCCTCCTCGGCCGCCCCCTCGGCCTGGTTGGCCCGGGCCAGCAGGGCGTCCTCGGCGGCGAAGATGTCGTCCTCGTCGCCGATCCGGCGACCGAGCACGTGGTCGCGAGCCACCTCGAGCTCGGCGGCGAAGCCGAGCAGCGCGGGCACCGAGGGCAGGAACACCGAGGCGGTCTCGCCGCGGGTACGGGCCCGGACGAACCGGCCCACGGCCTGGGCGAAGAACAGCGGCGTCGAGGTGGTGGTGGCGTAGACCCCGACGGCGAGCCGAGGCACGTCGACCCCCTCGGAGACCATCCGGACCGCCACCATCCAGCGGCTCTCGCCGTCGGCGAAGGCGGCGATCTTCTTCGAGGCCGCCTTCTCGTCGGAGAGCACGACGGTCGCGGCCTCACCGGTGATCGCGCGCAGCGTCTTGGCGTAGGCCCGGGCCGAGTCCTGGTCGGTAGCGATCACCAGTCCCCCGGCGTCCGGGACGCTGCGACGGACCTCGGAGAGTCGCCTGTCGGCGGCCTCCAGCACCGACGGTATCCAGGAGCCGTTCGGGTCGAGCGCGGTGCGCAGCGCCTGCGCGGTCAGGTCCTTGGTGAGCGGCTCACCCAGATGCGCGGCGATCTCGTCGCCGGCCCGGGTGCGCCAGGTCATCTGGCCGGAGTAGGCCATGAAGAGCACCGGTCGGACGACGTGGTCGCGGAGCGCCTCGGCGTATCCGTAGGTGTAGTCGGCCGCCGAGCGTGGGATGCCGTCGGCACCCGGCGCATAGGTGACGAACGGGATCGGGTTGGCGTCGGAGCGGAACGGGGTGCCGGTCAGGGCCAGTCGGCGGGTGGCCGGCTCGAAGGACTCGCGGACGCCCTCGCCCCACGACAACGCGTCGCCGGCGTGGTGCACCTCGTCGAGGATGACCAGGGTGCGGAAGTTCTCGGTGCGGATCCGCATCGCGAGCGGGTTGACCGCCACCCCGGCGTAGGTGACGGCGATGCCGACGAACTCCTTCGAGGTCTTACCCTGACCGGCGGAGTAGGTGGGGTCGATCGGGATGCCGGCTCGCCCGGCCGCCTCGGCCCACTGCAGCTTGAGGTGCTCGGTGGGCGCCACGATCGTGACCCGGTCGATCATCCGGCGACCGAGCAGCTCGGCCGCGACCGACAGCGCGAAGGTGGTCTTGCCCGCCCCCGGCGTGGCCACCGCCAGGAAGTCGCGGGGCGAGTCGGAGAAGTAGCGGGTCATCGCGGCGTGCTGCCAGGCACGGAGCTTGGTCGCCGTCCCCCAGGCAGCACGATCCGGCCAGGCCGGCGTGAGGGCGCCGGTCAGGTGGGGTTCGCTCACGCCTCGCCGTTCCCGTCGGCACCGCCGGTGTCGTCGGACAGCGACTCCCAGATCTCCTTGCACTCCGGGCAGACCGGGAACTTCGTGCCGTCGCGGCTGGGCACCCACACCTTGCCGCACAGGGCCACCACCGGGGTGCCCATCACCATCGCCTCGGTCAGCTTGTCCTTCTCCACATAGTGCGAGAAGCGGTCGTGGTCACCCGCGTCGGTCGGGACGGTCCGCTCGTCCTCGCGGACCTCCTCCTCGACCGCGGTATCGGTGCCGAACCCCAGGAACCCCATTGCCTCAGCCTACGGGGTTCAGTTGAGGTCCGGATCGGCCGGGCGGGTGGAGTGCCAGGCCAGGTCGCCCGGCTGGCGCCGCAGCACGTCCCGCCAGAGCCGGGAGTGCTCGGCGCCGAAGGCGTCGGCGGGCTCACCCGGCACCACGTCCCAGTCCCCGCCCGCCACCTCGCGCTGGAGCTGGCCACTGCCCCAGCCGGCGTATCCGGCGAAGATGCGCATCCCGATCAGCGGCGGTACGTCGGCGGGGTCGGTGTCCAGGTCCAGCAGACCGACCCGGCCGGCCGGGTTGGCGTCGTACCCGCCGAGGGGTCGGTACCCCTCGAACGGAGCCGTCCGCTCCGGCAGCCAGGCGAGGGCAAGGGCGGCGTTGGTCTCCACCGGGCCGCCCTCGAAGAGATGCACCGGCGGGCTGACCCGGTCCTGCCAGAGGGCGAGGGCGTCGGGCAGCGGCGCCGGCATCGGCCGGTTGAGCACGACCCCCAGGGCACCCTCGCCGCCGGTGTCGAGCAGCAGCACGACGGTGTCGACGAAGTTCGGGTCGGCCAGCCGCGGTGATGCCACCAGCAGCTGGCCGAAGCCGAGGTCGGTCCGGGTCACCCTCCGATCTTCACACCCCGGGCAGCGGTTCGGTGCAGCGGTGCTGCGATCGGGTCTCCGGAGCGACCCCTCGCGCCGGCCCCGGCGCACGGCTCTCCGGCCGGGGCCGAGGCGCTCACTTGGCGGTGAAGCTGACGTTCCCGCCGCTCTTCGGGATCAGGTCGAGCCAGGTGTGGCCGGTCGGGATCTTGACCTGCTTGCCCTTGACGTAGAACTTCACCGTGGCGTCCTCGCCGGCCTTCTTCCAGGTCGCCTTGAGCGCCTTGCCGCCGTGGAAGATCCAGGCCTTCCCGGTGCCGGTGAAGTGCGAGACCGGGACCGGGTTGCCGGCCGGGTCGGTGTACGGCGCGATGGTGGTCCGCACCGTCGCGGTGATGACGGTGTCCGGGGTGAAGGCGTCACCGGAGGCGAAGTAGTTGTTCGCCAACACGTACTTCCCGCCCTTGTAGCTGAAGTCGTCGGTCCGGTAGCCGGAGAACTGTGCCTTGATCGAGGAGGCCTTCTTCTTGCCGGTGTAGTCCGAGGCCTCGCCCCAGGTGAAGTAGTCCTCGGGCCGGGCGGTCTTGGTCTTGGCCTCCTTGCCGATGCTCTTCACGTTGGCGAACACGCTGTGCAGGGTGTCGTGGGTGCCGTCGAGGATGCGGGTGACGTTGTGATTGCCCATCGCGATCCAGCGCACGTGCTGCTTCTTGAGCTGCTTGAACGTGTAGCCGGCGGCCCCGCTGGTGATGATGGTGGCGTTGATCGGCGCGGCGATGCCGGCGTCGGTGGCCCGCATCGAGCGCACCGGCCCGACCTTGCTGGGCAGGTTGGTGTAGTAGAAGACCGCCAGCCGGGTGATGCCCCCCTCGACCAGCTCCTGGGTGACCATGTCCGCCTGGGAGAGCCCGATCTGCGGGTCGCTGTCCTCGGTGTTGTCCACCTTGACGATGTACGCCGGGTGGCTCTGGGCCGCGCTCTCGTCACCGCTGACCGCGAGCCCGGTCAACGGCCAGGTGCTGTCCAGGGACGCGCCGGAGTCGACCGCCTGCGGGCTACTGGAGCTGGCGTCGGAGTCGTCGGACCCGCCACCACAGGCCGTGAGCGCGAGCGCGATGGCGGCAAGCGGGGAGACGACGCGGAGAAGGGTTCGGGTCGCGGGGCGGGTGGTGCGCACGGGTGTGCTCCGTTCAAAGTCAACAGGTTCTATCGGATTCAGTGTCACCGGTCGGCGTACTCAGGCCCGGGAGGCGCGCGGAGACCATACGCCACCGGTCCCTGCCGGTGCGCAATCAGCGGGCGCCTACGGTGAGCCGCACCACATCACTGTCGATCACCGGCCATCACTGTCGATCACCGGCCATCACTGTCGATCACCGGCGATCACCCGGCGAGCAGTCATTCATCGACCAGTGATGCGGCCACCGCCGTGCGGAGCACGCCGGCGATCTCCGCCGCCTCTTGGTCGGAGTCGTACGTCGTCCTGGGCCAGAAGAAGCCGCGCAGCCCATCTCCTCGACGCCGCGGCACGACGTGCACGTGCAGGTGCGGGACCGACTGGCTGACCACGTTGTTGACCGCGACGAAGGTGCCCTGGGCATCGAGCGCGCCCGGCACCGCGGCGGCGACCCGCTGCGCCGCCGTCATCACGGTGGTCAGCTGGTCGGGCGTCAGGTCGGGCAGCGTGACCACGTGGTCGCGCGGTGCCACCAGGACGTGGCCCTTGAAGACGGGCCGCCGGTCCAGGAAGCCGACGACCGCCGGCTCGTCGAGGACCAGATGGGCCGGGGTCGTCCCCGCGACGATGGCGCAGAAGACGCAGTCGGGGCTCGCCGTACTCACGCCTGCGAGGGTACGCCGGGTGGCACGATGGCCCGGTGGACGAACGGGTGGACGAACCGGCGAGTGGGCCGGCGGGTGAGGCCACGTCCGGCGACCCGGTGGCGACGCTGCGGCGCTGGGAGGACTCGGGCGGCACCTGGCGGCGTCTGGACGCGGGCGGGCCGACGGTGCGACTGAGCCTGTGCACCTGCACCGGCGGCGAGGAGGTGTCCCGGCTGGTCTCTGCCGACCCGGCGCTGGTCGCCTACCTCGACGGACGCTGGGCCAGCGACCAGGAATGAGGCGTCCCCGCACCAGGCCACGTCGGCTCACTGCTCTGCCGGCGGATACCCGGGGCGTTGTCGGGCGGAGACCTCCCCGACGCGCCCCCACTCGATCCCGCCCAGTCGGCTGATCGGGTCGAGCAGCCCGATGTCGGGCCCGCGGTCGCCGTACACGCGCGCCTCGACGGTGATGGCGACCACCCGGCCGAAGCAGACCACCGAGCCACGCGGCGCCTCGCCGAACTCCACCGTCCGCTCCAGCACGCACTCGATCGCAGCCGGCGACTCCGCGACGCTGGGCGGTACGACGATCTGGCTGGCCAGCCGGGTCAGGCCGACCTCGTCGAACTCGCTGAGCTCGGGTGGGTAGGGCGCCGAGGTGGCGTTGATCTGCTCCACCAGCCCGGCCGGGGCGAGGTTGACCACGAACTCGCCGGTCTCCCGCACGTTGCGCAGGGTGTCCTTGTGTCCGACCGAGGTGAAGCTGACCACCGCCGGATCCGAGCACGCCACGGTGAAGAACGAGTGCGGCGCCAGGTTGTCCACCCCGGCGGCGGAGCGACTCGAGACCCAGGCGATCGGCCGGGGCACGACCAGCCGGTTGAGCAGCGGATAGGCGGCGCCGTCGGCCAGGTCGCGCTCGACGTGGACCCGACGCGGCTCGCTCATGTCGAGCAGCCTAGTGGGGTCATGCCGAGCGGTCGGACCGCCTCGATGCCGCAACTCCTCCGGCCGCGCCCGCGTCCCCAACGGTGATCACTCGGTCCCGTAGGCGTACTCGGACCGCGAACCCATTGCGCGAAGGAGCAGCCTCATGCGCCGGATCCTCGCCACGCTCACCGCGCTGGCCACCGCCCTCGTCCTCGCCGCCCTGCTCGCCGTTCTCCTCGCGGCCGGGTCACCAGCCGACGCGGCCGGCAGCGCCGCCACCGCGCGGCATGTCATCCGGCCCGTCACCGACGCCGGCGAGCCGGCCAGCGGCTACCGGGTCACCACGAGGAAGGGACGGGTGAGCTGCTTCGGCCGCTCGGCCGCCGCCGTCGACGACGGCATCACCACCTGCGGCCCGAGCGCCGCCTACCTGCCCTCGTGCTGGAGGTCGACGCACCACACCGTGCTGTGCCTGCGCAGTCCGAGGTCGAGGACCCTGGTCCGGGTCCGCTTCCAGGGGCACTGGAAGGGCGTCCAGGCACCTCGCCATCCGCGGCCGCAGGCGCTGGTGCTCGGCGATGGCGAGCGCTGCCTGATCCGGATCGGCGGCGCCTGGGGCCAGGTCCCCGCGCACCCGACCTGGGTCGGCTTCTACTCCTGCGGCCAGGGGGAGGTCTACGGTCCGCCGACCGGCGACGGCCTCCACCGGGCGCGCGCCAGCTGGCGGGTGCACCTGTGGCAGGCCGACGGCGACCTGGTGAGGCGGACGGTCCGTGCCGCCTACTACGTCGGAACGGCGGCCTGATCGCTCGAACCATCGACTACCTTTGATTCCGACGAACTCACCGGAACAGGAGCGGCGATGTCGAGCACGCAGAGCGACACCTTCGACGGCTACGAGCACAACCCCTACCAGCACACCATGCACACCGCGGCCACCGTGACGCTGTGGACCATCGTCGTCCTCGGCGTGGCGTGCGGGATCTTCGGGTTCATCTGGGGCCTGGCCCACTGAGTGACTGAGCACCTGTACTGAGACGGCCCGGACGCGGGCCGAGACGGCACCGCGTCCCGACGGACCCCGGCCTCCGCGGCGGGTTCAGTCCGCCAGCACCGATCCGGCCGGCAGCATGCCGGTCGGATCGGAGAAGAAGGCGTCCATGACCAGGCTCGCCGAGCCCCGCACCAGCGAGCCCTCCCCCAGCCCGGTCGATCGGATCAGCTCCGCGGCCGCCGGCCGGCTCAGCCTCGACCCGGCTCGGGCACGCAGGGCGTCGAGATGCTCCGGCGCCTGCAGCAGTCCGCCGCCGAGCACCACCACGTCCGGATCGAGGAGGTCGATGAGCAGCGCGGCCGCGACCCCGGCGTGTTCGGCACGCTCACGCAGCAGTGTGCGCGCCCGGCCGTCGCCCCGCCGCGAGCGGGCCACCAGGGTCTCGAACGACGCCCGCGGGAAGCCCCGCGGCGAGGAGCGCGAATCCTACGTCCGGTTGTCGTGAGTGCCGCGCCGACATCCACCTCGCCCACACCGATCGACACTGACCGATCGACACTGACCGATCGACACTGACCGATCGACACTGACCGATCGAGCCGGTTCGGTGGAGCCGATTCGATCGTGCCGGAGGCGGGACTTGAACCCGCACGCCCGTGGGCACAGGAACCTAAATCCTGCGTGTCTGCCTGTTCCACCACTCCGGCCCGCCCGGGTGAGTCTAGAGGGAGCCGCTCTCCTACCCTGAGATGCATGGCCACTCTGGTGCTCGCCTCCCAGTCCCCCGCGCGACTCGCGACCCTGCGCGCCGCCGGCGTCGACCCGACGGTGATCGTCAGCGGGGTGGACGAGGACCAGTTGACCGGACTGCCGCCGGCGGAGCTGGCACTCCGACTGGCCGAGCTCAAGTGCGCCGCCGTCGCCGGACGGGACGACCTGCCGGCCGACGCGGTCGTGCTGGGCTGCGACAGCGTGCTCTCCCTGGACGGCCAGGCGCTCGGCAAGCCGGGCACCGCGGCACAGGCCACCCGCCGCTGGACGCAGATGAGCGGGCGCAGCGGCGTACTGGTCACCGGGCACGCGCTGCACGACGTCGCCACCGGTGCGACCCTCTCCCGAACCGCCGCCACCACCGTCCACTTCGCCGAGGTCGACGAGGCCGAGATCGCGGCGTACGTCGCCACCGGCGAACCGCTCCACGTCGCCGGCGCCTTCACCGTCGACGGCCTGGGTGGAGCCTTCGTCCGCGGCATCGAGGGCGACCACCACAACGTGGTCGGGGTCAGCCTGCCGCTGCTCCGACTACTGCTCGCCGATCTCGGCCACTCCTGGCCGTCGTTCTGGCGCTGAGACGGTGTCCTCCGCGCTGTCCTCCGCGACGTCCTCCCCGGCCTCGTCGACGGCGCCGTACACCTCGGTGTACCGGATCGGACGCCGGAAGACGAACTGGCGGAACAGATAGAACCGGCCCACCTGGGAGAGCAGGATGCCGATCACGTTCGCGGCGATGTTGTCCGAGATCGGGTCGGAGTTGCCCAGCCAGTTCCGGTTGAGCCACAGACAGGCGACCGGGATCGTCATGGTCGCCACGTTGATGACCACGTAGGCCGTGAAGCCGCCGTCGGGGTGGTCCGAGACGCGATGCCGGAACGTCCAGCGCCGGCTCAGGTCGTAGCTGATCAGCATGCCGACGGTGTTGGCCAACACGTAGTCGAGGATCGGGTGCCCCGGCATGATCGCCGGTACGCCGAGGCCGTGGGCCAGCAAGTTGAAGAGGACGAAGGCGACGGCGGTGGAGATCCCGCCGACTGCCATGAACCGGCCTACCTCACCGGCGAGTCGTCCCATGGCTTCACCCTAAGCGACCGCTGTTTCGCCTTCGTTGAGCCCGCCTGCTCGCTGGTCCGACCAATGGCTGGTCCGACCAATGAACGGCGGCATCGACCTGCCTATCGCCGAGCGAGACCTGGGGGCGGCGATCGGATCCGCTACTCCACCGGCAGCCCGAGCCCACGCGCGATGAGCATCCGCTGCACCTCCGAGGTGCCCTCGCCGATCTCCAGGATCTTGGCGTCCCGATAGAATCGCGCCACCGGGTACTCCTCCATGAATCCGTAGCCGCCGAAGATCTGGGTGGCGATCCGGGTCGCGCTCACCGCCGACTCGGTGGCGTGCAGCTTGGCGATCGCCGCGGCCTGCTTGAACTGCGCCGCGGGAGCGCCGGCGTCCTTCATCGCGGCCGCCTGGTAGGTGAGCAGCCGCGCCGAGCGCACCATCACCTCCAGGTCGGCCAACTGGAAGGCCACCCCCTGCTTGCGGCCGATCGGACCGCCGAAGGTCTGTCGCTGCCCGGCGTAGTCGAGCGACATCTCCAGACACGCCTGGATGCAGCCGACCGCCAGCGCCGCGATCGCGACCCGGCCGTCATCGAGGGTGGCGAGGAACTGGGCAAGGCCGCGGCCGCGCTCGCCGAGCAGATTGCCGGCCGGCACCCGGGCATCGACGAAGGTCAGCGGGTGGGTGTCCGAGGCATGCCAGCCGAGCTTGTCGTAGGCGGGCTCGGCGACGAAGCCGGGGGTGTCGGCGGGCACCATGATCGCGCTGATCTCGGCCCGGCCGTCGGCGCGGGTGCCGGTGCGAGCGGTCGCGGTGACCACCGAGGTGAGCGCGGAGCCGGAGTTGGTGATGAACTGCTTGGCACCGTTGAGCACCCACTCCTCGCCGTCGAGCTCGGCCCGGGTCCTGGTGGCGCCGGCGTCCGAGCCCGCCCCTGGCTCGGTGAGGCCGAAGCCGGCCAGCCGTCGTCCGGCGACCAGGTCCGGCAGCCACCGCTCCTTCTGCTCGGTGCTGCCGAAGGTGAGGATCGGATTGATGCCGAGCCCCACCCCTGCCTCCAGGGTGATGCCCATCGACTGGTCCACCCGGCCGAGCTCCTCGATCGCGACACACAGGCTGGTGAAGTCCCCGCCCGCACCGCCGTACTCCTCCGGGGCGGTCAGGCCGAAGAGCCCGAGCTCCCCCATCCGGCGTACGACCTCGACCGGGAAGCGGTGCTCGCGGTCCCACTGGGCCGCGAGCGGCGCGATCTCGGCCTCGGCGAAGTCCCGCACCACCCGGCGGAACTCCTCGTGCTCACGAGAGAGTTCGTAGCTCATGGGCACGAGGTTAGCGTTCATTAACCTGTGGGTGGGAGTCCCGGGCCGGAATCGCCGGTGAACCGGTGAAACTGCCACTTCCTGCGGGTTGCAACCCGCAGGAAGTGGCAGTTTCACGCAGGGAGTACGGCGCCCCGGTCGACTCAGCTCGCCAGTCCAACGGTGTCGGCGAGCAGCTCGAGCTGATAGCCGAAGAGCGCCGCCGGGTCGCCGAAGGACTCCGGGCCGTACTGCCCGAAGACCTCGAAGCTGAGACAGCCGAACAGGGCCGCCCAGGCCAAGACCCCACGAGCCAGCACCTGGTCGGGCAGATCGACGCCGAACTCGTCGCGCACCCCGGCGAAGGCGCCGGCCAACGAGGACGGCACCACCGGCTGCTCGGCCACCCGCATCGCACCGGCGGCATAGGCCTGCGACCAGACCTCCAGCAGCGCCCGGATCACCCGGGTGCCCGGCTCCGTGGTCCGCTCCGCCGGGGCGTGATAGCCCGGCACCGGACTGCCGAAGAGCAGCGCATAGGTGGCCGGCTCGCGCAGCGCCCAGGCACGCACGCCGGTTCCGATCGCGATCAGCCGACCGCGGAAGTCGTCGGTGTCCACCTCGGCGGTGGCGCCGGCGACCGCATCGGCCAGTTCGTCGTACCCGTCGATGACGAGCAGGGTGAGCAGCTCGTCGCGGCTGGCCACATAGCGATAGACCGCCGAGGAGACCACCCCGAGCTCGCGGGCGATCGCGCGCAGCGACAGCGCGGCCGCGCCGTCGGTGGCCAGGTGCGTGCGGCCGATCCGGACGATGTCGGCCATCGTGCGCTCGCGGGCTCGCTGTCGCGGGGTGGTCGCCATCGTCCGATCCTGGCAAATGAGAGCAAAGAACGCAAATGTGAGCACCGCTCTTGCTTTTCCGGTCCGACGATGCCATGCTGAATTTCGAGAGCACTGCTCTCGTCAATCCACCCAAGGAGTCCCCATGAGTCACCTCGTCATCGGCGCCGGGCCTGTCGGCGCCACCATCGCCACCCAACTGGCCGACGCCGGCCACCACGTCCGGATCCTCACCCGATCGGGCGGCGGCCCGACCCATCCGCTGGTCGAGCGGCGCTCCGGTAGCGCCGCCGACCCGGTCACGCTCGCCGAGGCCGTCGACGGCGTCTCGGCGGTCTTCGACTGCATGCACCCCAGCCGGTACGACGCCGCGGCCTGGCGCGCCGAACTGCCCGCCGCCGAGCAGGCCGTGCTCGCGGCGGCCGGCCGGGTCGGTGCGGTCGTCGTCTTCCCCGAGAGCCTCTACGCCTACGGCCGGGTCAGCGGACCGATCACCGAGGACACCCCGCGCGACGCCGACTTCGGCAAGCCCGGCGTGCGCACCGCACTGCTCGCCGCGCGCGCGGCCTCGACCACCGCGACGGTGAGCGTCGCCGCCTCCGACTTCTACGGGCCGCGGGTGCGCAACGCTCACGCCGGCGAGCGGATGCTGGCCGCCGCGCTCGCCGGCCGCCGGCTGCAGGTGCTCGGCGACCCCGATGCACCGCACTCGTGGACCTACGTCCCCGACCTCGCCGCGGCGATGATCCTCGCCGCCGGCGAGGAGGGGTGCTGGGGCAGCGTGCTGCACGCCCCGACCGCCGAGCCGGTCAGCCAGCGCCGACTCGCCCAGGCGTACGCCGACGCCGCCGGCGCCCCGCCGGCACGAGTCAGCGCCATCCCGGGGTGGGCGTTGCGTGCGATCGGCGTACTCCATCGCCCCACCCGGGAGCTGGCCGAGATGAGCTTCCAGTTCGCCGCCCCCTTCGTCCTCGACTCGACCGCGTCGCAGGCCCGGCTCGGACTCGCACCGACCTCGCTGGAGGACGGTGTGCGCGCGACGGTCGCCTGGTGGCAGCAGGCGCACGCCTGATGGACCGTCATCCGCCGGCAACGCGATCTCGGTAGCCTTCGGCCCATGTTCACCAAGGTGTTGGTGGCCAACCGGGGCGAGATCGCGATCCGAGCGTTCCGGGCGGCCTATGAGTTGGGCGCGAAGACCGTCGCGGTGTTTCCCTACGAGGACCGCGGGTCGGAGCATCGTCTGAAGGCCGACGAGGCCTACCAGATCGGCGAGGAGGGTCATCCCGTCCGCGCCTATCTGGATCCGCACGCGATCGTCGAGGTCGCGCTGCGCGCGGGCGCGGACGCGATCTATCCGGGCTATGGCTTCCTGTCGGAGAACCCGGCGCTGGCCGAGGCCTGTGCGGAGGCCGGGATCACCTTCGTCGGGCCTAGCGCCGACGTGCTGGAGCTGACCGGGAACAAGGCGCGAGCGATCGCGGCGGCCAAGGCGGCCGGCGTACCCACGCTCGCCAGCGTCGACCCCTCCACCGACGTCGACGCACTCCTCGAGGCGGCCGCGGCGTTGCCGTACCCGCTCTTCGTCAAGGCGGTCGCCGGCGGCGGCGGCCGCGGGATGCGTCGGGTCGACGAGCCCGGCGCCGGCGGTGCCCAGCTGCGTGAGGCGATCCTGACCTGCATGCGCGAGGCCGAGGCCGCCTTCGGCGACGCCACCGTGTTCATCGAGCAGGCCGTGGTCGAGCCGCGCCATGTCGAGGTGCAGATCCTCGCCGACGGCAGCGGTCACGTGATCCATCTCTTCGAGCGGGACTGCTCGGTCCAGCGGCGCCACCAGAAGGTCGTCGAGATCGCGCCGGCCCCCAACCTCGACCCGGACCTGCGGGAGCGGATGTGTGCCGACGCGGTGCGGTTCGCCCGGGCGATCGGCTACTCGTGCGCCGGCACGGTGGAGTTCCTGCTCGACCCGCAGGGCAACTACGTCTTCATCGAGATGAACCCCCGCATCCAGGTCGAGCACACCGTGACCGAGGAGGTCACCGACGTCGACCTGGTGCAGTCCCAGATGCGGATCGCCTCGGGTGAGACGCTGGCCGACCTGGGCCTGTCCCAGGAGAGCGTGCAGTTGCGCGGCGCGGCGATGCAGTGCCGGATCACCACCGAGGACCCGGCCAACGGGTTCCGCCCGGACACCGGGATGATCACCACCTACCGCTCGCCGGGCGGCGCCGGGGTGCGCGTGGACGGCGGCACCACCTACTCCGGTGCCGAGGTCAGCCCGCACTTCGACTCGATGCTGGCCAAGCTGACGTGTCGCGGCCGCACCCATGCCGAGGCGGTACGCCGGGCGCGGCGTGCGGTGGCCGAGTTCCGGATCCGCGGCGTCTCCACGAACATCCCCTTCCTGCAGGCGCTGCTCGACGACCCCGACTTCATCGCCGGCCGGATCACCACCAGCTTCATCGAGACCCACCCGGGGCTGCTGACCGCACGCGCCTCCGGCGACCGCGGCACCAAGCTGCTGACCTATCTGGCCGACGTGACGGTCAACCAGCCGCACGGTGCCGCGCCGGTGAGCGTCGATCCGGCCAGCAAGCTGCCGGCGCTCGACCCGGCCGCACCGATCCCGGACGGCTCCCGCCAGCTGTTGCGCGAGCTGGGCCCCGACGGGTTCGCCGCGGCGCTGCGGGCCCAGCACGAGGTGGCGGTCACCGACACCACCTTCCGCGATGCGCACCAGTCGCTGCTGGCGACCCGGGTGCGCACCACCGACCTGCTCGCGGTGGCCGGCCACATGGCTCGGCTGACGCCGCAGCTGTGGTCGCTGGAGGCCTGGGGCGGCGCCACCTACGATGTGGCGCTGCGGTTCCTCTCCGAGGACCCGTGGGAGCGCCTGGCCGCGTTGCGCGAGGCGGTGCCCAACATCAACCTGCAGATGCTGCTGCGGGGTCGCAACACGGTCGGCTACACGCCGTACCCGACCAAGGTGACCGATGCCTTCGTCGCCGAGGCCGCGGCGACCGGGATCGACGTGTTCCGGATCTTCGACGCGCTCAACGACGTCGACCAGATGCGGCCCGCCATCGAGGCGGTCCGCGCCACCGGCAACACGGTGGCCGAGGTGGCGCTGTGCTACACCGGCGACCTCTCCGACCCGGGCGAGAGCCTCTACACCCTCGACTACTACCTGCGGCTGGCCGAGCAGATCGTCCGGGCCGGTGCGCACGTGCTGGCGATCAAGGACATGGCCGGACTGCTGCGGGCGCCGGCCGCGCGGAGGCTGGTCACGGCGCTGCGCGAGCGGTTCGATCTGCCGGTCCACCTGCACACCCACGACACTCCGGGCGGGCAGCTGGCCACCCTGACCGCGGCGATCGACGCCGGCGTGGACGCGGTCGACGCCGCCTGTGCGGCGATGGCCGGGACGACCTCGCAGCCGCCGCTCTCCTCGCTGGTCGCGGCCACCGACTTCTCCGCCCGCACCACCGAGCTCTCGCTCGCGGCGGTCAACGCGGTCGAGCCGTACTGGGAGGCGGTCCGCCGGCTCTACGCACCGTTCGAGTCCGGGCTCCCGGCTCCGACCGGACGGGTCTACCGCCACGAGATCCCCGGCGGCCAGCTCTCCAACCTGCGCCAGCAGACCATCGCGCTCGGGCTCGGCGAGAAGTTCGAGCAGATCGAGGACATGTACGCCGCCGCCAACGACATCCTCGGCCGTGTCCCGAAGGTGACCCCGTCCTCGAAGGTGATCGGCGACCTCGCGCTCTCCCTGGTCGCCGCCGGCGCGGACCCGGCCGCGTTCGCCGCCGACCCGGCGTCGTACGACGTGCCGGCGTCGGTGATCGGGTTCCTGCACGGCGAGCTCGGCGACCCTCCGGGCGGTTGGCCCGAGCCGTTCCGCTCCAGGGCCATCGAGGGACGGGCCTGGACCGCGCCGGAGGAGACCCTCGCCGCCGACGACGAGGCGGCGCTGGAGAGCGAGTCGGCCGAGGTCCGCCGCGAGACACTGAACCGGCTGCTGTTCCCCGGCCCGACCCGGGAGTTCACCGAGGCCCGCTCGAAGTGGGGCGACGTCTCGGTGCTCTCCACCCTCGACTACCTCTATGGGCTGCAGTTCGGCAAGGAGCACAGCGTCCCACTGGACGCCGGGAAGACGATCCTCCTCGGCGTCCAGGCCATCGGCGAGCCCGACGAGCGCGGCTACCGGACCGTGATGGCCACCATCAACGGCCAGATGCGACCCATCGCCGTGCGCGACCGCTCCGTCTCCGCCGAGGTCGCCGCCGCCGAGAAGGCCGACCCGAACACCCCCGGCCAGGTCGCCGCCCCGTTCCAGGGCGTGGTGACCGTGATCGTCGGGGCGGGCGACAAGGTGGCCGCCGGCGACACCATCGCCACCATCGAGGCGATGAAGATGGAGGCGGCCATCACCGCCCCCGTCGGTGGCAGCGTCGCCCGGGTCGCCATCGGCGGCACCCAGTCGGTCGAGGGCGGAGACCTGATCCTGGTGCTGGAGTAGGCCCTGGGTTGCCGGCTGCCGGCTGCCTGTTCGTCTAGGTATGCAGCCGAGCGGGCACTTCCCCCGCGGAACTCCACCGGGGAAGTGCCCGTTGCCCTGCATACCTAGACGAACCGGCGCGCGGGGCGCCGCGGGCGCCACAGGCAGCGCGGGGCGCCGCTCCTCAGCCGGTCTTGAGGCTGAACCAGGTCGAGGAGAGCCCCGCCCAGGACCGGAAGGCGTCACCGGAGACCTGGTAGGTCCGGTCCTGGCCCTCGACGGTGACCACCTTGACGTAGCGGCCGCCGGTGCCCGAGACGCGCTTGGTGACCTTGACCGAGAGGATCTTGCCGGCCGAGGGCCACCGCGCCCGGATCTGCTTGACGGTGACCTTCTTCGTCCAGGTCAGGCTCGGGTCGCCGGAGGCCTTGGCGTCGTACGGGTCGCGCTTGGAGACCAGATAGGGAACGCTGCCGGCCAGCATGTATCCGCCGTTGGAGGCGCTGAACTGGGTGAAGGCGACCGAGCCGCCGTAGGTGAGGATCTTCCCCGAGGTCGCCTTGACCGCGGCGGTGGTGGTCGAGGCCTCCCCGCCGGCTCCGTCGTAGGCCTGGTCCCGGGTGTCGTCGTAGACGTCGAACCAGCCGTGCGCATCGTGCACCCGCTGGTAGACGGCGTAGCTGCGGGCGGCCACCGCCTGTGCCTTGAGAGCCGCCGCCTTCCACGACGAGTACACCTCCGCCGGTACGACGCCGGCCAGGTAGTTGTCGAGGGAGACGACGTTGACCGTCTTGCGCGCCTTGCTGCCCGACCTCGGCGCGACCGAGCGGAGCGTGCCACGGTAGCTGGCGCTCTTGCCGTGCGGCAGCAGCAGCGTCATCGCCGCGCCGCCGGCGGTGAACCCGACGGTCCCCGTCGCGGTCGCCTGCCGGTGCCAGGAGCTGGTCTTGTACTCCAGCGCGTCCCGGGTGGCGGAGACCGGCACGATCCGCCACCGGGTCGCGTTGGGATGCAGGTGAGCGAGCTTCCAGGTCCGCCCGGACGCGGCGCGCGCCCGCAGCCCGCTGCGGGCGGACACCAGCACGTCACGGGTGGTGTCGTCGCCGATCAGCACCCGGAGGTTCCCGCTCGCCGTACCCCACCTGGTGCCGGGATAGTAGAAGGAGAGGATCTGGCGGTAGCTCTTGCCCTTCTTCGCCGCGCCCTGCGCACCCCACTGCGCCATGCCGTGGCCGTGGCCGTTGCCGTGACCGGTGATGGTGATCTTGGTGCTGTTCGGCAGCGGGTCCGCCTCCTTGCCGCAGGCCACGCCGGCCGTGGCCACCAGCGCACCGGTGGTCAGCGCGGCGGCGAGACGGGCACAGAGCAGCGAGAGGGGTTGGCGCACGCCACGACCGTACCCGGCCCGAGGCATCGGCTCACTCCACGGTGTGCAGTCGGCGCGCCGCCTCGGCGACCGACCCGCTCATCGACGGGTAGACGGTGAACGCCGCGGCGAGCTGGTCGGCGGTGAGACCGGCCGAGACGGCCAGCGAGATCGGGTGGATCAGCTCACTGGCCCGCGGCCCGACGACCACTCCCCCGATGAGCGTGCCCGAGCCGCGGCGCGCGAAGAGCTTCACGAACCCGTCACGGACGCCCTGCATCTTGGCCCGAGGGTTGCCCGACAGGTCGAGGCGTACGACGTCGGCGGCGACCTCGCCACCGTCGATCTGCGCCTGGGTGAGGCCCACGGTGGCGATCTCCGGGCTGGTGAAGACGTTGGAGCTGACCAGCCGGAGATTGAGCGGGCTGACCGCGTCGCCGAGGAAGTGCCGCATCGCGATCCGGCCCGCCATCGCGGCGACCGAGGCGAGCATGAATCCGCCGGTGCAGTCGCCGGCCGCGTAGACGCCGGTCGCGGTCGTCCGCGAGACCCGGTCGGTGGTGATGAAGCCGCCGTCGTCGAGCGAGACGCCGGCCTCGGCCAGTCCGAGGCCCTCGGTGTTCGGGACCGAGCCGAGCGCCAGGATGCAGTGCGAGCCGGTCACCGTGCGGCCGTCGGTGAGGGTGACGGTGACGGTGTCCCCATCCCGGGTCACCGACGCCATCCGGCTGCGGCCGAGCACGTTCATGCCACGACGGGTGAGCACGTCCTCGAGTACGGCGGCGGCGTCCGCGTCCTCGCCCGGCAGCACCCGGTCGCGACTGGACACGAGGGTCACCGGGACGCCGAGGGAGAGGTAGGCGCTGGCGAACTCGGCGCCGGTGACGCCGGAGCCGACCACGATCAGCTCACTCGGCGCCTCGGTGAGGTCGTAGACCTGCTCCCAGGTGAGGATGCGCTCGCCGTCCGGCCGGGCGCTGGCCAGGGTGCGCGGGCGGGCACCGGTGGCCACCAGCACCGCGTCGGCGGCCAGCTCCTCGGCCTCGCCGTCGGGGGCGGTGGCGATCACCCGGCCGGGGCCGGCCAGGCGTCCGGTGCCCTTGACCAGTCGGATCCCGCGACGCTCGAAGCGGCCCTCGATGTCGGCCGACTGAGCGGCGGCCAGCGCCTTGACCCGGCCGTTGACCCGGGCCAGGTCGACCCGGACCGTGGTCGCGGCATCGCCGCCGGCGTCCTCGAAGGCCACCCCGAGCTCGGGTGCCGCCGCCATCTCGATCATCACGTCCGAGGTGGCGATCAGGGTCTTGCTCGGCACGCAGTCGGTCAGCACCGCCGACCCGCCGAGCCCGTCCCGGTCGACCACCACCACCTCGGCGCCCAGCTGGTGGGCCTCCAGCGCCGCCTCGTAGCCGCCCGGTCCGCCGCCGATGATCACCGCACGCGCCATGGCGCTCATTGTTGCAGCGAGCGCGGTCTCAGCGGGATTCGGGCGGGACCCGGGCCGGCTGGGGCGGCCGGGCGGGCTCAGCGACGTACGACGACGGTGGCGCTGCCGGTGGACCGCGTCACACTCGCCGAGCCGGAGTAGACCACCCGGACCTTCTTCTTCCCGCTCCCGCGGGCCCGGAACGTCACCGTCGCGACTCCCTTGACCAGCCGCCTGGTCACCGGCGTGCTCCCCGGCCGGGTGATCCGGACCGTGCCGGTGGCGGTGAGCCCGGTCGCGCCGACCCGGATCCTGACCCGGACCCTCGCGCCACGATGGACCCGCTTCGGCGCGGCCGTGACCCGCACCCGGGAGGCCGCCTTGGCGACCTTCGCGGTGTACGCCGAGTCGGCGACCGCCGACTCCCCGCCGGTCGAGGTCGCGGTGACCCGCACCGCGATCCTGCGGCCCACGTCGGCGGCCCGGAGGGTGTAGCGCGCCGCGGTCGCCGACCCGATCGGCCTACCGTCCCGGAGCCACCGGAAGGAGTAGCTCAGGCCGCCGTCGCTCCGCCATGTCCCGTGGCCGACCCGCAGGGTCCGTCCGGCGATCGCAGCGCCGGTGATCCTCGGGGCGGTGGTGTTCGACGGCGCAGACGCGGTGTCCGTCGCCGGCGTGCAGACCGAGGTCAGGTGCTCGCTCAGCTCGGTGTCGGTCGAGGTGGTGACCAGATGGCAGCCCGCGCCGAGGTCGTCGACGGTGAGGTAGCCGTCCTCGGGCGTCACCGTGCGGGCGGCTCCGTCGACGTAGACGGTGGTCGCCTCGGTGGCGCTGGTCGGCACGCTGACCGTGGCGGTGGTGTTGCCCGGGATCGAGGCGACCACCCGCAGCGCGTCGTCGCTGCCGTGGTCGAAGCCGGTGCCCACCTCACCCCGCACGGTCGGCGTACTGATGTGGGCCCAGTCCAGGTCGCCCGGCTGGGGCTTGATCGAGACGGTCTCGTATCCGGCCGTCTCCGGCTGGATCCCGAAGAGTCCCGAGGGCACGTTGAACGCCGGCGAGGCGGCCCACGGGTGCGAGTAGGTCAGGTTGGACTTCAGCGAGGAGTCCCAGGCCTCCGCGGTCGCACCGGCGCCGTCGGCGATCATGTTCATCCAGCTGCTGGTGCCCTCCGCGGTCAGCGCGTCCAGGGCGGCCTGACCGTCGTCGCCGGAGTAGAGGCCCTCGATCAGGAAGGCGGCGCAGTACACGCTGCAGGTCAGGCCGTCGCTGCCGAGCCCTCGGCTGGCGACGTAGTCGGCGACCTTGCTGGCGGTCTCAGCGGTGGGCACCCCGAAGGCGAGCGCGAACGCGCTGGCGTGCACCGACTCGTGGCCGGAGAGAGTGTGGTCGGCGGTCATCCCGTCGTCGTACGCCCCGGTGTCGGAGTCGTAGAGGTAGGAGTTGATGGCCGTGCGCATGGTCGTCGCCTGGTCGGCGTACGTCGTCGCGTCGCCGTCCTCACCGATCGCGCGGGCCATCTCGGACATGTCCTGCAGCGCGCGGTAGGTCAGCGAGTTGACCACCGTGTTGTAGGGCTCGAAGACGTAGCCGTCGCGCTCGCTGGTCGGCCAGTCGACGATGTCGCAGTCGGTGCTGGAGCTGCAGCCGTTCGACCCCGAGGTCTTCTCGATCAGGCCGGTCTCGGTGTCGAGCCACGTGCTGGTGGGCAGCTTGGACTGCAGGTCGGTGTAGTAGTCGGCCACCTGCTCGGTGTTCCCGGTCTGCTCCCAGGCGTCGTGGACGGCGAGGATCACATAGACCGGCCACTCGGTGGGCCAGGTGCGGTTGGACTTGAAGTAGTTCATCGAGTAGCGGCCCAGCGACAGGTCGTCCATCAGGTAGAGCGAGCTCATCAGCTGGAGGTAGGCGTCCGCCTCGTAGTCGGTGCGCTCGCGCTCGTAGGAGTCGGTGTAGAAGTTCTGGTTCGTCGCCTCGATGGTGTTCTTCGCCAGCGCATAGACCTGGTTGAGGTCGTCGTCGGAGGAGTCGAAGGTGGAGGCGTCCTCGTCGAACGGGTAGATCAGCGCCTCGGCCTCGAGGTTGTCCGCGGTGACGGCCTCGGGCGCACCGACGATCTCGACGTAGCGGAAGGTCCGCATGCCGAAGGTGTCGACGTGCGAAGCGCCGTCGGCGAGGGTGTAGGTGTCCAGATAGGTGTTGCCCGCGTTGGTCTGGTACTTCACGGTGCCGTCGTCGTTGAGCACCTGTCCGTAGCGGAGCTGCACCTGGGAGCCGGCGGTGCCGTCGGTGATGTCGTAGCTGGTGCCGCCCAGCCAGGTGCGGCCGAAGTCGACGACGTAGTCGCCGTCGGCGATCTCGGTGATCGACGCGGCCTTCTCGCTCTGTTCGGTGACCTTGCCCATCGGGGCGGCCTCGAGATCCTCGAACGCGTCCTGTTCGACGGCGGCCGGCCAGCCGGAATCGTCGTACCCGGGCTCGTCGAAGCCGTCGGGGTAGGCGCGCGCGTCGGTGTTCTCCCTGGGCGCGGTGAAGTAGCCGGTGCCGTAGCTGCCCGGGCTGCGGTAGACCGACGAGCCTGCCTGCGCGCGCCAGTCCGATCCGGTGCCGACGACCTGGGTGGTGCCGTCGGTGTAGGCGATCACCACCATCGCGAGGAACCGAGCGGTGGACGAGGTCGAGTGCGCGATCGCGGAGACCGTGCTGGTCTTCCCGGGGGCGAGCAGGTCGGTGATGTCGAAGCCGTCGTACCTGGTCTCCTCGCCGGTCGGCGCGGTCGGGCCGAGCCCGACGAAGGTGCCGTCGACGGAGAGCTTGTAGACGTACTGCTTGGAGGACTTCCACGCGTCCGCGGTGGCGTAGGCGCTGGCCCAGGCGATCGGCTTGTCCTCGACGTCGATGTCCTTGCGGAAGAACGCCCAGTCGTTGGTCAGGCCGGTGGCCAGGCAGTCCGAGGAGATCGGGATGCTGAGTACACCGTCGGCGACGGTCCCGCAGCCGAACACGTTGGTGTCGGAGAAGTCGCTGCTCAGCAGCGTCTCGTCGGAGTCGTCGGAGTCGTCGGGGACCACGCTGAGGTCGTCGAGGGTGCCGGTCTCGGTGCGCCCGGTGCGTACGCCGACGATGCCGGAGGAGAAGGTGTCGTCGGTGCGCTGATCGACCTGGATCCCGTCGATGGAGGTGGTGATGATGTCCCCGTCGACGTCGATGGCGATGGTGACCTGCTGGCCGATGGCCAGGGTGCCGTCCGGCAGGGTGACGGCGTCGCCGAGGGTCGTGTAGGTCCCGCCCACCTTCACGTGCGGCACCAACTGGTTGTCGGCGCCGCGGAACTGCCACATGTAGCCGTTGTTCGCGTCCGGAGAGCGGAACCGGATGCCGACCGCGACGGCCGTGACGGTCAGCTTGGCGGTGAGGGTGTAGTCGGTCCACAACTCGGTGGGCGACTGGCTCCAGATCGGGGTGGCGTCCCAGCTGCTGCCCGGGCCGGTGCCGAACCAGGTCACCGACGACCAGTCGGAGGCGGTGCCGTCCTCGTCCCAGACGCGCACCGACCAGTAGTAGCGCTGCGAGGTCGCCAGCTTCGAGCCGGCGTAGGCGATCTGACCCTGCTCGGCGGAGGCGATCTCTCCGGAGTCCCACACGTCACCCTCGTGCGCCGCGGCCTTCGCCGCCGTCGAGGAGACGACGATGCGGTAGGCGCTCTGAGCGGCGATGTCCGGTGCGTGCCAGGCGAAGGTCGGGGTGTCGTCCTCGAGGTCCGCCGGCGTGGTCAGCCCGTCGGTGCTCAGCCCGGTCGGGCCGTCGATGCTGGTCGCGGCGGTCGAGAGCGTGGCAGTCGAGACCACGGCGGCCGCAGGGATGGCGGCGTACGTCGACCCGCTGGCGAGCCCGGTCGAGACCAGGCAGGCTCCGGTCAGCAGTGTCGCGAGGCACAGTCGGGCGCGTTTCATGGAGTCCTCACCTCTCGACGGTCGGCTGTGGCACTCACCACACCGGTCGCCGAGGTTAGTGAAACGCTTCAATGGCTGGCAATGCCCTGGCCGGATCCGGCCAGGGCAGGCGTCCCCCGCGCGGCGACGGGCACTCCTCGGCCGCGGCAGCCGGAGCCTCCGTCCGCAGGTGCTCTGGGACACGATCGCCACCGCGATTCCGGAGGACATCGCGAGGGTCGAGGACCTTCTTCGTCGCCGGTGGAGATCGCCGCCGCTACGGTCATGAGCACCAGGAACCCTCTCGGGAAGGAAAGACGATGAGCCCGATGGCCACGCGCAGGTCGCCGACGAACCGGGGATGGCGGGCGCTGGTGATGCTCGCCGGCATGCTCATGGCGGCCACCCTGCTCTGCTCGTGTGGCTCCGGCACCCGGAGCGAGCAGCACGCCTACTTCATGCCGAGCTCCAGCATGGAGCCGACCATCCCCCAGGGATCGACGCTCATCGCGACCGTCGTCCACCACTACCAGGGCCACCGGGGCGACATCGTGGTCTTCGACGCTCCCACTGACTGGCTCACCGACAGTGCTGGAGGCGGTCGCCTCGTCAAGCGAGTCATCGGCGTCGGCGGCGACACCGTCGGGTGCTGCGACGCCCGCGGCCGGATCGAGATCAACGGGAAGGGGATCGACGAGCCCTACATCGGCGTCGGCAGCGCCTCGTGCAACGGACCAATGGCTCAAGACGACGGCATCGTCCGCGGCGGGTGCCGCGGCTGGTCGGCCGACGTCCCCGACGGACGCCTGTTCCTCATGGGCGACAACCGCGGCGACTCCGTCGACTCCTCCTACCACCTTTGCTCAGCCGGGAGGCAGAAGGCCGCCAAGACGAACCCCGCCGTCGAGAAGAAGTGCCTCAACGCCTTCGTCCCGGCCGACGATGTCGTGGGAACGGTCGCACTGTAGTTGCGGCGGTCCGCCGGCCCAACGGGCTCTACAGGTTGATCATGTGCCCGGCGATGCCCTCGATGGCCTCCTTCATCGCCTCCGAGAGGGTCGGGTGGGCGAAGACGTTGCGGGCGACCTCGTCGGCGGTCAGGTCCCACTGCTGGGCGAGGGTGAGCGCAGGCAGCAGCTCGGTGACCTCGGGGCCGATCATGTGCGCGCCGAGGAGCTCGTTGTGCTCGGCGTCGGCGACGATCTTGACGAAGCCGACCCCCTCGGCCATGCCACGGGCCTTGCCGTTGGCCGAGAACGGGAAGGATGCCGTCTTGACGTCGTACCCCTTCTCCCGCGCCTGCGCCTCGGAGTAGCCGAACGAGGCGATCTGCGGCTGGCAGAAGGTCGCCCGCGGGATCATGTCGAAGTTGATCTCCATGGTCTCCGCGCCGGCGATGGTCTCGGCGGCCACGACGCCCATCGCCTCGGCGGTGTGGGCGAGCATCAGCTTGCCGGTGCAGTCGCCGATGGCGTAGACGTTCGGCACGTTGGTGCGGCCGCGCGCGTCGACGGCGATCGCCTTGCGCTCGGTCAGCTGGACGCCGATGTTCTCCAGGCCGTAGCCCTCCACCCGCGGCGCGAAGCCGAAGGCGGCCAGGAACTTGTCGGCCTCGATGACCGTCTCCTCACCGCCCGCGGCCGGAGCCACCGTCACGCGGACCCCGGAGCCGGTGTCCTCGACACCCTTGACGGCGGTGGAGAGCAGCACGTTGACGCCGAGCTTCTTGTACTGCTTGGCCAGCTCCTTGGAGACGTCGGCATCCTCGGTCGGCACCATCCGGTCGAGGAACTCCACGATGGTGACGTCCACGCCGAAGTTCTTCAGCACGTAGGCGAACTCGACGCCGATGGCGCCGGAGCCGCCGATCACGATCGAGCCGGGCAGGTCGGCGTCGAGGATCTGCTCCTCGTAGGTGACGATGTTCTGCCCGTTCGGTACGACGCCCGGCACGCTGCGCACCGTCGCGCCGGTGCCGATGATGAGGTGGTCGAAGGTGTGCTGGCTCGTCGTACCGTCGGCGGCCTTGACGTCGATCGAGGTGGCGCCGGTCAGCGTGCCCCAGCCGTTGACCTCGGTGATCTTGTTTTTCTTCATCAGGTAGTGCACGCCCTTGGCGCTCGCCTCGGCCACGCCGCGACTGCGCTGGTGGGTGGTGGCGAAGTCCATGGTCGCGTCACCGGAGATGCCGAAGGTGGCCTTCTCGTGGGTGATGATGTGCGCGATCTCGGCGTTGCGCAGCAGCGCCTTGGACGGGATGCAGCCGACGTTGAGGCAGACGCCGCCCCAGTACTTCTCCTCCACCACGGCGACGGACTTGCCGAGCTGGGAGGCACGGATGGCGGCGACGTAGCCACCGGGGCCGGCGCCGAGGACGAGGACATCGAAGTGGGTCACGCAGCAAAGCCTAGACTGCGGCGACCGCCCGTCGGGTGTCGCCTCGGCCACGGTGATGCGCACCTCCGGCGCGGCCCGACGACAGGTCCGGCACGGGTCCGGCCGATAGCCTGAGCCGGTGACGCCGTACGCCGCCTACGGGACCAACCTCGACCCCCACCTGATGGGTCGCCGGTGTCCCCACTCCCCCTTGCGGGCCACCGGGTGGCTGACCGGCTGGCGGCTGACCTTCGGCGGCGAGGAGCTGGGCTGGGACGGCGCGCTGGCGACCCTGGTGCAGGAGCGGGACCAGCAGGTCTTCGTGGCGATCTACGATCTCAGCCCGCTCGACGAGCGCAACCTCGACGAGTGGGAGGTGGCGCGCGCCGACGGCAACGGGCTGTACCGCAAGACCAAGGTCCGGGTGCACACCCTCGCCGGGGACGTGGTCGCGTGGACCTACGTCCTGGACGCCTATGAGGGTGGCCTGCCCTCGGCGCACTATCTGGGCGCGCTGTCGGCCGCGGCGGAGGTTGCCGGCGCTCCCGACGACTACGTGCACGCCCTGCGGTCGCGGCCGTGCCGCGGAGGCGGCCTGTGACCCGCGGGCGGCGGCCCAAGCAGGGCGAGCCGGTCATCGACCGTGCGCTGCGACTGCTGGAGTGCTTCGAGACCGACCATCGCCGGCTCACCCTCGGCGATCTGAGCCAGCGCAGCGGCATCCCGCTCAGCTCCGCCTACCGGCTCGCCGAGCGGCTGATCGCCTGGGGCGCGCTCGAGCGCGACGAGGAGGGGCGGTACGCGGTCGGCCTGCGGCTCTACGAGGTCGCCTCGCTGGCTCCGCGCGGCCTCGGCCTGCGCGAGCGCGCGCTGCCCTACATGGGCGACCTGGCCGAGGCCACCCGGCAGCACGTGCTGCTCGCGGTCCGCGACGGGGAGGAGGCGCTGCTGGTCGAGCGGCTCTCGGGCCATCGGGCGATGCCGGTGCTCTACCGCGTCGGCGGGCGACTGCCGTTGCACTCCACCGGGGTCGGACTGGTGCTGCTGGCCTTCGCCGAGCACGGCTTCCGCGAGGCCTACCTGGCCCGCCGCCACGTCCACGAGCCGGAGCACGCCCCGGTCTCGGCGGCCGAGTTGCGCCACACCATCGCCGAGGTTCGCCGCGAGCGCCTCTCGGTGCTGCGCCGGACCGTGCCCGAGCCGCTCGTCTCGGTGGCCGGGCCGGTCTTCGGCGCGGACGACACCATCGTCGCCGCGCTCTCCGTGCTGGTGCCCGAGGGCGACGACGATGCCCGTCGGCTCGGTCCCCCGCTGATGATGGCCACTCGGGCCATCTCGAGGGCGCTCGGGGCACGGCGCGCGATCGGGCTGACCTGATCCCCCGCCCGGGTCACCGTCGCTTCCAACCAATGGAAGCACGGATGGTAGAGACGGGCATCACACGCGATCATCGGCTCATGACCTTCGAGTACCTCTCCGCACCCGACGGCCGCCCCGCGTGGGAGGGCCTGCTGCCCGGTCGGCCCGAGCCGTTCTTCCTCACCGACGGCGAGGGCGAGCACGCCAAGCTGTTCGGCGACCACTTCTCGGTGATGCTCAGCGGGGACGAGACCCAGAACCAGTTCGGC
The DNA here is from genome assembly GCF_047606145.1 of Nocardioides sp. Lineage (GTDB taxonomy): Bacteria > Actinomycetota > Actinomycetes > Propionibacteriales > Nocardioidaceae > Nocardioides. Next base: position 807 of record NZ_JASGET010000088.1, on the reverse strand, counting down.
ATGTTCGTGGCGACCACGCCCAAGGGCGAGATCATCCCGGCGCACAACCACGACGGCACGCACGAGACCTTCTACGTGCTGGAGGGCAAGGTGCGGGTCTTCGTCGAGCTCGAGGACGGCGAGAAGATCTCCCGGCTGCTGCTGCCGGGCGACTTCGGCTACGTGCCGGCCGGCTACACCCATGCCTATCGGGTCGAGGAGTCGGGCCGGATGCTCGGTGCGGTCAGCGGCGGCTTCGAGCGGTTCTTCCAGCACATGGGCACCCTCACCGACCGGATCGACCCGGACAGCCCGCCATACATCCCCTCGTTCGAGAAGATGGGGAAGGCGGCCCAGAGGCACCAGATGACGTTCCTGCCCGAGACCCGGTGGCCCGATGCCTGAACCCGCTCGACCCGCGGGACCAGCACTTCCTCCGCCACCGAGCGCGGCACCGGTCCCGGCGCCGTACGAGCTCGACGGCCTCCGGGTGATCCCCGGGATCCCGTACGGCGACCTGGCCGGCGCCCGACCGCTGGAGCTCGACCTCTATCTACCGGTGGCCGATCGGGCCGTGCCGGTGGTGGTGTTCTGCCACGGCGGCGGATGGCGAGTCGGCCGCCGCGGGTCGGCCGGGCCGATGTTCCGCGCGCCGGAGCCGTTCGCGACCCTCGCCGCCGCCGGGATCGCGGTCGCCAGCATCGACTACCGGCTCTCCGGCGAGGCCGGGTGGCCGGCCCAGCTCGACGATGCCGTCGCCGCCGTCGACTGGCTGCGGCGCCGGGGCGCGGAGGTCGGCGTCGACCCGGGGCGTCTCGGCGTCTGGGG
>NZ_JASGET010000087.1:0-4085 GCF_047606145.1 Nocardioides sp. | reverse complement strand
GGCGTTCTGGCGGGTGGATTCCTCGGTCGGTGGCGGGTCGTGGACGCCGTTCACGAGGTTCACCAAGTCGCAGGTCACCCGGGTGCCGGTGACCGAGATCCAGACCCTGGTCGTCTCCTGACCCCGGCCACGAAGCGAGGGAGTCCCGATGAGCAGCTATGTGGGCGGTGACCCGGAGTCGATGACCGGCGGTGCTCGGTCGATCCACACCGCGGCGGGCAAGGTCGAGGGCATCGGGCGGGCGATCGCTTCCGCGACGTCGGACGCAGCTGCTGGCTATCACGACCTCACCGTTGCGCTGAAACGGATCGGTGCCGCCACGAGCACTGCAGTCGAGGACCTCGGGACCCAGACGAAGATTGCGGCCGCATTGGCGGACTCCGCAGCACACGACATCACCGTCGCGACGGGTGGTGGCTGATGGTTGACGGCTTTGACTACCCCGAGGGCGATCCTTCCGCGCTCAAGCGTGCCGCGAGGATGCTCGCAACGCTGCACGCCGACTTGGGCACGCATTCCACGAGTATCGCCGAAGGCGTTCACACCGCCTCATCGACCTGGAAAGCGCCTCGCAAGGCGGATTTCCTCAACGCTGGCACTGGCATCCTCGGCGCGCTCGATGGCGCAGGCTCAGTTCTTCAGGGCGCGGAACACCAACTCTCGGGCTATGCCGGTCGACTTGAGCGGGCGCGCACCGACATCGACGACCTGAAACGCCGCGCCCAACGCCATCTTGACGATGTCGCCGACGTCGCGCCACATGATCCGGGAAGCGCCATGATGCACAGCCACGCGGCGGGTGCTGTCAGCAGGCTCCGCGATGAGGCCCAGGACATTCGCGACAGGACGAGGCACGATGCGAGCGCCACCGCGGCCGCACTTAACTCCGGAACGAGTCTGATCTTGCCGGATGCCGCCCCTCTCACGCCCGACCAGGTCGCGCACCGGGTCCACGGCCAGGCGAAGCTGGGCGCCGCCCGCAACGCGCTTATCGACGGAAGGCTGACCGCTGAGGACGCGTGGCAGGCACTGTCTGGTGTGGCCAAGGCGGGCGCGTCGCTGGGAGACAAATTCGTCACGGAATGGGCCGGGTTCAAGCCCCCGGACAAGGGTGGCGCCATCGCGACGACGCTCTACGCTCTCGGCCAGGCACAGTTCGCTGCGTCGACGGTCACCGGCTGGATGGCGGACCAGCGGTTCTCGCACTTCCGTCCGATCGATGCTGCTGGACGTACGGTGACGAAGACGGGACTGAGTTTCTGGGAGCGTCTCCGGTACGGCGCCGGACGGTTCCCGACCAGAGATGGGCTGAACCCGCTCGAGCGGCTGGCCGGCTTCGACCCAAAGGGTCATTTCAGTGCCCGCCCGTGGCAGGGTGCCGCAGCCGAGCGATGGGGCACTGCTGGAAAGTGGCTCTCGCGAGGCGGGACCGCGGTGACGTTCGCTACGTCGGCATGGGGCGAGTGGGACAACAGTGCGGGCTATCCCACCGACGAGCGAGCCGGGCGTGCCGCAACCGTTGGCGTGACGACAGCTGCGGGCGCCTGGGCGGGTGCCGAAGTCGGGGCATGGGCCGGTGGCGCAATCGGAACGGCAATCTGCCCCGGAGTCGGCACTGTTATCGGCGCTGGGGTCGGCGGCCTCATCGGCGGCTTCGCCGGCTCCACGGCGGGGCAGTGGGTCGGCGACCAACTCAAGGACGTCGGAGGCGCCGTGGGTGACGCCGTGGGCGACGGGGTCGAAGCGGCTGGTGACGCGTTCGGCGACGCTGCCGATGCTGTCGGTGACTTCGTCGGAGGGTTGTTCTGATGGGGACGAGCATCACGTCGTACGCCTGTCTTGGAGTCGGGGTCCTGCTCACCTCCCTGGCTGTGTGGCAGCGGGCCGGTCGGGTACGGAGTGCGCGTGCGTGGATGAGAAGCGCGAGTGAAGGAGGCCTGCGACTCGCCCTGTTCGTTCTCCCCGGGATCGGCCTGTTGGCGCTCGCGCTCGGGCTGTCGCCGTGGGCTGACGGAGTGCCCGTGGTTGGGCTGCTGCTCGGGGTGCTCGTCGTGGTCGGCGGGTGGTGCCTCCTCGGCTGGGGGATGATGCGGTTGCCATACCCGTGCTGGGCGGTGCCCAGGTGGGCACGGGAGACCGTCGCGCGGAGGTTCGAGAAGGAGGGGTGGCTGCGGTGAGGGTCGCCCACGACGGCGTCGCCTTCCAAGCCCCGGATGGGTGGGACGTGGTTCGCCCGGCTGCGGACGCGACGATCGTCATCGAGCCGGATCGAGCCGACGGAGGGTTCCGCGCCAACCTCGTCCTCATTGTGGGTGACGATGGGGATCTCAGTTTCCGCGACTGGCAGAACGGCACCGATGTCTTGTTGCGTCATGAGTTGGTCGACTTCCTGCTGCTCGACCTGGAACGGCTCGACGTGGCCGGCCACCCGGGTGGCCGGCGGCTGGCCCACCACACCGGCCGGGAGGGGGCCGGCCTGGTGACGGAGCAGTGGTTCACCCAGGTGGACCGCACTGGTTACACCTTGACTGCGACGGTCGACTCGCTGCGCTATCCGCTCCTCGCCATCCCATTCGACGAGTGCGCTGCCAGCCTGATTCTCCCGGGGGAGGCCCCGGGATGACTCTCAGGGTGTGCGACGGCGAACTGCACATCGACCCGACCGCGTGGATCGAGTTGGTCGGCACTGAGCCGTCACCAGAGGCGCTCGATGTAGCGCGACAGGTGCCCGGCGGGGAGCAGGCATTGGCGGCCGGCTCCCGTCCGCTCGCCGTCGTCCAGCTCGAGACGGCTACTCCGACCGGCGTCTGGAACCACGAGGTGTGGCTGGGCGCCGACGCCGCCGCGTTATTGGTCCACACGGCAGAGGGCCAGGATCGGCACCTGATCCCTCTTCGTCATGATCAGGTCGCAGCGGCGCTGGCCCGGTTGGCCGGGGTGGGACCGAGAGACCCGATGCCCGACGACATGGACCGTCGAACGCGCGAAGTCGGGATGGAGGAGATCGAGGCCTGGTTCGTCGCCGACCGCGATGTACGGCGCGGGAGGCTGGCGCCCTTCGGCGCGGATCGGGCCTGGCGGCTGGTGGCTCACGCGGTGGGGTCGCTCCATGAGCCGATCGTGTTGGGGATCGCCGACGGCGCCAACGGTGGTCCCTGGCGACTGGAGTCGGGCGGGGACGGGTTCGTCGCCGTTCCCGTCACCCCAACCGCCGTCTTCCGTGAACTGGCATCGGTCGTGCCACTCCTCGGGCAGGACATCACGCCGAGCCGGTGACGCGCCAGGTCCAGGCGGCGTCCGCCTTGGCGCCGATCAGTTCGAGCGACTGCACGCAGAGGTCGGCCAGGGGCTCGAGCTCGTCGGGGTCCGCGTCGTACACGTAGTTGTCGGTGCCCCACCGCGCCGGCTGGGTGGCGGGGTCGGACCAGCCCAGCGCCATCAGCTCCGCGTGTGCCGATTCGCTCACGACCCGGTACGCCCCGGAGACGCACTCGGCGCGCACGACCTCCTCCCAGCGCTGGAACTGCAGATAGCAGCCGGGCACTGCCCTCGGACGGTTGGCTGTGAACTGCCACCACTTCCGGGCGGGCGCCGGACTCGGCTCCGGATCGGGTTCGCTCACCAGCAGGCTCGCGCCGACCGGGAGTTCGGAGAGCTCACGGAGGAGCCGGTGACCGAACGCCTGCCAGCCGTTACCCATGGGCTCGAGACTACCCAGGCTGCGCCGCGACCGCTTCCTGTCCGCGGTCGCGGTCATGGGCGGTCTGCGTTCAGGTGGGGCGAGCTACTTGATGGCGTTGAGCCTCCTGCTCGGTAGCGAAGTCGCAGCGGGTCTTGAGGTCACCGTCGACGTCCGGGCTGGTGGTCGAGCCGCCTGATACAGCGTGACCGCAGGGGTGAAGGTGAAGGGAGTCACCTGGTGAGTCTGCTGTGGCGCGTGTTCGTGGCCTCGGATGCGTATCCGGTGGAGGTCACGGCGTTCTGGCGGGTGGATTCCTCGGTCGGTGGCGGGTCGTGGACGCCGTTCACGAGGTTCACCAAGTCGCAGGTCACCCGGGTGCCGGTGACCGAGATCCAGACCCTGG
>NZ_JASGET010000086.1:0-11884 GCF_047606145.1 Nocardioides sp. | reverse complement strand
GTGGCCGGTGCGCGCGCGGCGCGGCTCGGGCTGGCCCGCGCCATGCTCGGCCAGCTGGCGGTGCTGCACTCGCCGGCCGACCTGGACATGGTGCTGCTCGCCGGCGAGGCCGACGCCGAGGCGTGGGGCTGGATGCGCTGGCTGCCGCACGTGCGTGCCGACCTGGGCGACACCGAGGTCGCGCACGTCGGAGTCGACCAGGAGTCCACCGGCCGGCGGATCGGTGAGCTCGTCGCCATCCTGCAGGAGCGACTCGCGGCGGCCGAGGATCGCGGACGTTCGGGCGCGTCGCTCGGACCCTGGCAGCCGATCCTGGTCGTGCTCGACGGCGCCCGCCGGCTGCGGCTGATGCCGGGTGTGCCCGATCTGCTGCGGCTCGGAGGGTCGGTGCGCATGTTCTTCCTGTGTCTCGACGAGGACGAGCGGCTGCTGCCGGAGGAGTGTCGCGCGGTGGTCGACGCCGGCCGGCCGCAGATCGTCGTACGGCGCAGCGAGCGGATGCCGGTCGAAGGGGTTCGACCCGACCTGCCCGATGCCCGCTGGGCGGAGCTGCTCGCCCGCACGCTGGCCCCGATCCGCGATGTCAGCGCCGTGGGGGAGAGCGGATCCCTGCCCGGCTCGTCGCGGCTGCTCGACGTACTCGGTCTGACCCGGCCGAGCGCCGAGTCGATGGCCGAGCGCTGGGCCTCGGTCGGCCGGACCACGACCGCGGTGATCGGCGAGGGTGCGGAGGGTCCGTTCGCCATCGACCTGCGCCGCGACGGCCCGCACGGGCTGGTGGCCGGCACCACCGGCTCGGGCAAGTCCGAGCTGCTGCAGACCATCATCGCCTCGCTCGCGGTGAACAACCGCCCCGACGAGATGAACTACGTGCTCATCGACTACAAGGGCGGCGCCGCCTTCAAGGACTGCCACCGGCTGCCGCACACCGTCGGCATGGTCACCGACCTCGACGGCCACCTGACCACCCGGGCACTCGAGAGCCTCGGCGCCGAGCTGCGGCGGCGCGAGCACCAGCTGGCCGCCGCCGGCGCCAAGGACATCGAGGACTATCTGGCCGCCAAGGAGCCCGGCGATGCGCCGATGCCGCGGCTGCTCATCGTCATCGACGAGTTCGCCGCGCTGGTCGCCGAACTGCCGGAGTTCGTCAACGGCCTGGTCGACATCGCGCGCCGCGGCCGCTCACTCGGCGTCCACCTGATCCTCGCCACCCAGCGTCCCGCCGGCGTGGTCAGCGCCGAGATCAAGTCCAACACCAATCTGCGCATCGCCTTGCGGGTCACCGACACCGGCGACTCCGCCGACGTCATCGAGGCCCCCGACGCCGCCCACATCGCGAAGTCCACTCCCGGACGCGCCTACGCTCGGCTCGGTCACTCCAGCCTGATCGCCTTCCAGTCCTCGCGGGTGGGTGGCCGGCCCCGGGGTGAGGACCAGGTCGCCGACGTCGAGGTACGCCGCATCCGGTTCGAGACGCTGGGGACCCCGGTCGAGCGCGGCGCCGACCAGGACGAGGAGGACACCTCGGTGCCCACCGACCTCGCCACCCTGGTCGAGGCCACCCGGGAGGCCAGCGAACGCAGCGGCATCATCGCGCCGGTGACCCCGTGGTTGCCCGCGATGGGCGAGAGGATCACGCTGGCGGAGGTGCTGGCGGAGTTCCCCGCCGCGGTCCCGACGCCGGAGCAGATGGTGATCCCCTTCGGGCTCACCGACATCCCCGCCGAGCAGCGCCGCGACGTGGCCACCGTCGACGTCGCCCGCGGTGGGCACCTGGCGATCGTCGCCGCGCCACGCGCCGGTCGCTCGACGCTGCTGCGCGCCATCGCCGGTGCCATCGGCGCGTACCTGAGCCCCGAGGACGTGCACGTCTACGGGGTGGACTGCGGCAACAACGCGCTGCTGCCGTTGGTCGGCCTGCCCCATGTCGGCGCCGTGGTGGCCCGCGACCAGACGGACCGGATGGACCGGCTGGTGACGCGGCTGCGCGCGGTCATCAGCGAGCGTCAGCAGGAGTTGGCGCTGGGCGGGTTCGCCGACGTGACCGAGCAGCGGGCCGCCGTACCGTCCGAGCGGCGACTGCCTTACCTCGTGGTCCTCTTCGACCGGTGGGAGGGCTTCTTCCAGGCCTACGACGGTCTCGACAGCGGGCGGCTCGTGCAGGCCTGGCAGCAGATCCTGCAGGAGGGTGCGGCGGTCGGGATCAAGGTCGTCATGACCGGCGACCGCACCCTGTTGATGGGGCGGATGTCGACCCTGCTCGACGACAAGTTCATCGGCCGGATGACCGATCCGAGCGACTTCGGCGTCATCGGGCTGAGCGCGCGCGAGGTACCCGCCACGATGGTCGAGGGTCGCGGGTTCCGCTCCGAGGGGCTCCGTGAGACCCAGGTCGCGCTGCTCGCCCCCGATCCGGCCGGGACGGCACAGGTCGCGGCGCTGCAGGCGATCGCACGCGAGGCCACCGAGCGGCACCCGGCGGTACCGCGAGAGCGCCGCCCGTTCCGGCTCGACGTCCTCCCCGTCCGGGTCACGCTGGACGAGGCGAGAGCGCTGGGCGAGCAGGAGCTCGGTGCCTCCGCGGTGGTCGTCGGCGTGGGCGGCGACACCCTCGGCCTGCGCGCGCTCGACGCCGTCGAGCACGGCCCCGCGCTGTTGGTCACCGGCGCGCGTCGTAGCGGACGGTCGACGGTGCTGCGCACGATGGCGACCTTCGCCCTGGCGGCGGGGTGGCACGTCGCGGTGGTCACGCCGCGGCTGAGCCCGCTGCGCGACCTCGCCGGTGCCGACCGGGTGCACGGGCCGTACGACGCCTCCTCGGAGGAGAGCGAGGTGAGTGAGGTGCTCGCGACCCTGCGCGCCGCCGACGGCCCGTCGCTGGTGCTGGTGGACGACCTGGAGCTGGTCGGCGCCGATGGCTGGCTGCCAGGAGTGCTGGAGAGCCACCTCAACGAGATCCGCGACAGCGGCTCGGTCCTGGCCGGGGCTGGTACGCCGAGCGAGATGGGCAGCGTCTACCGCGGCCCGATCGTGGCGCTCAAGCGCTCGGGCTCGGGGGTGATGCTCTCGCCGCAGAGCACCACCGACACCGACATGTTCTCCGCCCGGGTGCCGCGCTCGCTGATCGGGCAGTCGCTGCCACCGGGCGGTGGCTTCCTGGTCCGGACCGGGGCCGTCGAGCGGATCCAGGTCATCTGGCCGGAGTAGGCGGTGGTCGTCGGCGCGTGGATCGCGGCCCGACTCGCCTGACCGCACGGACACGCGCGGACACATAGACAAGCGGCGCCGCTCGTGCCTAGGCTGACCAGCGTTGTGACGCCATTCTCGGGTGCACAACGGAACCACAACCACGAAGGGGGAGCCATGGCGGAAGTCGGAGCCGATCTCGAGACGATGCGGAACCTTCACAAGGGTCTCGACGAGCACGCCCAGAAGGCGATCGACATGAAGACGGGGCTGGACGGCCACTTCAGCAACACGGTCTGGAAGGGCACGAACGCCGACAAGATGCGGCAGGCGTGGGAGGAGTTCAAGCCTCACCTGGACAAGCTCCATCAGTCGTTGAGCGAGGCGAAGGACGACGTACGCACCCAGCACAACAACATCGCCGCTGCGACGGGCGAATCGGTCTCCATCTGAGTGATCGAAGCTGCGACGGGCCGGGACACGATGTCCCGGCCCGTGATGCGTCCGCGCCAGGGTTCCGCATCCCACCGGCCCCGACATCCCGCCGCCCGGAGCCGAGCCGAGGCTACTCGGCGGTAGGATCGCCCGCGTCGGCCGGGGAGGGCTGAGCGAAAGGGACGTGGCGTGTGGCCCGAGTGGCTGCGTGAGTGGGCGAATGACGTCGAGTGGCTGCACCTGGTCACGGTGCCGCTGTTCACCGGCGTGGTGGGCTGGCTGATCAACTGGTCCGGGCTGTACATGCTGTTCTTCCCGCTGCGGTTCCGCGGTGTGCGCGTCCCCGGGCTGAAGGAGCTGGTGAGCGTGCTGCCGCGCAAGCTCCAGGAGGTGCCGGGGCTGGCCCAGGGCGGCATCGGCTGGCAGGGGATCATCCCCGCGCGGGCCGCCAAGATGGGCTCGATCGCCGTCGACAAGGCGATCGCGAAGCTCGGTACCCCGGGTGAGTTCTACGAGCAGCTGGAGCCGGAGAAGATCGCCGCGCACATCGTGGAGACGTTCCGTCCCGAGGTGCCGGCGATGGTCGAGGAGACGATGCTGCGGGAGTATCCGCAGCTCTGGGCGGACCTGCCGCAGCCGGTCCGGGACCTGATCGTGCTGCGGGTCCAGGAGCAGCTGCCCACCATCGCGCATCGGGTCACCAGCGACATCGGCACCCATATCGACCAGCTGCTGGACCCGAAGCTGATGGTCATCGAGCACTTCCGCGAGGATCCGGAGGTGGTGGTGCGGATCTTCCGCGACTTCGGCCAGCGCGAGCTCAACCTGATGGTCGCCTTCGGCTTCGTGTTCGGCTTCCTGCTCGGGATCCCGGTCGGCGTACTCGACTCGGTGGTGCGGCAGCCGTGGCTGCTGCCGGTGATGGGGGTGGTGGTCGGCTGGGCCACCAATCTGCTCGGGATGTGGCTGATCTTCTCCCCGGCCACGCCGCGCCGGGTCCTCGGCGTCACCGTGCACGGACTCTTCCCCCGCCGGCAGGCGCAGGCGGCGGAGGTCTACGCCCGGATCATCGCCGACGACGTGATCACCCTGGAGCGGATCGGCGATCATCTGCTCACCGGCCCGCGCGGCGACGCCACCCGCTACCTGATCACCACCGCCCTGCTCCCCGCCGTCGCGCTGGCCGCAGGCCCCTATCGCGGCGCGGTCCGGGTGGTGCTCGGCCCGGACCGGTTCGACCGGATCAGCAGCTCGGTCGCCGAGCGGGCGGCGGAGCGGACGCTGGCGCCGTTCCAAGACCACGAGTTCAGCCAGGCGCAGGCCGAGCGGATCCGGCAGCTGGTCGCCCGCCGTACCGGCGAACTGCCGCCGCCGGACTTCGTTGACATGATGCGCTCGGCGATCAAGGAGGACGAATGGATGCTCTACGCCCACGGGGCGATCATGGGACTGGCCGGCGGCTTCCTTCACCTGGCGATCTTCGGAGTGGGGTGACGCCGACGATCGAGGAGCTGCCCGGGCTGGCGCGAGTGGCGGCGGTCGCGGCCTGGCACGCCGGCCAGTGGGGCGCGCGTGCCTACCTGCGCACCGGACTGCGAGCCGCCCGCGCGGTCGTCGACGCCGAGGAGCGGGCCGAGCTCGCCCAGGACGCGGTCGACGTGGTCGGCGCCTTCTCCGAGGTCGCGCGCTCGTTGGCCGCGGGTACGCCGCCCACGCTCGGGGAGCTGGTCGATCTGGTCGAGCACGCCACCGACCGGGAGCACGCCGGCCGGAGCCGGGATCTCGGCGGGGGTGGCGACGCGCCCGACTCCGAGGCCGACCTGCGCCGCCGCGGCGCGGACCTGCTGGAGCGCTCCCGCGATGTGTGGAGCGATGAGAGCGGCCATCCGGCGTACGCCCGGATCCTCGACGAGCTCGCCCCCGACGAGGCCCGCATCCTGCTCCTGCTGCTGCAAGGTGGCCCGCAGCCCAGTGTCGACGTCCGCACCGGCGGTCCGGTCGGACTGGTCAGCAGCCAGCTGGTCGCCCCGGGCCTGTCGATGATCGGCGCCCGCGCCGGAGTGAGGTACGGCGACCGGGTGCCGGCGTACCTGAACAACCTGTTCCGGCTCGGCCTGGTCTGGTTCTCCAAGGAGGCGTTGCGGGACTCCGAGGAGTATCAGGTGCTGGAGGCGCAGCCGGATGTGCTGGCCGCGCTGCATGCGGTCAAGTTCGCCAAGGTGGTCCGGCGCAGCGTGCACCTGACCCCGTTCGGGGAGGGCTTCTGCCGTGCCACGCTGGTGGAGCCGGATGTAGCGAGCGAGGAGTTCCCCCAGCACTCCTCGCCCGAGCCGGCCGAGGCGACCGAGCCGCCGAACCCCTCGCGTTCCTGATCGGCGGCGCAGCTCGGCCCTCCTCTCACTCCTCTGAAATAATGAAACTTGAGCGGAATGCACTCAACTTCTAGGGTGTTGGACTAGATGAGGAGCCCACGCCTGGCCCATCCTGGGATGCAGGCCCGCCGGGCTCGGAAGTCAGCACGCGCCAGAGGAGTCGCCCAGCCATGAGTCAGTTCACGGCCGACAAGTTCACCAACCGCAGCCGTGAGGCCATCGAGGCCGCACAGCTGGCCGCCACCACCGCCGGCAACACCACCACCGAGCCGATCCACCTGCTGGTGGCGCTGCTCGACCAGACCGACGGCACGGCCCGCTCGATGGTCACCCGCTCGGGTGCCGACGTCGATGCTCTCGCCGTGGCCGCCCACACCGCCCAGGAGGGGCTGCCGCATGCCTCCGGTTCGACGGTGCAGCAGCCGGCGGCCTCCGCCGCGCTCACCCGCGTGCTGGCCGGCGCCCTCACCCTGGCGCAGTCGATGAAGGACGAGTACGCCGCCACCGAGCACCTGCTGATCAGTCTCGCCACGGTGGACAGCTCCGCCCGCACGCTGCTCACCGACGCCGGCCTGAGCGAGAAGGGGTTGCGCGAGTCGCTGGTCGCCGTACGCGGGAACCGGCGGGTGACCAGCCAGGATGCCGAGTCCACCTACGAGGCCCTGGAGAAGTACTCGGTCGACCTGACCAAGGCCGCCGAGGAGGGCAAGCTCGACCCGGTCATCGGCCGTGACTCCGAGATCCGCCGGGTGATCCAGGTGCTCTCTCGGCGTACCAAGAACAACCCGGTCCTCATCGGTGAGCCGGGCGTCGGCAAGACCGCCGTCGTCGAGGGCTTCGCCCAGCGGGTGGTCGACGGCGACGTGCCCGACTCGCTCAAGGGCCGTCGGGTGGTCTCGCTCGATCTCGCCGCGATGGTCGCCGGCGCGCAGTACCGCGGCCAGTTCGAGGAGAGGCTCAAGTCGGTGCTGGAGGAGATCAAGGCCGCCGAGGGCCAGATCATCACCTTCATCGACGAGTTGCACACCGTCGTCGGCGCCGGCGCCGGCGGTGACTCCGCGATGGACGCCGGCAACATGCTCAAGCCGATGCTCGCCCGCGGCGAGCTGCACATGATCGGCGCCACCACGCTCGACGAGTACCGCGAACGGATCGAGAAGGATCCCGCGCTGGAGCGCCGCTTCCAGCAGGTCTTCGTCGGCGAGCCCAGCGTCGAGGACACCATCCAGATCCTGCGCGGCATCCAGGAGAAGTACGAGGCGCATCACGGGGTGCGGATCACCGACCAGGCGCTGGTGGCGGCCGCGTCCCTCTCCGACCGCTACATCACCGGCCGGCAGTTGCCGGACAAGGCGATCGACCTGGTCGACGAGGCGGCCTCCCGGCTGCGGATGGAGATCGAGTCCTCCCCGGAGGAGATCGACCAGCTGCGTCGGCAGGTGGACCGGCTCAAGATGGAGGACTTCGCGCTCTCCAAGGAGACCGACGACGCCTCCCTGGAGAGGCACGCGGTGTTGCGCAAGGAGCTGGCCGACAAGGAGGAGGAGCTGCGCGGCCTGGAGGCCCGGTGGGAGCGGGAGAAGTCGTCCCTGGAGGGCGAGGGCGAGTTGCGCCGGCAGATCGACGCGCTGCGCAGCGATGCCGACCGACTGCTGCGCGAGGGCAACCTGGAGAAGGCCTCGGAGATCAACTACGCGCTCATCCCCGAGCTCGAGCGGCGGCTGGCGGCGGTCGTCGAGACCGAGGACGAGCCGACCGAGAAGCTGGTCGGCGAGGAGGTCGGCCCCGAGCAGATCGCCGAGGTGGTCGAGGCCTGGACGGGCATTCCGACCGGGCGCATGCTCCAGGGGGAGCAGGCCAAGCTGCTGGAGATGGAGCAGGTCATCGGCGAGCGGCTGATCGGCCAGCGGGAGGCGGTCGTCGCGGTCGCCGATGCTGTCCGGCGCTCCCGGGCCGGCATCGCCGACCCCAACCGGCCCACCGGCTCCTTCCTCTTCCTCGGCCCGACGGGCACCGGCAAGACCGAACTGGCCAAGTCGTTGGCGGACTTCCTCTTCGACGACGAGCGGGCGATCGTCCGGATCGACATGTCGGAATACTCCGAGAAGCACAGCGTCGCTCGACTGGTCGGCGCGCCTCCGGGCTACGTGGGCTACGACGAGGGCGGCCAGCTGACCGAGGCCGTACGCCGCCGGCCGTACTCGGTGGTGCTGCTCGACGAGGTCGAGAAGGCGCATCCGGAGGTCTTCGACATCCTGCTGCAGGTGCTCGACGACGGCCGGCTGACCGACGGCCAGGGCCGGACGGTGGACTTCCGCAACACCATCTTGATCCTGACCTCCAACCTGGGCTCGAACTTCCTGGTCGACACCAACATGGAGCCGGCGCAGCAGCGTGCGGCGGTGATGGGAGTGGTCCGGGCGAGCTTCAAGCCCGAGTTCCTCAACCGTCTCGACGAGATCGTCACCTTCGAGGCGCTGAGCACCGAGGATCTGGCCAAGATCGTCGACATCCAGCTGGGCCTGCTCGAGCAGCGCCTGGCGGTGCGCCGGATCGGCATCGAGGTCACGCCCGCCGCGCGGGAGTGGCTGGCCCGGACCGGCTACGACCCGGCGTACGGCGCGCGGCCGCTGCGCCGGCTGATCCAGAGCGCGATCGGCGACCGACTGGCCAAGATGCTGATCGGTGGCGAGGTCGCCGACGGCGGCCGGGTCACCGTGGACCTCGGCGAGGACGGCCTGGTCCTCATCGCCTGAGCAGGCGCGGCGGCCGGGGTGGTCACCCCGGCCGCCGCGCATCGGACGAAGCCCTCCGACGGGTGCTGTCTTGGGTGCTGTCTTGGGTGCTGTCTTCGGGCGCCGTACTCCGGGCACTTCGCGCCGACTCGATGTCCGCCGAGTCGGCGCTTGTCGTACGCGGGGGAGCGTCGAGTCGGCGCTTGTTGGACCATCAAGCGCCGACTCGGCGGTGTGGGGATCGCCTGGGACACCTGAGACAATGACGCGGTGAGCGAGGAGAAGCTGCCGCCGCGGCCGTCCCAGGTGACGCTGGCGTCGTACCTGGTGATCGGCGGCTGCGCACTCGCGGTGGTCCGGGTCTTCGAGACGATCCGCAGCCTGCACAGCCTCGAGACCCGCCAGTCGGTGAGCGACCTGCTCGCCGACGCCCCGTTCTCCGGGAGCGGACTGAGCGTGGGGGACGTCCTCGACGCCATCCACGTGCTCGCCCTGGTCGCCGGGGCGTGCGCGGTGACGGCCGCCATCCTGGCGGGCTACGTGCTGCGCGGCGACCGGCGGGCCCGGGTGGCGCTCAGCGTGGTCGCGGTACCGCTGCTGCTGGCCGGCCTGTCGACGGCGGGGTTCTCCTCGACGTTCGCCGCCGCCGCGGTCGTGCTGCTCTGGCTGCAGCCCGCCCGTGACTGGTTCGACGGCGTGGTCCGGGAGGCGCCGCCGGCGCCCGCGCCGCCGCCCTCCTCCGGACCGACGCCACCCTCGCCCCCGATCGCGCCGCCACCTCCCCCGCCACTTCCCCCGCCGGCGCCGCTGCGTGGTCCCACGGCTCGGCCGGGGTCGCGTCCCGGCGCGGTGGTCTGGGCCGCCGTGCTCACCTGGATCGGCACCGGACTGACCGCCGCCGGCATGCTGGTCTCCGCGCTGGTGGTCGCCGCCGACCCAGCGCCGGTGCTGACCGAGGTGCTCAAGCGCGAGCCCAGCCTGGCCGACCGAGGCGTCGACGAGCACATGCTGGTCGCCACCATGTGGGTGGTCGCCGGGGTGGTGCTGGTGCTCTGTGCCAGCGCGGCCGTGTTGGCGCTGCTGCTCTGGCGCCGGGTCGCCTGGGCGCGTACGCCGCTGGTGGTGCTCGGCGTGCTCGCGACCCTCGCCGCGCTGGTGGCCACGATGAGCTCGGGGCTGCTGGTGCTCGGCGTCGGGATGACGATGGCGACCGTCGGCCTGCTGGTCAGGCCCGACGTGCGGGAGTGGCTGACCGGCCGCCAGCCGCGCTGACCCGACGTTGATCCGCCCGATCGAGCCCGATCGAGCCCGATCCGGCCCGATCCCCGCGGGTCAGGCGCGCAGCTCGGCCGCACACAGGCGTCGCAGCGCCTCGGAGAGCACCTCCGGCCGCTTGCAGAACGTCCAGCGCACCAGGGTGCGGCCGGCCTCGGAGTCGTAGAAGCCCTGCAGCGGGATGGCCACCACACCGGCCCGCTGTGGCAGCGCACGACAGAACGCGTTGCCATCGGTCCAGCCCAGTCCGCCGATGTCGGTGACGGCGAAGTAGGTGCCGTCCGGGACCGTCACCTCCAGGCCGAGGTCGCTCAGACCCCCGCAGAGCAGGTCCCGGCGAGCACGCAGGTCCTCGGCCAGCCGACGAGGCCACTCGTCGAGCTCGTCCAGCGCGTAGGCGGCCGCCGGCTGGAGTGGCGCCCCGGAGGTGAAGGTGAGCCACTGCTTGGCCGCCAGCACCGCCCCGACCAGGTCGGCCGGACCGGTGGCCCAGCCGACCTTCCAGCCGGTGAAGGAGTAGGACTTCCCGATGCTGGACAGGGTCAGCGTGCGCTCCCACATGCCCGGCAGGGTGGCGATCGGAACGTGCGGCACGCCGAAGGTCAGATGCTCGTAGACCTCGTCGGTGATCACCCGCAGGTCGTGCTCGATCGCCACTTCGGCAAGGGTGGCGAGCTCGTCCGGGCGGAGCACCGTGCCGGTCGGGTTGTGCGGTGAGTTGAGCAGGATCAGCCGCGTCCGGTCGGTGACCGCGCGCCGTACGGCGTCCTCGTCCAGGCGCAGGTCGGGCGAGCGCAGCGTCACCGGCCGCCGTACGCCGCCGGCCATCTGGATCATCGCCAGATAGCTGTCGTAGTACGGCTCCAGCACCATCACCTCGTCGCCCGGCTCCACCAGGCCGAGCATCGCGGCGGCGATGCCCTCGGTGGCGCCGGTGGTGACCACCACCTCGGTGGCCGGGTCCAGGCTCAGCCCGTAATGTCGCTGCTGATGTCGCGCGACCGCCTCTCGCAACGCGGGGATGCCAGGCCCCGGTGGGTACTGGTTGGCACCGTCCCGCAGCGCCCGCACGGCCCGGTCGATCGCCTCGTCGGGACCATCGACGTCCGGGAACCCCTGGCCCAGGTTGACCGCGCCGGTCCGGGCGGCCAGAGCCGACATCTCACTGAAGATCGTGGGTGGGATGCCGTCCAGGCGGGTCGCGCGGCGCATGCGGCAACGGTAGACGCCCCGGTGCTCGGCCGGGGGCACGATGGCGTGTCTCGGGGCTCTCGGGGAAGATTGGTGCCATGGCATACCCGACCGGGATGAGTCGACGTCCGTCAAGGCGCCTCCGCAGAGTCTCCGCATGAGGGCAGTGACCGAGGTGTTGCCGGCGGTGCTGTCGGCCGCCTCCGTCGTGCTGCTGGCGCTGCGCTGGGGAGCGTGGCGCTGGCTGGCGGTGGCCGCGGCGGTGCCGACGCTCGTGGTCGGGCTCGGCGAGCCCGGCATCGCCTTCCCGGCCTCCCTGCTGGTCTCCTCCTTCGGGCTCCTTCTCGGCGCCTGGCGCTGGCCCGCGGACCGTGCGCTGCTCGGCTCGGCCGGGCTCTTCGTCGTGCTCGGCGGCGGTCTGGTGACGGTGTGGGGGCCGGACGACCACCAGGCCGTGCACGACGCCTGGCAGTGGGCCGCGCTCGGCCCGTGTCTCGCCCTGGTGCTGGCGGCCGCCGCCGGCGCCGGCCGTGCCCGGCGTGCTCCGCAACGCTGGGTCGGCGCGGTGATCGCGGTGGTGGCGCTGACGATCCTCGCGGTCACCGGCACCACGGATCTGCTGGCCGCCTGGCTGCCCGCCGCCGCGGCGCTGGCGGTGACGGCGCTGCTGCGCGGCGGCCGTGGCCGGGC
>NZ_JASGET010000085.1:0-27727 GCF_047606145.1 Nocardioides sp. | reverse complement strand
GACGGCGGTGACCGGGGCGGGACGGTGACGGCCGGGACGGCGGCGAGGCCGGGCGGGCCGGCTCGCGCGACCGGCCGGACGGCCGTGGGTGAGTCCGGCCTCGCGGTGGTCGGTGCGAGCCGCGATGATGGGCTGGTGGTCACCGGCAACAGGGCGAGCAGCCGACCTCTGGTCGGGCGTGCGGCCGAGCTGAGACAGCTCGCCGGCCTGCTCGGCCTCGACCCGGTCGGCGAACCGCTGCATGTGCTGCTCGGCGGCGACGCCGGGGTCGGCAAGACCCGCCTTCTCACCGAGCTGCGCGACCGTGCGGTGGCGAGAGGCTGGCAGGTGCAGGCCGGCCACTGCATCGACCTGGGCGACAGCGCCATGCCCTACATGCCGTTCTCCGAGGTGCTCGACCGGCTCACCGCCGACGCACCGGCGGTGGTGGAGCGGATCGCGGCGGACTTCCCGGCGCTGAGCCGTCTTCGACCGGTACGGCGTTCGGCGGACCGGCCGGTCGATCTCGGTGAGGAGACCGGGTCGGTCGACCGCACCCACCTCTTCGGTGCGGTGCACGCGCTGCTCGAGGCGGTGGCCGCGGACGGGCCGTTGCTGCTGGTCGTCGAGGACGCGCACTGGGCCGACCGGTCCACCCGGGACCTGCTCACCTACCTGTTCACCAGACCCTTCGACGCGCCGGTCGCGCTGGTCGTCTCCTACCGGGCCGACGACCTGCATCGTCGCCATCCGCTGCGCCGCCAGGTCGCCGAATGGGCCCGGCTGCCGTCGGTCGGGCGGCTCATGCTCGGACCGCTGGACGACGACGCGGTGCGCAGCCTGGTGCACGAGCTGAGCGTCGCGGTCCCTGCGGCGGACGTCGACGCCATCGTGGAACGTGCCGAGGGGAACGCCTTCTTCGTCGAGGAGCTGGTCGGCGCCGGTGACGACCTGCCCGAGGACCTCGCCGACCTGCTGCTGGTCCGGTTGGACCGGCTGGGCGAGGACGCCCGCCAGGTGGTCCGCACCGCCAGCGCCGCCGGTCGCCGGGTCTCCCACGACCTGCTCGACGCGGTCGCCGAGCTGCCGGCGGCGGCGCTCGAGGCCGCGCTGCGGGCCAGCGTCGAGCAGAACGTGCTGGTGCCCACCTCGCGGCGCTACTACTTCCGGCACGCGCTGCTGGCCGAGGCGGTCTACGACGACCTGCTGCCCGGCGAGCGGGTCCGGCTGCATGCCGGGTACGCCGCGGCGCTGCGCGCCGACCCGAGCCTGGGCACCGCCGCCGAGCTGGCCCGGCACTCCCGGCTCGCCCACGATCTGCCCGGTGCGCTGCTCGCCAGCATCCAGGCCGGTGAGGAGGCCCTCGCGGTCGGCGGTCCGGACGAGGCTGCCCAACACCTGACCACCGCGCTCTCGCTCGCCGAGGACGCGGGCACGCTCGGGGCGGTGGAGGTGGACGTGGACCGGATCGCCGAGCGCGCCGCCGACGCGCTGCTCCATGCCGGCCAGGCCGCTCGCGCGGACGCGGTGCTCACCGAGCGCCTGGCCCGGATCCCGTCGGGACCCTCGGTGGGCCGGGCCCGGCTGCTCGCCACCAAGGCCGAGGTCACCCTCTCGATGGAGTCCGGGGAGGAGCCGTTGGAGCTCTCCGCGCGGGCGGTCGAGGCGCTGCCCGAGGACGCTCCGCCCCTGACCCGGGCGGTGGTGCTCGCCATCCGGGCCCGCATCCTGACCGGATTCGACCGCACCGCGGAGGCCGAGGCGGTCGGTCTCGACGCCCTCGATCTGGCCGAGCGGCACGGCCATCCCAAGACCGCGTCCGAGATCATGCTGACGCTCTCCCAGCTGCGTTGGACCGGACCGGTGGACGCCCTGCGCAGCTCGTTGCGGGCGGCGGTGCAGCGGGCCCGGGAGACCGGCGCGCGCCACTCGGAGATGCGTGGGCTCTACTATCTCGGCCGGTCCTACAGCGACTGGGGCGACTATGCCGAGGCGGCCGAGCACTTCGCCGCCTCGGTGCGGGTCGCCGCCGAGGCCGGCACGCCCTGGGCGCCGTACGGTTTCGACTCGCGCTGGCAGTTGATGTGGATCAGGATGATCGAGGGCGACTGGGAGGCGGCCCTGACGCTCGGCGACGCCGACCGTGCCCCGCGCCTGATCCGCGGCGTGCTCGACTCGGTGCGGCTGTGCATCGAAGTGGCCCGCGGTGCCGATCGCGGACGCGAGCTGGCCGCGCTGCGCCGGTACTGGCCGCAGGAGGGTGCGATCGCCATCAACTCCGCCGGCGCCGAGATCGTCCTCGCCGGACGGAACGGCGACGCCGCGGCCGCGATCGGTGCGTACGACGACGCGGTGGCCGCGCTCTCGATGATCTGGCACGCCTGGTTCGGTGCCCGGGTGCGGCTCGCCGCGCTCACTCTCGGGGCCCTCGCCACCGCCTGGCCGGCCGTGCCGGCGGCGGAGCGACCGGCGTTGGTGGAGCGTGCCGCCGGGCTCAGCGCCGACGCGGAGGCCACCCTCATCCGGTACGCCGACCCCGCCACCCAGTGGGGTCCGGAGGGCCGGGCCTGGGCCCAGCGCTCGGTGGCCGAGTCGCTCCGGGTGCGCTGGCTGGCCGCGCAGGATCCGCCGCGGGCCGACCAGCTGGTGACCGCATGGCGCGAGTGCGAGCGTGCCTTCGTCGAGTTCGGCGACGTCTACGAGCTGGCGGTGGTGCGCACCGAGCTCTTCGCCGTCCTGCGATCCACCGGCGATCTCGCCGGCGCCCGGGAGCGCGGTGATCTGGCGCGCGCGACGGCTCGCCGGCTCGGCGCCCAGCCGCTGCTCGACCGGTTGCGTGTCGCCGGCGGCGCGGCCGTGCGCGGGGGAGCGTCGGCGACCACGCTCACTCCCCGCGAGCACGAGATCCTGGAGCTGGTGGCCGAGGGCAGGTCCAACGGGGAGATCGCGAGCCGGCTGTTCATCAGCACCAAGACCGTCTCGGTGCACGTCTCGAACATCCTCGGCAAGCTCGGTGCCGCCGGTCGCACCGAGGCCGCCGCCATCGCCCGCCGTACCGGTCTGCTGGACTGAGGACGCCTTCTGGGCCTCGAGGTCAGCGAACGGTCACCTTGACCACGTTCGAGGTCAGCTTGCCGTCGACCTCCTTGACCCGGAACCGGTGGACGCCGACCACGCTGGTCTGCACGCTGGTGGAGAAGGTGCCGTTGGTGACCGCCATCTGCGGAACGTTGAAGACCTCCCAGCCGCTGCCCTGGTTGCGCTGGAGCTCCAGCAGCTTGCCCTCTCCGCCCGGGAAGACTCCGGAGATGGTGAACAGGTCGCTGCCGCTGACCTCGGTCGCGCTGGTCTGCAGGGTGATCTTCTTCTTGGCCTGGGGGCTCTTCGTGGTGGTCGCGGAGCTGGCCGTGTCGCTCGCGGTGTCCCCGCTGTCGCCGGTCGTGCCCGCGCCGGTGGTCGGCTCGCTCGACGCGGTCGTCGCGGAGGGTTGGGGCAGATAGAGCGACCCGCCGTCGGAGGCGGAGCTCGAGCTGGTGTCGTCGATGCCCAGCACCCGGGTGCCGATCACGGCGATGACGCCGAACACGACGCCGAGCGCGACGGCCACCGAGACCAGGGCGACGAGGCCGACCAGGATCGGGTGCTTCTCGCCCTTGTCCACTGAGAGATCTCCCCCTTGCCGATCACGCCGCGGGGTCGGCCCGCGTCTCGGCCCCATTGTGACCGGCTCGCTCCCGTACCCCAAACCGATGGACCGCGGTGGTCGTCCCGTCGCTGGTCCGTCCGCCTGCGGGCTCGCTCATCGGGCCGGTCGGGTGGTCTCGATCCGCCCTCGCTCGTCCCTCGCGAGGACTACTCGACCGACGAAGAGTCCCGCCCCGTGGGTCGAGTAGCGAGCCGAGCGGATCGAGACCTCACCTGGGCACGGTGAGCCCAGCCCCGCTCGGCCCGTCCTTCCACGAGCTCGTCGGTCCACTCACTGGTGGTGACGGGTGAGCATCCGGGCCATCGCGTCCCGGACCTCCTCGAGGTGGAACCTCATGGCGTCCTCGGCCTCGGTCGCCGAGCCGCGGACGAGGGCGGCGATCACCGCCCGGTGCTCCCGCACCGAGTCGGTACGGCGGTCGAGCTGCACGTTGAGCAGCTGCGACTGGCGGCGCAGGGCTGCCGCGATGCTGGCCAGCACGTCGGCGAAGACCGGGTTGGCGGAGGCCTGCGCGATGGCGAGGTGGAACCGGGCGTCGAGCCGGGTCCACTCGGTGTCGTCGACCGCCTCGGCCATCGCCTCGCCGAGCCGCCGGATCTCGCCCAGCTGGTCATCGGTACGGCGCAGTGCGGCCAGCCCGGCGGCCGGGATCTCGATCGCCGGGCGGGCCTCCATCAGCTGGGTCGCGGAGTAGCCCTCGAAGACCAGCTCGGGGCTGCGCGGGGAGACCACGAAGCTGCCGCGTCCCGGCCTGGTCACGGTTAGGCCGGCCGACTCGCACGAGCGCAGCACCTCGCGCACCACGGTCCGGGAGACGCCGTACCGCTCGGCGAGCGCGGTCTCGGAGGGGAGTCGCTCGCCGACGCCGAAGACCCCCGTCTCGATCGCCTCGCGCAGATCGGCCAGGACGTACCCGACGGCGCTGGTCCGGCGCCCGGCGATCGGCCTGCTCTCCCAGTCCTGGTGCGCGTTCACGGTCCCGATCCCCCGGAGTCCGGCCGGCGCCGTACCCGGTCGTGGTCCACCAGTCGCCAGGACCGCCAGCTCGGCGCCGCGTGCGCCCCGTGCCCCGGATCCACGCCGACGATCCGGCCTCCCTCCAACAGCGTGGTCTCGTGTCGCGCGACGAGGTCCACGCTGGACAGCTCGGCCAGCCGGGCATCGGCGATGCGGCCCTCGGCGTCGCGCAGGGTGCTGTGCCCGTGCACCTGGCCGAACGGCATCCGCAGGTCGAGCCACCCCGGCAGCAGCTCGGTGCCGGCGCTCGCCCACAGCGGGCCGGCCCGTGGGTCCGGGTCGCCGCCACCGAGCAGCTGGCCGCCACGGAAGAGCACGTCGTCGTCGTGCCCGAACATCCGGTTGAGTCGCTCGGCCGCGGCCTCCGCGGTCGCCGGAGCGCCGAGCTCGTGTCGCCAGAAGCCCTCGGTCAGACCGGCATGGCTGACCAGCAGCTCCTCGCCGCCTGCGCGCAGCGCCACCGCCGCTCGCAGCCGCCCCTGGGTCCACCACTCCCGCAGCCGGGCGGCCGCGGCCCGGCCGATGGGCTGGTCCCAGGAGAACGACGGCCGGCGCAGATACCACGCCTCGTGGTTGCCGACCAGCTGGATCCACCGGTCCGGCTGCCGGCCCAGATGCAGCTCGACCAGCTCCACGACCCCGTCGGAGTCGGGACCTCGATGCACCAGGTCCCCGACCTGTACGACGACCAGCCCGGCCGGCAGTGCACCGGAGCCGTCCTCGCCCACCCCCAGCCGCACCAGCTCGGCGCGCAGCTGGTCGAGGTGTCCGCCGACGTCGCCGATCACCGCGACCGTCTCGATGCCGGTCTCGGTCAGGTCGAGCAGGCTCGCCGAGGCGATCCCACCGTTCGCGGCGCCCGGTCTCATCGGCCCTCCTCGGGCAGCGTCCACTGCTCGGTGGGCAGGTAGTTGGAGACGTTGTCGGCGCGCTTCTGCGCCGCCGCGATCTCGCGGACCGCCCGGTTGATGATGCTGTGGTCGATCGGCGAGAGCCGAGTCAGCAGCAGCACGTCGGTCGCGCGCTCGCCGCGCCGGTGCTGGTCGAGCTGGTAGCGCAGCCGGATGCCCTGGAGCACCTCGAAGACCTCGGCCAGCGTCCGGGCCCGGGCCTTGGGCAGGATCGAGGAGCCGGCCGCGTCGGTCAGCCGGTCGGTGGTGGACAGCGCCGGCGACCCGGTCGCCAGCGCCGCCCAGCGGGCCAGGTTGACGATCGGGAGGAGAGCGTCGTCCTTGATGTCGAAGGTCGCCGAGCGCGGCCCGAGCAGGTCACGCACCGACCGGGTCCTGGCCCGCTTGGCGAGCGACTCCTGCAGCAGCAGTCGCAGGGTGAGCCGGTGCTCGCGCACGCCGGAGAAGACCCGTGCCACCGTGGGCCGGCCACGGTCCGGGGAGAGCGGTCGGCCGTCGATGAGCAGCGAGGTCATCATGGCGCCGTTGTTCTCGACCGGGTCGGCGAGCCAGTGCCGCGCGGCCGCCTCCCACCGCGTCGCGGTGCGCGCGAAGAGCGGGTTGGTCGGCATGGTGCCGTGGGTGTCCACCACGATCCCGCCGGCGGCCAGCGCGGTGCTCACCTCGGCGAACACCTCCCGGTAGCGGTCGACCTCGGCCTCGTCGACGTCGTCGCGGAAGACCACGGCGGCGTCGATGTCGGAGCTGAGCACCGCCTCCCGTCGGCCGTTGCTGCCCAGGCACAGCCAGGTGAAGCGGTCCAGCGGCAGCTCGGGATGGTCGGCGAAGACGAGCTCCAGGGTGCGCCGCACGACGGTGTCGACGCTGGCGGAGTAGAAGGCGATCACCTTGCCCGGGGCCAGGCCCTGGGCGGTCAGCTCGGCGAGCACGTCGGGCACCTTGAGCGCCTGCCAGCGCAGGTCGGCGAGGGTGACCGCGCCGAGCAGCCGCCCGCCGAGGGGAGACCTGATGATCGCTCCCTCGGCCTGGGTCGACCGTTGCCGCCGGCCGGCCTCGGCGATCCGGTCGGCGAGGTAGGCCGCGCCCTCGGGCGAGGCGAACGCGCCCCGCACCGCGCCGGCCGGGATCCGGGCCAGCCGGACCTGCCCGCGCGCGACCGCCCGCGGGCCGATGGTGCGTCCGGTGAGCATGGCGGAGAAGCCGAAGATCCCGCCCGGTCCGACGACCTCGTCCGGGTCGTCGATGTCGGGGCGGTTCCACAGCTCGGCGTACCCGTCGAGGACGACGAAGACCGACTTCACCGGGGCGTTGTAGGCGTCGAGGATCAGGTCGCCGGCCTGGTAGGTCTCCACGCTCGCCCGTGCCGCCGCCTCGTCGAGCTGCTCGGGCGGCAGCGACGAGAGCGGCGGCGCGGTGCGCAGGAAGGCTGCCAGGTCCTGCCCCATCCGGCGCCCGCCTATTCGACCCCGGGCGTCGGAGCGCTCGGCAGCTGGTATCCGGAAGGCGTGACGTAGGCCTCCAGCGCCTGCTTCCAGGTGCCGTCGGCGATGTACTCCTTCAACGCGGCGTTGACCTCCTTGACCATCGTGGTGTCGCCCTTGGGCAGCCCGATGCCGTAGTACTCGTCGGTGAACCCGTCGCCCACCACCTTGAGCTTGCCCTTGTACTTGGACTCCGAGGCGAAGCCGGCCAGGATCACGTCGTCGGTGGTGACGGCGTCCACGTCGCCGTCCAGCAGCGACTGTACGCACTCGGCATAGTTGTCCCGCTCGACGAGGGTGATCTTGCCCTTGTAGTGGTCGAGCACGTACTGCGACGAGGTGGACCCCGGTGTCGAGCACAGGGTGTGGCCGTCGAGGGTCTCCGGGCCGGTGATCTCCTCGGTGTTGCGGCGGACCAGCAGATCCTGGTGCGCCTCGAAGTACGGACCGGCGAAGGCGACCTCTTTCTTCCGCTCGTCGGTGATCGAGTACGTCGAGACCACCATGTCGGCCTGGCCGCTGGTGAGCAGTTCCTCGCGGTTGCCCGGGGTGGCCTCCACCCAGGTGATGTCGTCCTTGGCGACGCCGAGCGCGCCGGCGACGTACTCGGCCGTGGTGACGTCGAACCCGGAGTAGGTGTCGCCGTCCTTGAGGCCGAGGCCCGGGTTGGTGAACGAGATCCCGATCGTCATCGACCCGCCCTCGCTCGCGCCGGCGATGAGGCTCGGGTCGACCTTGGGC
The DNA here is from genome assembly GCF_047606145.1 of Nocardioides sp. GTDB lineage: Bacteria > Actinomycetota > Actinomycetes > Propionibacteriales > Nocardioidaceae > Nocardioides. The sequence continues at coordinate 19,892 of NZ_JASGET010000085.1, read as the reverse complement.
GGCTCGGTGGAGCCGCAGCCGGTCAGCGCGAACCCGGAGAGCGCCAGCACCGCGCCGGCCACGGCGACCGTCTTGGAGGTCTTCATCGGACTCACTGCTCCTCACCCGTGGCCGCCGTGTCGGCGTACCGCGGTCCGTTCATCGTCCAGCGCGAGCCGATCTGCCCGCCGGTGTTGGCGACCACGCGTGGCCGGGCCAGCGCCCAGCCGAGGCCGAGCAGGACGGCGAGGACCGGGATCCCGACCACCACCACGACGAAGTTGGTCTTGTGCCAGAAGTACGGCGAGCTCTGCCAGCCCGAGATCGCCATCCCGATGACGACGAAGACGAGGAAGGCCAGCCCGGCATAGCTCGTCCAGGGCGACCCCGGCGCTCGGAAGCTGCTGGCCGGGACGACCCCGGCGTCGCTGAGGCGTCTGAGTCGGAGCTGACAGACGAAGATGGTGGCCCAGGTGAAGACCACTCCGATGGAGGCCGCCTCCAGGGCGATCTCGAAGGCGTTGGCGGCGACGGCGTTGAGCAGGGCCCCGAGGACATAGACGATCGAGGTCATCACGATGCCCGCCCACGGGACTCCGGAGGTGCTCATCTTGAGGGTGAAGGACGGGGCCTGCTTGGACATCCCGAGGCTGCGCAGCACCCGGCCGGTGGAGTAGAGGCCGGAGTTCAGGCTCGACATCGCCGCGATGATCAGCACCGCCTGGATCAGCGAGCCGATCCAGTTCAGCCCGAGCCTGTCGAAGACCGTCACGAACGGGCTCTGCCCCTCGACGTAGTCGCTGGTGGGGAGCATGGAGACCAGCAGCAGGATGGAACCGCAGTAGAAGACCGCGATCCGGAAGATGACCGCGTTGACCGCCTTCGGGACCTCGCGCTTGGCGTCCTCCATCTCGCCGGCCGCGACCGCCACCATCTCGATCGCCGCGTAGGCGAAGACCACGCTCGACATGATCAGCAGCGGGCCGTACCAGGTGAAGTCACCGGTGTGTGGCCAGAATCCGCCGGGGTTGTTCCACAGGTTCTGGAAGCCGGCCTTGTGCCCGTCGATGTCGAGCCCGCCGATCACCACCACCAGGCCCACCGCCAGGAAGACGACGATCGCGGTGACCTTGAGGATCGAGGCCCAGAACTCGAACTCGCCGAAGGCGCGGGCGGAGAGCAGGTTGATGACGAGCACGACCGCGAGCGCGATCAGCACGGTGGCCCAGCTCGGCATGTTCGGGATCCAGTACTTGATGTAGACGGCGACCGCGGAGAGCTCGGCGATGCCGGTCAACGCCCAGTTCAGCCAGTACATCCAGCCGGTCAGGTAGGCACCGAGCTCGCCGTAGAACTCGCGCATGTAGGAGACGAACGCCCCCGAGGTGGCGCGGTAGAGCACCAGCTCGCCGAGGGCACGCATCAGGAAGTAGGCGATCAGCCCGACGAAGGCGTAGCTGAACAGCAGCGCCGGACCGGTGGTGTGCAGCTTGGCGGCCGACCCGAGGAAGAGGCCGGTCCCGATGGCGCCGCCGATGGCGATCATCTGGACCTGCCGGCGGCCGAGCGTCTGCTTGTATCCCTCTTGCTCCGCCTGGAGTGAGTTTTCCACCTGCGTTTGGGCCATGGACGGCTCCTCGTGATGGTGGCGTCGGTCGCGAGGCCGAGACGATGCGAGCGCGCACGACACCGGTGGAGGATTCGCCGGGGATCCGAGACGGCCGTCGGCTCGGGGCCGGGAAACCTGTCTAGTTGTCAGACCGGTATGTCGCACCGGTTCGGGTCGAGGCAAGCCCGGTGTCCACATCGTGGACGCCGGAGGCGCGGGGACCCGTCCGGGAGGCGGGCGGGCGGCGGGCCTGGGACGGGCCCGAGGTGAGCGGCTCGGACGACGGCGCCGGTCGCGGATCGGTGGCCGATCAGGGGAATGAACGGCCACCTTCCTGGGTTAGGAGCTATGAGAAAACTTGAGTTGGATTGACTCAAGTTATTTGGCAGACTGGTCCCGACCGGCGAGGATGGCCGGGTCAGCACGATCAACGGAGGTACAGAAGATGGCACGTGCGGTCGGCATCGACCTGGGGACGACGAACAGCGTCGTCGCCGTACTCGAGGGTGGGGAGCCCACCGTCATCGCCAACGCGGAGGGCGCCCGTACGACGCCGTCGGTGGTGGCGTTCAGCAAGTCCGGCGAGGTTCTCGTCGGTGAGGTCGCCAAGCGGCAGGCCGTCACCAACGTCGACCGGACCATCCGCTCGGTCAAGCGCCACATGGGCACCGACTGGACGGTCGAGATCGACGACAAGTCGTTCACCCCGCAGCAGATCAGCGCGTTCGTGCTGCAGAAGCTGAAGAGGGATGCCGAGGCCTACCTCGGCGAGACCGTCACCGACGCGGTGATCACGGTGCCGGCGTACTTCTCCGACGCACAGCGGCAGGCCACCAAGGAGGCCGGCGAGATCGCCGGGCTCAACGTCTCCCGGATCGTCAACGAGCCGACCGCCGCGGCGCTGGCCTACGGCCTGGACAAGGGTGAGGACCAGACCATCCTGGTCTTCGACCTCGGCGGCGGCACCTTCGACGTGTCGCTGCTGGAGATCGGCGAGGGCGTGGTCGAGGTCAAGGCCACCAGCGGTGACAACCACCTCGGTGGCGACGACTGGGACAACCGGATCGTCGACTGGATGGTGAAGAAGTTCAAGGACGCCAACGGCGTCGACCTCGCGGCCGACAAGATCGCCGCGCAGCGCCTGCAGGAGGCCGCGGAGAAGGCGAAGATCGAGCTCTCGTCCTCGTCCGAGACCACCATCCACCTGCCCTACATCACGCACGGTGAGAACGGACCGCTGCACTTCGAGGAGCGGTTGACCCGGGCCGAGTTCCAGAAGATCACCGCCGACCTGCTCGACCGCACCCGGGCTCCGTTCCGCAGCGTGCTCAAGGACGCCGGGGTGAAGCTCTCCGACATCGACCACGTGGTCCTGGTCGGCGGCTCCACCCGGATGCCGGCGGTCACCGACCTGGTCAAGGAGCTGCTCGGCGGCAAGGAGCCCAACAAGGGCGTCAACCCGGACGAGGTCGTCGCGGTCGGTGCCGCGCTCCAGGCCGGCGTGCTCAAGGGCGAGGTCAAGGACGTGCTGCTCCTCGACGTCACCCCGCTGAGCCTCGGCATCGAGACCAAGGGCGGAGTCTTCACCACCCTGATCGAGCGCAACACCACCATTCCGACCAAGCGCTCGGAGATCTTCACCACCGCCGACGACAACCAGCCGTCGGTGGAGATCAAGGTCGCTCAGGGCGAGCGGCAGATGTGGTCGCAGAACCAGCCGCTGGGCAACTTCGAGCTGACCGGCCTGCCGCCGGCCCCGCGCGGGGTGCCGAAGATCGAGGTGACCTTCGACATCGACGCCAACGGGATCGTGCACGTGACCGCCAAGGACCAGGCATCCGGCAAGGAGCAGTCCATGACGATCTCCGGTGGTTCGGCGCTCGGCAAGGACGAGATCGACCGGATGGTCAAGGAGGCCGAGCAGTACGCCGAGGAGGACGCCAAGCGGCGCGAGGCCGTCGAGGCCCGCAACCAGGGCGACACGCTGGTCTACACCACCGAGAAGTTCCTCACCGACAACGGCGACAAGATCCCCGACGACGTGAAGACCGAGGTACAGAGCGACCTGGACGCGCTCAAGGAGGTCCTGGCCTCCGACGACGCCGAGGCCGACGCCATCACCGGCGCCATCACCAAGCTCGGTGAGTCCAGCCAGAAGATGGGCGCCGCGATGTACGCCGCTGCCGAGGCCGACGCCTCCGCCGCCGGCGGCAGCACCGGTGCGACCGGTGAGGCGGACGACGACGTGGTCGACGCCGAGATCGTCGACGACGAGCCGGGCGAGGAGAAGTGACCGAGCACGACCCGGTCGACCAGGAGAACCCCGAGCTCGACGCCGACGGCGTCGAGCCGGGGGCTCCGGCGGAGCCTGCGGGCGAGGCCGGTGCCGAGGGGTCGGCGGGGCCGGCCGATGCCGCGCAGGAGGGGACCGACGTGTCCGACCCGCTGGCCGACGCCCAGCGCAAGGTGGGCGAGCTGACCACCGACCTGCAGCGGTTGCAGGCCGAGTACGTCAACTACAAGCGCCGGGTGGATCGCGATCGCGAACTGGTCAGCCAGAACGCGACCTACAAGGTGCTCAGCCCGATCGTCGAGGTGCTCGACACCATCGACCTCGCCCGCGAGCATGGCGAGGTCACCGGCGGCTTCAAGGCGGTGGCCGACCAGTTGGAGCGGATCGTGAGCAACCTCGGGCTGACCAAGTTCGGTGAGCCCGGGGAGACCTTCGACCCGACCATCCACGAGGCGCTGAGCCATCTGGGCACCGACGCCGAGGTCACCGAGACCACCGTGAAGGTGCTGGCCAAGGCCGGCTACCGGATCGGGGACCGGGTGGTCCGCGCCGCCCAGGTCCTGGTCGTCGACCCGGAGTGACCCGGGGTGATGCGTCATCGGGTGCTCGGCGTGAGGCGGGGTAACACGTCGTCCACCCAGGTAGCAGCCTGTTGCGGCAGGCTGCTACCTATCCGGACGACGTGTTACCCCCGGCGGACGACGTGTTACCCCACCCGACGGAAGACGCATCGGACACCTTGCCGTTGGATGAGAGTGAGAATTGATGGAGCAGAGAGGAGGCGCGCATGGCTGAGAACGACGGCATCCGGTCGGATTGGATGAACAAGGACTTCTACGCCGAGCTGGGTGTGAAGAAGGACGCGACGGCCGAGGAGATCAAGAAGTCCTACCGGAAGCTGGCGCGCGCCAACCACCCCGACTCGCATCCCGACGACACCGAGAAGCACGAGAAGTTCAAGAGGGTCGCCGAGGCGTACGACGTGGTGGGCGACCCGGAGAAGCGCAAGAAGTACGACGAGGTGCGCTCGCTCGCGGCGAGTGGCGGCTTCGGCGGATCGGCCGGCGGCCGCAGCTACAACTTCGAGGATCTCTTCGGCAACGGCGGCAACGGCGGCAGCGGTGGCAGCGGTGGCAACGCCGGTGGCGGGATCGGCGACATGTTCGGCGACCTGTTCGGTGGGGGCTTCGGGCGGCGTACCCAACAGCCGCGCAGCCGTCCGGTCAGGGGCGCCGACGTCGAGTCGAACGCCACCATCGGATTCACCGAGGCGCTGGAGGGCGTCACCGTCTCGCTGCGACTGAGCAGCGACGCCGCCTGTGAGGACTGCCACGGCACCGGTGGCAAGCCGGGCACCAAGCCGAAGGTGTGCCCGGTCTGCGAGGGGGCCGGCTACGTGGTCAACTCGGTCGGCGGTGGCTTCTCGATGAACGAGACCTGCCCGCGCTGCGGCGGCCGCCAGCTGGTGTACGACGAGGCCTGCCCGACCTGTCACGGCTCTGGTCGCGGGACCTCCACCCGCACCATCCAGGCGCGGATCCCGGCCGGGGTCAAGGACGGCCAGCGGATCCGGCTGAAGGGCAAGGGCGCCGCCGGCGAGAACGGTGGCCCGGCGGGCGATCTGTTCGTCACGATCCACGTCTCCGCGCACCCGCTCTTCGGGCGGAAGGACGACAGCCTGACCCTCGACGTACCGGTCTCCTTCGACGAGCTGGCGCTCGGCGCCGAGATCAGGATCCCCACGCTCAACGGCCCGGCGGTGACGCTCCGCGTCCCGGCGGGTACGCCGAACGGCCGGATCTTCCGGGTGCGGGGCAAGGGCTTCACCCGCAGCGACGGCACCCACGGCGACCTGCTGGCCACGGTGGAGGTCCAGGTGCCGGCGGTACTGGATGAGGGCTCCCGCGTCGCCCTCGAGGCGTACCGGGACGCGGCCGATCACTCCAGGCTGCGCAGCAACCTGTTCAACGAGGCGGCGGTGTGAGATGGCCGGCGACGTGAACCGACGCCGCGGGTCCCGCGGCGGTGCGTCGCCGGCCCACGCCGCCCCCGCGCCGGAGGCGGCGGTCTACGTCATCAGCGTGGCCGCGGAGCTGACCGGCCTGCACCCGCAGACGCTGCGGACCTACGAGCGGATGGGGCTGATCACGCCCGGCCGCACCGGCGGCGGCGGACGCCGCTACTCCCATCGCGACATCGAGTTGCTCCGCTCCATCGCGGAGCTCACCGCCTCGGGGATCGGGATCGAAGGCGTACGCCGGATCCTCGAACTCGAGCACCAGGTCGCCGCCCTGCGGGCGCGCAACGAGGAGCTCCAAGCCGAGGTCGCAGCCGCCAAGGAGGCGCTGAGGCAGGGTCGCCGGCAGCCCTCGCCCCCGGCCGCCCCGGTCCAGGCATCCCGGTTGCCCGCGGTCCGTGCCCCCGATCCGGGATCCTCGATGGTCATCTGGCGCCGAGGGCGCTGAAGCCTGCCCGACGGCGGCTCAGCGGCGCCAGAAGCCTCGCTTCTTGCCGTAGGTCGCTCTTCCGAGTTCGGTGAGTTCGTCGATCTTGTTGTCGAAGTAGCCGAAGAACGGGTCGTGAAGTTCGTACTCCGCAGGAGGCAGGTCGTTTCGCTCGACCCAACAACGATCGTCGCCATTCACGCGGAATTCCATCGTGATCCGTGACCAGCCTGTGCCGAGGAGGTCTCCGAGGGCAAGCTCGTTCTCGTAGGCCGTCTGCGCGGGAAAGAGGCCACGGCCGACAACCTCAATCTGGCCATCGACGAACTTGGTGTGCACAGTGATCCCATCGCCGACAACGTCCCCCCGGACCCAGCGAACTGCCTTAGCTGGGTCGCGACTGAAACCCACGTCTCAGGTGCGTTGTCGCGAAACGAGGCGGCAACCGCAGGTGGCGGAGTGAACGCTTCTCTCTGTGAATTGTGATCCTTGGCCATAAGAGGTCCCTTCTGGCGACGGACTGGTGCATTTCGGAACGTGAAGAAGTGGTCTTCGCCGTTGATGGTCACCGTAGCGAAGAACTTCGAGGGCCGTGTGGTCGCGTCGCCGTAGACGGGCTCGACCTTGAGGTTGAGGTCTTTGATGTTGGGGGTCCTTGAGTGCTGCTCGGACCTTGTTCTCCATTTTGGCGTACTCGGAGGTGTTGAGGTTCTTGAACTCCTCGAAGTTCGCCTCGGTCACCTTTCCGTTGCCTAGCACGACGTTGAGTTTGTTGGTGGGTCCGCCGAAGGACTCGGCGAACAGGTGGAAGCCTACGTCGTCGGTGGTGTAACGGATCCCGCGCGCTTGTAGGGTGACGCCGGGGCCGTGCTCGGTGGACCGCTCCGGGTCAGCGTCGCCAGAACCCTCGCTTCTTGCCGTAGGTCGTGCGTCCGAGTTCGGTGAGTTCATCGACCTCATTGTCGAAATACTTGAAGAACGGATCGGAGTCGAAGTCGAAGTCCTTCACTGGGATGCGTCCATGCTCAACCCATGCGCGATTTGCGCCATCGATCCGGAAATCAAGCACCACTCGTGACCAGTCGGTGCCCAACTGTGTATCAAGCGCTTCATCGATGTGGTATGCCGTCTGTGCTGTGAAGTGCTTTCCTGAATTTACGACGATGGAGCCGTCTACTAGTTGCGCCGTAAGGTGGATATAGCCGCGAACGACGTCCTCGTCTGTGGGGCGGAACTGGGTGATTTCGCATGCCATTGCGACCCACGTGTCGGGCGCATCGATGCGGTATAGTTCCACAATGGATGAAGCGGGCGTAAAATTTGATGCCGTGCTCCCATAAGAGTCAGTCACAGTTTCTCGCTTCTTCGAATTTCCAAAGACGCTTAGCGCCTCACTGGTACGTTATCGAATCTGAAGGATTTGGTTTGTCCGTCAATATTCACCTCTGCCAGAAAGTGTGATGGGCGTGTGGTTGCATCGCCGTAGATGGGCTCGACCTTGAGGTTGAGGTCTTTGACGTCGGGGTCGTTGAGTGCTGCGCGGACCTTGTTCTCCATTTTGGCGTACTCGGAGGTGTTGAGGTTCTTGAACTCCTCGAAGTTCGCCTCGGTCACCTTCCCGTTGCCGGGGACGACGTTGAGTTTGTTGGTGGGTCCGCCGAAGGACTCGGCGAACAGGTGGAAGCCTACGTCGTCGGCGTCCGCGTCCGGGCCGGAGCCGATCTCCTGGCGGAGCTTGGGATCCGAGGCTCCCTTGGTCTTCAGCGGGGTGCCCTCGACCTTGATCGGGCGTCCCAGGTCGTCGGTGGTGTAGCGGATGCCCTGGAACTCGTAGGTGACGTTGGGGTGCGGGACGTTGGCCGCGCGCTGGAAGTCCTCGAGATCGTCGAACTTGAAGATCGCGGGCTCGATCTGCTCGGCCTTCTGCAGTGCCTTGAGCGACTCGGTGAGCTCGGTGCCGTCCTTGCCCATCACATCGATCATGCGCATGGTCTTGAGCAGCTTGCCGCCCTTGGCCAGGTCGACTGCGACCCGGCTGCCGAGGGCGGCATCGCCGAGCATCGGGATCATCCCCGCGGCCGTGACGCCGGCGTCGGCCCAGTCGCCCTCGAGCGCATACCAGGCCGCGTTCGGGACGTTGGCGACGTCGCCGATGACCGGGATCATGCCGATCACGTCGAGGATGGTGTGACCCCACTTCTTGTACCACGGGGTCTCGTCCCACTTCTTCTTCTGCTCGGCCAGTGAGTCCGAGATGGTCTGGACGTCGAGCGCGATCGGACTCGTCTTGTCCCCGTTGATCGCGGCCTGCAGCGCCAGCATCGCCACCGAGGAGTCCGAGTCGTTGACCCACCGGTGCTCGAGCAGCACCTGGTGCAGGAAGCCGTTGACCGGCACGTCGTCGCCCCCGAGTGACACCGTGCTGGTGTCGCCCTGGGTGAAGGCCCACTTCGCCGCGGCGGGATTGTGCGCCAGGGCGAGCATCAGCGACTTGACCGGGTCCTGGGCGTAGTTCCGCGTCCCGTTCGGCTCGATCGCCCACTCGTAGCCCGAGCCGGGCGTGGTCCACGGCACCATTCCCCGCGAGTCCATGGTGGCGATCCGCCGGGTCGCGTCCTTGAGGAAGGGCGTCGACCACTGACCGCGCTCGAAGATGAGCAGCAGCGCGCTGCGTGCCGCCTCGCGCTGGTCGAGGTCGCGGTAGGCATCGGAGTCGTTGGTGTCGCCGCGGAACTTCGGCGCGGTCATCTCCTGCAGGAACTCGTCGCGCCACGTCGGCCCCAGGTCGAGGTCCCCGGTGCCTCGGGAGGCGAGACTGAACGTGCTGGCCAGCGACGTCAGAAGGTGTTCGTAGTCGCCCTTGCTCACCCCTCCCTTCAGCTGGCCGTAGCCCTGCTGGTCCATCACGATGTTCTCCAGATCGACCGGTGAGACCTGCTGCGCCAGCGCGTGTGCGAAGTAGGGGTCGTAGCCCTGCTTGTCGAGGATCTTCACCAGCGTGCTGGTGTCGCCGCTCTTGAGCGCCTTGGCCGCGGCGGCGGCCTGGGCCTTCGCCTGGGCGGGCGTGAGGGTCGAGATGGCGTTCTCATTGAACTGGACGTAGTTGCCCATCCCGGGCGTGGAGGCGGCGATCGCCTGCGCCATCGCCAGCCGGCGGCGTACGTCGACGAGGCGGTCCTCGACCCACGACGTCACCCCGCCGACCGGGCTCAGCGACCCGGTGTCGAGGCTGAGCTGCGACAATCGGTTGGTCAGGCCGGTCTTCATGTCACGGGTGGTGTCCTCGGCCTTGACCAGACCGGCCTGGAGCGAGGTCATCTCGGTGATGTTGATCGAGCACATCGCCATGGCTCAGTACACCATCCTCGACAGCCGGTACCACTCCGCCCGCCAGTCGTCCTCCGGCACCTCGTCGGGTTCGCTGTGGATCTTGTCATCGACCTCGTCGAGGCTGTGGGTCGCGGCGTTGGCCAGGGTCGTCTTGTGGTGACCGAGCCCGTGCTCGAAGTCGGTCGCCTTCGTGGAGACCCATGCGCCCGCGGTCATCGCGCGCTCGGCAGCAGCCAGCGCCTTGCGCAGCGACTCCGTCTCGCTCGCGACCGTGGGCCGCGCCGCCTGGAGCGCCTCCTTGTACTGGTTCGGCTTGTGCGCCATCGCGGTCCCCCTCGTCCGAGTTCGAGTGCGAGTTCGCGATCCTCAGCCGGCGTGCGGCGGGTCGCCGTACTCTGCCTGGAAGGTGGTCGGGTAGTCCTGCAGTCGCTCGAGCAGCGCCGGGGTGAACTCACCGGCGGGCGCGGTGCCGTCGTAGCCGAGGTCGACATCGAACGTCCCCGCCCGATCGACCTTGAGCTCCAGCGTGGTCCACGTCGGCTCGCTCACGTCGAGGAACGCCACCGCGAGGTCGAAGACCTGCGGGTCGAGGTCGAACTGTCCGAACCCCCAACGGTTGTCGGCGTTGACCGCGCCGAGCATCACCCAGGTCGGATTGGACCCGTCGGGGTGGGTCTCGAACGCCAGGTAGACCTGCACCCATCGGGGCGGAGCGATCTGCCGGATCCGTTCGACGAGCGCCTCGAGCGCCTCCTGGCGTGCCACCACGTCAACCATGACCGAACCTTCCCAAGACCAACGATTCGGGTCCACGATACGACAGGGATCGAACGGCGGGACGGTGCCGCCCGGGTGCCGCACCGGTGGCGCCGCGGACGGTCGCACCGGGCGATTCGGTAGCATCGCACGCCGACCGAGGTTCACGGGCCGGGCGTGGGCGAGGTTTGCGAGATATCTGGGGGATCGCGATGGTGGATGCTTCGCCAAGGATCGAGCGGCGACGACTGCCGGTCGCGCGCAAGGACCGACGTCCCGCACTGGCGGCGCTCGCACTGCTGCTGATCCTGATCGGCGCGCTCGGCAGCGCCCTGCTGGTCTTCCGCAGCGGCGACCGGGAGTCGGTGCTGGTGGCGGCCGGCGACATCCCGTTCGGTCATGTCATGAAGAGCACGGACTTCCACACCGCCCGGGCGGCCACCGACACCGGCTACCTCATTGATGCCAGCAGGCTGGCCGAGTTCGTCGGACTGCGATCGACCAGCGCGATCCCGGAGGGCTCGCTGCTCAGCCCGCGGATGTTCACCACCACGCTCATCCCCGACGGCGGCGAGGCGGTCGGCATCGTCGTGGACGCCGACCGGAGACCCAGCGACGTGCCGACCCCCGGCCAGGTCGTCCGGGTCTACTACGTCGCCGGCGAGAACTCCTCGAGCACCGAGATCCCGCGCAACCGGGTGATCGTCAACGCGGCCCGGGTGCTCAGCGTCGGTGCAGGCGACAGCGCCGGGACGGAGAGCGTCACCGTCCTGGTGAGCAGCGACGTGGCCGAAGACGTCACGAACTACGCCTCCTCGCAGAACCTCGCCCTGACGATCCTCCCCGATGACACGAAGCCGGGGATCGACACGAAGAAGGCGGGGAAGTAGTCCGATGGCGCTGATCGCCACGATGTCGGCGAAGGGAGCTCCCGGCGCCACCACGACCGCACTCCTGCTGGCGAACCTGTGGCCGGCGCCGAGCCTCGTCGTCGATGCCGACCCGCTCGGCGGGGACATCGCGCTGCGCCTGCCCGCCGAACACGGCCCACTCAACCCGGACCGCGGGCTGATGTCTCTGCTCCCGGCGGCGCGTCGGGGCCTGGTGCCGGAGCTGGTGCTGCAACACGCCCAGACGGCTCGCGGCGGTCAGCTGGTGGTGCCCGGTCTGCCCGGCCCCGAGCAGGCGCTCGCGGCCTCACCGCTGTGGTCCGAACTCGCCTCGGCCTTCGCCGCGGTCCCCGGCCACGACACCTTCGTCGACCTTGGCCAGCTGCACTCCCGCTCGCCGCACCTGGTGGTCGCCGAGCACGCCGAGGTCCTCATCTGCGTCATCCGGGCCACCGCGTGGGGTGCTCTCCACGCCCGGCTGCGGCTGGACTCCCTCGCCGGCATCGTGCGCCCGCACGGCACCACCGTCGGCGTCGTCTGTGTGGCGGACCCGCGCGAGCCGCAGCGACATCGCGAGGCCGTCGCCGCCGTCCGGGACGGACAGGAGTGGCTGGTCGACCTCGGGACCATCGCCCTGGACCCGAAGGCGGCGGTGATGTACGAAGGCAGTCCGGTCTACCGCCCGGAGCGGTCGGTGCTGGTGCGCAGCACCGCGGACGTCGTACGTCGGCTGTCGGCGGTGGTCTCGCCCACGCCGGGCTCGACGATCCAGCTCCCCGCACCGGCTCCGGAGCCGGACCTGTCCGACGTACCGGTGCCGGTGAGACCGGCCGCGGCCGACTCGCCGCCGGCGGGCGGGCCCACCCATCCGCCCCCAGCCGCCCCGGATCCGAGCGCCCCGGCTGCGGGTTCGCTCAGCGCCGAGGAGTGGGCCGAGCACCGAGCCAGCTCGCGGTCCGAGCGGCGACGCGGTAAGCCGCGCCTCGGCAGGAGGAGCCGATGAGCGTCGCGAGCGCCACCGGCGCCGACCCCCAGCTGGTTCGTGCGCTCCGCGCCCAGGTCGCCGATCGGCTCAATCAGCAGCGAAGGAGCGACGAGGTCGCCGGCCGGTCGGCGATGTCGCCGGAGGACGAGCGACAGTTCGCGCGATCGCTGATCGTCCAGGTGCTCGAGGACCATGCCCGGGCCGAGATCTCGCTGGGTCGGACGCCTCCCTCCGCCGAGGAGGAGGAGGTCGTCGCCGCAGCGATCCATGCGGCGCTCTTCGGAGTCGGCAGGCTGCAACCTCTGTTGCAGGACCCGGAGGTGGAGAACATCGACATCAACGGTTTCGACCGGGTGTTCGTCAGCTACGCCGACGGCCGCGAGGAGATGGCACCACCGGTGGCCGAGAGCGACGAGGAGCTCGTCGAGCTGATCCAGGTCCTGGCGGCCAGCGTCGGCCTCGCCTCGCGTCCCTTCGACAGCGCGAACCCGCAGCTCGACCTGCGTCTGCCGGACGGGTCCCGGCTCTCGGCGGTGATGGCGGTCTGCTCCCGGCCCAGTGTCTCGATCCGGCGAGCCCGGCTCGGCGAGGTCGGGGTGGACGACCTGATCGCCAACGGCACCGTGACCCCGGAGATCGCCTCGTTCCTGCGAGCGGCGGTCGGAGCGCGCAAGAACATCATGATCGCCGGTGCCACCAACTCGGGGAAGACGACGCTGCTGCGCGCGCTGGCCAACGAGATCCCGGCCGAGGAGCGGCTGATCACGGTCGAGCGCGCCCTCGAGCTCGGCCTGGAGCACTACGAGCAACTCCACCCCAACACCGTCGCCTTCGAGGAGCGGTTGCCGAACTCTGAGGGTGCCGGTGCGGTCACGATGGCCGACCTTGTCCGCCGTTCACTGCGACAGAACCCGAGCCGGGTCATCGTGGGCGAGGTGCTCGGCGACGAGATCGTCACCATGCTCAACGCGATGAGCCAGGGCAACGACGGCTCGCTGTCCACCATCCACGCGAACTCCTCGGTGGAGGTCTTCAACCGGATCGCGACCTACGCGCTGCAAGCCCAGGAGCACCTCCCGGTCGAGGCCACCCACATGCTGATCGCCGGCTCGATCAACTTCGTGGTCTTCCTGCGCAAGCGCAACGACTACGCTCACGGCGGTGGTATGCGTCGCAGCGTGGAGAGCATCCGAGAGGTCACCGGGGTCGACGGTCGGGTGCTGTCCAGCGAGGTCTTCGCTCACGATGTCGAGACCGGCACGGCGGTGGCGCACGCGCCGATCAGTTGCCTGGACGATCTACTGGACCACGGGTATCGACCGCATGCGCTGAACAGGTGGGACTGATGCCGTCCGACCTCCTGCTCGCGCTCGGGTGCGGTGCCGTCGTCGGCGGCGGCATCGCGCTCGGCGTCCTCGCCTTCGTCGGGCTGCCCGAGCCTCCGGCGGGGAAGCCGCGGCGTCAACGAGCGTCGCTGCGGGAGCGGACCCGCCGGCTCCTGGTCGGAATCGTGGTCGGGTTGGTGGTGTTGGTGGTGACCCGTTGGGTGGTCGCGGCGGTCGGGATGGGCCTGCTGACGGCGTACTGGGACCGGATCACCGGAAGCTCGGCGATCGAGAGGCGCGCCATCGCGCGGTTGGAGGCGCTGGCCTCCTGGACGGAGTCGCTGCGCGACACCATCGCCGGCGCGATCGGCCTGGAGCAGGCGATCCCGGCCACCGCGGTCAATGCCGGTGCCCCGATCCGGCCCTCGCTGAACCTGTTGGTCGACCGGCTGCGGATCCGCGAGCCGATGCCGAACGCGCTGCGCGGTTTCGCCGAGGACCTCGACGACCCCAGCGCCGACATCATCTGCGCCTCCCTGCTGCTCAACGCCCGCCTGCGCGGCCCGGGCCTGCGCGACGTCCTCACTGCCCTCGCCGTCTCCACCCGCGAGGAGCTGGACATGCGCCGTCGCATCGAGGCGAGTCGCAAGAGCATCCGCCGCAGCGTCCGGATCGTGCTGATCATCGTGCTGGGCATGATGGGCGGACTCACCCTGCTCAACCGGACCTACGTCGAGCCGTTCGACACCCTCGCCGGTCAGATCGCACTGCTGGTCGTCGGGCTGCTCTTCGCCGGTGGCCTGCTCTGGCTGCGCAGCCTGTCGGCCCCCTCGAAGACCGATCGGTTCCTGGTCTTCGGCAGCGATGGGCTGCCCCGTCCCGCCCGGGCCGACGCCCAGCCGGTGGGAGCCGCCGAGCGAGCAGCACACCCGCAGGCCGGCCGATGACCGCGGCGCTCCTCTTCGGTGCCCTCGTCGGGGTGGGCGTCTTCTGGCTCATCCGGGTCTTCACCCGGCCCCGGCCGGGTGTCGCGGCCACGCTCGCCCGCATCCAGCGCGGCCAGCGGTCGATGACGCCACACACCACCACGGCGTACGAGCGGGCACGTGGCGGCGGGGCGATGGACCGGAGGGCCCGGAGTGCGTTCGCCGGTCTGGCCGACCGGCTGGAGGCGCTGGCCGCCGAGCGTGGCTGGGAGCTGGGTCAGCAGCGTGCCGACCTGGCTCTGATGGGCCGTACCCGGGGCACTCACCTGGCCACCAAGGTGAGCATCGGCCTGGGGCTGTTCCTGCTGGCGCCGTTCATCTGGACGGTCCTCTCGATCGCGGGCGTGCCCCTGCCGCCTGCGCTGCCGGCGGTGGTCGCTCTCGCGCTCGGGGTCTTCGGGTTCTTCCTCCCCGACCTCGCGCTGCGCTCGGAGGCGCGCGCCCGGCGGCGGGACATGCGCCGGAGTGTCGGGGTCTTCCTGGATCTGGTCGCGATGAATCTGGCCGGCGGTCGTGGTCTCCCGGAGGCCTTGGTGACCGCTGCCAGTGTGGGTGACCACTGGTCGCTGATCCGGATCCGACAGGCGCTCGCGAACGCGCGCCTGTACGGCACGACGCCGTGGGCCGCCCTGGGGGACCTGGGCGCGGAGCTCGGTCTGGAGGAGCTCGAGGAGCTCTCGGGCGCGCTCGTCCTCGCTGCGGACGACGGCGCCAAGATCCGGGCGTCGCTGGCTGCGCGGGCGGCGACGCTGCGCCGCCGCGAGCTCACCGAGGCCGAGGGCGAGGAGGGCGAGAAGTCGCAGTCGATGCTGGTGGCACAGATGCTGCTGAGTACTGCCTTCTTGATCTTCCTCGGTTACCCTGCAGTTGCACAGCTTCTCCGGGCGTGACTGGCGCATGGGGGTCGGGACCCGATGAGACAGGGAGTGGACAGCCATGGTCGGACTGGCAGCCACGATGCTGCAGACCGCTTACTACCGCGCACGGGCGATGCGGCGCGACGAGCGCGGCGCCTCGGTGCTCGAATGGGCACTGATCGCCGCCGTCGTCGTGGTGGCCGCATCGATCATCGGCGCGGTGATCTTCAAGATCGTCAACGACAAGAGCTCGAGTTTGGAGGACTGCGCGAACCAGCCTGCCGGGACCCGCTGCTAGGACGTCCGCGGGCCCGGCAGCCGTGGCGAGGTTGGCGGGCCCGGTCGCGTGACGAGCGTGGTGTCTCCGCGGTCGAGATGGCGTTCATCGCCCCCGGTCTGATCTTCCTGATCTTCTTCTGCATCCAGGGTGCGCTCTTCTTCTACGGCCGCAACGTAGCCCTGCAGGCTGCCCGTGAAGGGGTCTCGCAGCTGCGGCTGGCACAGGACCAGGCGACGTACTCGCAGATCCGCGGCGACGTCGTCGACAGCACCGAGCGGTTCGCCCGGACCGTCGGCCGGGAGGCGCTGATCGATCCCGACGCCACCCCCGGCTACAGCGGTGATCGGGTCAGCATGACGGTGACGGGTCACGTCATCACCTTGGTGCCCGGGCTCCACCTCGGCGTCACCGAGCGCGCCGAGGGCGAGGTCGAGAAGTTCGAGGCCGACCGGTGAGCGGCGCGGCGCTCGGGCGTCGACGTCGCGATGAGCGCGGGTCCCTGGCGATCGAGATGGCGATGATCGCGCCCGGGCTGCTGCTGATCTTCGGCCTGATCTTCGCCTACGGGCGGGCGGGACAGGTCAACGGGGCGCTGGAGTCCGGCACCCGCGACGCCGCCCGCAGCGCGACGATGGCGCGCTCGTACGCCGAGGCCGAACAGCGCGCCCGCCAGGTGGTGTCGGAGGCGATCGGGGGCACGCCCGCGGCCTGTCGGCACAGCCTCTCCGTCGAGGTCAGCGACGACTATCTTCCCGGCGAGCCGATCACCGTCACCGCCCGTTGCCGCTACGGGCTCGCCGACCTCGGGCTGCCGGGGGCACCCGGCACATTGACCGCGACGTCGTCGTTCACCTCGATGCTCGATCCCTATCGCGGGGTGGACTGATGCGGCTCGTACGACGCGTTCGCGAGGAGTCGGGATCGATCGCGCCCGCGGTCCCGGTCATCGCCGCCGTACTGCTGCTGCTGGGCGGCCTCGGCATCGACGGATCGCGCCAGCTCAACGCGCGGGGCGAGGCCGTCGCCTTCGCCGAGGAGGCGGCGCGAGCGGGCGCGGAGGCGGTCGACGTCGACTCCGACGAGCTGAAGCTCGACGAGCCGATGGTGCGGCAGCGGGTCGACGCGTACTGCGCTCGGGTCGAGGATCTCGGTCAGGTGACGTCGTGCCGATTCGTCCGGATCGACCCGGTGTCCGGTTCGGACCCGCGCCGTCTGGTGGTGGTCACCGAGGTGCACTTGCAGATCGAGGCGTCGCTGCTGGGCATGGTCGGCGTCCACAAGCTGTCGGCCAGCGCCAGCGCTCGGGCTCGTCCCTATGAGGGGATCGATGCCCCGACCGAGTGATGACGCGGCATGCACCCGCCTCCACGACTCGCGTTCGGCGGCTATCGCTTCTGGGGTCCGGTCGGGTCCGGTCGGAGGCTGGTCGGTGGTCGTCGGTGTTGCTCGGGACAGGAGACGTGTTCGTGGGGGTCGTTGGTTCGGGTGTTGGTGGTCGTGTTCGGGGTCGGCCTGGTAGGCGTGGGGGGCGTGCCGGTGGTGGCCGCGGTGGCTGTGGTGGCGTTGAGGTGGGCGGTCCAGGTGTCTTGGGTGAACTCGTGTTTGACGGGGTGCCAGTCGGGGATCTCGGCCCAGGGTCGGGGGTAGAGCTCGGCGTCTTGGATCCACAGGTCCCGGACGATGCCTTCCTCGACCTTGTCCGAGGGGTCGTCGGTGTAGTTGTAGGTGAACTCGTAGGACAGGTCGGGTTCGATGGTGAGGGTGGAGGAGTACCACGACCCATGCTCATCGGTCATCGCCTTCTTGAGCGTGATCCAGTCCCAGCCTGCGTCATCAGCATTGGACCGTTGCCGTTGCCCGTTGGGGCCCACGACGAAGGCGTCGAGAGACCCGTAGGCGCCCACGCTGACGAACTCCGCCTCAACTCGGGCGCTCGGCGTCGCTTGAAGTTCAGGGACGAAATGGAGCGCTACTGCCTGCTGCTGCTCGGGGGCCATCGACACGTTGTATCTGCCTCTCACTTGTTGATGAAGGTGGCCGGGTCCTGTTTGATCCCGTTTTTGTACCAGGTGACCCTGATGCCGTTGGGTCGTCGGCTGCCTGGCGGTCGGGGCGGCCTGCGATGCGCTGGCGGTAGGGGTTGCGGTCGCCGCCGGGGATGTCGATGTCGCCGAAGATCTTGGTCAGGTCTTGGCTGACGTCGTCGGCCACGGCGACGGTGGAGGCCTCGTCAGTGAGGGTGATGATCTTGCCGTCTTCGCCGACGCGGGCGATGCGGCCGGCTTTGACGAGTTCGTCGAAGTCGGTCTTGGAGATCATCTTGGTGACCTTGACCCATCTGCCGCCGCGGGCGACCCAGCCACCGAGGTCGAGTAGCGAGCGCCAGTGAGCGTATCGAGACCCGACCGGGTCTCGATACGCCGCCGCTCGTTCCTCGCGTCGGCTACTCGACCAACGACGATCGCTGGCCGGGCACCGCGGCGGCACCGTAGGGTGTGGGCGTCGTTGCTGCTCGGGACAGGAGACGCAATCGTGGGGGCAAACGGTTCGGATCTCGGCTGGCGGGGTCGTGGTTGCGGCTGGCGGCGGCTCGGGGTGTCGGTGGTGGGCACGGTCGCGGTTGGCGTCGTCCTCGCGGGGTGTGGTGGGGGTAGCACGAGCGACGCGACGCCCACGCCATCAGCGAGTCCGTCGGTGACAGCCTCGCCGACCGCGTCACCGTCGTCGCCGACCGCTGCCCCAACGCGGTCGAAGACGATCAAGCCGTTGTCGGCCTTCGAGGGACGGCCCCAGGTCAAGGTGATCCGGAAGTGGGTTGCTGCGGTTGCGAAAGATGTCAACGCAAACGACAAGAAGTTCAGTGCGTCTTCAGCCTTCGTCGCACCGAGTGCGAGAGCGCTCTTCATCGGGGTCGTCTCGCCTGATCTGGACAAGTTCTATCCCGGACCGACCCCGTTTACTCCTGTCTCGGTGACCTCGGCCAAAGGGACCTCTCACGTGTTCGCGTGTGTCATGACCTTCGGCTGGGGACTGAGCGAGAAGGCGCACAGGAAGGTCGAGAAGAAGAAGATCGAGCCCTTGGACTTCACGCTCTCGATGC
Organism: Nocardioides sp.; assembly: GCF_047606145.1. GTDB lineage: Bacteria > Actinomycetota > Actinomycetes > Propionibacteriales > Nocardioidaceae > Nocardioides. Next base: position 1,058 of record NZ_JASGET010000085.1, on the reverse strand, counting down.
GGAATCACCGCTGGACACTGTCTGGGTTGGTCCAGAGTCCCGAGACCGACTGTGACGGGGTGAAGGTCAAGGAGGTTCGGCATTGAAACGCAGTGTCGTCGTCGGAGTGGTTGCGGCGGGCTTGAGCCTCGGTTTGGCTCAACCAGCCGTTGCCGGGTGGGACTCGCCGCCCCCGGTCTCGGACGCCAGCACTCCGTCGGCACCGTTGGATGACTCGGCTGGTTTGCCGTCTTCGTCGTCGTCGGATGTGGGTGGGTCTGGTGGGGGTACGGGTCAGGTGGGGGGTTGTGTGGTGGTGGCGGTGCCGTCGTATCTGGGGTTGTCGTGTGGGACGGTGAAGTCGGGTGGGGGCCGGACGATCAGGCAGGTCTTGGGGAAGGATCCGGTGCCGGGGTGTTGGGATGAGCGGTTGAGTGAGGCCGAGCAGTCGGCGATGGATGTCCATGATGTGGCGGGGCCTGGTGGGTATGGGTATTTCTGGGAGAAGTGTCTGCATGGGGTGAATCCGAAGACGAAGCGGCTCCGGTCGGGTCAGCGGATGCGGGTGAGTGTGGAGTTGGAGCGGATCGCGAACGGTAAGGCGGTGCGGCATCTGACCTCGCGGCAGCGGGATCTGGTGGGGAGTGTGGAGGGTGATCGGCAGGTGCCGGCTCCGGTTGCGGGGGTCTCGCCGTCGTCGCATCCGCGGGTGGGGGAGCAGGTGGCGTTCTTCGACGGCACGGCTGATGGGTTGCGAGTGCGGGCGGGGTCGGTGTCGTTGCATGCGTGGGTGACCCGGTTGGTGGTGAAGCCGTTGGGTGCGGGGCACCAGGGGTCGGTGTCGTGTCCGGGTTCGGGGGTGGTGGCTGGTGCGGGTGATACGCCGGGGAACACTCCGGGTGGGTGTTGGTGGAAGTACGTCGCCTCCTCGGCCGGCTTGCCGGGGGATGTCTATCCGGTGGAGGTCACGGCGTTCTGGCGGGTGGATTCCTCGGTCGGTGGCGGGTCGTGGACGCCGTTCACGAGGTTCACCAAGTCGCAGGTCACCCGGGTGCCGGTGACCGAGATCCAGACCCTGG
>NZ_JASGET010000084.1:0-80860 GCF_047606145.1 Nocardioides sp. | reverse complement strand
GTCGGGGTGAGGACTCCTCACCCCGACGCCCACAACGCTTTGGGAGGCAAACGTGACCGGAGTTCACGACTTCGAGGTGGCTACCGCTGACGGCGAGACCGTTTCACTCGGCACGTACGCCGGCAAGGTGCTCCTCATCGTCAACGTGGCCAGCAAGTGCGGGCTGACCCCGCAGTACGAGGGTCTCGAGGCGCTCTACCGCGCCGAGCAGGAGTCCGGACTGGAGGTCCTCGGCTTTCCCTGCAACCAGTTCCTCGGCCAGGAGCCGGGCAGCGACGCCGAGATCCAGGAGTTCTGCTCGACCAGCTACGACGTGACCTTCCCGGTCTTCGCCAAGGTCGACGTCAACGGCGCCGCCGCCGCGCCGCTCTACGACCACCTGCGTGCCGCCGCACCGGGAGACTGGGGGCCGCAGCTCGGTGGCTTCTACGACTCGATCAACCAGGTCAAGCCGCCCGAGCGACCCGACGACGTCAAGTGGAACTTCACCAAGTTCCTGGTCGGTCGCGACGGCGCGGTGATCAAGCGCTACGAGCCGCCGGTCACCCCGGCCGAGATCCAGGCAGAGCTGGCGGAGTACCTCTCGGCCTAGCTCGCCGGCCGGGAGCCGGGGATGCCGCTGCGGCGGGCAGTTTCACCGGTTCACCGGTGAAACTGGAACTTCCTGCGCGGAACAACGCTCGAGAAGTGGCAGTTTCACGCAGGAAGTCACGGTGCCCAGGGCGGCTGAGATGGCTGGCGGAGCGGGTCCGGGGAGCGCAAGGGCCGTCACCGGCGGTTGACGAAGAGACGCGCCGGCCAGCCGGAGCTGTCGGCGGGCGTCGTTCGCTCCGACCCGTGCCGCCGGGTTATCCACATTCGCCTCGGGCGGGCATGAGTGAGGCCTGACCGGGCATCCCGGCGCGCATGTTGATCACACCCGAGGACCCGATCCTGTTGCACGTCGACCTGCGCCGCGACCTGCTCGCGCAGGGCTACACCGACAAGTCTCTCGCCGCCGGCCGCCGCTCTGGCCTCTTCGCCCAGCCACGGAGAGGCGCCTACGTGCCCGGTGACGTCTGGCGATCGTTGAGCGACGACCAGCGGTACGCCGTGCGCTGCCGTACGGCGCTCATGCAGGCGAGGGCCGACTCCGTGCTCAGCCATGCCTCGGCGCTGCCGTTCCTGGCCGCGCCGCTGTGGGGACAGGACCTGACCGCCGTACACCTGACCCGGGCTGACGGCCGCACCGGACGACACGAACGCGGCATCCGTCAGCACTCCGGTGTGATCGCCGACGGCGACCTGATGGAAGAGAACGGCCTGAGGTTCGTTGGCGCCACCCGGGCCGCCCTCGAGGTCGCTGGCGTGTGCTCGGTCGAGGCGGCACTCGTCGTACTCAATGACCTACTCCATCGCGGGCTGACCACGACCGAGGACCTGTGGAAGCGCTACCGCGCCGGGATGGGGCGCTGGCCGAACTCGCTGGCGACCAACGTCGTGCTCCGGCTGGTGAACCCGCTGGTCGAGTCGGTTGGGGAGTCCCGGACCGACTACCTGATGTGGAAGCAAGGCTTGCCACGGGGAATCCCGCAGTACGAGGTCAGGGACAGCGACGGCACCCTGGTGGGGAAGTTGGACTTCGCGTTGCCCGAGTACGGGATCTGGATCGAGTTCGACGGACTGGTGAAGTACGAGCGATATCTCCGGCCGGGCGAGAGTGCCACGGACGTGGTCGTTCGTGAGAAGAGACGCGAGGACCGGATCCGCGAGATCACCGGGTGGCTCTGCCTACGGGTCGTCTGGGCCGATCTGGCGAACCCGCTCAGGCTCGCCGCTCGGATTCGCGCGATGATCGAGGCGGCGGCGGTCGCGCGACGAGGCGGCCGGGTCCGGGCCTGAGCCGCCGGGCGCCGTACTTCCTGCGTGAAACTGCCACTTCCTGCGGGTTGTACCGCGCGAGAAGCGCCAGTTTCACCGGTTCACCGGTGAAACTGCCCCTTCGAGCCCCACCCCCACACCGGCGTCACGCCGTCTTGTCGACCACCGGCCCGCCGGTGGCGGCCGCGATCTGCTCGAAGGTCACCTCGGGGGCGAGCTCGACCACCGCGAACTCGGTCCCGGTGACATCGACGACGCCGAGGTCGGTGATGATCCGCTTGACGATGCCGCGGCCGGTCAGCGGCAGGGCGCACTCGGCCAGCAGCTTGGGCTCGCCCTTCTTGGTGACGTGCTCCATCAGCACGATCACCCGGTCGGCGCCGCTGACCAGGTCCATCGCCCCGCCCATGCCCTTGACCATGGCGCCGGGGATCATCCAGTTGGCGATGTCACCGTTGACGGCCACCTGCATGGCGCCCAGCACGGCGACGTCGATGTGGCCGCCGCGGATCATCGCGAAGCTGGTCGAGGAGTCGAAGTACGACGCCCCCGGCAGCACCGTCACGGTCTGCTTGCCGGCGTTGATCAGGTCGGGGTCGACCTCGTCCTCGTAGGGGAACGGGCCGACGCCCAGGATGCCGTTCTCGGCGTGCAGCACGACCGTCGAGCTCGCCGGGATGTAGTCCGGGATCAGGGTGGGCAGGCCGATGCCGAGGTTGACGTAGTCGCCGTCGCTCAGCTCCTGGGCGGCGCGCGCGGCCATCTCGTTGCGGTTCCAGCTCATCTCATGCCTCCTGGCCGGGGCGGACCCCACGGGTGGTGCGCTGCTCGATCGCCTTCTGGGTGGCCTGCTCCTCGGTCAGCTCGACCACCCGCTGGACGAAGATGCCCGGCAGGTGTACGTCGTCCGGGGCGATCTCGCCGATCTCGACCACCTGCTCGGCCTCGACCACGGTGATGCGGCCCGACATCGCCGCCGGCGGGTTGAAGTTGCGCGAGGCGGCATGGAACACGCAGTTGCCGGCGCGGTCCACCTTCGCTGCGCGGATGAGCGCGAAGTCGTTGACGATGCCCTCCTCGAGCACCATCGGGACGCCGTGGAACTCCCGGACCTCCTTCGGCGGGGACGACTCGGCCACGGTCCCGTCCGGGTGGTAGCGCCAGGGCAGGCCGCCCTCGGAGACGAGCGTCCCGACCCCGGTCGGGGTGTAGAAGGCGCCGATCCCGCTGCCGCCGGCCCGCAGCCGCTCGGCCAGCGTGCCCTGGGGGGTGAGCTCCACGGTCAGCTCGCCGGCCAGATACTGCCGGGCGAACTCCTTGTTCTCCCCGACGTAGGAGGCGATCACCCGGCTGATCCGGTGCGCCTCGAGCAGCAGCCCCAGGCCGGCCCCGTCCACCCCGCAGTTGTTGGAGGCGACCGTGAGGTCGGTGGCACCCTGCTGCAGCAGGGCATCGATGAGCGTCCACGGAATGCCCGCCAGGCCGAACCCACCGACGGCCAGGCTGGCACCGTCCGGGATGTCGGCGACCGCCTCGGCCGCCGATCCGACTACCTTGTCCAAGCTCACTTGACCACCTCGAAGATCGCGGCGAGGCCCTGGCCTCCGCCGATGCACATGGTTTCCAGAACGTAGCGCGCCTCCCGGCGCTGCGCCTCATAGGCGGCGGTGGCGAGGATGCGGGCGCCGGTCGCACCGATCGGATGGCCCAGCGAGATGCCGGATCCGTTCGGGTTGAGCCGTTCGTCGTCCGCGTCGATCTTCCACTCTCGCAACACCGCCAGGACCTGCGCAGCGAAGGCCTCGTTGAGCTCGATCAGGTCGATGTCGGCCAGGGTGAGCCCCGCTCGGTCGAGGGCGGCCGCCGAGGCCGGGACCGGTCCGATGCCCATCGTCTCGGGGGCGACGCCGGCGACCGCCCAGGACCTCAGGCTGAGCAGCGGCCGCAGCCCGCGCCGCTCGGCCTCGGCGCGGGTGGTGACCACGCACATCGCCGCGCCGTCGTTCTGCCCCGAGGCGTTGCCGGCGGTGACGGTCGAGTCCGGGTCGACCTTGAGCCGGATCGGGCGCAGCCTGCCGAGCGACTCCATCGAGGCGTCGGCGCGCGGGTGCTCGTCGCGCTCGACGACCACGTCCGGCCGGCCGCGTCGCCCCGGCACGGTGACCGGCACCAGCTCCTGGGCGAACCTGCCGGCCTCGTGGGCCGCGACGGCGCGCTGGTTGGAGCGCACCGAGAGCTCGTCCTGCTCCTCCCGGGAGATCGCGTAGTGCCTGCGGAGGTTCTCGGCGGTCTCGATCATGCCGCCGGGGATCGGGTGGTCCCTGCCGCCCGCGGTCTCACGGGCGCGGTCGAGCCGGTCGGCCAGGTCGATGCCACCCTGCTTCACCCCGCCGCGCAGGCCGAGCGCGTAGTGCTCGACGTTCGACATCGACTCCGCGCCGCCCGCCACCAGCAGCGTGCCGGCGCCGGTGGCGATCTGGCCGGCGGCGCTGAGCACCGCCTGCAGCCCGGAGCCACAGCGGCGATCCAGCTGCAGGCCCGGTACGCCGATCCCGAGGCCGGCGTCCAGCGCCGCGATCCGGCCGATCGCCGGGTTCTCCCCACTGGCGTAGCCGTTGCCCAGGATCACGTCGTCGATGTCGCCCTCGCCCAGGCCGGTCCGGTCGACCAGCTCGCGCAGGACGGTGGTGGCCAGGTCGGTCGCGGTCAGCGGGGCCAGCGCGCCGAGGAAGCGGCCGACCGGTGTGCGCAGCGGCTCGCAGACGACGATGTCGGAGGGTGCTGTCATACCGGTCACGCTACGGACCGCCGCTGATATACGGAAGTATCGGTTTTCTCCTGAATCAGACTCTGGAAGTATCAATGGCATGGAGCTGCGTCATCTCCGATACTTTCGCGCCGTGGCCGAGGAGCTGCACTTCGGCCGGGCCGCCGAGCGGCTGCACATGGCGCAGCCGCCGCTCTCCCAACAGATCCGGGCGCTGGAGGCGGAGCTCGGCGTCGAGCTGCTGCGGCGCAGCACCCGCCGGGTGGAGCTGACGCCGGCGGGGGAGGCCTACCTGGCGCGGGCTCGCGAGATCCTTGCGGCGGTCGAGGGAGCGGGCGAGGAGGCGCGCCGGATCGAGGCCGGTCTCACCGGTCGGCTGCGACTCGGCTGCGTCGGCTCGGCCACCTACTCGCTGCTGCCCCGACTCGCCCGGAGCCTGCGCGAACGACTGCCCGGGATCGAGGTCGACTTCCGCGGCGAGATGCTCGCCCCCGACCTGGTGGCCGGCCTGGCCGGGGAGTCTCTCGACCTGGCGCTGCTGCGCCCGCCGGTCCACGACCCACGGGTGCAGACCGAGGTGGTGCGCCGCGACCGGCTGATCGTCGTACTGCCCGAAGGGCATCGGCTGGCCGGACGGCGACAGCTACGGATCGGCGACCTCGCCGGCGAGGAGCTGATCGTGCACGCCGGGCACGGTCGCTCGGTGATGTACGACGTGGTGGCGGACCTGATGGCTGAGGCCGGACTCGCCATGCGGGTGCGACACGAGGTCGCCGAGACGTCCACGCTGGTCACCTTCGTCGCGGCCGGTCTGGGGGTGGCCCTCGCCCCCGAGCCGGTGGCGGCGCTGGGCATCAGCGGGGCGACGTACCGTCCGCTCGCACCCGCCCGTCTCGGGGTGGATCTGCTCGTCGCCCGGCGCGCCGGCGACGACTCGCCGCTGCTGGACCGGGCGACCCGCACCCTGCGCGAGCTGCTGTAGACGACCCGCGCGATCCGGTGGCACGGCCCGCAGGTCGAGGTCGCGGACTGTCCGTTCGGAGGGTGGCGGGGGCGCTACCGCACTGCGATTGTTGTTGCGATAGGTTTGCAACAAGTCCTGGGCCGATCGGAGGAGAGAACGTGAGCCATCTGCGGGAGTTTCGGGCCAGCCTGACCGGCGCGGACAGGCGATCGCTGGTGATGATGGCGGCGGTGGTCATCGGGCTGCACGTCATCGGCTTCGCGATGCTCTTCGGCCTGGTCGCGCCGCGGCACTTCCACCTCGGTGGCGAGCATCCGGTCTTCACCGTCGGGGTCGGCATCCTGGCCTACACCTTCGGGCTGCGGCACGCCTTCGACGCCGACCACATCGCCGCCGTCGACAACACCACCCGCAAGCTGCTCGAGGACGCCAAGGTCTCCGGGTCGGACCGCAAGCCGCTGACGGTCGGGTTCTGGTTCTCGCTGGGCCACTCCACCATCGTCTTCACCCTCTCCTTCCTGCTCGCGATGGGCGTCAAGGCGTTGGTCGGGCCGGTGGAGGACGACGGCTCGACCCTGCACACGGTGACCGGACTGATCGGCCCCACCGTCTCCGGCGTCTTCCTGTGGGTGCTCGGCATCCTCAACCTGGTCGCGCTGATCGGCATCGTGCGGGTCTTCACCCGGATGCGCCGTGGTGACTACGACGAGGGCGAGCTCGAGCGTCAGCTGAACAATCGCGGCTTCATGAACCGGTTCCTCGGCGGGCTGACCAAGTCGGTGCGCAAGCCGTGGCACATCTATCCGATCGGAGTGCTCTTCGGCCTCGGCTTCGACACCGCCACCGAGGTGGGTCTGCTGGTGATGGCCGGTGGCGCGGCCGCGTTCAACCTGCCGTTCTACTCGATCCTGGTGCTGCCCGTCCTGTTCGCCGCGGCGATGTCGTTGATGGACTCCGTCGACGGGGTCTTCATGAACTACGCCTACGGCTGGGCGTTCGCGAAGCCGGTGCGCAAGGTCTTCTACAACCTGACCATCACCTCGATCTCGGTCGCCGTGGCGCTGGTCATCGGCACCATCGAGCTGATCGGCGTGCTGGCCGACCGCCTCTCGATCACCAGCGGGCCACTTGCCGCGATCGCGTCGATCCCGCTCGACTACGCCGGCTACGCGATCGTCGGCCTGTTCCTGCTCGCCTGGGTGCTCGCCCTCGCGGTATGGCGCTACGGCCGGATCGAGGAGCGCTGGGCGGCCGACCTGGTCGAGTAGCGGCCGAGGGCCGCTGCGGTGGTGGCGCCCGGCGGCCCGGTGAGAGCCCGGCCAGGCCGGTGACCGGGCCGCGGCCAGCTCCGAGCTCAGCGGCGCCGGAGCCCGGCGGCGCACCGCCAGCCGATCATGGTCAGGCCGAGGAAGACCAGCGAGACGATCAGGAAGGCGAGCTCGACCCCGCGCCCCGAGACCAGCCGCAGCGCCATCCCGACCACGAACGTGGTCAGCCAGACCGTCACTCCGGCCGGCACGATCCTGCGGGCGTCCCACGAGCGCCACACGAGCATCAGCCAGGCCAGCGCGCAGGCGACCAGGAACGGCCAGGCGATGCGCAGAGTGACCAACTGCGAGCTGGACGCCTCGTGCGACTGATGCCCGCCGAGCGCGAAGAGCAGCACGCAGACCACGTCGCCCGCGAAGCAGAGGCCCGCGTGCACCGGGGCGAGCGTGGCGACGGTACGGCGGGGCGTGGGGCTGCTCATGACAGCGGATTCTGCCCCGGTGCACCGCCACCGCTCGGACCGGCCCGACGGCGGGCGCCGTCGATGTGACCGGGTCGACCCGGTCGGCTGCGTCAGGAGAGCCCGGTCGGGTGCGCCCGGTCAGATCCAGCGATGGAACCAGATCCGGTCCAGCCAGTCGGACCTGGTGAGCAGCGCATTGGTGTAGATCGGCCAGAACCAGGCGAAGTTGGCGATCACCAGCACCACGAACGCGCCGACCCCGACCGCGCCGACCAGCCGCCGGTTGGTGACGGTGCGTCCGTACCCGATCAGCTTCCCGGCGCACAGGGAGAGAGCGAGCACCAGGAACGGCAGGGTGACGATGGTGTAGTAGGAGAAGATAGGTCGGTCGTCGTACTGGAGCCAGGGCAGCCAGGTGGTCGCCACCCCGACCACCGCCACGCCGAACCGCCAGTCCCGGGCGCCGATCCAGAAGATCAGCGAGGCCACCACCGCGACGCAGCCGACCCACCACAGCGTCGGCGTGCCGAGCAGCAGCACCTGCCGCAGGCAGGTGTCGTTCGCGGCCGCGGTGCAGCCCTGCTTGCCCGGCTTGATGCCGTTCTCGGCCGCGACGCCGACCGGCCGGTTGAGCAGCAGCCAGCCGGCCGGGTTGGAGGCGTAGGTGTGGGTGGCGCACTGCAGGAAGTGGGTGTGGAAGGTGTAGACGTCCTCGTGGTAGTACCACAGCGAGCGCAGCGACTGCCACACCTCGCCCAGTCCGCTGGCGTCGGGTTCGGTGGCGGTCGGCCAGCGGGCGTCGGTGTCCGGGTCGTCGGAGACGTAGGTCTCGCCGTCGCAGTGCCCGTGACCGGTGTACTGGGTGTACTGGGTGGAGGAGAGGTTCTCCTCGAAGACGTTCGCGTGCATCATCCACGGGATCCAGGTGGCCACGTAGACGACCAGCGCCACCACGACCAGGTGGAGGAACGCGGGGATCCCGTCGACCAGGAACGTCTTCAGCCAGGCCAGCCGGACGCCGAAGGAGCGCCGCATCCCGGCGCACCAGGCCAGGTAGAGCAGGCCGAAGCCGGCGAGCGGGTAGGCGGCCTCCCACTTGGAGCCACAGGCCAGCCCCCAGCTGACCCCCGCGGCGAGCAGCCACGGCCGGAACAGCAGCGAGCGCACCGGTCCCCAGTCCGAGCTCGCGGTATAGGCCACCGGCACCCGGGCCGCGACCCGGGCCCGTGCCCAGTCGCGGTCCAACAGCATGCAGTGCACCGCGAGCAGCACGAAGAACGCGACGAAGATGTCGAGCAGCGCCAGTCTGCTGAGCACGAACTCCAGGCCGTCGAAGGTCATCAGTACGCCGGCCAGCAGCCCGAGCAGCATGGAGCCGGTCAGCCGCCGGGTCAGCCTGATGATCAGCAGGATCATCAGCGAGCCGAACAGACACGACGCGGCCCGCCAGCCGGCCGGGTCCATCCCGAAGAGCTTCTCCCCGGCCGCGATCAACCACTTGCCGACGTCGGGGTGGACGGTCATCTCCGGACCGCTGCCGAACTGGTTGAGGGTGTGACCCTCGAGGATCTTGTCGTTCGCGTCGGAGAGGTAGTTCTTCGCGTAGCCGAAGTGGAGCATCGACCAGGCGTCCTTGGCGTAGTACGTCTCGTCGAACTCGAAGAGCTTCGGCGTGCCCAGGTGCCACACCCGCAGCCCGAAGGCGAGCAGGGTCACCGCCAGCGAGGCGATCCAGCCGTGGAGCGGAGCCTCGTCGAGTCGCCGTACCGCGCGCCGCCAGGCCGACGGGACGGGGGCCCCATGCGCGGTGCGGGACAGCCCGACGACGCGCTCCGCCTGCTGAGATCCGACCGTCACGGGGCGTCACTCTACGTGCCGGACCTAGCCGTGGCGGTGTGGCTGACACGAGTGGCTGACACAATCGGGGTCGTGAGCGAGGCAGCCGACCGCACCGGAGTCCTGGTGCTCGCCGCGACCCCGATCGGCCAGATCGGCGATGCCCCGCCTCGGCTGGCGGCGGAGCTGGCCGGTGCCGAGGTGGTCGCCGCCGAGGACACCCGTCGGCTCAAGCGGCTGGCCGGTGAGCTCGGGGTGAGCATCGGCGGCCGGATCGTGTCCTACTTCGAGGGCAACGAGCAGGCCCGGACTCCTGCTCTGCTGGCCGAGCTGCTGGCCGGCCGCCGAGTGTTGCTGGTCACCGATGCCGGGATGCCCAGCGTCTCCGATCCGGGCTACCGGCTGGTCGCCGCGGCGGTCGAGCACGACGTGGCGGTGACGGCGGTCCCCGGTCCCAGTGCGGTGCTGACCGCGCTCGCGGTCAGCGGGCTGCCGGTGGATCGGTTCTGCTTCGAGGGCTTCCTGCCGCGCAAGGCCGGCGAGCGCGCGCGCCGACTGGCGGCGCTCGCCGCGGAGGAGCGCAGCATGGTCTTCTTCGAGGCGCCGCATCGCACGCAGGCCACCCTCGCGGCGATGCGGGACGCCTTCGGCGGGGACCGCGTCGGAGCGGTGTGCCGCGAGCTGACCAAGACGCACGAGGAGGTGCGTCGCGGGCCCCTGGCCGACCTGGTCGACTGGGCCGCCGACGGCGTCCGCGGCGAGGTCACCATCGTGGTCGCCGGCGCCGCACCGGTGCGCCCGATCGCGACCGACCCGGCGAGCCTGCGGGCGGCGGTCGCGGACCTCGAGGCCGAGGGCACCGGCCGGAAGGAGGCGATCCTCGACGTCGCCCGGCTCGCCGGCGTGCCCAAGCGCCTGGTGTACGACGCCGTGCACAAGGACCCGAGCCCGACCGAGGAGGCCTGAGCCATGTCACCGACACCCGGCTACCCGCCGTCACCGGAGCCGTTGCCGGCGCCGGTGATCGACAACCACTGCCATCTCGACATCGCTCGAGACGGCGACGGACTCCCGCTGACCCAGGCCTTGGCCCGTGCCGCCGCGGCCGGCGTCACCCGGATCGTGCAGATCGGCTGCGACCTGCCCGGCGCCCGCTGGGCGGTCGAGGCGGCTGCGACCCATCCGGCGCTGGTGGCCGGGGTGGCGCTGCATCCCAACGACGCGCCGCTGCATCCCGCCGACGGCGGCCTCGAGGCCGCCCTGGCCGAGATCGAGGCGCTGGCAGGGGCCCATGACCGCGTGCGGGCGGTGGGGGAGACCGGCCTCGACTTCTTCCGTACGCCGCCCGAGGGCAGGGCCGCCCAGGTCGAGTCCTTCCGCCGGCACATCGACCTTGCCAAGCGGCTGGACAAGACCCTGGTGATCCACGACCGGGACGCCCACCAGGCGGTGCTGGACGTGATCGACGCCGAAGGAGCGCCCGACCGCTGGGTGATGCACTGCTTCTCCGGCGACCCCGACGTCGCCCGCGCCTGTCTGGACCGGGGCGCCTACCTCTCCTTCGCCGGCACCGTCACCTTCAAGAACGCCCGGCCGGTGCGCGACGCGCTGCTGGTCGCGCCCCGGGACCGGATCCTGGTGGAGACCGACGCGCCGTTCCTCACCCCGTCCCCCCACCGGGGCGCCCCGAACGCCTCCTACCTGATCCCGCTCACCATGCGGGCGATGGCCGAGCTGCGCGGAGACGATCTGGCCGAGCTCTGCGGCGTCATCGAGGCCAACACCGTCGCCGCCTTCGGCGGCGAGTGGTAGCGGACACCGACGGACCGGGGCCGACTCGGTGGGAGCCGGCCCCGGCCGCTCGGTGCTCGGCGTATGGCTCAGGTCACCTCCTCACCGTGACCTTCACCGTCCCGCTGCTCGCCGCGAACCCCTTCGCCGGCACGTACCTCGCGACCAGTCGGTAGCTGCCGGCCTTCTTGGCGGGCAGGGTCACGGTGACCCTCCCGCTCCGCAGGGCCGCCTTCGCCGCGACCACCGTGCCGGCGTAGGTGACCTTCACCGAACCGGTCGGGACCAGGCCCGATGCGGTCACGGTGACGGTCGCGGTGGACCTCGCGCCGGCCTTGGCCGCCCCTGCCCGGACGGCCGTCCTGGTCGGGGCGGAGGCGACCGCCTCGGTGGCGGCCGAGGTCGCGGTGCCGTCGACGGTCCCGTCGCCGGTGGCCGTCTCGACCACGGTGATCATCGTGCCGGCGGTCGCCGGCGTCAGCTTCAACGTGGCGCCGCTGCCGACCCGGGAGCTGCCGGCGTACCAGGTGAACGTGGAGGTGACCTCCTGCGACCAGGACCCGGCGTGCGCGGTCAGCGTCTTGCCGACCATCGGCGTGCCGGTGATGGTCGGGGCCTTCTCGTTCATCGGTGCCTCGCGGCCGACCTGGACGGTCATGGTGTTCGCCTCGGAGTCCTGGCCGAGCACCCGGATGACCGTGCCCGTCCCGGCGACCAACGTGCTCTTCTCCGGCGTCGCAGCGTCGTAGTAGGCGTAGGAGTCGGCGTCGTCGAACTCCGAGACCGCCGGCAGCGAGGGACGCTTGAGCAGCGCCATCGTGCCGTGCTCGTCGGTCTCGCGATGCAGCGTGACCGCCTCGGTCGGGGTCAGGCCGAACGTCGCGTCGGACGCCTGCAGGCGCGCATTGGCATAGTCGCCGTTGGAGAACGCGTACGACCTCGGGTGTGCGTCGACCGGCAGCGCCTGGCCACCACCGGGGTGGGTGCTGGTGTTGTTGTCGTCGTACAGCCCGTTGGCGTACCAGACCAGCAGACCCGGCTCGTAGGAGTAGTGCTCCACCTTGTTCGGTGCCGAGTAGGGCCACCCGAAGTTGTACGGCCCCTGACCCAGCGTCGTGTCGTAGCCGAGGAACTGCCGGTTCTCGGCGACGTAGTAGCGCTGGTAGGTGACCGAGTAGGTGCCGTCGCTGATCTCGTAGTAGTCCTTGACCGTCCAGTCGTCGAAGGTGTCGAAGTCGGTCGAGTACGCCGACCCGACGGCCAGGTCGTCGACGGCGAAGCCGTAGTAGTGCACGCCCCCGTCGTTGGCGGTCCGGAAGCGCAGCTTCACCGTCTGGCCCGCGTAGTCGGAGAGGTCCGCGGTCAGGTCGACCCACTCCGCGGGGTCGGTGTCGGCGCAGTTGGTGTCGCAGGAGCTGTCCGAGGTCCCGTCGATCCCGTTGTTGAAGTCGGGGTCCGACAGGTTCGTCGGCAGGATCGTCCAGGTCGAGCCCCCGTCGGTCGACGCCTCGACGTAGGTGAAGTCGTACTCCGCCTCCAGGTCGTAGTTCACCTTGGCGGTCAGCTCACCGGCGTCGGGCACCACGATGTCCGGGCTGACCGCGGTCGCGGTCCGGTCGTCGCCGGAGCCGGAGTACAGGAACGTCGTACCGGAGCTGCCGGAGCCGACGTCATAGGTCGTCGACCCGTCCGGCAGGTTCACCACCAATGCCTGTGGCGTGTCGGTGCCGGTGTCGTGATAGCTCGGGCCGAGGGTCACCTTCGCGGACTCGCCGGCCTCGACGCTGGCGTAGTCCAGCCAGCCGAGGAAGAGCTTCTCGGTCGGACCCATCTGGTTCGGGGTGGTGCCGATGGCGTCGCCGCCGTGGCCCAGCCAGGAGCCGGAGCTCATCAGCGTCCAGTAGCCGGTGGAGTTGTCCCCGCCGGCGGTGTCGTAGTAGTCGGGCAGGCCGAGGTCGTGACCGAACTCGTGGGCGAAGACGCCCAGCCCGCCGTTCTCCGGCTCGGTGGTGTAGTCACGGATCCAGAGGCCGGTGTCGCCGATCTGGACGCCGCCGACGTGGTCGGAGGCCGGGAAGTCCTCGGGTCCGTCGGTCCCGGAGGCGTTGGCCGCCCAGCGGTGGGACCAGATGGTCCACGGATCCGCGCCGGCCTCCTCGCCCTCGCCGGCGTGGATCGCCTGGAAGTGGTCGATGTAGCCGTCCGGCTCGTTGTAGTTGCCGTCGCCGTCGTAGTCGTAACGGTCCCAGACGTCGAAGGACTCCAGGTAGCGCTTGATCTCGGCCTTCGACCGGCCGTCGGCGACCTGGTCGTCGTACCAGGCGTTGGCGGTGTCCTGGATGTAGTTCTTCATCGCGGTGGCGGTCTCGTCGCCGGTCGCGCTCTGGTAGTAGGACTCGGGGTGGTCGACGCTCACCCAGTCGGAGACGTCGCCCTGCAGGTCGAAGCGACCGCTGGACATCTCCTGGTAGACCTGGTGGAACGACTCGCCGTCCTGGTCCGCCAGCCCGTCGAAGAACATCTCCTGGTAGTGCTCGGCGGAGAAGTCGGACTCCCAGTAGGTGGAGTTGTCGTCCTCGCCCGGCTCGGGGATCTCGTCGTGCACCGGACCCGCGGTGTTCTCCGGGTAGGCCGAGTTGCCCTCGCCGTCGCCGAAGTCGACCAGGAAGGTGAGCAGCTGCGCGGTCTCGGTCGGTTCGTACTCGACCCAGTTGGCCTTGGTGGCGGTGCCGAGGTTGACGACCTTGCTGCCGTGCTTGCGCACCGCGGTCGCCTCGCCGGTCGCCACCATCGAGGCGGCCCGTTGCTTCAGGGCCCGCCGCTTGCTGTTGAGCGCGTCGGGCTTGTCGTCCTGCTTCGCAGGCGTGGTGTGCGCTGCGTTCGTATCGCCATGAGAGCTGTCCACCGCGTTCGCCGGGGACTGGCCGACCATCGCGGGGATCGCGCCCGCGAGGGCCATCGCACTCAGGACGCTGATGAAGCGTCGATTCATCGTTCCTCCGAATCTCGGTACGTCACGCGGCCGAATCTCACGTGACGGACGGCACCATGGGTGACCGCCCCTCGAACCCCACCAGATTCCTGAGCGCTAGTAAAGGTGCTCTCAGGATTCTTTAATCTCGCTCCGTATCTGTGGCAGATCTGCATCCCGTCCGGAACTCTTGCGGCGATCAGCGGCTCGACACGTACGGATGAGCGAAATCCGGGTGGCCGAGCGAGGCCACTCTCAGCACCAGGTACGGCTCGGGCAGGGTTCGGGCACCGATCGTGGTACGCCGTCGTACCGGACGCCAACCCCTCGCAGGGCGGCGCGCCAGGGTTAAATGCCACCCGGCGACTTGCATTTGGCGCCCGATGTTTGTTGGGCTGGATCACCGAACGGCCGGGATCGGGACCTACGGTTCGGCGCTGAGGGGGGCCTCAGGAGCGTCGGCACCGCCTGTGCCCGGGCAGGACGAACATCGGAGCATTGTGCCCTCTCGCAACACCTCGGCCCTTGGTCGCGCGCTGGTGAGACCCATCACCGCACTCAGTCGGTTCTCGCACTCCCGCCGCAGCAGGCCAGTGGTCATCGGGCTGGTTGCTGCCGGTGCGGTGGCGGTCGGCGGCGCGACCTGGGGCTACCAGTCCCTCAAGACCGACGTGAAGCTGACCGTCGACGGCCGGACCCAGGAGGTCTCCTCGATGTCGCATACGGTCGCGGACGTCCTCGACCACGAGGGCATCACCGTCGGCCAGCACGACCTGGTCGCGCCCGGTCTCGACACGAAGGTCGAGGACGGCAGCGCCATCACCGTCGACTACGGCCGACCGCTCGCGCTGAACGTCGACGGCCAGAAGCAGACCTACTGGGTGACTGCCACCGACGTGCGCAGCGCGCTGGACGAGATCGGCCGGGGGTTCGGCTCGGCGGCCGACCTGTCCACCAGCCGCGACGCCTCCATCGGCCGCGACGGGCTGGCGCTCGAGGTGGTCACCCCCAAGCAGGTCAGGGTCCGCCTCGCCGGCGCGCCGACCGAGAAGCGGACCGTCACCGCGCTCACCGTGCGCGATGCGCTCCGGGAGCTGCACGTGAGCCCGACCGGCCGCGACACCGTCTCCCCGCGCCCCGGCGCGAAGCTGCGCAATGGCGACACCATCGTGTACACCGACTACTCGACCAAGGTCGAGCGGGGCGTGCACGAGACCATCGCCGCCCCGACCGTCGAGCACGACGACGCCTCGCTCTACCAGGGTGAGACCAAGGTCGTCGACGAGGGCAGCGACGGTGCCCGCACGGTGACCTACCGGCTCACCTACCGCAACGGCAAGCTGGCGAACAAGAAGGTCGTCTCGCAGCGGGTCCTCACCCAGGCGACGCCGCGCGTGGTCAAGGTCGGCACCAAGGAGAAGCCGGCGACCACCAACTACGCGAGCGGCAACACCGCCTGGGACCGGATCGCGCAGTGCGAGTCCGGCGGCAACTGGGCCGCCAACACCGGCAACGGCTACTACGGCGGGCTGCAGTTCAGCCTCGGCACCTGGCAGGCGTACGGCGGCACCGGGCTGCCGTCCAACGCCAGTCGCGCCGAGCAGATCCGGATCGCCACCAAGGTGCGTGACGCCTCCGGCGGGTACGGCGCCTGGCCGGTCTGCGGCAAGCTCGCCTGATCGCCGCTGATCGATCTCTTCCCCGCGGGAGGTGGAGTCCCCGGGGCCGGTTAGGGTGCCCCCTATGACAGCGCCGCGACTGCTCGGACCGACCGAGGTCCGGGCGCTGGCGGCCGAGCTGGACCTGCGGCCGACCAAGCAGCGGGGCCAGAACTTCGTGATCGACGCCAACACGGTGCGACGCATCGTGCGCGAGTCGGGGGTCGGATCCGACGACGTCGTCATCGAGGTCGGTCCCGGCCTCGGCTCGCTGACTCTGGCGCTGCTCGAGGTCGCCCGTCGGGTCACCGCCATCGAGATCGACCCGGTGCTGGCCGGGCGGCTGCCACGCACCATCGCCGAGTTCGCCCCGGACCGGTCGGCGCACTTCGGCCTGGTCACCGCCGACGCGCTCCGGGTCGCCGAGCTGCCCGGGCCGCCGGCCACGGCGCTGGTGGCCAACCTGCCCTACAACGTCTCCGTCCCGGTGCTGCTGCACCTGATGGCGCTGGTCCCCACCCTGCGCCGGGGGCTGGTGATGGTGCAGGCCGAGGTCGCCGACCGGCTGGCCGCGAAGCCCGGCAGCCGTACCTACGGAGTGCCGAGCGTCAAGGCGGCCTGGTACGCCGACGTCCGCCGGGCCGGGGCGATCGGTCGGAACGTGTTCTGGCCCGCCCCGAACGTCGACTCCGGTCTGGTCGCCTGGACCCATCGCGATCCGCCGTCGACCGCCGTCGGCCGCGAGCAGGTCTTCGCCGTGGTCGATGCCGCCTTCGCCCACCGCCGCAAGGCGCTCCGAGGGGCGCTCCGGTCGTTGGCCGGCTCCGCCGAGGGGGCGGAGGCGGCGCTGGTCGCGGCCGGCGTCGATCCGATGGCCCGTGGCGAGGCGCTGGGCATCGCGGAGTTCGTCCGGATCGCGGAGGAGATCCGGGAGATCACGCGGTGAGTGCCGACCCGGGCCTCACGGTCCGCGCCGCGGCGAAGATCAACCTCTATCTGGGGGTCGGCCCGGTGCGGCCCGACGGGTTCCATCCGTTGGCCACCGTCTACCAGGCGATCGGCCTCTACGACGACGTCACCGTCGCGGACGCGGACCGGTGGTCGGTCTCCATCGAGGCCGCCCCGGGGATCGCCGGCGACCAGGTCCCGCTCGGCGCCGACAACATCGCGGTGCGGGCCGGGCGGTCACTGGCCGCCCGGCATGGTCTGGACCGGGCCGCGGCGATCGCGATCCACAAGGGCATCCCGGTCGCCGGTGGCCTGGCCGGGGGCTCGGCCGACGCCGCGGCGACGCTGCTCGCGCTCGACCGGCTCTGGGAGCTGGACACGCCGGAGGACGAGCTGTTGGCACTCGCCGGCGACCTGGGCTCCGACGTGCCCTTCGCCCTCCTCGGCGGGACCGCCAGCGGCCACGGGCGCGGCGAGCTCGTCGAACCGGTCGCCGATCGCGGCAGCTGGTGGTGGGTCGTCGTCGGCAACGAGACCGGCCTGTCCACCCCGGCGGTCTACCGTGCCTTCGACGAGCACACCGGCACCGCCCACGACCCGGTGATCCCGGCCGCGCTGTTCGCGGCGCTCGCCGCCGGTGAGGCGGACCGGCTGGCCGCGAGCCTCGCCAACGACCTGCACGAGCCCGCCCTCGCGGTACGGCCCGATCTCGGCCGTACGTTCGCCCACGGTCGGTCGGCCGGTGCGCTCGCCACGCTGCTCTCCGGATCCGGCCCCACCGTCCTGCTGCTGGCCCGCGACGCCACCCATGCCCGGCTGTTGGCCGCCGAGCTCGGCAGCCTCGGTCACGAGCGGGTCTGGGTCGCGCCGGGCCCGGTGGCCGGCGCCCACCAGCTCACCGGGCTCATTGGCTGAGGCCGGACTCGTCGGTCGAGATCGGAGTCGGCCGGATCCTCGGCCTCACACGAAGTCGGCGAACTCCAGCCAGTCCTCGGCGTTCGAGCGGGTCGCGGGGGAGAAGCGGCCGTACTGGCCGGAGAAGAAGATGAGCGGCGCCACCGAGCGCACCACCTCCATCCCGTCGACGGCGCACATCACGATGTCGTGGTCGCCGGCCTCGATCCGATGCGCGAGATGACAGTGCACCCGCGCCACCACGCCGTCCAGAGCCGGGGCGCCGTACGGCGAGGTCGTCCAGGCGATCCGGTCGAACCTGTCCGGCGCACGACCCGCCAGCGTGCGGCACAGCTCGAGCTGGTCGGCCGCCACCACGTTCACGCAGAACGTCTCGGCGTCGCGCAGCCGAGCGTAGGTCCGGGACGAGCGCTGCGGCAGGAAGGAGACCAGCGGCGGGTCGAGCGAGACGGCGCTGAAGGTGCCGACCACCATGCCCACCGGCGCGTCCTCGACCAGGGCCGTCACCACCACCACGCCGGTCGGGTGGTGCCCCATCACGGTGCGGTACAGGGTCGGGTCGATCGACGCGCTCATGGCAGCCATTGTCGCGTAGCGGAGAATGGGTCCGACATGGCGAATCTGGTGAACCTCGAACACGTCGGGAAGTCGTACGGCGTCCGGCCGCTGCTGAGCGACGTCTCGCTCGGCGTCAACGCCGGCGACCGCGTCGGCATCGTGGGCCGCAACGGCGACGGCAAGACCACCCTGGTGGAGGTGATGGCCGGCCTGACCGAGCCCGACCGGGGCAGGGTGTCGCGCCGGCGCGGCCTGCTGGTGGGCTACCTGCCCCAGGGCGACCGGCTGGAGGACACCCACAGCGTCCGCGAGGCGGTGCTGCGCGGGCGCAGCGACCACGAGTGGGCGGCCGACCCACGCACCCGGGAGGTCGTCGAGGAGCTGCTGGTCGGGATCGAGCTCGACCGCGCCGTACTCGGGCTCTCCGGCGGCGAGCGCCGTCGCTGTGCGCTGGCCGAGCTGCTGCTCGGTGACCACGACCTGATGGTGCTCGACGAGCCGACCAACCACCTCGACGTGGAGGCGGTCTCCTGGCTGGCGCGGCACCTGGCGCGCCGCGGCTGCGCGGTGGTCGTGGTCACCCACGACCGCTGGTTCCTGGACGCGGTGTGCGAGTGGACCTGGGAGGTGCACGACGGCGCGGTCGACATCTACCAGGGCGGGTATGCGGCGTTCGTGCTGGCCAAGGCCGAGCGACAGCGACAGGCGAGCGCCAGCGAGACACGCCGCCAGAACCTGGTGCGCAAGGAGCTCGCCTGGCTCCGCCGCGGGGCACCGGCCCGCACCTCCAAGCCGAGGTTCCGGATCGAGGCGGCCAACCAGCTGATCGAGGACGTGCCACCGCCACGGGACCGGTTCGAGCTGCAGCGGTTCGCCACCCAGCGGCTGGGCAAGGACGTGATCGACGTCGAGGACGTCGATCTGGTGCGCGGTGAGCGCGCGCTGCTGCGCCACGCCACCTGGCGGATCGGTCCGGGGATGAGGATCGGGATCGTCGGGGTCAACGGCGCCGGCAAGACCTCGGTGCTCTCCCTGCTCGCCGGCTCGTTGGCGCCGGTCGCCGGGCGGGTGCGGCACGGACGCACGGTCGCGCTGCGGTATCTGACCCAGGACGTCGAGGCGACCGACCCGGAGGCACGGGTGCTGCCCACCCTGGAGTCGCTGCGGCGGGTGACCAAGACGCTCGACGGCCAGGAGCTGAGCGCGACCGCGCTGTTGGAGCGCTTCGGGTTCACCGGGGACAAGCTCGTCGCCCGCGTCGGCGACCTCTCCGGCGGCGAGCGCCGGCGCTTCCAGCTCCTCCGGCTGCTGCTCGAGGAGCCCAATGTGCTGCTGCTCGACGAACCCACCAACGACCTCGACATCGAGACCCTCACCGTGATCGAGGACTTCCTGGACGGCTGGCCGGGCACCCTGATCGTGGTCTCGCACGACCGCTACTTCCTGGAGCGGGTCACCGACTCGGTGTGGGCTCTGCTCGGGGACGGGCAGATCTCGATGCTGCCCCGCGGGGTCGAGGAGTACCTCGAGCGACGCCACGTCGAGTCCGCCCTCGGAACCCGCGAGTCCGCCCTCGGAACCCGCGAGTCCGCCCTCGGAACCGGCGAGTCGGTCCCTGGAACCGCCGAGTCGGCCGATACGCCGGCCAAGGCCCGCGCGGGCTCGGCCGAGGAGCGCGAGGCCCGCAAGACGATCGCTCGGGTCGACCGGCGGCTGGAGCGGATCGCCGAACGGGAGGAGAAGCTCAACGCCGCGATGGCGGAGAGCGCCAGCGACTACGCCAGGCTGGCCGAGCTGAGCGCGGAGCTGGACGCCGCGGCGAAGCAGCGGGCGGACCTCGAGCTGGAGTGGCTGGCGGCCGCCGAGCTCCTGGAATAGCCGGCTCAGCCGGAGAACGGCGCCAGCAGCCGCCGCAGCAGCCCGGCCAGCTGATCCTGCTGACGAGCGTCGAGCTCGCCGAGGAAGGTGCGCTCGGCGTCCAGCAGCGCCCCGAAGGCGCCATCGACGGCCGCCTTGCCCTCGGGCGTGAGCCGGACGAGTACGCCGCGGCGGTCGGCCGGGTCGGGCAGACGCTCCACCAGGCCGCGCGCGGTCAGCCGGTCCACCCGGTTGGTCATGGTGCCGCTGGTCACCAGCGTCTCGCGCAGCAGGCGCCCGGGCGAGAGCTCGTACGGCGTCCCGGCTCGGCGCAGTGCCGCCAGCACGTCGAACTCCCAGGACTCGATGCCGTGTGCGGTGAAGGCGTCGCGCCGGGCGAGGTCGAGATGCCGGGAGAGTCGGGAGAGCCGGGAGAAGACGGCGACCGGCGCGACGTCGAGGTCGGGGCGCTCGCGTGCCCACGCCTCGCTCAGGTCATCCACCTCGTCCCGCACGATCCGAGATTAGCCGATGACGGATCCATCGAGAATCTTGACATCGAGAAGACGGTGTCGCAGAGTGGATATATCTCGATATCAAGAGACTTGGGAGGCGCCATGTCCGAGGCCTGGGATCCGGATCGCTATCTGGCCTACGCCGATGAGCGCGGCCGCCCGTTCGTCGAGCTGATCGCGCGGATCGCGGCCGTCGAGCCCGCCACGGTGGTCGACCTCGGCTGCGGCCCCGGCAACCTCACCGCCCTGCTCGCCACCCGCTGGCCCGGGGCGCGGGTCCACGGGGTCGACAGCAGTGCGGCGATGATCGCCAAGGCCCGTGCCGGGCGTCCGGAGGCCTCCTTCGAGATCGCCGATCTGCGCGACTGGGCGTCCTCGGCGGCGCCGGCGGGCATCGACGTACTCGTCTCCAACGCGGCGCTGCAATGGGTGCCCGGGCATCTCGAGCTGCTGCCCGCGCTGGTGCGGACCGTCGCGCCCGGCGGCTGGTTCGCCTTCCAGGTGCCGGGCAACTTCGCCGAGCCGAGTCACGTGCTGCGTGCCGAACTGGCCGCCGAGCCGCCGTACGACGCCTACACCGGCGACCTGGCGGCGCCGGCCTCGCACGATCCGGTCGTCTACCTCGACGCGTTGCGTGCGCTCGGCCTGGAGGTCGACGCCTGGGAGACCACCTATCTGCATCAGCTCACCGGCGAGGACCCGGTGTTCGACTGGATCTCGGGCACCAGCCTGCGGCCCACGGCGGCCGCGCTGCCCGACGAGCTGTGGCCGCAGTTCAGCGCCGAGCTGCGCCGCCGCCTCGCGGCGGCCTATCCGGTGCGCGCCGGCCGGGTGACGTTGCCGTTCCGGCGGATCTTCGTCGTCGCACGGAGGCCGGCATGAGGCTCCATCACGTCCAGGTCGGGCTCCCGGCCGGCGGTGAGGACCGGGCGCGAGACTTCTATGCCACCGGGCTGGGCCTGACCGAGATCGCCAAGCCGGCCGAGCTGGCCCGGCGTGGTGGGGTCTGGTTCCGCTCGCCGGGCGGTGCCGAGATCCACCTCGGCGTCGAGGATCCGCACCGCCCACCGCGGCGGGCGCATCCCGCCCTCGCGGTCGACTCCGAGGCCGAACTCGAGGCGCTCGGCGACCATCTGGCCGAGCTCGGCCACGACGTGGACTGGTCGCAGCGCGAGAACGCCGAGGCCTTCCAGCGATTCCACGTCCACGACCCGTTCGGCAACCGCATCGAGGTCGTCTGGGTGGTCGCCGAGGGGTAGCGAGGGCGCCGGGCCGACCGGCGACGTGGCGGTCGATTACCGATGAGTAGCATGAGGTCATGCCGCAGCTCTACGACCTCTGGAAGATCCTGACGGGCGCGCCCGTCGCCGGGCGTCTCGCCGGCAAGCGGGTCTTCAGCCTCGCCTTCGCCCGCAAGGCGCCGTACTTCGGCTCCATCCACCCGCTGGTCAACCAGCTGCGGCCGAACTACGCCGAGGTGGTGGTGCCGAACCGGAGGTCGGTCCACAACCACCTCGGCACCGTGCATGCCATCGCGCTGTGCAACGGACTGGAGATGGCGATGGGTGCCCTCGCCGAGGCGACCATCCCCGCCGACAAGCGCTGGATCCCCAAGGGGATGGAGGTCGCCTACACCGCCAAGGCGACCAGCGACATCACCTGCATCGCCGAGACGGACCCGGGACAGTGGACCGCCGACGACCCCGATCTGCCGGTCCGGGTGCGCGGTGTGCGAGACGACGGCACGGTCGTCATCGAGGGCGTGATCAGGCTCTGGGTGACGCCGAAGAAGCGCTGAGCCCGCCCGGGCCGAGCTTCGCGGTTCCCCGACCGCTCGCCGCTCGCCGTAGGCTGAGGGGGTTATGAGCAGCGCCGCGCCACCGAGGACCTACGAGGTCCGCACCTACGGGTGCCAGATGAACGTCCACGACTCCGAGCGCCTCTCCGGGCTGCTGGAGGATGCCGGGTACGTCGCCGCGGCGGATGGCTCGTCGGCCGACGTGGTCGTCTTCAACACCTGTGCGGTCCGGGAGAACGCGGACAACAAGCTCTACGGCAACCTCGGTCACCTGGCGCCGATCAAGGCCGCCCGCCCGGGCATGCAGATCGCGGTCGGCGGGTGTCTGGCCCAGAAGGACCGCGAGACCATCACCACCCGGGCGCCCTGGGTCGACGTCGTCTTCGGCACCCACAACATCGGCGCGCTGCCGGTGCTGCTGGAGCGGGCCAGGATCGCCGAGGAGGCCCAGGTCGAGATCCTCGAGAGCCTCGACGTCTTCCCCTCCACCCTGCCGACCAAGCGCGAGTCGGCCTACGCCGCCTGGGTGTCGATCTCGGTCGGCTGCAACAACACCTGCACCTTCTGCATCGTGCCCAGCCTGCGCGGCAAGGAGAAGGATCGCCGTCCCGGCGACATCCTCGCCGAGATCCGTGCGCTGGTCGCCGAGGGCGTCACCGAGGTCACCCTGCTCGGCCAGAACGTCAACGCCTACGGGGTCGAGTTCGGCGACCGGCAGGCGTTCTCCAAGCTGCTGCGCGCCTGCGGTGAGATCGAGGGTCTCGAGCGGGTCCGGTTCACCAGTCCGCACCCGGCCGAGTTCACCGACGACGTGATCGAGGCGATGGCCGAGACCCCCAACGTGATGCCCAGCCTGCACATGCCGCTGCAGTCCGGCTCGGACGCGGTGCTGCGCGCGATGCGCCGCTCCTACCGCTCCGCGAGGTACCTCGGCATCATCGAGCGGGTCCGGGCCGCGATCCCGCATGCCGCCATCACCACCGACATCATCGTCGGCTTCCCCGGCGAGACCGAGGAGGACTTCGCCGCCACCCTCGACGTGGTGCGCCGGGCTCGCTTCTCCTCCGCCTTCACCTTCCAGTACTCGATCCGGCCCGGCACGCCTGCCGCGGACCTGCCCGGCCAGGTCGACCCGGGCGTGGTCAAGGATCGCTACGGCCGGCTGGTCGAGGTGGTCAACGAGATCGCCTGGGCGGAGAACAGGCGGCTGGTCGGGGCGACCCTGGAGCTCATGGTCGCCGAGGGCGAGGGGCGCAAGGACGCCGAGACCCATCGGCTCTCCGGCCGCGCGCCCGACAACCGGCTGGTGCACTTCTCCGCCCTCGACGCCGCGGGACGGCCGATCGAGGTGCGGCCGGGGGACATGGTCACCGTCGAGGTCACCTACGCCGCCCCGCACCATCTGGTGGCGGACGGCCCGGTCAGGTCGGTGCGCGCGACCCGCTCGGGCGATGCCTGGGCGGCCCGCCAGGCCCGCCCCGCGGAGTCCGGCGGGACCCGATCGGTGGGGCTGGGGATGCCGTCGGTCGGCGTACCGGAGCCGTTGCCGGCCGCCCCGGTCTGCGGCTGAGCGCACCGAGCGCCCGGACGGCGCCGACGACGATGGCGCCGGCCACGAGAGGTCGCCGGCGCCATCGGGGTGGGTGTCTATCTAGTTGTTGTCGAGGCCCTCGACGGCGTCCTTGGCCTTCTCCGCGCCGGTGTCGATCTGGTCGCTGAACTTGCCACCGGTCTTGTCGTCGGCGGTGTCCGCCGCCTTGTCGATGCCGTCGGAGACCTTGTCGCCGCCGATCTTGTCGACCACGTCGCCGAGCTTGTCCTTCGCCTCGTCGAGCGCGTCCTTGGCCTTGTCGATGAAGCTCATGCATCCCCCTGGGAGTCGGTGGTTCTCGAGACGGAACCGTTACCGGACACACTAATCACATGGCATCGCTGGACAATAGGTCATCGTCGGTGAACTCGGTGAACATCGTGCCGATCGTGGCCGTCGTCGGGGCCACCGCGACGGGCAAGACCGCGTTGTCGCTCGATCTCGCCGAGGCGCTCGGCGGGGAGATCGTCAACACCGACGCCATGCAGCTCTACCGCGGCATGGACATCGGTACGGCGAAGCTGCCGACCGCGGAGCGCCGCGGGATCCGGCACCACCTGCTCGATCTCCTCGAGGTCACCGAGCCGGCCAGCGTCGCCGAGTTCCAGCAGCGGGCGCGGTCGGTGATGGCCGATCTTCGCGCCCGACGGATCGCCCCGGTACTCGTCGGGGGCAGCGCGCTCTACACCCGCGCGGTGATCGACCGGTTCGACTTTCCCGGCACCGCGCCCGAGGTCCGTGCTCGGCTCGAGCGCGAGCTCGCCGAGGAGGGTCCGCAGGTCCTCCATGACCGGCTGCGCGGACTCGACCCGGAGGCGGCGGCCCGGATCGAGTCCGGCAACGCGCGCCGTACGGTCCGCGCGCTGGAGGTCATCGAGCTGACCGGACGACCGTTCACCGCCTCGCTGCCGCGGCTGGAGTACGCCGATCCCGCGACCGTCCAGATCGGCGTCGACATCGACCGGCCGACGTTGGATGCGCGGATCGAGCAGCGGGTGGCCGAGATGTTCGAGGCCGGTCTGGTGGCCGAGGTCGAGGCACTGCTCACCGCCGGCCTGGCGCAGAGTCGCACGGCGGCGATGGCGATCGGCTACCGCGAGGTCATCGCCCTGCTCACCGGTGAGCTGAGCGAGGCCGAGGCGCGGGCGAGGACGGTGAGCGCCACCAGGCGCTTCGCTCGGCGGCAGGACGCCTGGTTCCGCAAGGATCCGCGGATCGTCTGGGTCGGCTTCGACGACCCCGACCGGCTGGCCACGGCGCTGGCGGCCGTCACCGCCACGGTGAGCGCGCGGCAGGTGGCCTCCGGCCGTAGGCTGGAGCGGTGAGCTGGACCGAGATCGAGACCCTCGACGAGCTTGTCGACCTGGTCGGGGAGCCGCTGCCGCGGGTGCGGGACAAGGTGCGCCGCAGCCTGGTCGACGCCGACCGCGACTGGCTGGCGGCGACGCCCTTCTGCATGGTCGCGACCGGCGACGAGCTGGGCAACCTGGACGTCTCGCCCAAGGGCGACCCGGCCGGACAACTCGTGCACGTCCTGGACGAGGTGACCATCGCCATCGCCGAGCGCCCGGGCAACCGGCGGATGGACGGATACAAGAACGTGCTGGTCAACCCGCACGTCGGCGTCAACTTCGTGATCCCCGGGCGCGGCGACACGCTGCGGATCAACGGCCGGGCCCGGCTGATCAGGGAGGCGCCGTTCCTCGAGGAGATGGCGATCCGTGGCCGACGCCCGATCCTGGCGCTGGTGGTGGACATCGAGGAGGTCTTCCACCACTGCGCCAAGGCGTTCCTGCGCAGCAGTCTGTGGGACCCCGAGACCTGGCATCCCACCGACCGGGTGCCACCGCGAGCGGTGCTCGCCCGGACCGTCGACCGCGACCCTCGCAGCCCGGAGGAGCTGGACAGCTACTACGGCGCGCGCTACGCCGAGGCGCTCTACTGATGTCGGGTCCGGGCTATGAGTTCGTGAAGGGCCACGGCACCGAGAACGACTTCGTGCTGTTGCCGGACCCCGACGGCAGCGTCCACGGCGAGCTGAGCGTCGATCGGGTGCGGGCGCTGTGCGACCGGCACGCCGGGATCGGTGCCGACGGGGTGCTCCGGGTGGTCCGCACCGCGGCCTATCCGGGTGCCGATCGACCCGCCAGCGCCGCCGAGTGGTTCATGGACTACCGCAACGCCGACGGCAGCCGCGCCGAGATGTGCGGCAACGGCACCAGGGTCTTCGCCGAGTACCTCAGCCGCGCGGGCCTGGCCGACCCGGACGGGCTCACCGTCGCCACCCGCGCCGGCGACCGGAGCCTGCATCGCAACGGCGCGGGCGAGTGGACGGTCGACCTCGGTCGCCCGGGCTTCACCGGTTGGTCCCAGATCGAGGTGACCTCATCCGACCGGACCTGGCGAGCCCGGGGGATCGACCTGGGCAACCCGCATGCGGTCGTCTTCCTCGACGCCTGCCTGGGCGCCCTCGACCTCACCAGCGCACCCGGGCACGACCCGGCGGCATACCCGAACGGCGTCAACGTGGAGTTCGTCGAGCGGGCCGGCGAGGGGCGGCTGCGGATGCGGGTGCACGAGCGTGGGGTGGGGGAGACCCGGAGCTGCGGTACCGGCGTCGGAGCCGCGGCACTCGCCGCGATGGAGG
The DNA here is from genome assembly GCF_047606145.1 of Nocardioides sp. Classification (GTDB taxonomy): domain Bacteria; phylum Actinomycetota; class Actinomycetes; order Propionibacteriales; family Nocardioidaceae; genus Nocardioides. The sequence continues at coordinate 54,452 of NZ_JASGET010000084.1, read as the reverse complement.
CCGACGGCGCCGGTGGTGCGGGTGGCGCGGCGACGTACCTGGTGGAGGTGCCGGGCGGGCGGCTCGGCGTGACCTGGACCGACGAGGACCGGGTGCTGCTGGCCGGACCCGCCGCCCTGGTGGCGACCGGTCACACCGACCTCTGATCCGGTGCCCGTCCCCGCCATGGGCGGGACAGGAGTCCGGTTAGGCTCCGGGCCATGGAGCTGACCAACACCACCGCGATCGTCACCGGCGGCGCCTCCGGGATCGGCGAGGCCTGCGCCCGCGCGCTCGCGGCGGCGGGGGCGCGCGTCGTCATCGCCGACCTGCAGGACGAGGCGGGCGAGGCGCTCGCCGGCGAGATCGGCGGAGTCTTCGCCCACCTCGACGTCACCGACTCCGCCCAGATCACCGAGGTGGTGGAGCGGGCCGGCGAGATCGCGCCGCTGCGGGCGCTGGTCAACTCGGCCGGCATCGCCACCGCGGTCCGCACCATCGGTCGCGACGGCGAGATCGCCTCGGCGTTCCCGATGGACACGTTCGCGAGCGTCGTCCGGGTGAACCTGCTGGGCACCTTCGACATGGTCCGGCAGGCGGCCACCGTGATGAGCCGCAACGAGCCCGACGCCAACAACGGTCGCGGCGCGATCGTCAACATGGCCAGCGTGGCGGCCTTCGACGGCCAGACCGGGCAGGCGGCGTACAGCGCGAGCAAGGGCGGCGTCGTCGGTCTCACCCTCCCGCTGGCCCGCGACCTGTCGAGTGCCGGCATCCGGGTCAACACCATCGCCCCGGGGCTGATCGACACCCCGATCTACAACTCGTTCCCCGACCCCGAGGAGTTCAAGGCCCAGCTCGGTGCCTCGGTGCTCTTCCCCAAGCGCCTCGGCGCGCCCGCGGAGCTGGCCCGGATGGCGATCGAGCTGATCACCAACGACTACATGAACGGTGAGACCATCCGGGTCGACGGGGGCATCCGGCTGCCACCGAAGTGAGTGGCCGCCCGGTGAGCAGGGAAAGGGTTCGCCTCGATGACCGGGGCGAACGTAGTCTTGTCCGGGTATGACTAACGCACCTGACTTCTCTCTCGAGACCGAGCTCGAGGCCACCGTCGGCTGGGACGAGCCGGACGACGCCGGGGACCTCGTCTCCGGGTACGCCGATGACGCCGATCCCGAGTCCGACCCTGAGGCCGACGCCGAGGCCGATCCCACCTCCGGCGCCCTGGAGCTCGCCGAGCGGCACGCCCTGCGGCGCATCGCGAGCCTGCGCACCGAGCTCGAGGACATCACCGAGGTCGAGTATCGCCAGCTCCGCCTTGAGCGGGTGGTGCTCGTCGGCGTCTGGGCCGGCGGCGCCCAGTCTGATGCCGAGAACTCCCTGGCCGAGCTGGCGCTGCTCGCCGAGACCGCCGGCTCGGAGGTCCTCGAGGCGGTCTACCAGCGGCGACAGGCACCCGACCCGGCGACCTACATCGGCCGGGGCAAGGTGGAGGCGATCAAGGAGATCGTCCAGGCCACCGGTGCCGACACGGTCATCGCCGACGGCGAGCTCGCCCCCAGCCAGCTGCGCAACCTGGAGGACCGGCTCGGGGTCAAGGTGGTCGACCGGACGGCGCTGATCCTCGACATCTTCGCCCAGCACGCGAAGTCCAGGGAGGGCCAGGCCCAGGTCGAGCTGGCCCAGCTGAACTACATGAAGCAGCGGTTGCGGGGTTGGGGCGGCAACCTCTCCCGCCAGGCCGGCGGCCGGGTCGCCGGCGGCGCCGGGATCGGTGGCCGCGGCCCCGGTGAGACCAAGATCGAGACCGATCGGCGCCGGATCAACACCAAGATCGCCAAGCTCAACCGCGATCTGCGCGAGATGAAGTCGACCCGCGACACCAAGCGGGCCAGCCGCCGTCGGCACAAGATCCCCGCGGTCGCCATCGCCGGCTACACCAACGCCGGCAAGTCCTCGCTGCTCAACCGGCTCACCGACGCGGGCGTGCTGGTGGAGGACGCGCTGTTCGCCACCCTGGACCCCACCACGCGGCGTACGACGACCTCCGACGGCCGGGTCTACACCATGTCCGACACGGTGGGATTCGTCCGCCACCTGCCGCATCAGCTCGTTGAGGCGTTCCGATCGACCCTGGAGGAGGTCGCCGACGCCGATCTGATCGTGCACGTGGTCGACGGGTCGCATCCCGACCCGGAGGGACAGCTCTCGGCGGTGCGGGAGGTCTTCGCCGAGATCGGCGCGGCCGACGTACCGGAGCTGGTGATGGTCAACAAGACCGACCTCGCCGATCCGCTGGTGGTGCAGCGACTGCTGCGTACCGAGCCGCACGCCGTCGCGGTCTCCGCGCGCACCGGCGCAGGCATCGAGGAGGCGCTGGGCGCGGTCGAGGCCGACCTGCCGCGACCCTCGGTGGAGGTCGCGGTGCTGCTGCCCTACGAGCGCGGCGACCTGGTCAACCGCATGCACCAGCACGGCGAGATCGACCACCTGGAGCACACCGGTGAGGGCACCGTGATCCGCGGGCGGGCGAACGGCGACCTGGCCGGCGAGCTGGCGCCGTACTCACTGCGCTGAGGTTCGCGCCGGGATCCGGCCGCCAGGCCCCGGGGGTGCGGTCGCGGGGCGGTCGGCTGTGTCCAGATCGACGGACTCTCTCGGGGCGTCCTCCCTGGATCCGGGCCCGGTTCGGGGGATCATGCTGGCCATGCGTGCGGTCAGGGCCTGGATCAGTTGTGCCCTGGCGGTACTCATCGCCGGCACCGTGCTGGCCGCGTGCGGCAACGACGACCGGGCCCACCATGCCGCGAACCTCCAGCCCGAGGTCGCGCAGAGCATCTGCGCCACCTACCGGGCCCGGGCCGCGCAACGGCTCGCGCTGGTCACCGGACACGGCCCGCGGGTGGTGGTCATCGGGGACTCCTGGTCGGTGGGCCGGCACCTGCCCAGCCTGCGGCTGACCTGGCCGGTGTATCTGCACGGTCGGGTGCACGTCTCCGCCTTCCCGGGCTCCGGGTTCGCCGAGCGCGACATGGCCCGCTGCGGTCAGGTCTCCTTCGCCGACCGTGCTGCCAACGCGCTGCGCCAGGGTGCCTCGCTGGTCGTGGTCGAGGGCGGCATCAACGACGTGGGGCGTTCGACCGCCGCCATCACCAGCGGTTTCCGGCGGTTGATGCACGAGCTGGCCGGCTACCGGGTGGTGATCGTCGGTCCGGCGCGGGCGCCGCGACGCGGCAACGCGGTGTTCCGGGTGGATCGGCTGCTGCACCGACTCGCCGAGCGTGCCGGCGTCGACTACATCCGCACCCTCGACCTCACGCTGACCTACCTGCCGGACCGGCTGCATCCCACGGTCGCCGGGCACCGCATCTTCGGCAGGACGGTCGCCCGCCGGATCGCCGCCCTGGGTAGGGTGCAGCGGTGAGTGCCGAGCAGACGACGACCCCGGTCGCGGAGGCACTCGGCGCGGCCGTCGAGGCACTCGGCGGTCACGAGCGTGCCGGCCAGGTGAGGATGGCCGAGGCGGTGGCGAGCGCGCTGGGCGACCAGGAGCACCTGGTGGTCCAGGCCGGCACCGGCACCGGCAAGTCGCTCGCCTACCTGGTCCCCGCGCTGCTGCACGACCAGCGGGTGGTGGTCGCCACCGCGACGCTGGCCCTGCAACACCAGCTGGTCGAACGCGACCTGCCGCGGCTGGTCGAGGCGATCGGCGCCAGACCGGGGGTGGACGGCCGGTTCGCGGTGCTCAAGGGGCGCAGCAACTACGCCTGCCTGCACCGCATCCGTGAGGGGGTCCCGGACGACCAGGGCACGCTGGTCGACGTGCCGCTGGGGCCGATGGCCTCGAAGGTGCTCGAGCTGCGCACGTGGGCGGAGAAGCAGGCCGAGGACGGTGGCTCGGGCGAGCGCGACGCCGCGCCGCGGCACACCGACCGCGAGTGGCGCCAGGTGAGCGTCGGGCACCGGGACTGTCTGGGCGCGGCCAAGTGCCCGTTCGGCGAGGAGTGCTTCGTCGAGGTGGCCCGGGAGAAGGCGCACGGCAGCCACGTCATCGTCACCAACCATTCGATGCTGGCGATCGACGCGATCGAGGGCATCCCGATGATCCCGGAGTACGACGCGGTGGTGGTCGACGAGGCGCACGAGCTGGTCGCCCGGGTCACCCAGGCCGCCACCGCCGAGCTGTCCGCCCCCGAGGTGGAGCGGGCGGCGCGCCGCTCCCAGCGTCACGTGGACGGCACCGAGGCCGACGACCTCGCCGACGCGGGCGACACGCTGCGGGCGGCGCTGGGCGAGGCGCGGCCGGGCCGGCTGGACGAGATCCCGGAGGCGATCGCGGACGCCCTCGCGCTGGTGCGTGACGCCGCCCGGGCGGCGATGTCGGCGTACCCGAAGAGCAGCGACGGCGACGCGCCCGACGCCGGACTGCAGCAGGCCCGCGGCACGGTCCAGGAGGTCTTCACGATCGCCGAGCGGATGGCGGCGTCCAGTGAGGCCGACGTGCTCTGGCTGGCCGAGGGCACCGAGCGGATCCCGCCGCGACTGTGCATCGCGCCGCTGCAGGTCTGGGCGCAGATGCGGGAGAAGCTGTTGACCGAGAAGACGGTCGTGTTCACCAGCGCGACCCTCAAGCTCGGTGGGGACTTCGGGCCGGTGGCCGGCTCGCTCGGGCTGAAGGCGGACGAGCGGACCGAGCCCGGCTCTCCCCAGCCGCGCACCGGCGACCGGCTGCCGTGGGTGGGCATCGACGTGGGCAGTCCGTTCGACTACGCCCGGCAGGCGATCCTGTACGTCGCCCGGCATCTGCCGCCGCCCGGGCGCGACGGTCTCGGCGAGGCCTGCCTGGCCGAGATCGTCGACCTGGTCGACGCCGCCGACGGGCGCGCGCTGGGGCTGTTCTCCAGCAGGCGGGCGGCGGAGGCCGCCGCCGAGGTGGTGCGGGCCCGGCTGCCACACCTGACCACCCTGGCGCAGGGCGACGCGCAGCTGCCCGAGCTCGCCGCCCAGTTCCTCGCCGACCCGCACACGGTGCTGTTCGGCACCCTGAGCCTGTGGCAGGGCCTGGACGTGCCGGGTGACACCTGCCAGCTGGTGATGATCGACCGGATCCCGTTCCCGCGACCCGACGACCCGCTGATGTCAGCTCGGCAACGCGCCGCCGATCGTGCCGGCGGCAACGGCTTCATGCAGGTGGCGGCCACCCACGCGGCGCTGCTGCTGGCGCAGGGCGCCGGCAGGCTCATCCGCACCACCACCGACCGAGGAGTGGTGGCGATCCTCGACCCGCGACTCGCCACCGCTCGCTACGGCGCGTTCCTCAAGGCATCGCTGCCGCCGATGTGGGCGACGACCGACCCGGCCGTCGCCCGCCAGGCGTTGGCGCGCCTGGCCGCCGGCGTCAGCTCCTGACCAGCTTGGTGCTCCAGGCCTCCTTGAGGTGGCCGGTGGTGGGCTTGCCACCGCAGGCGTAGGCGGTGTCGTTGCCACACTTCTTGAACCCGTGGCCGGTGTTGACCAGGGTGATCTCCACCTTCGTGACCGAGGCGCCGAAGCCGACGACGACCGAACCCGCACCGTGCTTGTTGAGCTTGACCGAGCGGACGTGCGGATGCCCGGCGCGGTAGACGGTCACCTTGGCCACGCTGACGGTCGGCTTGGCGAGCTTGACGCGGACCTTGAGGCTCCAGCCCCCGGACAGCGAGCCCCGGTTCACCCGCTCACTGGCCGAGGCGAGGTGGGCGACCTTGAAGCTTCCGGAGGCCTTCTTCTTGCTCTTCGAGAGCTTGGTCTGGCCGGTGATGCGGGCGATCGGGTAGTTGTTGGCCTTGCCCTCGCGGTAGCTGACCTTCGGGTGGTGGTTGGCCTCGGTGAAGGCGGCGTACATCTTCTTCAGGCTGCTTCCGCGAGCCGCCAGGGTCTTGCTGATCGCCTGCACGGAGTACTGGTCGTGGCTGCTGCCGCGGGAGCTGTCCGCGCGACGCCAGATGCCGAGGATCAACGACGGCAGCGAGCCCTTCTTGCTCTTGAAGTGCTCGGTCAGGTAGCGGAAGAAGATCCAGTTGCCGTAGACGCCGAAGGTGGTCGTCTTGTCGAGCGAGGTCCGCGGGCGCTTGAGTTGCCCGTAGGGCAGGTACTGCAGGTTGTCGTTGATGTTGGTGTACAGCTGGTCCTCGGCCCAGACCGCCGTTCCCTCCATCAGCCAGGTGTCCTCGTTGTAGTCGTAGGCGAACTGCACGGAGTGGAAGTACTCGTGCGCCGCGGTCACCTTGAGGTTCTGCAGCGGCGTGTTGCTCGGGTACTGCGTGGAGGAGTAGTCGTTGTCGAGCACGCAGTACGCGGTCGCCACGTGGGACCCCTTCGGGCCGGCCTTCTGCTGGTCCGGCACGCAGTAGCCGTAGTAGCCCTGGGAGGCGACGTCCTTGAGATAGACGTCCATGTAGTTGGTCTTGCCGCCGGTGCTGCCGTCACCCACCGGACGGCGGTAACCGGCCTTGACGTAGGTCTTGCTGACGTGTGCGACGACGGCGAGGGTCTTCTTCGCCCAGGCCGTGGTCGTGCTCGACCCGTAGTGCACGCACACCTTCTGGGCGGTGTTGCAGATGCGCTTGCTCGCCGAGGGCCGGGCCAGCACCTTGGCCGCCTGCGCCTTGTCGCTCTCGTTGAGCTCGCCGCGTTGGCGCCACAGACTGGTCAGCGCCATCGTCGCGTCCTGCCCGGAGTCGTCGGCGAGCTGGTCCTGGGCGTCTTCGGGGGTCTTGGTCGACACGGCCTCCTGAGCGTCCTCGAGGGCGTTGACCGCGTCCGGCGTGGAGGTGTCGTCGTCGGTCGCGACGCCGCTGGCCTGCACCGTGCCCACCACCTCCGCATGGTGCCTCGTCGATGCGGCCGAGGCCGGCACGGTGGCTGCCGCGGTGGAGACGACGGCGAGCGCCGCTACGGTCAGCAGAACAGCTGGACGGGGAAGGGATCGCATGAGATACCAGACGGTCGAGGGCAGGTCAGGCCACCGGTGTCCGGCGAGTGACTCAACCCGAGGAGCGACCCCCCGATCGCTCACCGGATGCACCAACGGCCGCTGGCAGTCTAGGCCCTGAGGTAAAGGCCGAGACGGCCACCACGCCCGCAACGATCACAATCCAGCCGACGATTACGTCCAGGGTCCAGTGGTTGCCGGTGCCCACCACCACCACGGCGGTCAGCAGCGCACCGAGCCAGGCGAGCACCTTGGCGATGCGGGAGCGAGCATTGCGGGTGACCACCAGCGCCACCCACAGCGACCAGCCGCAGTGCAGCGAGGGGAACGCGGCCAGCTCGTTGGTCAGGTCACCCATCCCCTTGGGGGCCGACGCGTCGGCCCCCCACCAGCCCTGGTCCGCGTGCAGCAGCAGGATGTCGTGGTACTCGTGCGGCAGGAACCGGGGCGGCGCGGTGGGCAGCATCAGGTAGAGCGCCAAGGCCAGTGCGGTGCCGATCACCAGCGCCCGGCGGGCCGGCAAGTACCGCTCGCGGCCCCGGGCGTAGAGCCAGATCAGCACGCCCAGGGTCAGGATGTAATGCGCCGTGGAGTACCAGTAGCAGGCCAGCAGGCCGATGGTGCCGTGGTCGACGAAGAAGCTGTTGAGCGCGCGCTCCCAGTCCAGCCCGATGGCCTGCTCGATGTGCAGCAGCTGATGGGCACGGGTCATCGCCTCCTCGCGGTTGTCACTGGCGAAGAGGCGCGAGCCGGTGTAAGCGACGTACAGCACCGTGATCAGGAGCAGCTCGCGGACCCCGGCCCGTACGCCGGCCAGCCGCTGCCACCACGACCGCGGCGCCGCTGTCGGCGGGGACGTCGTGGCGACGTCGCCGGTCTCGATCATGGCGGTGCCTGGCATCGACTCCGGAGCGGTCCTCCCGCCGGTCGTCTGCTCCTGCACGTCGCCCCCGCCGATTGAGATGCTGTGAGTCTCCTAGGTTAGACCGAGAAGACTCCGGAGTGCCTCGGGGTTTACCCCGGTACACCGCAAGGAAACCCCTCAGAGGCTACGCAGGACGGCTGTCACCTTGCCGAGGATGGTGGCATGGGTGCCGTCGATCGGGTCGTAGGCCTCGTTGTGCGGCAGCAGCCAGACGTGCCCGTCCCGGCGCTGGAAGGTCTTCACGGTGGCCTCGCCGTCGATCATGGCGGCGACGATCTCGCCGTTCTCCGCGACGCCCTGCTGGCGCACGACCACATAGTCGCCGTCGCAGATCGCGGCGTCGACCATCGAGTCTCCGGAGACCGAGAGCAGGAAGAGCTGGCCATCGCCCACCAGCTGTCGCGGCAGCGGGAAGATGTCCTCGTAGCTCTGCCGGCTGGAGGTCTCCTCCGCCAGGATCGGTCCGCCGGCGGCGATCCGGCCGACCAGCGGCACGTAGGAGGCCTCCGGCCTCAGATCGCCCACGTCGGTCTCGTCGAAGGCGGTCTCCTCGGCGGCGGAGATCGACTTGCGTGCCGCGAGCACCTCGGGCAGGAACACCTCGAGTGCACGGGGCCGGTGCGGATCGCGCTTGATGAAGCCCTTCTGCTCGAGCACCTTCAGCTGGTGGGCCACGCTGCTCGTGCTGGTCAGACCGACCGCCGAGCCGATCTCCCGCATGCTCGGTGGGTAGCCCTTCTTCTCGATGCAGTCGCGCAGGTGGGACAGGATCCGCTGCTGGCGCGGCGTCAGGCCGGTGCCGTCGGGCGGGCCGTCGGGCAGCTCGCGAACGCTGCCGCCACGAGTGGTGCGTGTGCGCGTCGGAGGTTGGGTTGTCATGGTTGCCACGGTAGACCTGAGCCCGGCCGACTTCAAACATCTGTTCGAAGCGTGTCGGCGGAGAATGCGGCGTGAAGGTGCGGCACGGACTGCGGAGAGGGCCTCGAGGAGGTCGTCGAACGTGCGGGAGGTTTGGCGATCAGACACAATGAGCCTGTGGCGGCCAAGTCAGGGGGGAAGCGCGCGGGGGCGAGACGTGGCGAGCGACCGAAGCGCCGATTCAGGCCGCTGATCCTCGGTTACGCGGTGGCCGTCACGGTGCTCGTCGCGGCGTGGGGCTACCTGGTGTGGCTCGCCATCGACTTCGGCGGCGACGCGCGCGACGGCGATTCCGCGGCGTGGGCCTTCCTGGCGCTGGCGGCGGTCGGGGCGGTGGCGTGCCTGTTCGCCGGGTTGATGATGGTGGCCCGGGTGATGCGGTTGCTGGGCGACTCGCGGCCGCCGCCCGCGGCGGTCGCTCAGCAGCCGGGTCCGCCGGAATGGGATCGGTTCGCCCCGGGGGAGCCGGGAGGCGCCGACGGAAACCCATCCGGTGGTCGGTCGGCCGACCAGTCGGGCGCCGGGCAGGCGACGGTGCGAACGCCGTACCCCCCGACTCCGGGGGGCGGATCGCACCGGCACCGCGCCTGACCGGCCGATCGAGCTGACCGAACCCGATCGATGCATGCGAGAGGCGGGGCTGCCGGGCAGCCCCGCCTCTCGTCTTCCCCGGTGATGCCGCCGGCTGGGGTCGAGGCAACCGGCGGCGGCATGTGCGGCCCGTTCGGGCCGAGGCTCAGTTCGGGACCTGCAGCCGCTGGCCGGACAACAGCATCGAGTCCGTCAGGCCGTTGAGGTCGAGGATCCGCTGCTCCATCGCGCGTACGTCGCCTCCGTCGGCCGCCTCCGAGGCGATGTCCCACAGCGTGTCGCCCGGGGTCACGGTGACGACGTGCGTCTGCGACGGCCCGCCGTGCGACGTCGCGTCGGCGATGTTCGCGCCGAGGATGCCGATCGCGAACAGCGTCATCAGCGTCAGGGCGACGACCACGAATCGGCCGCGCCGGGTCAGTCGCACGCTCGGGCGGCGCGATGCGCCGGACGAGCGGGGGATCCGGAACTGCTGGGCGGTGATGGTGCTCATCGACGTCTCCTGGGGAAGTGGTGGCGATCGTCTGTCTATCGCCCGGGACCGACAGTTCTGCGCCGGTCTTGCGCCGACGCTGCGGAGCTCTCGGATCCCGGTGGTCGATCACTAGTTCGATCGAACGTATGATCGATGGTAGATCACGTGTTCGAAGAGATGCAAGGACCTGAGCGAAAATATGTTCGAACGTGGACTGGGGATCGCGGTGTCCGGGGACATGGGTGGCCGACCCGGGTCCGGACGACCGCGGGCGAGGCTCGAGCTCGGATGCGCCGGGAAGTGCCGAGACACGCCGGGACGCGGATCGCACGCTTGCATACGCCCGGGACGCGGCGTACGGTTACCACTACATCTAGTAGTTACAACGGTGTAGTTATCCACATCTAGTTCACATTCGGGAGCGGATTTCACACAGCTCGGGATCGGTTGTCCACAGCCGAATCCGGGTCGACCCACTGAGATCGGTCCGGGTTCCGTGCGGGACGCGGCGCTGGCCGGGCGAGTTATCCACAGGCAACGCAGGAAGGGGATCCAGTGCACTGTCCGTACTGTCGGCACACCGACACCAAGGTGCTCGACTCCCGCGTGGCCGAGGATGGCGGCTCGATCCGGCGCCGTCGGATCTGTCAGGCCTGCGACAAGCGGTTCACCACCGTGGAGCTGATGCAGCTGACGGTGCTGAAGAGGTCGGGGGCCACCGAGCCGTTCAACCGGGACAAGGCGATCGGCGGCGTCCGCAAGGCGTGCAAGGGCCGACCGGTGACCGAGGACCAGCTGGCCTGCCTGGGCCAGACGGTGGAGGACGCGTTGCGCAGCGGCGGTTACGCCGAGGTCCCGGCGCACGAGGTCGGGATGGCGATCCTCGCGCCGCTGCGTGAGCTGGACGAGGTGGCCTATCTGCGGTTCGCCAGCGTGTACCGCCAGTTCGCCTCCGCGGATGACTTCGAGGACGAGATTGCGATGCTGCGCACCGAGCGGGAGCTCCATCGCGCGCCCGATGCGTCCGATCCGGCCCCCGACTCAGCCGTCTCCGGCTGACCACAGACGCCCGGGCAGGCCGTGGGGAAGCGAGCCTGCCCGGGCACCCAATCGATGCCGATTCAGAACAGTCCTTCCACCCAACACACGAGCAGACTGCAACCAGGGGGAACACAATGACCGAGACGGTGAGTGGCGCCGAGGCTCAGGCGCAGGCCATGCCGGCGGAGCGTCCGGCGGGGGCCGGGCTCCACGTCGAGCGGGTGTTCAGCACCGCGGGCGTGCATCCGTACGACGAGATCAGCTGGGAGCGCCGGGACGTCGTCCAGACCAACTGGAAGACCGGTGAGACGGTCTTCGAGCAACGTGGCGTGGAGTTCCCGGACTTCTGGTCGGTCAACGCCTCGACCATCGTCACCACCAAGTACTTCCGCGGCGCGCTCGGCACCGAGGCCCGCGAGACCAGCCTGAGGCAGCTCATCGACCGGGTGGTGCACACCTACGTCGCCACCGGCGTCGAGGAGGGCTACTTCGCCACCGCGGCGGATGCCGAGGTCTTCGAGCACGAGCTGACCTGGCTGCTGGTCCACCAGTACTTCGCGTTCAACTCCCCGGTCTGGTTCAACGTCGGCACGGCATCACCGCAGCAGGTCAGCGCCTGCTTCATCCTCTCCGTCGACGACTCGATGGACTCGATCCTGAACTGGTACCGGGAGGAGGGCTTCATCTTCAAGGGCGGCTCGGGCGCCGGTCTGAACCTGTCCCGGATCCGGTCGTCGAAGGAGCTGCTCTCCTCCGGTGGCACCGCCTCCGGGCCGGTCTCCTTCATGCGCGGCGCCGACGCATCGGCCGGCACGATCAAGTCCGGTGGTGCCACCCGTCGGGCGGCCAAGATGGTCGTGCTCGACGTGGACCACCCCGACATCGAGGAGTTCGTGCAGACCAAGGCTCGCGAGGAGGACAAGATCCGAGCGTTGCGCGACGCGGGCTTCGACATGGACCTGGGCGGCGCCGACATCACCTCGGTGCAATACCAGAACGCCAACAACTCCGTGCGCGTCACCGACGAGTTCATGCACGCGGTGGAGGAGGGCAAGAAGTTCGGGCTGCGCGCGCGCAAGACCGGCGAGGTGATCGAGGAGGTCGACGCCCGCGAGCTGTTCCACAAGATCGCCGTCGCCGCCTGGGAGTGCGCCGACCCGGGCCTGCAGTACGACGACACCATCAACGACTGGCATACCAACCCGGAGACCGGCCGGATCACCGGCTCGAACCCGTGCTCGGAGTACATGTCGCTGGACAACTCCTCGTGCAACCTGGCCTCGCTCAACCTGCTGAAGTTCCTGCGCGAGGACGACACCTTCGACTCGGTGCGCTTCCAGCAGGCGGTCGAGCTGGTCTTCACCGCGATGGACATCTCCATCTGCTTCGCGGACTTCCCGACCGAGGCGATCGGCCAGACCACGCGGGACTACCGCCAGCTCGGGATCGGGTACGCGAACCTCGGCGCGCTGCTGATGGCGCTGGGCCTGGGCTACGACTCCGAGGGCGGCCGCACCATGGCGGCGGCGATCACCTCGTTGATGACCGGCGCCGGCTACAAGCGCTCGACCGAGCTGGCCGGGATCGTCGGTCCGTACCACGGCTACGCCCGCAACTCCGAGGCGCACCAGCGGGTGATGCGCAAGCACCAGGCCGCCAACGACGCCGTACGCTCGGTCAACCCCGTCGACCGCGACGTGCTGAGCGCTGCGACCAAGGCCTGGGACGACGTCGTGGAGATCGGCAAGGTCAACGGCTTCCGCAACGCACAGGCCTCGCTGCTCGCGCCGACCGGCACCATCGGCTTCATGATGGACTGCGACACCACCGGCATCGAGCCGGACTTCTCGCTGGTCAAGTTCAAGAAGCTGGTCGGCGGCGGCTCGCTGCAGATCGTCAACCAGACCATTCCGCGGGCGCTGACCAAGCTCGGCTACCAGCCCGAGCAGGTCGAGGCGATCGTCGCCTACATCGCCGAGAACGGTCACGTCGTGGACGCTCCCGGCCTCCGGCCGGAGCACTACGAGGTCTTCGACACCGCGATGGGCAAGCGGGCGCTCAAGCCGATGGGCCACGTGCGGATGATGGCCGCGACCCAGCCGTTCCTCTCCGGGGCCATCTCCAAGACCGTCAACCTGCCCGAGACCGCGACGGTCGAGGACATCGAGGACGTCTACCTGGAGTCCTGGAAGCTCGGTCTCAAGGCGACCGCGATCTACCGCGACAACTGCAAGGTGGGTCAGCCGCTGGCCGACGCGAAGGCCGAGAAGTCGGCCACCGAGGCGATCGAGGCGGCGACCGAGGTCGTCGAGAAGGTCGTGGAGAAGGTCGTCTACGCCCCCACCCGCAAGCGGTTGCCGAAGTCCCGGGTCTCGCGGACCACCTCCTTCACCGTGGGCGGTGCCGAGGGGTACATGACCTCCGGAGCGCACGAGGACGGCACCTTGGGGGAGATCTTCCTCAAGCTGGGCAAGCAGGGCTCCACCCTGGCCGGTGTGATGGACGCGTTCTCGATCGCGATCTCGATCGGCCTGCAGTACGGCGTCCCGCTGGAGACGTTCGTCTCCAAGTACACCAACCAGCGCTTCGAGCCGGCCGGCCTCACCGACGACCCGGACGTCCGGATGGCGCAGTCCATCCTGGACTACGTCTTCCGCCGCCTGGCGCTCGACTACCTCTCCTTCGAGCAGCGTGCCGCGCTCGGCATCTACTCCGCCGACGAGCGGCAGCGCTACCTGGAGACCGGCTCCTACGAACCACTGGAGCAGGGCACCACCGCCGCCGAGCTGGTGGAGGCCCCGGTCGCGCCCGCCCCGGTCGCCGCGGCCGCGCCGCCGGTCGAGGACGCCACCGTGGTCGAGGACGAGACCGAAGTGGCCGAGCCCGAGCCGAAGGCCGCGCACACCACGGCCGAGCTGCTCGAGCAGATCAGCGGGATGGCGGTGGACAGCCCGCTCTGTTTCACCTGCGGCACCAAGATGCGGCCGGCGGGCTCCTGCTACGTCTGCGAGGGTTGCGGGTCGACCAGCGGCTGTAGCTGAAAGCGACATACGCACCAATGCCGAGGGCGGCCATCCGAGAGGATGGCCGCCCTCGGCATTCAGATCTGGATAGGCGGAGTCGGCGGCGGGCCGGCCTCATCGAGGAGCGCATCGACAACGGTGCGGACGTCGGCGAGGTTCTCCGTCGCCGTACGCCAGACGGTCAGGTTGTTCACCTCGGTGTAGCCGTGGATCAAGACGTTGCGCATGCCGATGATCCTGTGGACATCTGGCACACGGTCGGCAGTGTCCGGGTGACCTTTCGGAGCATGCTCATCGCTTCGCCGGCGATCTCGAGTTGCCGCTCAACGCCGGAGCGAAGCAACAGGTCGGCGTCGTAGTCGTCCCAGGTCTTATCGGCGACGAAGCCCTCGATCCGTCGGATGGCCGTGGCCAGATCCCAGAGCAGTGCCGCGGACCTAGGCTGCCTAGACGTCTTGGGCAGTGCTGAAGGTCGTTGCCGCGAAGTAGGGGTTCTCGACCGCGTCCGACATGACGAGGTCCACCGATCGCCCCGTGATCCGCGCGAGCTCATCGCGAAGACCGCGGTAGTGGCCGAGCAGGTCGTGGATCTCCGGTCGGAAGTCGACGAGGAAGTCGATGTCGCTTCGGTCCGCATCGAACTCGTCCGTGACCGCGGAGCCGAACACGCGAAGCCGCGCCACGCCGAACCGCTCGCAGGCGCGCGCGACAGCGGCAGCGTCGAATCGAGCGGCGTTCATGTGCCGAGTCTCCCAGGGGTTGGCCATACGGGCAGCAAGGCCGGATCTCGCCACGCCACGGACGGTGGCGCGACGAACACAACATGCCGACTCTCGTCGATGAGCGGTTCGAACCACGCGAGCAGGTCAGCGCGACGGGTGTGTCCGATCCGCGCCCAGAGCACGGCGGGTGCTTCACCGCCGCGGGCGATCATGTGTGAGAGATCCTCGTCCTTGGTGACGATGACGGCTTGATCCGCGAGCGCGAAGCGCCAGAGACCATCGTCCGACGCATCGCCCGGGCCGATGTCGGTGACGTGGTCGGCCTCGTGTCCGTGCTCACGCAGGAGCCGGGCCAACGCCGGAGGCAACTGGGCGTCGACGAGGAACCGCACGGTTCTACGAAGCGGTCATGATCGCGTGGTCGGTCTGAGCTGCGGCGTACTCGAGGCAGGCTCTGATGTCCTCGGCGGCGAGATAGGGGTAGTCCTCGAGGACCTCGGCTTCGTCGGCGCCGGCGGCGAGCAAGGCCAGGACGTCGCTGACGCGCATGCGCGTCAGCGCACCGTCGGGCGCCCGTGGGCGACGGCCGGGTCGATCGAGATCCGATCTAGGAGAGACATCGTCTGAGGATACCGGGAGCCCGACGACCGCCCCGAGCGATGAATACGGCCGGTCCGAATAGGTGCGCCACCGGTCAACCGATGGGCTTGCATCGGCTGGAACGTACGTCGCGAGGGCGGTCATCCGGACGGGTGGTCGCCCTCGCGGCAGCTCAGGGCGTGGTGGCCGGAGGCGTCGGAGCACCACGGCCGCATCGACGCGCCGTTAGACAAGTCGGACGAAGTGATCGCGATCCCACCCGGAGACGTCGCGAACGAACCGGAGCAGGACGGAGTCGCCCGAGCCGACACGTTCGTCGGTGAGGTCGGCGTACGCGGCGGTGCCGAGACCGGGGACGTAGCGGTCGAGAGCCTTCCGGCGACGCTCGGCCGTCCCGTCGGGACCGGTCACAGTGACCACGGCCGGTCGGAGAGCGGCGCCGATGGCTCGACCCGATCCAACCGTCCGACCGAGGGTCGTCGCGGCTTCGTGTCGGGCACGTTCGACGGCCCGCCGGTCGAGGACCGCTCCGAGGGCAACCCGGGGTGGGAGCGCCGACCGGGCCAGAGCCCGTCGGACGGCACCGTGGCAGGCGACGTGGTCCGGATGACCGGTCAGCCCGTCGGGGCCGACCGTGAGGAGCACGTCCGGCCCAAGCGCGTCGATCGCCTCGACCACCGCGCCGGCCAACACCTCGCCGGAGGCGGTCGCGATCGTCCGCTTCGCGTCCTGTGGTGTGTCGTGCCAGCGTCCAGGCTCTGCCAGATAGTCCCAGTCGTGGATCCCGAGCAGCCCGGTCGAGGCCGCGAGGCTCTCCTCCTTACGCAGTCGGGCAGCGGTGAGAGCGGGCGTCGTCAACTCGCTGGCACGGCCCTCGCCGCCGGTGAAGAGCCGCAGGTGGACGGTGGCACCGGCATTGGCGGCTGCGATCGTGGCAGCGCCGGTGGCGAAGACCTCGTCGTCGGGATGGGCGTGCACGACGAGCACGACGGCGTCGGTCCAGTCGCCGCCTTCCCGGTCGCGGAACATGGCCCCACCCTAGGGGCGTCCGTCTGGCGCTGCCGGAGCCCGAATCTCTCGCGCCGCAGGTCTTCGGGCCCATCGGAGCAGCACGTTGCCGTGGTAGCCGCCCAGCAGCGCGACCGCCTCACGGTCGAGAACCGCCTACGAATCGCGCGGGCGTCCACGGAGGCCCCGCTGCAGCGGGTGTGACCGCGACCACAGATCGTCGGCTGGTGGTGGCCGGGGAGAGGTCTGCGAAACGCCACACCATGAAACGAAGAGGCCACGCGATCCGCAGCGCTCAGCCGTATCGCGGGGCCCGCCGGTGGACCACGATGGTGGCCAGATCGAATCCGTACGAGACCGGCTGCGAGAGGAGAGAGCGTCCATGAGCACCAGCACCGCACCCGCTGGGGGAGGTCCGTCGAGGAGCCGCGGATCCCTGGTCGGCTACGCGCTGCTGCTGCCCGCGGTCGTCGTGATCGCCCTGCTGGTCGTGCTCCCGTTGGCGGTGATCGCGCGGCAGAGCTTCGAGCTGAGCGACCCGCTCGGCGGTGACCTGGGCGGCTTCACCTGGGCCAACTACTCGAAGCTGGCCGACCCCGTCTACGCCAAGATGATGGGCTACAGCCTCGGCATGGCGGCACTCAACGCAGCGGTCTGCCTGGTCGTCGGGTACGCAGTCGCCTACTGGATCTCGACCCGCCCGGTCCGTCGTCAGCCGCTTCTGCTCATGTTGGTGATCGTCCCGTTCCTGACTGATTTCCTGGTGCGCACCTTCGCCTGGATCACGTTGCTCGGCTCGGGCGGGCCCTACGTCAAGATCGCCCGGTTGCTCGGCTTCGACCCGAACTCCCTGGTGCCCTCGCAGCTCGCCGTCGTGATGTCGCTGCTCTACGCCTTCCTGCCGGTCGCGGTCTTCCCGATCTACGCCTCGATGCGTGGCATCGACCCCGCCCTGCGGGAGGCGGCGGCCGACCTCGGGGCCGGCTCCTGGCAGATTCATCGGCGCATCTTCATCCCGCTCTCGGCCAGCGGCATCGGCTCCTCGGTCCTGCTCACCTTCGTCCCGACGGTCGGCGTCTTCGTGATCCCCGTCCTCCTCGGCGGTGGGAAGCACCCGCTGGTCGGCAACCTGATCGTCACCCTCTACACCGAGTTTCGCAACGAGCCGCTCGGCGCCGCGATGTCGATGGTCGTGCTCGTCTTGATGCTGCTCTCGCTGGCGGCCGTGGCCGGCCTGCCCCGCTTGATCACGAAGTGGAGGAACGCCTGATGGAACCGCTCCTGGAGCGCATGATCGGCTGGTTCTCCCGGCTCGTCCTCGTCTTCTTGTACGTGCCGATCGTGGCGCTGATCGTGTACAGCTTCAACGCCTCGGAGGTCAGCTACCGCTACCCCGGAGTCAGCGGCCGGTGGTACGTCGAGCTCTTCCACGACGCCCGCCTGCTCGAGACCCTGCGCACCAGCGTGGTGGTCGGCGTGCTGGCCTCGCTGATCGCGACGGCGCTCGGCTTCCTCAGCGCCTTCGCCCTGGTCCGCTTCCGGGTGCGCGGTCGGGCGTTCTTCCTCGGCGCCATCCTGGTCCCGCTGATCGTGCCTGAGATCGTGCTGGGCGTCGCCCTGCTCACGGTCTTCAGCTCGGCCGGCATCGCCACCGGCATGCTGACTCTGGTCCTCGGCCACGTGGTCGTCGTGCTGCCGCTGGCCACCTTGGTGCTGCTCGGCGCCATCTCGGGTCTGGACCCGAGCCTGTCCGAGGCGGCGACCGACCTCGGCGCCTCCGCCTGGGTCACCTTCCGCCGGGTGCTCTTCCCGCTCCTGCGGCCGGCGGTGCTCGCCGCCTTCCTGCTCAGCTTCACCACGTCCTTCTCCAACATCGTGATCTCGACCTTCACCTCCGGAGTCGGCACCACCACACTCCCGCTGCGGATCTACTCGATGCTCCGCACCGGCCTCACCCCGGAGATGAACGCACTGGGCACCTTGCTCGTCCTGTTCACGCTGTTGGTCATCGCCCTCGTCGGCGTCCAGCAGATGCGACGGATCCTCGCCAACACTCCCTAGCCCATCCGCGCCTCCACCTTCCGCCGGGATCCCACCGCCGCGGTCTGTCCGGCACGCACCCATCACCCGACCGCACCACCGAAAGGCACCACCTGTGAAGACCAAGGCACTCCTGGCCGCCGGATTGGCCGCTGTCACGCTCCTCTCCCTGTCCGCCTGCGGATCCTCGGGTGGCTCCGCCAGCAGCGACACCGACACCGGCACGCTGGCGATCTACGCCTGGGCCGGCGAGATCCCGGACGCGGTGATCAACGGCTTCGAGAAGGAGACCGGGATCAAGGTCACCGTCGACACCTTCGACAGCAACGAGACGATGATCTCCAAGCTCGCCGCGGGGAACTCCGGCTATGACGTCGTCGAGCCCAGCCAGTACGCGGTTCAGCTCATGGTGCAGCGCAACCTGCTCGAGAAGATCGACCACGCCAAGCTCAAGGGCTTCGGCAACCTCGCCGCCAAGTTCAAGAACCCGAGCTTCGACCCGGGCAACCAATACAGCCTCCCGTGGGCCTGGGGCACGACCGGCATCCTCTACAACGAGTCCTGCACGGGCGCCCCCGTCACCGGCTGGTCGGACATGTGGAACGCGAAGTACAAGGGCAAGATCTACATGCTCGACAACATGCTCTCGGCGTACATCGCGGGCCTCCAGGTCCTCGGCCTGAAGGCGACCACGACCTCGAAGTCCGACATCGCCAAGGCCACCGACAAGATGCTCGCGCAGAAGCCGCTGCTCGCCGGCTACAACAGCGACAACTATGCCGACCTCGTCGGCTCGGGTGACGCCTGCATCGCCGAGGCCTACAGCGGTTCGGTGTCGGCCAAGGCCGTGGCGGCCAACCCCAAGGTGCACTACGTCATCCCGTCCGAGGGCGGCACGCTCTGGACCGACTCCTTCTCGATCGTCCAGGGCACCGACAACGAGTCCGGCGCCTACAAGTGGCTCAACTACACCCTCCGGCCGGCGGTGGCGGCCGAGCTGACCGACGACGCCCAGCTGGCCAGCGTGAACACGGCCGCGATGGCCAAGGTCAAGGATCAGTCGCTGGTCAAGAACGCCGCCATCTATGCGCCGGCCGCCGACCTGACCAAGTCCGAGTTCATCATCGATCCGGGCAAGGCCATGACCTACTTCCAGGATGGCTGGACGAGGATCCGCGCCTCCTGACCGTCCGTCCGCCCGAGTCACCTGCACGGAGAGCACCCCGATGACCCAGCCCGCACCTGCCTCATCCCCGGAGCGACCGGCCGTCCGGCTCAGAGGGATCACGAAGTCCTTCGGCGACAATCTCGTGGTCGAGCCCCTCGACCTCGAGATCGGTCGCAACGAGTTCTTCTCGATCCTCGGTCCCTCGGGCTGCGGCAAGACCACCCTCATGAGGATGATCACCGGCTTCGAGGCGCCGACCGCCGGATCCATCGAGTTGGATGGCGCCGTCGTCGACCGGGTGCCCACCCGGCAGCGGGACCTCAACATGCTCTTCCAGAGCTACGCCCTGTTCCCTCACCTGACCGTCTACGAGAACGTCGCCTTCGAACTGCGGGTACGCCGCACCCCGAAGGCCGAGCTCGACAGGCGGGTGCGGGAGGCGCTCGAGCTGGTGCGGCTGGGCGACTTCGCCAAGCGCAAGCCGGCCGAGCTGTCCGGTGGGCAGCGCCAGCGGGTGGCGCTCGCCCGGGCCGTCGTCGGTCGTCCGGCCGTCGTCCTCCTGGACGAGCCGCTGGGTGCGCTCGATCAGAAGCTTCGCAAGGAGATGCAGTTCGAGCTCAAGCGGCTCCAGCGTGAGGTCGGGATCACCTTCATCTACGTGACGCACGATCAGGAGGAGGCACTGACCATGAGCGACCGGATCGCGGTGATGAACCGCGGCCGGGTGCTCCAGGTCGCCAGCCCCACAGAGATCTACGACGCCCCGGCGTCGCGGTTCGTCGCCTCCTTCATCGGCAGTTGCAATCTGTTCGATGCCGCCGTGGTCGACGGCTCCGCCCGGCAGGTCGTGGTGCCCGGTCTCGGGCCGGTGCCGGCGGTGGCTCCCGAGCGGACATCGGCCGGACCGGTGGTTCTCGCCGTACGACCCGAGCGGGTCTCGCTGTCCGCCACCGAGATCCCCGGCGGCATCGAGGGCCTCGTGACCGAGCGCGTCTTCCTCGGCGACGAGTGGATCTATCGGGTCCGTACGGCGATCGATGGACCCGTCCTGTCCGCCCGGGTCCCGAGCGGCGACCTGACCACCGCCCTGGCCGGGGTGCCGGACGGTGGTCCGGTCTGGATCTCCTGGCCCGACGCCGCCGGTCTGGTGCTTCCCGCCGACGCCGAGGGAGAGGGCGCATGAACGGCAACCCGTCGCTGGTGGCTGCCGTGGCCCAGATGGCTCCGGGTGTCGACGGAGCGTCGAACCGTGCCGAGGTCGCCCGACTCGTCACCGAGGCCGCCGGGGTGGACGCGCGACTGGTCGTGCTCCCCGAGGAGGCGATGCTGGTCGCCGGCGACGTCGAAGGAGCAGTCGCCGAGGTGGTGGCGCAGGAGTGGCCGCTCTTCTTGACGACCTTGTCGGAGCTGGCCGTCGCCCAGGATGTGTGGATCATCGCGGGTGGCTACGAGCCGTCGGGTGAGGCTCGCCCCTACAACACGATCGTCGTGCTCAATCCGCGCGGCGAGGTGGTCACGACCTACCGCAAGCTCCACCTGTACGACGCGTTCTCCTATCAGGAGTCCGACTACGTCGTGCCCGGGCAGGAGCTCCCCCCCGTCGTGATGGTCGAGGGCGTCGCCATCGGACTGGTCAACTGCTACGACATCCGCTTCCCCGAGCTGACCCGCGACCTTGTCAACCGCGGAGCCGATGTCCTCTCGGTCTCGGCGGCCTGGGTCGCCGGTCCGGTCAAGGAGGACCACTGGACCACGCTGGTCCGGGCCCGCGCGATCGAGAACACCTGCTGGGTGCTCGCCTCGGGATCCAGCGCCTCCAGTTGCATCGGCACCAGCCTGGCCGTCGATCCGCTGGGCGTCGTCCGTGCGGGACTCGGCCCCACCCCCAGCGGCGTAGCCCTCGTCACGGTCTCGCTCGACCGCACCGCCGAGGTTCGTGAGTCGCTCCCCGCCCTGGCCAACCGGCGGTTGGAGATGACCGTCGAGCTCCCCGCCTGACCCATCCCTGATCCGAAAGAGAGTCATGTCCTTCACCCTCGGGACCCCGCCCGCCCAGCTGTCCGACGCCCTGCTCGAGCGACTGCGCCGGGTCTCCTTCCCCACCCTGGGGCACTACCTCGAAGAGGGATTCCTCGATCCCGCGATCCAGCGCCAGTGCGGCCGGGGCCGCGTCGTCGGCCGGGCGATCTCGGTGCGACTGACCGGGCAGGACTCCACCGTCCTGCACCACGCGGCCGGCCACTGCCGGCCGGGCGACGTCTTCGTCATCGACACCGGCGGTGACACCCGGCACGCACCGGTCGGGGAGGTGCTGGCGGTCACGCTGCACGCCCGTGGGGCGGTCGGCGTCGTCATCGACGGTGTGATGACCGATCTCGACCAGGTCGAGCCGCTCGGGCTGCCCGTCTACGCGCGCGGGCGCAGCGTGCTCACCACCAAGCTGCTGCACCTCGACGCCGGTGGGCTGCACGTCCCGGTGAGCGTCGGCGGCGTCACGGTGACGTCCGGTGACGTCGTGCTGGCCGACCGCAACGGCGTCTTCGCCGCCGCGCCGGCCGTCGTGGAGGCGCTCGTCGACACGGCTCTCGCCGACGATGCCGAGGAGCCTGCTCTCCTCGCCGAGGTCCTCGCCGGCGCCCGTCTCGGCGACCTCACCGGGGCGACCGCCGCGATCGAGTCCCTGCTCGCCGAGCGTGGGACCACTGCGTCGTGAGCGCGCTCATCAAGGCCGCCGTCAACGGCGGGCGGTCGTACGCCGAGAACGCGGCCGTGCCGATCACCCCGGCCGAGATCGCCGCCGCCGGTCGCGAGGCCGTCGCCGCCGGCGCCGATGTCGTGCATGCCCACGCCCGGCGGGCCGACGGCGGTCAGACCATCCACCCCGACGACATCCGCGCGATGGTCGAGGCGGTGCGCGCAGACGCCCCCGGCGTCGTGCTCGGGACCACGACCGGGCTGTGGACCTGTTCCGGACACGCCGAGCGCATGCGCCTGGTCGAGGCCTGGCCCGACGACGTCCCGCTCGACTTCGCGAGCGTCGCCTTCTGTGAGGAGGGAGCCGCCGAGGCGGCCGACCTCGTGCTGGCCAAGGGTCTCGTGCTCGAGTCCGCGGTGTGGGCGCTGGCCGACGTACCGGCCCTGCTCGCGGCCCCGAGTCTGGAGCGCAACGTGCGCATCCTGATCGAGCCCGAGGATGCGGATCCCACGGTGGCGGTGGCGCACGCACGCGCGATGGCCGAGCGGATCCGGGCGGCCGGCGTGACGGCCCCGCTGCTCTACCACGGCTACGACGCCACGGCCTGGCCGTTGGTGCGGGCGGCGTTCGAGGACGGCGTGGAGACACGCGTCGGCTTCGAGGACACGCTCGTCCTCGATGATGGCGCCGTGGCGGCCGACAATGCCGCGATGGTGCGGCTGGCGCGAGAGATCGAGGCATCCGTGCAGGCGAGAGCCACCGCCTGAGAAGGCCCGCTGAGGGTGATGGGACCATGGGTCGCATGGCAGTCGATGAGATCGACCGACGACTCGTCGAGCTGCTCGGGGAGGATGGTCGGCGCACGTTCACGGAGATGGCCTCGATCCTCGGCGTCTCCGAGGGGACCGTGCGGGCGCGGGTGCAGCGTCTCACCTCCGACGGCACGCTGCGCATCGTGGCGTTGTGCAACCCGCTCACCCTCGGCCACCAGTCCGTGCGGCTCCTGCTCACGGTGCGCAAGCTGACGCCGCGGGCGGTGGCGCGCTCGCTGGAGAACATCCCGATGATCGGGCAGATCGCGCTCCTGGCGGGCAGTCACGACATCTGGGTGGAGGCCACGCCCCGCGACCTCGGTCAGCTGGCGGATCTGCTCGACGAGCTACGCCGTACGCCGGGCGTCGCCTCGATCGACCAGGCCGTACTGACCCGCCTCTACAAGGACTACTCCTGGACCGGGCTGCGCGATCTCTCGGGCGAGCGCGCACAGGGAGGTGGCGGCGTCAGCTGACGGCGCCGCTGGTGGGGTGTGGCCGGGTGGGACGGTCCACCGGCTCGCGGAAGCCGGCCCAGACGTAGGTCTCCTTGATGATCTCGAGCACGGTCGCCGTCTCCACGACGTCGACGCCGGGGATCCGGCGCACCTTCTCGGAGAGGAACTCCGCGAGGTGCGCGTTGTCGTCGAACCGCACGTCGACCGTCAGGTCGAAGCTGCCGATGGCGGCGCCGACGAACTTCACACCCGGCATCTCCGAAAGCGCATCCGCCACGCTGGCCAGGGTCGCACCGCGCACCCGGATCGAGAGGTGCGCCTCGAGGAAGCCCATCCTGGTGGCGTTGGGCATCCCGACCACCTGCACGATCCCCAGGCCGAGCAGCCGGCGGTAGCGGGCTCGGACGCTGGCCTCGGAGAGCCCGACGTAGCGGCCGATCTCCCCGAAGGAACGCCGCCCGTCGATGCGCAGCTGATCGATGATCTTGCGGTCGATCACGTCCACGGCCTCGGGCTGCACGACGCCATGCAACCATGCGTCGGGGTGTGCGCCAAGCACGGGCGTCGACGGCAGGCTGACAGACGTCGCGGGCACGTCGCGGACGTGGTGGAGGAGTCGTGGCGGGGTCTCGGCGGGGGCTGGGGGAGGGGGAGCCGCGATCCGGCCGAACTCGCCGGTCCGGCGCGACGGCCGGGCCTCAGCCCTCCAGATGAGGGCTGGCGGTCAGCGTGGTGAGGTCGTGTGGCGAGCCCTGGATGGTGACGGTGCCGTCGACCGGTCGACGCGCGCGACCGTCGATGCTGTAGCTCGCGGCGTAGGTGACGTCGAGGTGTGGGTGGAAGGTGTCCTTGGTCAGATAGCGGTGGGTGATGTCGCGACTCAAGCGCGCCTGACCCGAATACGGTTCGCCCGGAGTGGTGGTGGTCGTGTCGTCGCCGTCGTCGAAGTACCAGTGGAATCGGCTGGGCCTGATGTGGAAGTCGATGCGGTGGCCCAGGAGCCTCACGGATCGGTCGAACGGCTCGCGGACGGTGTAGAAGATCGTGTCGAAGTTGACCAGCGTGAGGCCGCCGGGAGGTTGGACCTTCAACGGGGCCTCGGGCAGCGGTATGCGGAAGAAGGCGCTCTCGATGCTGTCGCGAGTGAGCTCGATCCTTTGTCCGGTCGACAGCGTCGATCCGCATATCTGCCCGTAATTCGACCGACTGCTGTCATTGCTCAGCCAGTATCCCCATCCGATGGCAACGCTGCCGTCATCGCAGTGAGATCTCCGCGCGCACTCCGCGTAGGCTGAACCGATGCACTCGATTGCCTCGACCCATCGGCCGTCCGCGGGACGTGTTCCTGTCGTTGAGTTCGTCGAGTCCGACGATGTTGTCTGACTGTGATCGTGGTGCGCCTCTTTCATGCCGATCTCGAGATCGCCATCGGGCTGGTTCGGTGTGACGTCTACGCCGAATGGTGCCGCGATAGCCTGGCGGTGAGGAGCGACAAGCACCCCCAAGCATAGGAGGCACGCGGCGACTCGGGTGGCTAATCTAGTAAGGCCCACGTTGAGATCTTCCACCCGTGACGGACTTGGACGATTGTCATTTCCATTCTTGAGGTGACCGTTGGAAAGACATCTAATTTCCCAGTGGGGTAAGAAATCTTTTCTTGAGTGGTGTGAAGCTTCATCTGAACAATTATCGGAGATGAGGGGTCGTTGTCGATCGCGTGGTAGGCAATGATGTTTCGCGCAGTGTGAAGTCCACCTGATATGACGCCATTACGCCGGCGAATCTTCTTTTCATGAAGACGAACGGATTCGCAAGTATCGCAGTTCTCCGAGGCCAGGCTGGCCAGGATGGTTGCGTCAGCAGTCGCCGTCATGTAGTTGAGAACCTCAACGAAGTAGCGAGTGAACGCCTTGGCGCCCGCCAGGGTGTGCCTGCGGGCGGCGGCGGGCATCCTCGGCGGTTGCGGCCGGCCGGCGGTGGGGCTGGTGGTGGGGGTCGGGTCGTCGACGGTGGTGATCACGGTGGACGGTGTCGGCGCGGAACCAGGGCTGTCGTCGCCACACCCGCTCAGTGGGGTCGCGACGCCGAGCAGGAGCACGATGCTGGTGATCGTCGTACGTCTCATCTGACGTCCTTCCCGAGATCGCGTCGTCGACGCTTGGTGTGAAGTATCGGCCGCTCACGCGCTCCTCGCCAGCCCCTGACCATCGGTTGTGGAGAGCGAGCGGTCGACGAGATGTCCAGGTTTCGGCGCTTGTGCTGTGGAAGGTCGTGGTTGTCCCCAGCGACCGGAGGCGGGGGTGCGCGTTGGCTGCGTTCGCGGTTCGGTGGGGGCATGACCCGCCCGCATCGGCACCCGCATCATCGACCACGTCCGTCGGTCCGCCTCGGTCCGCGTCCGCAGATGCGGTCACCCGACTCCCGCTATCTGCATGCGATGTTCGCCGCCGACGCCGCCGAGGAGCGGGGCAACGTCGCCGCGGCGCTTCGGGCGATCGCCTCAGTGCCCGATGACTGGCGTGGCAGGCGGCTCTGGCGACCGGCTCGGATCGAGCGGCTCCTGCAGCTGGAGGAGTTCGGTCCACTGCTGCCGCGCTGGGCCACCTCCCGCTGGCTGCTCGCCCAAGCGCATCATCATCGCGGCCGGGACCAGCGTGGCCGGCTCGGTCGCGCGGTCGCCACCGCCCGGGCGGTGCGTCGCGCCCCCGGCGTCCACCATGCCCATCTCGACGAGGACCAGATCCTCGACCATGACTGGGTCTGCTGGCAGACCCACCTCTACGACTACGGCGGGCTCGACCGATTCCTGAGGTACGGCGCCTCGCCGGAGCTGGTTGCGGCTGCCGACCGGGTTCGGCAGTGGGGGCATGCGCCGATGCGGGCACTGCAGCTGGTCGAGCTCGAGCCGAAGCTCCTTCATTGGCGCGATCCGTCCGAGGAGCGGGTGCGGACGATCAACCTCGGTGCCGCCGTGCTCGTCGACAAGGGCGAATGGGTGCTCGGGCGGGTGGTGCCGATCGGCGACGATCCGACGCCCTGCGAGGCGATGTTCGAGAGCGCGCCGCTGCTGGTGCCGGAGCCGGTCGCGCGGGCGGTCGCGGACGATCCGCCCAGGTGGGTCGAGATCCTCGAGCGCGGGTGTGCGCAGGTGGTCGACGACCCGGACCGGCACATTCGCACGGAGCTCTTCGACTTCTCGCTGCTCTCCGACATCCCCTGGGTGCTGCCAGGGCTGCTGGTCGAGAAGTACGGCGGCGCGACGGCCCTG
The DNA here is from genome assembly GCF_047606145.1 of Nocardioides sp. Classification (GTDB taxonomy): domain Bacteria; phylum Actinomycetota; class Actinomycetes; order Propionibacteriales; family Nocardioidaceae; genus Nocardioides. The sequence goes on along the minus strand of NZ_JASGET010000084.1, from coordinate 27,753 downwards.
ATCGAGCATCTCGGTCTGGACGGGCTCGCCTGCGTCGCTGCGCTACTGGTCCGCCCCGGGATGTCCGTCGCGCTGGGACGGCAGAGTCTGGACTCCCAGGAGCTCCGGGCGACCATGCATCTGGCCGAGCTGCTTCCGGAGCCGGCGGCCTCGATCCTCCGTCATGCGCACCGATCGCAGAGGGAGGAGGTGTCGTGATCAGCGACCTGCCCGCCAACTGCCCGGCTCGATCACCTCCGCGAAGACACCGAACGCCGGCTCGCCGCGCGCGTTGCACGGTCGGAAGACGGTCAGCTCCTTGAGCAGGTGCGTGCCGCGGGCGCCGTCCCGCGGGTCGATGTCGATGACCGCGCATCGTGGGATCGACCCGTCGATCCGGACCACGGCGGACCCGATCCGGGCGAGACGGCCCCGCCAGCTCTCCTCGACGAACGGCACGTCGGTGGCGACCACCAGGTTGGCCCGGAAGCGGGCCGCCGCCACCGGCTCCTGAACGCGGTCTGCCAGCGCGGCCAGCGATGCCGAGCCCACGATCGAGACGGTGCCGCCGTAGACCACCTCGCGCGGTGCGGTCGCCGCCAGCCGCACCGGTGCGCCGACCAGGTCCGAGAACGCCTCGTCGAAGTCGGGCCCGAGGATCTGCATCCGGGCCGGACGGCCCCAGAAGTCGGCCGTGACGCGCTCGCCGGTGGGCGTTGGCGTGGCCCGCAGGAGCTCGCCGCCGGGAAGGCGGACCTCGAGCTCGGTGCCGCGGCACGCCGCATGCACGGTGACGAGCTCGGGGTGCTGCACCGTCTTCAACACCCGTGCCGCGCCACCGTGCCGCGCGATCAGCGCGTAGCGCCGATCGCCGACCACGCCGCCGGGGGAGAGCCTCACCTCGTCGAACGACCGATGAGCGGTCCCCTTCACCGGCGCGAAACCGGCTCTGAGCACCTGGAGGTGAGGCATCGGGAATGATCGAAGGGATCGACGCCGGCTCAGCGGCCGGGCGAGCTGAGCTTCTGAGTCTCGGACCGCAGCCGGGCCATCCGGGCGTCGAGATCGTGCGCGGTCGCGGCCGCGACCCGCAGCTCGTCCAGCAGGCCGGTGGGCACCTCGCCGTCGTACTTGTAGTAGATCTTGTGCTCCACGCTCGCCCAGAAGTCCATCGCGATGGTGCGGATCTGCAGCTCGACCTCGACGTGCTCGGTCCGGTCGGAGAGGTAGACCGGCACCTGCACGATCAGGTGGAGGCTGCGATACCCGTTCGGCTTGGGCCTGGCGATGTAGTCCTCGACCTCGATCACCGTCACATCGGACTGGCCGGTCAGCATGTCGGCGATCCAGTAGACGTCGGACTCGAAGGCACAGGTGAGGCGCACCCCGGCGATGTCGTGGATGTGGCGCTGGATCTCCGGGATCACCAGCGGCACCCCGATCCGTGCCGCCTTGCTGAAGATGCTCTCCGGGGACTTCAGCCGGGTGCGGACATGCTCGATGGGGTTGTGGTCATGGGTCTGCTCGAACTCCTCGCGCAGGATCGCGATCTTGGTGGTGATCTCGTCGATGGCGAACTTGTAGCGCAACCGGAAGCGGGTGAAGTCCCGCTGCAGCTCCCGTAGCCGTGCCGCCACCTGTTCGTCGTCGTGACTCACCTCGGGGCGATCGAACCGGTCCACCAGTTGCTGGAGCACCGTGGAGACCTCGGTCGAGTCGGGTGCCGCCTCGGTCGCCACCTCGAGTGTCGTCTCGGAGCCCCGGGTCTGGGCCGTCGTGGGCTGTTCGTCGATCACCTTGCACCTCCGCAGGTTGCTCCTCCTAGCCTGCCCTATGGCGCCAACCGGCGGGGCAGGAGGCTCATCCACGCCCGACCCGCCGGACCTGGGCGAGGGACCTTTGCCAAGATGAGCGCCATGGGGGAGAGACGTCGCGGCGCCGACGCGTCTTCGGCGCCGCGCCGGGGGGTGTTCTACGCCGGGATCGTGCTCGTGCTGGCCGGGCTCTGCCTGCTTGGCTACGTGGGCTGGCAGTTCTGGGGCACCAACTGGGTCAGCCATCGTCATCAGGCCGAGGCCCGCAAGGAACTGCACGCCGCCTGGCGCGGGGGCCACCGGGCGGCCACGACCGACTTCGGCACGACCCAGGCGCTCATCGAGATCCCGCGCTTCGGCGCGGACTACGAGGTCCCCGTCTTCACGGGCACCTCGGAGGAGGTGCTGGCCGCCGGCTTCGGGCACTTCACCGGCACCGCCGGGCCCGGACAGGTCGGGAACTACGCCCTCGCCGCCCACCGGGTCACCCATGGCGAGCCGCTGCGCCAGATGCCCGACCTGCGGGTGGGCGACGTCATCCGGGTCGTCACCCGGGACACCACCTACGTCTACACCCTCACCACCGGTGGCGACGACCTGGTGGTGCCGTTCACGGCAGGATGGGTGATCGACCCGCTCCCGCACAACCCCGACGGTGGCGTCGAGCCGGCGCAGCGGCAGGGGCAGCGGCTGATCACGCTCACCACGTGCTCGGAGCTGTTCCACACCGACAACCGAATGATCGCCTTCGGTGTCCTCACCGCAACGCATCCGAGGAGCACGGGTACCCGATCTCGGTGATGTTGCCGAGCTGTTCCGGGCGAACGGGTTCCCGACTAGGGTGATCGGGAGAGGATGGGCCCAGGACCGGCGGCGGGCGGCGAAGGCGGTTTGCAGTGCGACGAGGCACGGCTGTCAGGAGGGCAGTGGTCACGACCACGGCCGCGGTCGCCCTGTCCGTCGGCGCCGTCACCGTCGCCCAGGCCGACGACGGCGTCGTACACGGCACGCACTTCCCGCTCGGCAGCCGGGTGCAGCTCTCCTACGTCGGCTGTGCGAGCCTGTTCAGCCGCACCGGTGAGACGTTGCAGCCCACCGTCGCGCTCGGGCCGGCGACGCCGCCCGCGGGACAGCGCAGCCTCGGCTACGACCTCGCCGGGGGCAACGCCGTCGGGATGCTCGCCCACGTCGACGACGTCGCCACCACCTCCGACGTCGGGATGTCCGCCATCGCCGATGCCGGCACCTCCACTGGTGTCGCCTACGTCGGCTACGCCGTCCGCGGCCGCGACGCCCGGATGTGGATCGGACGTGCCCCGGTGACCGCCTCGGGAACGTGGTCCTCCGACGACGCCACCGACCTGCGCTACTCCTGGACGCTGGTCGACACGGCCAGGCGGCGTACCCTCTCCCGGGCCGGATCGGCGAGCATCGCCGCGTTCACCGCCCGCCACGGCGACGGTCCCGGGTTCTTCACCGTGGGCTTCGGCTGCGATGGCAAGCCGTTCCACATGGATGCGCTCCGTCTCGACGGCTCGACCACCGATCTCGAGGGCCTGGATCCGGTCGCCGGCATCGGCTCCGGCCGCCGTCAGATCGCCCAGGGCGACTCGGTCACGCTCACCGGCACCCTCCATGACAGCTACGGTGACCCGATCTGGCACGGCTGGATGGTGCTGGAGGCGCGGGTCGGCAACGGGACATGGCACGCCATCGACGGGGTCGACGCCTCCGGCGGATCGGGATCGGTCACCCTGAGTCCGCGGCGGACGGCACAGTACCGATTCCGGTTCGTCGCCCGTGACCTCGCCCCGGGCACCGCCAGCGCAGCCCTCACCATCACCGTCGCCGGCGAGACCAGTACGCCGAATCCGTCCGGCTCGACCAGCCCGACCGGGGCTCCCACCGGCACCCCCACCGGCACCCCCACCGGCCCGACGAGTACGCCGAGCGACGACGAGACCAGGCCTGACCAGACCGGGCCCGACCAGACCGGGCCCGACCAGACCGAGCCCGGCACACCGGTGGCCGAGCACACCTCCGCCGGCGCGAGCCCGAGCAAGGGCTCCGCCGACGCCTCGCCCTCCGGCGGCTCGTCGAGCACCTCGGCCGACTCCAGCACGGCCGACTCCAGCACGGCCGACTCCAGCACGGCCGACTCCAGCACGGTCGACTCCAGCACGGTCGACTCCAGCACGGTCGAGGGGACGGCCGATCCCTCGGCGGGCGCGGCCGGCGACGTCTCCTACCCGCAGGCCAGCATCCAGGTGACCTCCTGAATCCGGTCGGCCCGGTCGGGCCGACCGATAGACGGCCCGAGGCGCGCCAGCGGTCCGTTCGTGGGCGCGTCGGTCGATCGCGTCAGTCGATCACGCCGGCCGCCCGCGCGACCTCGCCGTACGCCTGCGCCAACGAGGCAACGGTCTCGTGTGCGTTCAGCCCACTGGGATTGGGCACCACCCACAGCTCGGCCGGCCCGAGCGGCTCGGGCTGGCGCCCCACGACGGCCTTCGGCGGGCGGAACGCGGTGCGGTAGGCGGTGATCCCGGCCACCGCCACCACCCGCGGTCGGCGCCGCGCGACGAGCTCGGTGAGCCTGGCGCCGCCCTCGCGAAGCTCCGCCGTGGTCAGCTCCGAGGCCCGTGCGGTGGCATGCCTGACCAGGTTGGTGATGCCGATGCCCAGCGAGCGGAACCGCTCCCGGTCCGTCCGGCTCATCCCGGCGGCGGCATCCACCGGTTCGGTGATGATGCCGGCTTGCAGCAGCGCCGGATAGAACCGGTTGACCGGATGGGCGAAGTGCGTCTGGGTGGCGGCGGTCCACAGCCCGGGGTTGATCCCGACGAAGAGCAGCCGCAGCTCCTGCTGTTCGTCCGGCAGCAGATCGGGGACGACGGCGCCGTAGAAGCCGTTGAGCTCGGCCTTGGTGAAGCGTGCCATGCCGGCATCCTGACAGGTGCAACGGATCGGCCCGCCGAGGAGTATCAAGGACATGTCGCGTCTGCTGTCCCTGATCGGTGCCGTGCTGGTGGTCGTGCTCACCGGCTGCGGCACCGACTCGACCTCCGCACCCGATGCCGATCCCATCACCTCCTCCGCGGGATCGACGAGTGACACCGCCGGCCTGGCGCTGCGCACCACGGCGCTGCGCGTCTTCAGCCCCAGCGCGGCGGTGAAGAGCCGGACGACCGCCCTGGTGATGACCAGCCCCGACCAGATCAACGGTTTCGTGCGCCAGTTCGGTCAAGCCGACCGGGCGAAGGTGCGGGCGGCCGTCGAGGGCCTGTCGCTGGCGGTCGGCAAGGAGAGCCTGGCCGCGCAGATCGTCTACACCGGTTGCACCCTCGCCGGCCCCGACGCGGTGACGGTGGAGGCGACCAAGGGCACGATCGTGCTGAGCGCCGAGGTCCACGAGGAGCACGAGGAGTGCTACGCGCCGGTGACCTCGCTCGGGCTCGCCGTGATCGCCGAGACACAGGGTTAGACGGCCCACCGGCCGATAGCCTGGCTCGCGGGAGGACGCCGTGGAGCCGTGGAACACCTTCGTCGAGGGCGACAACCTCGACGTGCTGCGCCGGCTCGCCCGCTCCGGCCGGCCGGAGCACCGGTTCGACCTGATCTACATCGACCCGCCGTACAACACCGGCAGCGCCTTCGCCTACCACGACGACCTGCGCGGGACGGACGGACTGCGAGCCGGGCGTCACCGGGCCTGGGCGGAGATGATGCGGCCGCGGTTCGAGGTCGCCCGCGCCGTACTGGCGCCCGCCGGCGCCATCTTCGTCTCGATCGACGACAACGAGGCGGCCCACCTGCGGCTGCTGATGGACGAGGTCTTCGGCGAGGCCAACCTGCTCGCCCAGGTGGTGGTCAACCTCAACCCGAAGGGCCGCCAGCTCGGCCGGGGATTCGCCACCTCGCATGAGTACCTGCTGGTCTACGCCCGCGATGCGCGCGCCTGCGTGCTGGAGGCGAGCTCGACCGAGGCCGTCGACCCGGCCGACTTCCCGCTGCGTACGCCGGACGGGCGGGCCTACCGCCGGCTGCCACTGCGCAACACCAACAAGAAGTTCAACCCGGTCACCGCGCCGACGATGCACTTCCCGGTCTGGGGCGACCCGGAGAGCGGTCGGGTGGGGGTGGAGCCGTTCGCCGGCGCCGTCGAGATCCACCCGGTCTTCGGCGACGGGCGACCCGCGGTGTGGCGGTGGAGCGCGGCGCTGATCGCCGAGCGCCCCGAGGACCTCGTCTGCCGGCCGGTCCGCGGCCGGCTGGGGGAGCGGATCGACGTCTTCCAGCGGGACTGGCTCCACCCTGGCCGACGCAAGAAGCTGACCACCATCTGGCTGGCCGAGGAGATCGGCTCCACCGACGCCGCGGTCGCCGAGCTCAAGGCCCTCCTCGGGCATGTCTTCGAGTCGCCCAAGCCCACCGCGTTGCTGCGCCGCATCCTGGGCACCATGCCCGACGACGTCCGGGTGTTGGACTTCTTCGCCGGCTCCGGCACGACCGGCCACGCGATCGTGCTGGCCAACCTCGCCGACGGCGGCACCAGGCGCGGCCTCAGCATCAACTCCGCCGAGCCCACCCGAGCCGGCTCGAACGCGGCCCGCGAGGGGTTCGCCACCGTCGCCGACATCACCCGGGCCCGATTGCAGGCGGTCGCCGACACCCTCGGCGGTGGGTACGGCGAGATGCCGCTGGACGAGGTGGGCCCGGATCCGTCCGGCACCACCGCCGCCCCGGCCGTCCGGCCCACCTCAGGCTGAGCGTCACCGCGCCGCCGGTCTGGCAGGATCGTGCCCATGGAGCTTCGGCGCGTGTCGCACCGCGCGCGCAGCGAGACGCGGGCGCGCCTGGGGCGATGGAGGTCCAAGCGCTGGCACGTCGCCCAGGCGTCGCTGGCCGCCGGCACCGCCTGGTTCATCGCCAACGACCTCCTCGGCCACACCGAGCCGCTGTTCGCGCCGATCGCCGCGGTGGTCAGTCTGGGGACGTCGTACGGCCAGCGCCTGCGGCGGGTCCTCGAGGTCACCTGCGGGGTCGCGATCGGCGTCCTCCTCGGCGACCTGCTGGTGCGGGCCATCGGCAACGGACCGGTGCAGCTGGCGCTGATCGTCGCGCTGGCGATGTCGGCGGCGCTGCTGTTCCAGTTCAGCCAGCTGTTCATCAACCAGGCGGCGGTGCAGTCCATCTTCGTCGCCACGGTGCTGCCCACCGGCGGCGCCGCCTTCACCCGCTGGACGGACGCGCTGATCGGTGGCGGTGTCGCGCTGGTCGCCGCCACGGCGGTCCCGGCGGCACCGCTGCGCCGGCCTCGGGAGCAGGCGGCGGTGGTGGTGACGAAGGTGTCCGCGCTGCTGCGCGCCGCCGCGCAGGTGATGCTGGAGGGGCAGGGCGACCACGGGTACGCGGTGCTCGCCGACGCCCGCGCCACCGACGCGCTGATCAGCGAGCTGCAGCTGGCGGCGGACGAGGGGATGGCGGTGGTCGCCAGCTCGCCCTTCCGGATCCGGCACAAGGAGGGAGTACGCCGGATGGCGGACCTGGTCGAGCCGCTCGACCGTGCCATGCGGACCACCCGGGTGCTGGTCCGCCAGGTGGCCGTCGCCGCCCATCACGGCCGCACCGTGCCGCCGTCGTACGCGTCGCTGGCGATGGATCTGGCCGACGCCACCGACGAGGTGGCCGACGAGTTGATGGCCGGCCGTCAGGCCGCCGCCGCACAGGCGTCGCTGCTGGCGGTCGGTGAGGTGTCCGGCCAGGTGGATCGCTCGACGGTGATCAACGCCGAGGTGATCCTGGTGCAGCTGCGTTCGCTGATCGTGGACATGCTGGTGATGACCGGGATGGACGAGGTCGAGGCGGTCGACTCGCTGGCCCCGGTCGCACACTGAGAGCGCGCCGGATTCAGCCACCCTCGTCCAGGCTCGTCCGCAGCTCGCGCACGACGGAGTCGACCACCGCCACCAGGTCGAAGCCGCTGGCCTTCGCGACCGCTCGCTGCCGCTGGTACGACGCCCCGCTGGCGACGATCCCGGCCACTGCCGCCAGCTCGGCCGCACAGCCGAGGCGGTCGGCGGTCGGGGACAGCCGGTCGAGCAGATCGGCCAGGTCCTCGGTGACCGGCCGCTCCCGGGAGGCGCCGTCCAGGATGACGATCGCCTCCAGGCCGTAGCGGGCCGACCGCCACTTGTTCTCCTGCACGTGCCAGGGCGGCAGGGTGACCAGCGGGTCGCCGGCCGCGACACGCTCGTCGAGATGGACCACCAGGGTGTGGATCAGCGCCACCAACGCGGCCAGCTCGCCCAGGGTGGAGACGCCGTCGCAGATCCTGGTCTCCAGGGTGCCCAGGTGCGGGGCGGGGCGGACGTCCCAGCGGACCTCGCTCAGCTCGTCGATCACCCCGGTGGTCAGCTGGTCCTCGGCGAAGGACTCGAACTGGGCCCAGGTCTCGAACTGGAACGGCAACCCGGCGGTGGGCAGCTGCTGGAACATCAGCGCTCGGTTGCTCGCATACCCGGTGTCGACGCCGGCCCAGATCGGGGAGGAGGCCGACAGCGACTGCAGATGCGGATAGTAGGTGAGCAGCCCGGAGAGCACCGGCATCACCCGATCGCGCTCGGGCAGACCGACGTGGACGTGGACACCCCAGATGAGCATCTGCCGCCCCCACCACTGGGTGCGGTTGATCAGCTCCTGGTAGCGGTGCCCGGGGGTCAGCTGCTGCCCGCTCCAGGAGGCGAACGGGTGCGTGCCCGCGCCGTAGAGGTCGATGCCGAGGTCGTCGCAGGCGGGCAGGACCGCGGCCAGCGTGGCCCGCAGGTCGGCGATCGCCTCGGGCACGGTGTGGCACACGCCGGTGACGATCTCGACGGTGTTGCGCAACAACTCCCGGTGGACCTTGCCGGGCTCGGCCATCCGGGCCTTCGCCCGGGCGAAGAGATGGTCCGCCTCGTTGACCAGGTCCCGAGTACGCCGGTCGACCAGCGCGAGCTCCCATTCGACGCCCAGGGTGGGCTCGGGGGAGGGGTGGAAGTCGATCCGCATGGGCTGAGCCTGGCACCATCGGCGAGTGGACGCACGCGAAGTCAACCTGAGTCTGGACTTCTGCCTTCGGGTCGGAGAGGTGCTGCTCTCCTCCGGTGCGGGCGCGGCCGACGTGACGGTGACGATGCGCTCGCTGGCCCGCCATCTCGGGATGCGCACCGTCGGCATCGACGTCACCTTCGTCAACCTGTCGATCCAGTACCAGGCCTCCGACGAGGAGCTGCCGGTGCTCTCGACCCGGCAGGTCACCGCTCGCACCATCGACTACGACCACCTCACCCAGGTGGACCACCTGGTCCGCGACGTGTTGCGCGACCGGACCGACCTGCGCCAGGCCCGGGCGGATCTGGCCCGGATCGTCTCCGGCGGCCACGGCCGGCGGCGGTGGGCGGTCACCCTCGGCCTGGCGCTGATGGCGGCCGCGGTGACCGTCCAGGTGGGCGGCGGCCCGCGTGGCGCCGCGCTGGCGCTGGTCACCGCGGCCATCATCGACCGGGTCCAGCTGACCCTGCACCGGCGTCGGCTGCCGTTCTTCTACCAGCAGGTGGCCGGAGCCGGGATCGCCACCCTGATGGCGCTCGGCGCGGCCGCCCTGCCGACCGACCTGGACGTGTCGACGTCGATCACCGCGAACATCGTGGTGCTGCTGGCCGGCATCGGGTTCATGGGTGCGTTGCAGGACGCGCTCACCGGCTTCCACATCACCGCCAGCGCCCGGCTGCTGGAGGCGCTGCTCGCCACCGCCGGCATCATCGCCGGGGTCAGCGGCGGGCTGGCGCTGGCCCACGCGGTCGGGGTGGACATCCCGACCATCGTGCCGGGCCAGACCAGCCTGCAGAGCGTGAGCCTGACCCTGCTCGGTGCGGCGGTCGGCGCCGGCGCGTTCGCCTACTCCTCCTATGCACCGCGCCGGATCCTGGCGCCGATCGCGTTGGTCGCCGCGGTGGCGACCGGGATCGTGGAGGCGATGCCCAGCGACATCGCCCGGCCGCTCGCGGTGGCGATCGCCTCGTTCTTGGTGGGCCTGGTGAGCTTCCCGATCTCCGGGCGGCTACGGGTGCCGCCGCTGGTCGTGGTGGTCTCGGCGGTGGTGCCGCTGCTGCCGGGTCTGTCGATCTACCGGGGCCTGAGCCTGCTCGCCGCCGAGAAGAGTGCCCAGGTCTCCTCGGGGCTGCTGGCGATGGTGACCGCGGCGTCGATCGCGGTCGCGCTCGCCTCCGGCGTCTTCCTGGGCGAGTACGTCGCCCAGCCGCTCGGTGGCCAGGTGCGGCGGTTGGAGGCCAGGCTGGCCGGTCCGCGGCTGGTGGGGCCGTTGCGGGACTTCACCCGCAGCGAGCGCCGGCACCGGCGCCGTACCCAGCGCGAGGCGGCGAGCGAGGAGGACGCCGGCTCCTAGCCGGGTGAGATCGCGAGGCTAGGACCCGGCGAACTGCCGGGCCCACTCCGCGACCCGGGCGGCACTCTCGGCCTCGGAGAGATCCTCGACCCTGGTGAGCAGCGACCAGCGCACGCCGTACGGGTCCCGGATGCTGGCGAACCGGTCGCCGGAGACGAACGTGGTCGGAGGCTCCCGCACCGTCGCGCCGGCCGCGACCGCCCGCTGGGTGAGCGCGTCGGCGTCGGGGCAGTAGAGCCCGAGCGAATAGCAGTCCTCCTCGCCATCCGGCGCCGGCACCAGGTGGTAGTCGGCGACGGGCTCGCCGAGCTGCAGGTGGCCGTTGCCGAAGTCCAGCTCGGCGTGCACGACGACGCCGCCGGCCTCGGTGGTGTCCACGACCCGGGCTCCGAAGACGTCGCGATAGAAGGCGAGCGCATCCGCGGCGTTCGCGATGGCGAGGAACGGGGTGAGGGCGGTCAGGCCATGCGGTACGCCGGCCGTGGTGTGCTCGCCGGTGACGCCGGTCGTGCGGGTCTCGTCGGGCGTCTGGCCCGGTGTCTGAGTGCTGTCGGTGGTCATGGTTCGACGCTAGGCCGCGGCGGCGCGTGCCGGCTTGGAGATTCGCGACAGCCCCGGCTGCGCCTCACTAGGCTTGGCTCATGGTCGATCCGACCCGCGGCGTGCTCTACCCGGCACGGCTGCCGCGGCTCACCCGCCTCCCGCCGCCTCCGGCGGCCGTGGAGCTCGTCGGCTGGTACTGGATCTCGGAGTGGGACATCGCCCCGGGACGCTCCTCGCGCCAGGAGCTGGTCACCTATCCGGTCTCCAACCTCGTGGTCGAGCAGGACCTGGTCGGGCTGGCGGGTCCGACCACCCGGATCTCGCATCGGGATCTGATCGGTCGCGGCTGGGCGGTCGGCGCGCTGCTGCGGCCCGCGGCGGTGGGCGCCCTGGTCGAGCGTCCCGCGCAGACCCGGGACTCCTATGTCGTGATGGAGCTTCCCGATCTGCTCGAGTCGGTCCGCGGTGCGATGGACGCCGGCGAGGCCGCGAGTCGCCACGCCGCCGCGGTCGCGGCGTTCTCGGACTGGCTGGTGGCGTTGGCGGGGGAGCTCGACGACCAGGCGCGGCTGGCCAACGCCATGTCCGAGCTGCTCATGGCGGACCCGGAGGTCAGGCGGGTGGAGGAGGCGGCGGCGCGGCTGGCGGTCTCGACCCGTACCCTGCAGCGACTCGCCCGGCGCTACGTCGGGATCTCACCGGCGGCGATGATCAGGCGTCGCCGGTTGCAGGAGGCGGCGGCCAGGTTGCGCGCCACCCCGGGAGCCGATCTCGCCGAGATCGCCGCCGACCTCGGCTACGCCGATCAGGCACATCTGGCCGCCGACTTCCGCACGGTGCTGGCGTTCACGCCGTCGCAGTATCGCCGGGACGCGGCGGCTCAGCCGCCGAGCTCCTCGAGCAGCGCGAACCAGGCCTGAGCCGTGGTCTCGTCGTACGGCGCCTCGCGGCCGTTGACCGCGGCGTAGACCCGGGCCGCCGACTCCTCGGCCATCGTGATGATCTCCGGCGGGTAGCCGTACTCGACCTGATGGGCCTCGAACTCGTCCTCGTCGAGGAGCTCGACGGCGCCGTCCCAGCGCCGCGCGACGTCCAGATCGAGGTCGACCGCGCGCAGCACGGTGTCCTCCCAGATCGCCGGGGTGCTCATGTCGACGTACACCTCCGCCCCGATCTCGTCGTTCGGCCGGTTGAAGGCGACCAGATGGGCGGCATCGTGATGCGGCACCAGGCTGACCGCCAGCCAGTCCGCCACGAATCGGCGTCCGGGTCGGGCGTATCGGGTCCCGACCGGGTGGCCGAGCCAGTCGCCGTGCTCGTCGGCGCCGAGGTACACACCGTCGAACGACCAGTGCGGCCGGCCGCCCCACTTCGTCATCTCGACGTGGATGCGGGTGCCGGACGGGAGCCGTGTCATACCCCCAGTCTGCCCCTCCCGCTGGCCCGAGAAGGCCGCCACTCGTGGCCCGGTTCGCCGGAGGAGGGCGGGCTCACCCGCGCTTCGGCGGGAGCAGTCGCCGGGCGCCGAGGGCGACCAGGTCCTGGTACCGGGAGCCGGCGTACTTGCCGAAGTTGTGCACCGCGTGCGCGTCGAGTCCGATCAGCACCCGGGCCTGGCGGCGCAGGATGCCGCGGATGATCACCTCGGCGGCCTTCTCCGGGGTCGTCCGGGCGAGCCTCTCGTCGAAGAGCTTGGCGGTGGCGGCCTGGTCCTCACGGTCGGAGACCCGCGCCGAGCGGGCGATGGCGGTCTTGATCCCGCCCGGATGCACGACGGTCACGCCGACCGGGTGCCTGGCGACGAGCATCTCCTCACGGATCGCCTCGGACATGCCGCGGACGCCGTACTTGGCGGCGTTGTACATGCTCTGCCCCGGCATCGAGATCAGCCCGAAGAGCGAGGAGATGTTGACCAGGTGGCCATCACCGGAGGCGATCAGGTGCGGCAGGAAGAACTTCGAGCCGTGCACCACGCCCCAGAAGTTGATCCCCATGATCCAGTCGATGTCGTCCCACCCCAGATCGATGAAGTCCCCGGCGAGCGCGACCCCGGCGTTGTTGATCGCGACGTTCACCCGGCCGAACCGGTCGGCGACCTCGGCGGCCCAGGCCTCGAACGCGGCCCGGTCGGCCACGTCGAGCGGCGCGGAGGTCAGCTCGCGGGCGCCGGCGCTCTCGGCGAGTGCGACGGTCTCGGCCAGGCCCGTCTGGTTGATGTCGCTCAGCGCCAGCCGGGCGCCGCGGCGGGCCAGGTCGACCGCCAGCGCGCGGCCGATGCCCGAGCCGGCACCGGTCAACGCGACCACCTTGTCATCGAGGGTCTTCATGCGTTCACTTCCTGCGTGGAGGGGACCGAGGTGCGCGCCGATGGCCCGGCGGCCGGCGTGCTCCTCGACGGACCGGTGACGACGTAGGCGTCGAGGTCGAAGTCGCGCAGCAGGCCCCGGAAGGTGTAGGTGGTCCGCGGCCACAGCGTGGTGTTGCGGCCATGCTCGTCGAGGTACCACGAGGAGCAGCCGCCGGAGAGCCACACGGTCGGCGCCAGGCGGCGCTGCAGGTCGTCGTTCCACTCCGCGAAGGCGGTCTCGCTCGGCTCGACGGTGGCGTAGTCATGGGCGCGCATGGTGCGGATCGCCTCGGTGAGGTAGCGCACCTGCGACTCGATGATGAAGACCATCGAGGAGTGTCCGAGTCCGGTGTTCGGGCCGACGACGAAGAAGAAGTTGGGGAACTCCGGCACGGTGGTGCCCTTGTAGGCCGCCGTGCCGGTCTCGGCGAACCGCTCGCTCATCAGCCGCGCCGGGCGCGAGGAGGTGGCGCGGCCGCGCACGCGATGGGAGATCGGCAGGTCGGTGGTGTAGAAACCGGTCGCCACGATGAGGACGTCGATCGGGCGTTCGGTGCCGTCGGCGGTGCGGATCGAGTCGGCGGTGATCCGCTCGATCCGATCGGTGACCACCTCGACGTTGTCGGCGGCGAGCGCGGGGTAGTAGGCGTTGGAGATCAGGATGCGCTTGCAGCCGATCTCGTAGTCCGGGGTGACCTGGGCGCGCAGGTCGGGGTCGTCGATGCCGGTGGCGATGTTGCGCCGGGCCGCGGCCTTGGCCGGTGCGGCAAGCCGGGGCTGCCAGGTGAAGGCGGGCACGTAGAGCTCGCGGCCCCAGTAGACCGCCGTACGGACGAGGCGCTGCAGCCCCGGCAGGTGCCGGAACGCGGCCTTCTCCAGGCGGGAGTAGTGGTGCTCGTTGCGGGGGATGACCCACGGCGCGGTGCGCTGGTAGACGTCGAGGTGGCCGCCGGTGGCGGCGAGGCGCTCCTGCAGCTCGGGCACGATCTGGATCGCGCTGGCGCCGGTGCCGATCACCGCCACCCGCTTGCCGTCCAGATCGGCGGTGTGGTCCCAGCGAGCGGAGTGGAAGATCTGGCCGGCGAAGTCGCCGATCCCGTCGATGTCGGGCAGCTTCGGTTCGCTCAACGCGCCGGCGGCGGCGATCACCGTCCGGGCGGCGTACGACGCGGTGCCGCCGGTCGCGGACCGGGTCTCGACGAGCCAGCGCTGCGCCGACTCGTCCCAGGTCGCGCCGGTGACCTCGGTGTCGAAGACGAACCTGTCGAGGGTCCCGGACCGATCGGCGACCTTGCGGATGTAGGCCTGGATCTCCGGCTGCGGGGAGTAGCTCATCGACCAGTCGGGGTTCGGCGCGAAGGAGAAGCTGTAGAGCTGGCTCGGCACGTCGCAGGCCGCGCCGGGGTAGGTGTTGTCCCGCCAGGTGCCGCCCACGTCGGCGCCCTTCTCGATGACGACGAAGTCGCGCTCGCCGTCCTCGTCGAGCTTGATCGCGGCGCACAGTCCGCCGAACCCCGCTCCGATGATCAGGTGGTCGACCACGTGGGGCGTGGTCGAGGTGCTCGCCCGGTTCATGTACTCCACGGTAGGCCTCTTATTGAATGAGTGTCAATAGAGTTGCCGGGATCGTCGGTGCAGGGCGAGAGAGTGCCCCCGACGGCTGCCACGTCCTCGGGTGGGCCACGAGGAAGGTGTCCGGACTGGGGGTGGCCGGCCACCCCTTGTCTGTTGAACGAGTGTCAATGACAATGCCGCCATGGCATCGGACCGACGGCGACTCACGCCCGAGGAGCGGCGGGAGCAGCTCCTCGATCTCGGCGTCCGGCTGCTCGCCGAACGGTCGCTGGAGGAGATCTCGATCGACGTGCTCGCGGCCGAGGCGGGGGTCTCGCGCGGGCTGCTCTACCACTACTTCGGCGACAAGTCGGCCTTTCGCGAGGCGGTCGTACGGCGGGCCGCCGCGGACCTGGTCGAGCAGACCGCACCCCCCTCGGTGGGGGACCCGGTGGAACGGCTGCGGCACTCGGTGACGGCCTATGTCGACTTCGTCGACGCCAATTGGGCCGGCTATCGCTCGCTGCTGCGCGGGGCGGCGAGCGATCCGGCGCTCAAGGCCGTCTACGACGAGGCGTTCGGCCAGCTCGGCGAGCGGGTCTTCTCGGCCGACACCGGGCTGATCCCGGACACGCCCGCCGCCAGGCTGGTGGTGCGCGGCTGGCAGGCGATGACCGAGCAGCTGGTGCTGGCCTGGAAGTCGGGCGAGTCCGAGGTGAGTCGTGGACAGTTGCTGGACCTGCTGGTCGATGCCCTGCCGGCGTTGGCGGTGACGCTGCCGGCGGAGTGAGCCCGGGGCTCCGTGGTCGACGCGGGGTTGCCGGTCAGGCGCCCCAGGAGTCGGGTGCGGAGGTGGCCGGCAGGAAGGCGACCCGGGTGAGGAAGTCGCGCAGCAGGAGCCGCCACACATACCACTCGTGGCCACCGTCGATGAACGCGGTGGTGACGTGAACTCCTGCCTCGGTCAGGTCCCGGGCCGCCCGGAACGGCCCGCGATGCAGGGCGGTGCCGTTGAGCACGAAGCCCGCGTTGATGGGGTCCTGCCATCCGCCACCGATCCAGACCGATGCCTGCTTCATCGCCGTGACCAGGTCGTCGGAGAAGGTGGTGTCCGGTGGAAGGCCGGCGCTCATCAGGCCGTAGTAGCCGAACTCGGCGGTGTTGTCGAGCAGCAGGTACGCCGTCCGCATGCCGCCGGCGGACAGGCCGGAGTACGCCCGGCCGGAGGCGTCCGCGACCACGTGGTAGTGCTCCTCCATCCACGGGATCACGCGCTCGATCAGGTCGGCCCGGTGCAGCGACTCCTGGCTGGAGGTGGCGTAGCCGGTGGCGTTCGGCATCACCACGAGCATCGGCTCGATCTCGGCGCGGCCGATCAGCTGGTCCATGATGTCGGCCAGCGCGCCCTGGGTGCTCCAGCCCATCTCGTCCTCGCCGCCGCCGTGGCTGAGGTAGAGGGTGGGGTACGGCGTGGCGCGGTGGGCGTCGTACCCCGGCGGGGTGTAGACGACCAGATAGTTCTGGTCGGCCGGCGTGACGTGGCCGGGCGAGTCGTAGGTGACGTAGCGCAGCTTCCCGCTGGCGCCGTCGGTGGCGCTCAGCCAGCTCGTCTCGCGCGGGTCGAAGTCGGCATCGCTGGGGACGTAGATCTGGCTGCGGTCCACGGCGCGGCCGTCCACGACGCCGTCGTGCACGTTCCACGCGGGGTTGCTCGGGTCCGGCACGAGGCCGGTGGTCGTGGTGTCGTCGGCGTCGGCGTCGATGAAGAACCCGTAGGTGTACACGCCGCCCGGGAGCGGGGTGGTGTAGCTCCACACGCCGTCGCGGCCCTTGCGCATGTCGACGACCGGCCAGTTCGGGCTGGTGGAGTTCGGGCTGGCGATCGGCACGTCGCCACGACGCCACTGACGCGGGCGCAGCCCCGGGGTCTCGACGGTGCCGTCGGGTCCGGAGAGTCGCTCGGGCAGGTCGCTGGGACGCTCGAAGTACCACTCTCCCTTGAGCTGGACGCGGGTGGCGTCGGGTGCGTGGTAACGGAAGGTGACCTCGTAGCCGGTGGGGCGGTGGTGGGTGTGGGTGATGAGCGGTGGGTAGCGGGTGCTCCGGTCGTGCGAGCGGGTGGCAGTCGTGGTGCGCTTGTGGGTGCGCTGGGTGGCGGCGTTGGCGGTGGTCAGCTCGGTGGTGGTCAGCTCGGTGGTGCCGAGCAGGGTGGCGGAGCCGACCGTGACGGCGAATGCGCGAGTGAGGTCGCGGCGTGACATGGGCATGGCAAGACCTTTCGAGGGGAGTCGGAAGCCTGGGAGGCCGGTGGGTGCGGTGACGAGACGAGCCGGTCAGCCCGCGAACGGTGGGAAGAAGGCGACCCGGGAGAGGAACTCCTTGGCGTTGAAACGCCACGAGTACCAGTTGTGGCCGCCGTTGACGAAGTTCGGCATCACCGGGATTCCGGCCGAGGTCAGCAGTGCTACCTCGGATGCGTGGTAGTAGTGGCTCGGATCCTGTAGGCCGCCACCGACGAGGATGTTCGCTTCACGGAGCGCGCCGACCTGATCGCTCGAGAGCGTGGTCGGAAGCGTGTAGGGGCCCTTGATGCCCGGACTGAAGACTCCGAAGCTGCCGAACTCGTCGGTGTGTCCGAAGAGAAGGGCGTTCGCGACGGAGGCACCATAACCGAGCCCTGCCACCGCGCGCCTCGATGCCGCCGTCGAGACGTGATAGCGGGACTCGACGTACGGCATCAACGCCGTGAGAAGGTTCTCGGCGACCGGCGCCGAGTCGGTTGAATCGGGGAAGCCTTGGACGTTCGGCGTCACGACAACCATCGGCTGGATCGCACCGGAGTTGATCAGGTTGTCGAGGATGTTGGGCAGCGCCCCTTGACTTCCCCACGCGACCTCGTTGTCGGGTGCCAGCATGTAGACGGTTGGGTAGGGCGTGGCCCGGTGACGGTTGTAGTTCGGCGGGGTGTACACCCCGGCGTAGTTCGACCCCGCTGGCGTGAGCGAGGTGGGGGCGTCGTACGTCACCTCGACGAGCGAACCTGGCCGGTCGGACGGGGCCTGCCATGACAGATCCTCGGTGCGGAAGGCGTCATCGCTCGGGACGTAGACCTGGCTGACGGGCTCGACGCTGCCGATGCCGCTCTCCGCGTTCCACGGCGGGTTGGACGGGTCGTAGACCTCCACTCCGCCATCGTCGGGACCGAGGTCCACGAAGAAGCCGTAGCTGAAGGTGCCTGACGGCAGCGGGGTGGTGTAGCTCCACACGCCGTCGCGGCCCTTGCGCATGTCGACGACCGGCCAGTTGGCGACGTTCGAGTTCGGGTAGGGCAGCGGGATGTCTCCGGGCCGCCAGTGAGCGGGCGTCGTTCCGGGTGTGGCGACGACCGAGTCCTGGGTGCCGGCGAGGGAAGAGAGCTCGTAGGGATTGCCGAAGTACCACTCGCCCTTGAGCTGGACGCGGGTGGCGTCGGGTGCGTGGTAGCGGAAGGTGACCTCGTAGCCGGTGGGGCGGTGGTGGGTGTGGGTGATGAGCGGTGGGTAGCGGGTGCTCCGGTCGTGCGAGCGGGTGGCAGTCGTGGTGCGCTTGTGGGTGCGCTGGGCGGCGCTGGCGGTGGTCAGCTCGGTGGTGCCGAGCAGGGTGGCGGAGCCGACCGTGACGGTGAGCGCGCGAGTGAGGTCGCGGCGTGACATGGGCATGGCGAAGCTACCTCTCGGTGGTGGGGCGGGCGCGAGCGCCCGGGACAGCGTCGAGTGAGGGTGGCTCGGCGGAGCGTCGCTATTGCGTTCAGAGTGCGAATGATGGCGTGACGGTCATCACCGTATCGGCGCGGATCCGACCGGTCAATCGTGTCCGAACTACGAACGAATCGAGCGGCTTCAGATGCTGCTCTAGGCGAGTTGTGTTTATCTCGTAAAGATTCAGGGTCGTCCGGTCACCGCGGCGACCTGGTCGAGACCCCAGTTCAGGTCGTCGGCCGAGACGACCAGCGGCGGGGCCAACCGGATGGTGGAGCCGTGGGTGTCCTTGGCCAGGACGCCGCGGGCCATCAGGGCCTCACAGATCTCACGGCCGGTGCCGATCGAGGGATCGATGTCGACGCCGGCCCACAGGCCACGACTGCGGAAGGCGGTGACGCCGCGGCCCACCAGCGCGGAGAGACGCTCGGCGAGGACGGCGCCGAGCGCCGCCGCCCGGTCCTGGAACTCCCCCGTCGCGAGCAGGTCGAGGACGGCGATGCCGACCGCGCAGGCCAGCGGGTTGCCGCCGAAGGTGGAACCGTGCTGACCGGGGGAGAGGACACCCAGCACGTCCGTGTCGGCCACCACCGCCGAGACCGGCACGATGCCGCCGCCGAGCGCCTTGCCCAGGAGGTAGAGGTCCGGGACCACGTCCTCGTGGTCGCAGGCGAAGGTGCGTCCGGTCCGGCCGAGGCCGGACTGGATCTCGTCACAGGCCAACAACACCCGGGCCTGCGTGCAGAGCTCCCGCAGGCCGGCCAGGTAGCCGGCCGGCGGGATGATCACGCCGCTCTCGCCCTGGATCGGCTCGACCAGCACCGCCACCGTGTGCGGCGTGATCGCTGCGGCGACGGCCGCCAGGTCGCCGTACGGCACCATCGTGAAGCCGGGCGTCGCCGGGCCGAAGCCGTCGCGCGCGTCCGGATCGTCGGAGAAGCCGACGATGGTGGTGGTGCGGCCATGGAAGTTGCCGGCCATCACGATGATCTCGGCCCGCTCGGCCGCCACTCCCTTGGTCTCGTAGCCCCACTTGCGGGCCACCTTGATCGCGGTCTCCACCGCCTCGGCGCCGCTGTTCATCGGCAGCACCATCTCCTTGCCGCACAGCGCGGCCAGCTTCGCGGTGAACTCGGCGAACCGGTCGTGTACGAACGCGCGACTGGTGAGCGTGACCCGATCGAGCTGGGCGTGCGCGGCGGCCAGCAGCGCCGGGTGGCCGTGACCGAAGTTGAGCGCGCTGTAGCCGGCCAGCATGTCCAGGTAGCGCCGCCCGTCCACGTCGGTCATCCACGCGCCATCGGCGGCGGTGACCACCACCTCCAACGGATGGTAGTTGTGCGCCGTGTGGGCCTCGGCGGCCTCGAACCGCTCGGGTGTCGTGCGTGCGACCTCGCGGAGCGTCGTCATGGTTCCTCCGGGCTGATCTAGTCTGATTGTCCGACAATCTCAGCATAGGTCTCCACCGGTGCGGGGGCCAGACTTCTCGGCCTGCCGCCAGCCGTGGCACAGCGTCAACACAGCGTCGCGGTCGAACCTTTCGGGCATGAGTGATCAGTCCACCGCTACGAGTGATCAGTCCACCGTCGAGACTCCGGCCGGTCCCGCCGGCCCGCCGCCGGCCCAGGCAGCCCAGGCGGCTCAGGCAGCCCAGGCGCCGTACGCGCCGGTGTTCGAGCAGCCGGAAGGTACGCCGGGCTTCGGCACGCCCCCGCCGCCGAAGCCGCGGCTGCGCGACCGTCTCTTCGTCTTCCGTCATGTGCTCGCGGTGGGTCTGGCCGGGCTCATCGTCGGCGCGGCGGCCGGCGCCGGCGTGATGGCGATCGTGAACTCCGGCAGCGGCAGCTCCGGCCAGAGCGGCTTCCCGGGCGGTGGCCAGGGACAGTTCGGCGGCAATCAGGGCCAGATGGGTGGCACCCAGGGGCAGATGGGCGGCACCCAGGGCTTCCCCGGAAGCAGCTCGGGTAGCTCGGGCACCGACGGCAGTTCCGGCACCGACGGGAGCTCCGGTACGACGGACGACGGCTCGGGCACCACCTCCGACCTGAGCGGGCTGACCGCCGGCACCACGGGCACCAACACCTAGGAATCGCCTCACCTCAGCGGCGTTTTGACCCTCGCACCTGCCGGGACCTAACCTTGGCAGGTCGTGGCTCCTGCCGCGTCCCGACTCGCACGGTCGGGGCGCAGATCCGGATGCTCACCCTTGCCCGAGTGGTGTGGGTCGAGGCAAGCCGGGCCGTGTTCGTCAGAAGCCACGTGAGCATGACCCGGGCGACGACCGTCGTCCCGGGACGAACGAACGAAGAAGGCACACGTGCGTACTTACGCTCCCAAGCCGGGCGACATCGAGCGCGCCTGGCACGTGATCGACGCGACCGACGTCCGCCTGGGCCGGCTCGCCGTCCAGGTGGCCAACCTGCTGCGCGGCAAGCACAAGGCGATCTACGCCCCGAACGCTGACACCGGAGACTTCGTCATCGTCGTCAACGCCGAGAAGGTCTCCCTCTCCGGCGACAAGGCGACCACGAAGCTCGCCTACCGTCACTCCGGCTACCCGGGCGGTCTGACGGCCACCCCGATCGGCGAGATCCTGGAGAAGGACGCTCGCAAGGCGATCGAGAAGGCGGTGTGGGGCATGCTGCCGAAGAACAAGCTCGGCCGGCAGATGCTGAAGAAGCTGAAGGTCTACTCCGGCCCGACGCACCCGCACCAGGCCCAGAAGGCCGTCCCGTTCGATATCAAGCAGATCGCCCAGTGAGCCAGGACCAGAACATGACTGAGAACGCCGTTTCCGCCTCCGCCGGCGAGGCCGAGGAGACCTACACCACCGACGAGCAGGGTCTCGCCTACACCTCGGAGTCCCACCCGGTCGCCGACCCGGCCCGCCCCGCCACCATCGCCCCCGCGGCGGCCACCGGTCGCCGCAAGGAGGCGGTCGCCCGCGTCCGCATCGTGCCCGGCTCGGGCTCGTGGACCATCAACGGTCGCAGCCTGGACAGCTACTTCCCGAACAAGCTGCACCAGCAGATCGTGAACGAGCCGTTCGCGGCGCTGCAGCTCGAGGGCCGGTTCGACGTGATCGCGCGCATCCACGGCGGTGGCATCGCCGGCCAGGCCGGCGCCCTGCGCCTCGGTGTGGCCCGTGCGCTGAACGACGTCGACATCGACGCGAACCGCCCGACGCTGAAGAAGGCCGGCCTGCTCACCCGCGACGCGCGGGTGGTCGAGCGGAAGAAGGCGGGGCTCAAGAAGGCTCGGAAGGCTTCGCAGTTCTCGAAGCGCTGATTTCGGCGCCTGGCTGCGTTGTCGGCCCTCGATGGCCCGCTCCGCTCAAAGGCCGCCTTCGGCCCTCCGCGTTGCCAGGCATCCGAACTCAACACTTCGCGAACCACGAAAGGTTCCATTCGTGACGCGACTCTTCGGCACCGATGGGGTCCGGGGCCTGGCGAACGGTGAGGTCCTCACCGCTTCGCTGGCTCTGGACCTCGCTGTCTCGGCGGCCCAGGTACTCACCGAGAAGGGCGAGTTCGCCGGTCCCCGGCCCCTGGCCGTGGTGGGCCGAGATCCGCGGATCTCGGGACAGTTCCTCCAGGCGGCCGTCACCTCCGGGCTCGCCTCCGCCGGGTGCGACGTACTCGACCTCGGCATCCTGCCGACTCCCGGCGTCGCCCACCTGGTCGGCAAGTTCGGTGCCGACCTCGGCGTGGTGATCTCGGCGTCGCACAACCCGATGCCGGACAACGGCATCAAGTTCCTCCAGCGCGGCGGGCTCAAGCTCGACGACGCGCTCGAGGACGCGATCGAGGCCCACCTCGGCCACCATCCCAACCTGCCCGTCGGCGCCGACGTCGGACGGATCCGGGTGCACGGCACGGCCGTGGAGGAGTACGCCGGCTATCTGGTCGACACCCTCGACCGGCGGCTGGACGGGCTCAAGGTGGTTGTCGACTGCGCCAACGGCGCCGCGAGCCTGAGCGGTCCGCTCACTCTCGAACGGGCGGGGGCCACGGTCGTCGCGATCCACGACGACCCCGACGGGCTCAGCATCAACGACGGTGTCGGGTCGACCCATCCGGAGGCGCTGCAACGCGCGGTGGTGGCCAACGGCGCCGACGCCGGCTTCGCCTGGGACGGTGACGCCGACCGGTGCGTCGCCGTCGACGCCGAGGGCCGCCTGGTCGACGGCGACCAGCTGATCGCGCTGCTGGCACTCGGGCTCGCCGAGACGAACCGGCTCGCCGGCGGCACCGTGGTGGTGACCGTGATGAGCAACCTCGGCTTCGTCAAGGCGATGGAGGCCGCCGGCATCGCGGTGGCGCGGACCGCGGTCGGCGACCGCTACGTCCTGGAGGAGATGCGGGCGCACGGCTACTCGATCGGTGGCGAGCAGTCCGGGCACATCATCCTCAGCGAGCACGCCACCACCGGCGACGGCACCCTGACCGCGTTGCAGGTCCTCGCCCGGATGGCCGCCACCGGGAGGTCGCTCGCCGATCTCGCCGCGGTGGTCACCCGGCTCCCGCAGGTGCTGCTCAACGTGCCCGGGGTCGACCGGACACGCTGTCTGAGCGACGAGGGGGTCCGGGCGGCGGTCGCCGCCGAGGAGGCGGCGCTGGCCGGCAACGGCCGGGTGCTGCTGCGGCCCTCGGGCACCGAGCCGCTGGTCCGGGTGATGGTCGAGGCGCCCAGTCACGTGCAGGCCGAGCAGGTCGCCGGCCGATTGGCGGGCGTGGTGCGGGATCGCCTGGCGCTCTGACCCGGACTCGCGTCCGGGCGCGGGATGGCTAGAGCTTGCGGAGCCGGACGTAGCGGACCGAGTGGTCGCGGTCCTTGCGCAGCACCAGGGTCGCGCGCGACCGGGTCGGCAGCACGTTCGTGGTCAGGTTGGGGCCGTTGATCTCGTCCCAGATCGCTGAGGCGCGCTCGATCGCCTCCTCGTGGCTGAGCGCGGCGTACTTGGCGAAGTACGAGGACGGGTCGCGGAAGGCGGTCTCGCGCAGGCGCAGGAAGCGCTCGACGTACCACTGCTTGATGTGCGCGGTGCCGGCGTCGACATAGATGCTGAAGTCGAAGAAGTCCGAGAGCCCGAGACCGGTGGTGCCGTCTGCGCGGACCCGGGCCGGCTGAAGGACGTTGAGGCCCTCGATGATCACGATGTCGGGATGCTTCAGCACCGTCCGCTCGCCGCGCACGACGTCGTAGACCAGGTGCGAGTACGCCGGCGCCTCGACCTCGTCGCGGCCGGACTTGATGTCGACCACGAACTTCAGCAGCGCCCGCCGGTCGTAGGACTCCGGGAAGCCCTTGCGCGCCATCAGCCCGCGTCGCTCCAGCTCGGCGTTGGGGTAGAGGAAGCCGTCGGTGGTGACCAGCTCGACGTGCGGATGCTCCGGCCAGTGCGCCAGCATCTCCTGCAGCACCCGCGCGGTGGTGGACTTGCCGACCGCCACCGAGCCCGCCACCCCGATCACGAACGGGGTGCGCGCCGGCATCGGCCGATGCAGGAACGTCTCCTGCTCGCGATGGAGGGAGCCCGCCGACTCGACGTACAGGCTGACCAGCCGGCTCAGCGGCAGGTAGACCTCCTCGACCTCGTTGAGGTCGATCCGGTCGCCGAGACCACGCAGCTTCTCGATCTCGCCGGCGGTCAGCGGGTTGACCGTCTCGTGCGCGAGCTTCGCCCACGCCTCGCGGTCGAGCTCGAGGTACGGCGAGGACTCGCGCTCGTCACCGGCCGGGCCGTGGGAGGACATGGCACGTGATTGTTCCGTACGCCGTCCGGGCCGGGCTCCTCGGGCTCGCCGGGGGTCTCGATACGCTCGCTGACGCTCGCTACTCGACCGACGATGAGAGCGGCGCCCGCTACTCGACCGACGATGAGAGCGGCGCCCGCTACTCGACCGACGGTGAGAGCGGCGCCCGCTACTCGACCGACGGCACCGTCGCTGGTCGAGTAGCCCTCGCGAGGGACGAGCGAGGGCGTATCGAGACCGTGTGACTCCGGCCGGCGGTCGCTGGGCTGCCTGGAGCCTCGACCAATGGTGGCCGGCCGTGCGGGTGTCTCGCGCGGTGCACGATCGGATGACCCGCCTAGGATGGCCGCCATGTGCGGAATCGTCGGATACGTCGGCCCCCGATCGGCGACGGAGGTGCTCATCGACGGCCTCCGCCGGCTCGAGTATCGCGGCTACGACTCGGCCGGGATCGCGCTCGTCGATCGGTCCGCTGACGCCTCGTGCGAGGAGCCCCGGCTGGCGATCCGGAAGCGGGCCGGCAAGCTCGGCAGCCTGGAGAAGCTGATCGCCGACGACCCGCTGCCGGCCTCCTCGGCCGGCATCGGGCACACCCGTTGGGCCACTCACGGCGGTCCCACCGATCTCAACGCACACCCGCACGCGGGGCCGCACGGCCGGGTCGCGCTGATCCACAACGGCATCATCGAGAACTTCGCCGAGCTGCGCGCCGAGCTGGAGAACGACGGCCACGAGCTGCTCTCCGAGACCGACACCGAGGTGGCCGCACATCTGCTCGAGCTCGAGGTCGAGGCCGGCGCCACGCTCACCGAGGCGATGCAGCGGGTCTGTCGCCGGCTGGACGGTGCGTTCACCTTCGTGGCCGTCGACGCCGAGGACGCCGACCGGGTCGTCGCCGCGCGACGCAACAGCCCGCTGGTGGTCGGCCTGGGCGAGGGCGAGAGCTTCCTCGCCTCCGATGTCGCCGCCTTCATCGAGCACACTCGCGACGCCCTCGAGCTCGGGCAGGACCAGGTCGTCACACTGAGCCCGGGCGGCGTCACGGTCACCGACTTCGACGCCCGGCCGAGCACCCCCACTCCGTTCCACGTCGACTGGGACCTCTCGGCGGCGGAGAAGGACGGGCACGACTGGTTCATGCGCAAGGAGATCTTCGAGCAGCCGCGCGCGGTGGCCGACTCGCTTCTCGGCCGTCGCGGCGCCGGCGGTGCGCTACAGCTCGACGAGATGCGGCTGGCGGACCAGGAGCTGCGCGAGGTCGACAAGATCATCATCATCGCGGCCGGCACGTCGTTCTACGCCGGCATGGTCGCCAAGTACGCCATCGAGCACTGGTGCCGGGTGCCGGTCGAGGTCGAGCTGGCCAGCGAGTTCCGCTACCGCGACCCGATCATCGACCACTCCACCCTGGTGGTGGCGATCTCCCAGTCCGGCGAGACCGCCGACACCCTCCAGGCGATCCGACACGCCAAGGACCAGCGCGCCAAGGTGCTGGCGATCTGCAACACCAACGGCTCCACCATCCCGCGCGAGTCCGACGCGGTGATCTACACCCACGCCGGTCCGGAGATCGGGGTGGCCTCGACCAAGGGGTTCTTGACCCAGCTGGTGGCCTGCTACCTGTTGGCCCTCTACCTGGCCCAGGTGAAGGCCATCCTGTACGGCGAGGAGATCGACCAGGTGCTCTGCCAGCTCGAGGAGATGCCGACGGCCATCACCGAGGTGCTGGGCCGTGCCGAGGAGGTCTACCGCCTCGCCGAGACGTACGCCGAGAGCCGCTCGGTTCTCTTCCTCGGCCGGCACGCCGGCTACCCGGTCGCGCTGGAAGGCGCGCTGAAGCTCAAGGAGCTGGCCTACCTGCACGCCGAGGGGTTCGCGGCCGGCGAACTCAAGCACGGCCCGATCGCGCTGGTCGAGGACGGGCTGCCGATCTTCTGCGTGGTGCCGCCCGCCGGCCGGGACTTCCTGCACGACAAGATGCGCTCGGGGATCCAGGAGGTCCGCGCCCGCGGCGCGCGCACGATCTGCCTGGTGGAGGAGGGCGACTCCTCGATCGAGCCGTTCGCCGACACCGTCATCAGGCTGCCGAAGGTCCCCGCGCTGCTGCAGCCGCTGGTCGCGGTGGTGCCGCTGCAGCTGTTCGCCTGCCAACTCGCGACGGTGCTGGGCCTGGACGTGGACCAGCCGCGCAACCTGGCCAAGTCGGTCACCGTCGAGTAGCCGGACTCCGATGGCGATCATCGGCGTCGGCATCGACGTCTGCGACATCGAACGCTTCGGCGAGACGCTGCGGCGTACGCCCGGGCTGCGCGCCCGGCTCTTCACCCCGGCCGAGGCCGGCCGCCCGCTGGCCTCGCTGGCGGCCCGGTTCGCCGCCAAGGAGGCGCTGGCCAAGGCGCTCGGCGCCCCGGTGGGACTGGCCTGGCAGGATGCCGAGGTGATCTCCGAGGAGTCCGGCCGGCCACGCTTCGCGCTGCGCGCGACGGTGCGGGCGGAGGCCGAGGCTCAGGGGGTCGCGGTGGTGCATCTGTCGCTGTCGCACGACGCCGGGATCGCCTCGGCGATGGTCGTGTTGGAGGGATCGTGATCCGGGCACAGCCGGTCGAGCGGGTCCGGGCCGCCGAGGCCACCGCGATGGCCCGACTGCCCCGGGGTGCGCTGATGGAGCGGGCGGCCGCCGGTCTGGCGTACGCGGTCATCGACCTTCTCGGCGGCGCCTACGGGCGCCGGGTGCTGCTCTTGGTCGGCAGCGGTGACAACGGCGGTGACACGCTGTACGCCGGCGCGCGGCTGGCTCGGCGCGGGGCACGGGTGGAGGCCTGGCTGCTCTCCGACCGGGTGCACGACGGCGGTGTGACCGCGCTGCGGGCGGCGGGCGGCCGGGTCGGTGGTCTCGACCCGGCTCGCCCACCGCGGGCGGCGTACGACGTGGTGCTGGACGGGATCGTCGGGATCGGCGGTCGTTCCGGGCTGCGTCCCGACGCGCAGGCGGCGCTGGCCGCGGTGGCCGAGATCCCGGTGGTCGCGGTGGACGTGCCCAGCGGAGTGGACGTCGACGGCGGCGGGACGTCCGGGCCGCACGTGGTCGCCGACCTGACCGTCACGTTCGGCTGTCACAAGCCGTGTCACCTGCTCGACCCGGCCGCGGCCGCCTGCGGTGTGGTGCAGCTCGTCGACATCGGCCTGCCGGGCGTCGGCCCGGCGGCGGGCGGCGTCGAGGCGCTGCAGGCCGCCGATGTCGCGCGGTTGTTGCCGAGGCCGGTGCCGACCGCCCATAAGTACACCCGCGGCGTGGTCGGGCTGCGCACCGGAAGCAGCCGGTACCCGGGTGCCGCACTGCTCTCGGTCGCGGGCGCGAACAGCGGTCTGGCCGGGATGGTCCGCTATGTCGGCACGGCCGCCGAGACCGTCGTCCGCGCCCATCCGGAGGTGGTCGGCGACGGCCGTGCCCAGGCGTGGGTGGTCGGCTCCGGCGGTGGCGAGCAGGTCGGCCGGGAGCTCGCCGCCGCGCTCGCGACCGGCGTGCCGGTCGTCATCGACGCCGACGCGCTGGGCCGGCTGTCGGCCTCGCCGCCGC
>NZ_JASGET010000083.1:0-38520 GCF_047606145.1 Nocardioides sp. | reverse complement strand
TCTCATCCTGGACATCGCTCCAGGTCTGGAACGGGTCAAGCGAGCAGGGCAGTGACCTGGTGGCACCCGGGGTGCATCGGCGCTCTGTCTGAGAACGCCGACAAGAGGATGGTGGACCAGTGAGCCCGACGGGCGAACCGGAACCCGGGCGAGTCCACGAGCCGCCCCGCCGGCGGCCGCCGCGATCCACGCCTCTGCCACAGATCCTCCCGGACTGAGGACAGCGGCGGGACATCCGCGCTACCGTCGTACGGACCGGCACGGGGGCCCTACCCGAGAGGGGTGTCCGTGCCGGTCCTTCAGCCGGTCCCTCCGGCGATCTGTGGTGACGCCGCCGGCTCAGGTGAGCAGCTTCAGGATCACGTCGAGCACGAAGACGAAGACCAGTCCCGCCACGGAGAGCACCGTCTCCATCGCCGACCAGGTCTTGATCGTCTGGCCCACGCTCATCCCGAAGTACTCCTTGACCAGCCAGAACCCGGCGTCGTTGACGTGGGAGAAGAACACCGAGCCGGCGCCCACCGCGAGCACCACCAGGGAGACCTGCCAGTTGTCCATCCCGGGCAGCAGGTCGACGATCAGCGAGGAGGCGGTGATGGTGGCGATCGTCGCGGAGCCGGTCGCCAGCCGGATGAGGACGGCGAGCACCCAGGCGAGCAGGATGACCGAGATGTTGGCCTTGTCCGCCCACTGGGCCAGCTGGGTGCCGATCCCGGTGTCGATCAGCACCTGCTTGAAGCCGCCGCCGGCGCAGACGATCATCACGATGCCGGCGATCGGCGGGAGCGAGGACTCCATCACCTTCTGCAGCTGGTCGCGACCCATCCTGGCGCCGTTCGAGCCCAGGGTGACCAGGCCGACCAGGACGGCGATCAGCAGTGCGACCGGCGGGTTCCCCAGGACGTCGAAGATCTTGCGCAGGAGCTGGTCGGCGTTGTCGTCCCAGACGATGTCGCAGACCGACTTGGCCAGCATCAGCACCACCGGCAGCAGCACGCTGAAGATGGTCGCGCCGAAGCTCGGGCGCTGTTGGTGGGTCCCGCGCTCGGCCGTGCCGGAGTCGAAGGTGTCCGGCGCCGGTACGTCGACGTACCGCCCGGCGAAGGAGCCGAAGAGCGGGCCGGCCACGATCACGGTCGGGATGGCGACCAGGACGCCCAGGCCGAGGGTCAGACCGAGGTCGGCGTGGGTGTACTGGATGGCGGTCAGCGGGCCGGGGTGCGGCGGCACGAAGCCGTGCATCGCGGAGAGCCCGGCCAGCGCCGGGATGCCGACCGTGATCAGTGAGACCTGGGCGCGGCGGGCGACCAGGTAGATCACCGGCATCAGCAGCACCAGGCCGATCTCGAAGAACATCGGCAGCCCGATGATCGCGCCGACCAGCGCCATCGCCCACGGCAGCATCCGTGGTGAGGCCTTGCCGACGATGGTGTCGACGATCTCGTCGGCACCGCCGGAGTCGGCGAGCAGCTTGGCGAACATCGCACCGAGTGCGATCAGCAGCCCCACGCCGGATGCGGTCGAGCCGAAGCCGGTGCTGAAGCTGGTGACGACGTCGCTCATGTTCTGCCAGTCGACGACGCCGACGGCCAGGGCGCCCAGGGTCAGCGCCAGGAACGGATGCAGCTTGACCAGCGTGATGAGGACGACGATCACGGCGATCCCGACCAGGGCGGCGATCACCAGCTGACCGCCTCCCCGGGCGGGCTCGACCAGGTCGGTGGCGGCGAGCGCGGGCAGGGACGGCAGCGAGGACAGCAAGGACAGGGACATCAGCGGTTCTCCTGGTCGGCGACGGTGGCAACGTACTCCGAGACGATCGCGTCGACCTCCTGATCGACGTCGATGACGACGCCGGCCTCGTCGGGCTCGAGCGGCTCGAGGGTCTGGAACTGTGAGGTCAGCAGCGAGGCGGGCATGAAGTGACCGGGCCGGCTGGCCTGCCGGCGGGCGATGACCTCCCGGTCCCCGGCGAGGTGCAGGAAGCTGACTCGATGGGCATGGTGGCGCAGTTGGTCGCGGTACTTCCGCTTCAGCGCCGAGCAGCTGATCACCGCGCCGTCGGGGTGCGCGGCCAGCCATGCACCGATGCGCTCCAGCCAGGGGTAGCGGTCGTGGTCGTCGAGCGCGTGCCCGGCACTCATCTTCGCCACGTTCTCCGGCGGGTGGAAGTCGTCGGCGTCGGCGAACGGCACCCGCAGCCGCTGGGCGATCGCCGCACCGACGGTGGACTTGCCCGATCCGGACACGCCCATCACGACCAGTTGTGGGTTCATCAGACTCTCCTCGTGTCACCCGGCCGTGACGGCCGTCACGTGCCGGCGGTCACAGTCTGCCGAATGATCTGACTTTTGTCACGAAAAATCTTTAAAGAACTGTCTATATACGTCTTCTCCGAGAAGTGACATGCTCTAGGCGTGAGCGCCACTGATCACCGCGTCGAGGTCCATCCGCGGCTGCTCGACGCGGTCGGTGAGGAGATCGCCTCGGGTCGGCTGGCCCCGGGGACCGTCGTCACCCTCGAGGGTCTGGTCGCCGCGCACGGCGTGTCGCGCAGCGCGGCGCGCGAGGCCGTCCGGGTGTTGGAGTCGATGGGGATGATCGCCTCACGGCGACGGGTGGGCCTGACCGTGCGCCCCCGAGAGGAGTGGCACGTCTTCGACCCGCTGCTGATCCGCTGGCGCCTGGAGTCGGGCGACCGCAGCGAGCAGCTGGTCTCGCTCTCCGAGCTGCGCCGCGGCTTCGAGCCGGTGGCGGCCGCGCTCGCCGCCGAGCGCGCCGACCCGGAGCAATGCCGCGCCCTGGCGGTCGCGGCCTCGGACATGGTCACCACCGGGCGACGACAGGACCTCGAGGCCTACCTCGCCGCCGACCAGGCCTTCCACCGAACCCTGCTGGAGGCCAGCGGGAACGAGATGATGCGCGCTCTGGTCCCGCTGGTCGACGCCGTCCTGGAGGGACGCACCCATCACGCGCTGATGCCGAGCGACCCGAACCCCGAGGCGATCGAGCTGCACGATCGGGTGGCCAGCGCCGTACGTCGTGGAGACCCCGTGGCCGCCGACGCCGCGATGCGGGCGATCATCGACGAGACGGCCGCCGCACTGAGAGACTCCGCGGGTGGGGAGCGCAGCAGGCGATTGCCTACCCGCGGAGTCTCGAGGAACCGCTGACGTTCTGGTTGGTCGCGGCCGCACCGAACGAACGACTCGGCCGCACCAGCGAACGATTCGGCCTCGCGAACGAACGAATCGGCGGCGTCAACGAACGACTCGGCGCAGGGTCCGCTCGAAGAGTGCCCTCAGCTCGCTGAGATGACGCGCGTTGGCGGCGGCGTCCCACATCGAGGTGTCGGACATGGTGTAGCCGTGCGGGGCACCCGGGATGATCTCGTTGACGTGCTCGACCCCGGCCGCAACCAGCGCCTCCTCCAGGACAGCGACCTGCTCGGGTGGCATCGAGCCGTCGTTGTCGGCGTGCAGCAAGACGTACGCCGCCCGGGTGCCCGCGATCTTGGTGTGCGGCGACTCGGGGTCCTCGGTGGCCAGGCCGCCGCCGTGGAAGCCGCCGACCGCCACCACCTCATCGGGGAAGAGCCCGGCGGTGCGGACCGCGAGCCGCGCGCCCATGCAGTAGCCGGTGGTGCCGATCGGCCCGGCGGCGTAGCGCCGCAGCGTCGCCAGATAGGCCGGTACGTCGGCGGCCACCCGGTCGGGGGTGAGTCCGGCGACCCGCTTGCTGGCCCCGGAGGCGAAGAAGGCGGCCCGGTTCTCCGGGACCCGCAGGTCGGCGGCCGGCCCGACCGCCGCGATGTCGCCGTCGCGGTAGAAGACGTTCGGCGCGAGGACGACGTACCCCCACGACGCGATCTCCTCGACCATCTCCTCGATCCGGGGGCGCAGTCCGATCGCGTCCATGTAGAACAGCACCCCGGCGGAGGACGCCGAGGCCGCCGGCGGCCTCGCGAGGTAGGCCTCGGCCGTGCCATCGGGGGTCTGGATCGTGATCAGCTCAGCCATGGTCCCGAGGTTAGATGATTAGCGTTGCTCAACTTTTTCCGGGGTGGGCTCGTCGTCCTGGTCCCGGCCGAGTCGCCGGGCGAGGGCCTCCCCCTCGATGTCGAGGTTGGGCATGATCCGGTCGAGCCAGCGCGGCAGCCACCAGATCCGCTCGCCGACGATCGACATCAGCGCCGGGACGAGCGTCATCCGGACCAGGAAGGCGTCGGCCAGCACACCGACCGCGAGCGCGAACCCGATCGTCTTGATCATCACCGCGTCGCCGAGCGCGAAGCCGGCGAAGACACCGGTCATGATCGCCGCCGCCGCGGTGACCACCCGAGCGCTGTGCGCGAACCCCTCCTTGACCGCCTCCTTGGCGGGCGTCCCGTGCACGTACGCCTCCCGCATCCGGCTGACCAGGAAGACCTCGTAGTCCATCGCCAGGCCGAAGAGGACACCGGTGAGCAGCAACGGCAGGATGAAGACCACCGGCGTCTTCACGTCCAGTCCGATCAGGCCGTTGAGCCAGCCCCACTGGAACACCGCGACGGTGGCACCCAGCGAGACGCAGACCGAGATGAGGAAGCCGACCGCCGCCTTGAGCGGGACCAGGATCGAGCGGAAGACCAGCACCAACAGGATGAACGCCAGTCCGACGACCACGACCAGATAGAGCGGGAAGACGTCGTTCAGCTTCTGCGAGATGTCGATGCCGACGGCGGTCTGGCCGGTGACCAGGGCACGGGCCCCGTCCTGCTCGGGAAGGTCCGACAGGTCGGCGCGGATGGTCTTGACCAGTTCCTTGGTGGCACTGTCGGCGGGCCCGCTGGTCGGAATGACGGTGATGGTGGCGTAGGAGACCGAGGCGAGCTGCTTGGTGAGCGCCTTCTTCTCCGCCGCGGTCGCGTCGGCGCCGCTGCCGGTCGGCGGGACCACGGAGACCACGTCGTCGGTGATCGCCTCCAGGTCGCTGACGACGCTGTTGACGGCACCGAGCGCATCGCTGGAGTCCGCGGTGTCGACCACCACGACGAGCGGTCCGTTGGCGCCGGCGCCGAAGTTGTCGGCGATCAGGTCGTAGGCGACCCGGGCATCGCTGCCGGACGGCGCGGTGGCGTCGTCCGGGATGGCGAGCTCCATCTTGGTGACCGGGATCGAGACGACCACCGCGAGGAGTACGCCGCCGACCAGGGCGGGGACCTTGAACCGGCTGACCAGCTCCACCCAGCGTCGGCCGTTGGTGCGGACACTGGGGTCGCCCTCGGGGTCGCGATCGCGGAGGAATCTGATCCGTCCGGAGGTGGCACGCCGGCCGGCCACGCCGAGCAGGGCGGGCAGCAGGGTGAGCGCGATGAGTACGGCGATGGCGACCATGCAGGCTCCCGCCAGCCCCATCTGGGTGAGGAAGCTGATCCCGCACACCGAGAGCCCGGCCAGCGCGATGACGACGGTGAGACCGGCGAAGACGACCGCCGAACCCGCCGTGCCGACCGCGCGGCCGGCCGCCTCGTCCCGCGGCCTGCCCAGCGTCACCTCGTGTCGGTAGCGGGACATGATGAACAGCGCGTAGTCGATCCCGACCGCCAGGCCGAGCATGCTGCCCAGCGCGGGCGTGGTGGAGCTGAGCGAGACGAACCCGGTCAGCGTGGTGATGCCGGTGATGCCGATGCCCACCCCGATGATCGCGGTGATCAACGGCATCCCGGCGGCCACCAGGGAGCCGAAGGTGATCAACAGGACGACGAGCGCGATGGCGACGCCGATCGCCTCGGCGCTGCTGGAGGTCGAGGCCTCGGAGAAGGCGTCGCCGCCGATGACGGTCTCGATCCCCGCCTTCGTGGCCGACTTCTTGGCCGCCTCGGCGGCCTTCTCGTCGGCGTCGGTGAGGTCGACCGACTGCTTGGTGTAGCTGATCGTGGCGTAGCCGACCGTCCCGGACTTCGAGATGGTGCCCGCGTCATAGGGGCTGGTGATCGAGGCGACGTGCTTGGTCTTCACCTCCTTCAGCGCGGCGGTGACGGCCCGCTTGTTCGCGGCCGAGGTCAGTGTGGAGCCGTCATCGGTCTTGAAGACGAGTTGAGCGCTGGCACCGTCGGGGCTCGATCCGGGCGTCCGGTCCTTGATCAGGGAGAACGCCTCGGTCGACTCCATGCCGGAGAGGGAGAAGTTGTCGTCGGTCTTGCCCGACAGCGTGCTGGCGCCGACCCCGCCCAACACGAGCAGCGCCAGCCAGAGGCCCACCACCGTCTTCTTGTGCCGGAACGACCACCGGCCGAGTCGGAAGAGATGCCACGCCATCGAGGAGCCTTTCGTAGAGGTCCGACGGGCCGACCGACCGCGCCAGTGGAAGCGTAGCCCCGAATGGAAGTGACTTCCAAAAGGAAGCCGAGTCAACTCTAGGTTACGCTCCGGTCCATGGTGGGACTGCGGGAGCGCAAGGCCGCGCAGACGCGAGCGCGCATCCTCGAGGTGGCTCTGGACGCATTCGAGGCCAAGGGGTACGAGGCGACCACGATGGAGGAGATCGCCGAGGGCGCGGAGGTGGGCGCCTCCACCCTGTACCGCTACTTCCCGACCAAGGAGGCCCTGCTGGTGGAGCCGCTGGGCTTCAAGGGCACCCTCGCCGAGGCGTTGCGCTCCCGGCCCACCGAGGAGGCGCTCGGCATCAGCCTCGGTCACGCGATCCAGGCGCTCTTCGACGCCCCCCGTCCGGATCGGGACCGGCTGCAGCGGATCGGCGCGGTCATCGACGCCAACACCGGGCCGCGGCTGCACCTGCACGAGCTGCTCTGGCAGGAGGCCGCCAACCTGCGCGACGCCATCGCCGAGCGCACCGGCCGCGACACCGACGACGTCTACTGTGAGGTCACCGCGCACCTGACCGTCGCCGTGCTGCGGGCCATCGCCGAACGCACCGGCAAGCCGAGCGACCCCGGCTCCTCACCCGACCGCGCGGCCGCCATCGCCGCCGACCTGCTCGCCCGGCTGCACGACGACCCGCCGGAGCTGCCGGTCTTCGGCCGACCCGACTGACCCGACCGACCCGGCTCACTCCCCCGGGATCGACTCCTGCCGGCTCGCGCCCACCTCGGCCGCCCGCCGGGTCGCCCACATCGAGATCGAGATCGCGGCCAGCCCGGCCCAGGTGAGCAGCGGCCGGGCGGCGAGCAGGTCGAAGGCACCCTGGAGAAGCGGATCGCCCGCGGTCCAGATCGCCACGATCCAGTCGGCCGCCGCCAGCGTGCCCAACGCCACGATCACAGCCACCAGATAGCGGTAGTCCAGGCTGGCGCTGGCGAGGAAGAGAAGCGGGGCGACGAAGACGATGACCACGATCTGGGCGATCTCGATGCCGACGTTGAACCCGAACACCGCGCGGATCGTGTCCCCGGTCCCCAGATGCAGCTCCAGGATGGTCTCGGCGAACGCTCCGCCGTGCACCAGACCGAATCCGGCCGCGATCAGCATCTCCCCGCGTCGTACCAACGGGCGCACGGCGTGGATCCCGGCGACGATGATGGAGACCGCGACCAGTGTCTCGATCGGCCGGGTCGGGACCTTGAGCAGGCCGAAGGAGACCAGCGCCAGGGTGGTGGAGTGTCCCAGCGTGAACGAGGTCGCGATCAGCAGCACGCCCTTCGCGGTCGCCGCGAGCCCCGGCAGACCGTTCCGTCCGCGCCGGCGGACGGCCAACGGGGCCGGCAGCAGCAGCATGGTCAGGAACAACAGGTGGTCGTAGCCGGTGGCGATGTGGTTCATCCCGGCCCGGATCATGGTGCCGATACCCACCTCGCGCTCGACCGCGGTGCCGCCGCCGATCAGCTGCGCGGTGGGGCCGGCATCGGTGAGGACACCGATCAACGACCGACGTCCGTCGCCGTCCCTGCTGCCCAGCAGGTAGACCTTGTGGCTCACGATCTGACGGGTGACCAACCGCCAGGTCACCGAGACGCTCGCCGGGTCGGCGGCGGGATACCGGGCGACCACCTCGAAGTCGAGGGCCGGGTATCCGTTCACCGTCCCCCGCGAGAGCCCACGTACGACGATCGGCACGTCGGTTCCGTCCACCGTGACCTGGACGTCGGCGTCGACCCGCGCCACCAGGCCGGCTCGTGCCTCGGCGAGGTCGTCGACCTGCTCGCCGGTCGCGAGCTCGTAGCGGTCGATCGGCACCCGAGCGTGCAGCACCAGCTGATGGGAGCCGCCGCCGACGGTGAGGGTCGACCAGGGCGAGGGATGCGCCGAGGCGGGTGCGGCGAGCCCGAGCAGGGCCAACAGCCCGAGCACTCCGGCCACCGCCCACACGCCGACCCGGCGGATCGGCCGGTCCGTTGCTGACACCCGCCGGAGCCTACGGTGGGGTCGGTGTCGCCAGCCGAGGCGACCGTGGAATCACAGGTTCCTGATAACGACTCACAGGTTCTTGAGGGTCTATTCAGGATTGACGACCCCTAGCGTCTCGGCCATGTCTCGAACCCTTCTTCGTCTCATCCCGGCCGGCGTCGCCACAACCTTGGTCCTCGCCACCGCCGCCTACGCGGTGGCAGCCTCCAACGACGACACCGCCGCGTCCACCGGCGCCAGCGCCACCACCGATGCGGTGGTCACCGCCGCGGACGCGTTCATCGACACGCTCTCCTCCGACCAGCTCAGCACCCTCGAGTACGACTACGACGACACCAGCACCAAGTACGAGTGGTCCAACCTGCCGACCGACGCGGTGGCTCGCAACGGGCTGAAGCTGGGCGATCTCACCGACGCCCAGCAGGAGGCGGCGCTGGCGGTCGTCGAGGCCGAGCTGAGCGACCAGGGCTACACCGAGGAGGAGCAGATCCGGCTGGCCGACGACAACCTGGCCACCAAGAACTCGGGCGGATACGGCTCGGAGAAGTACTACATCGCGTTCTTCGGGACGCCGTCCACCGACTCCGCCTTCATGGTGCAGTTCGGCGGACACCACCTGGCGATCAACGCGACCTTCGACGGCGACAGCGTGGCGATCACCCCGGAGTTCGTCGGAGTCGAGCCGCAGAGCTTCACCACCGACGGCACCACCTACACCCCGATGTCGGGTGAGAAGACGGCCGTCTTCGACATCCTGGACAGCCTCAGCAGCAGCGAGCTCTCCGCCGCCGAGATCAGCGGGACCTTCGACGACGTCCAGATGGGCGCCGGCCAGGACGAGGCGACCTACCCCGACGACGCGGGCATCCTGGTCAGCGACCTGAGCTCGGACCAGCAGGCACTGGTCACCACGGCGATCGAGCAGTGGGTCGATGACTTCCCCGACGCGGTGGCCGACGACTACCTGAGCGCCTACACCTCGGCCTACGACGAGACCTACATCGGCTGGGGCAACACCACCGACTCCGACGGCAACGCCTACTTCCGCATCTCCGGGCCGCGGGTGTGGATCGAGTACATCCACCAGGACGGCGTCGTCTACCAGAACCAGGTGCACATCCACACGGTCTTCCGGGACAAGTCCTTCGACTACGACGCCGGCACGGCCTCGGAGAGCACCTCGACCTCCACGTCCGCCTCGACCTCCACGTCCGCCTCGACCTCGGCGGCCGCTACGGTCGGCTCCACGACCGCGCTGAGCGGAGTGTCCCGTTCGGCGTACGGCACCACGACGAAGGCCACGGTGACGGTGAGCGCCGAGGACGACAGCGTGCCCACCGGCACGGTGACCGTCCGCTCGGGCGGGACCGCGCTCGGCACCGCGACGCTGTCGGGTGGTACGGCGAAGGTGAGCCTGCCGGCGTCGCTCTCCGTCGGCACCCACCGGCTGAGGGCCGTCTATGCCGGCGACGGGACCGTCGCCGGCTCCACCTCGGCCGCAACCACGCTGACGGTCGTCAAGCACGGCAGCAGGACGAAGGCGAGGCTCGGCACCCACCGGATCAAGCGCGGTGCTCACCCGGTGGTGCGCTACCTGGTCACCCCGAGCTCACCGGCCGCGACCGGCACGGTCGTCATCCGGGTCGACGGCAGCGTCGTCCGCACCGTGCACCAGACCAAGGCCAAGGACGGCTCGTGGCAGCGCGTCAAGCTGCCGGCGGTCCACCAGGCCGGACGCCATCGCGTGGTGGTGCGCTACCCGGGTTCCTCGACGGTGAAGGCCTCGCGCTCCTCGACCCTCACCCTGCGCGTCACCCGCGGTTGATCCCCCGCCGAATCGGTCGATAGCACCGCCGAATCGGTCGGTAGCGCGGCCGAATCGGTCGGTAACGCGGCCCAGTCAGCCGGTCGTGTCCGTGGACGCCGAGGACGACGGCTGGGTGGCGCCGGCGGCACCGTCCTCGGTGTCCGACCCGCTGCTGGCCTGGGCTGACGACGTGGCCGTGGCACTCGAGGTGGCACTCGACGTGGCCGTCGACGAGGCGTCGTCGGAGGCCGACGAGGTGGCCTCCTCCGACGGCTCCGCGGTGGCGGTGTCCTCGTCCGAGGTCGAGGTCGAGGTCGCCGTCGAGTCGTCGGTGGCGTCACTGGTGGCGGTGGTGCCGTCCGAGCTCGAGTCGCTCCCGGAGTCGTTGCCCGAGTTGCTCGAATCGCTTCCGGAGCCGTCGCCGGACCCGGTGATGCGCGAGATCGTCGTACCGCCGCCGTCGTCGCTGCCGACCAGCGAGGAGAGGGTGCGACCCGAGACCAGCTCGAAGACGGTCACGATGGCCACCACCGCCAGGAACGTGGCCAGCGAGAGGACGCTGATCCGCTTCCAGGGCAGGGTCCGGAACCGCTCCCGCCAACCGCCGGCGGAGGAGGAGCCGGCCGTCGCCTCGGCGTCCAGCGGCTCCGGAGCCAGCGTGGCCGTCCGGATCGTCCTGGTCGATCCGGTCGTCTCGGTCGCTACCGTCGTCGCGTTCGGATCGGTCACCGCGAGCCGACGCCCCGCGCGTGCGACCGTCTCGCGGCTCCTGGACAGGCCCTGGGTGTAGAGGGCGGCGGTGACGGTCGCCGCGACGCTGCCGACCGCGGCGCCGATCAGCGTCCCGGCGGCACCCAGGGTGGAGAGGACGACCGCGCTGGAGACCGCGGCGAGGGCGCTGGCGATCGTCTTGACCCAATCGATGTCGAGTCGCGGCTTGTCAACGGGCTGTGAGCGGGTCTGCTGTGCTGGCATCTTGCTTCTCAACGCTACCGACCGGCGGCGGGCCAGCACAGGAGACAGTGCTCACATCGCAGCTCACATCGCAGCTCACCCCGCGCACACCACGACTCACCCCGTGCGCGTGGCCATCGCCACCGGCAGCTGCGGATCGTCGTCGACCATCCGCTTGGCGAGCGCGCCGAGCGCCTCCTTGAGCTGTTCGTCGTCGGCGTCCCAGTCCTCCAGCTCCCCGGCGAGCCAGGCCCGCATCGCGCCGATGAGCTTGGCGAGCTCGGTCCGGCCGGCGTCGGTCACCGCGTAGCCAGACTCGTCGCCGGTCAGGTACCCACTCGCCACGGTGGCCTCGAAGGCCGGGGCGAGCACCGGTCCGGGGAGCCGGTGCCCGACGGCGACCGTATGCAGATCGGTGGCGCCGCCGAACCTGGAGCGTACGTCGATCTGGCCCACGCACCACGCCGCGGCAGCGTCCAGCGCGGTGCCCGAGGACTCCCGGATCTCCCGGAACGTGGTCGGTCGAGCGCGGCGTACCAGACGCGCGATCGCCCGCTGCAGCGCCAGCGAGCTGTCGGCCGACTCGGGCATGCCGAAGCCCTCACCGACGTCGGCCGCCCCGGCCCTGGACGACTCGCGCAACGGCACCTCCTTGAGCAGCAGCGCGAGCAGGAAGGCGAGCCCCGCCACCGGCACCGCCCAGAGGAAGACCACATGCAGGCTGTCGGCGTAGGCGTTGACGATCGGGTCTCGTTGGGCGGCCGCCAGCGCATGGATCTTCGCCGGGGTCGAGATCGAGTCGGTGTCGGTGATGCCGGCCTTGACCACCGCCGCGGCGAGCTTGTCGGAGAGCGCGTTGGCATAGATCGTGCCGAGGATGGAGGCGCCGAAGGAACTGCCCAGCGTGCGGAAGAAGGTGACCCCGGAGGTCGCCACGCCCAGGTCCTTGAACTCCGCGGTGTTCTGCACGATCAGGGTGAGGATCTGCATGCACATGCCGATGCCCAGGCCGAGCACCAGCAGGTAGATCGACATCGCCAGCGTGCTGGTGCCGGCGTCCATGGTGGAGAGCAGATAGAGGCCGAACGCCGTCACCGCCGAGCCGATGATCGGGAAGATCTTGTACCTGCCGGTGCGGCCGACGATGGTGCCGGCCGCGATCGAGGTGATCAGCAGGCCGACCACCATCGGCAGGGTGCGCACCCCCGAGCTGGTCGCCGAGACCCCGTGGACGTACTGCATGTAGGTCGGCAGGAACGTCATCGCGCCCATCATCGCGAAGCCGACGATGAAGGCCAGGATGACGCTGAGGCTGAAGACCTGGCCCCGGAAGAGCCGCAGCGGCAGGATCGGATCGACCGCCCGGGACTCCGCCCAGACGAAGAGCCCGAGCGCCACCACCGCACCGGCGAACATCGCGATGATGGTGGTCGATCCCCAGGCGTACTGGGTGCCGCCCCAGCTCACCGCCAGGGTGAGCAGGGAGGCGCCGATGCCGACGAAGACGATGCCGAGGTAGTCGATGATCGGGCGGACCGTGCTGGCGATCTTGGGCAGCGTCACGCTGGCGACGGCCACGACCAGGATGCCGAGCGGCAGGTTGATGTAGAACGCCCACCGCCACGACAGGTGGTCGGTGAAGAGGCCGCCCAGCAACGGCCCGGCGACGGTGGTGACGCCGAAGACGGCGCCCAGGGCGCCCTGGTACTTGCCACGCTCGCGCAGCGGGATGACGTCGGCGATCAGGGCGGTGGCGGTCACCATCAGCCCGCCGCCGCCGATGCCCTGGACCGCGCGCGCCACGATCAGCCAGGTCATGTCGTTCGCCAGGCCGCAGAAGGCCGACGAGACCACGAAGACGATCGCCGAGGCCTGCAGCATCAGCTTGCGGCCGAACAGGTCGCCGAACTTGCCGGCCAGCACGGTGGCCACGGTCTCGGCCAGCAGGTACGCCGAGACCACCCAGGAGAGATGGTCGCCACCGCCGACGTCGGCCACGATGGTCGGCAGCGCGGTCGACACGATCGTCTGGTCCAACGCGGAGAGCAGCATCGCGAGCATCACGGTGCCGAAGACCAGATTCATCCGGCGCCGGCTCAGCGCCGGCGCGGTGGTCACTGTCGCGGTCGCTGTCCCGGTGCTCATCGAACCCCCGTGCTCATCGAACCCCCGTCGCTCAATGCGGTCATCGGCAGGTTAGCGGACATCGGTGCCGCGGCGGCACAGCTTCTTCACCTCTCGGCCACCGTGGCGATGCTCACCGGGCGCTCCGGCGCGCTGGGATGGCGCCATGATCGCCATGACGTCGCGTCGTCACCGCGCCCCCGCCGTCCTCGTCGCGACCTTGACCGCCGCCCTCACCGCCACGGTCGCCGCCACGGTCGCCGTACCCCTGCTCGGCTCACCGGCCGACGCCCGTCCCAGCGCCCATCCCGCCGCTCACCCCGCCGCTCACCCCGGTGCCCGCTCCCGGCCGGACGACTCGCTGACCACCAAGACGCCGTACCGGCCGCGAGGAGACCTCGACTCCTACCAGCGGGCGCCGAGGGGCTTCACGCCCGTCTTCACCGAGAACGTCTCGCGACACGGCAGCCGCACCATGTCGGACGCCGACGACGGCGACGTCGTGCTGGCCTTGGTGCAGGCGGCCGAGGACCAGGGCGCGCTGACCGCACCGGGACGACGACTCTCCTCCCAGGTCACGGCCCAACTGGCGGTCAACGAGAGGTACGGGTACGGCGAGCTGAGCCCGATCGGCGACCGGGAGCTGCGTCGGACCGCGCAGCGCCTGGTGCGACGGCTGCCGTCCGTCTTCGCCGACGCGGTCTCCCGGGAGCGTCCGATCGAGGTGAGCGCCTCCTCGCAGAGCCGGACGCTGGACAGCGCCACCCAGTTCACCACCGGGCTGACCGCCGCCGACCCCGCGATCGGCGACCTGATCGAGCCGACGGTCAGCGACGACACCCTGCTCTACTTCCACAAGACCGACACCGCCTACCAGGACTACCTCGAGAACGACTCCCGGATCGGCGAGGCCGAGGACGCCGCCCTGGACGCGCCGCGCACCCACCGGGTGGCCCGCGCGGTGCTGACGCGGTTCTTCACCGCCGCGTTCGTCGACCGCATCGTCGCCGGCGACCTGGCCGACGCCGGCGCCGACGACGAGGTGGCGGCGGCCCAGTCGTTCTACGCGCTGTACCAGAACGCCGCCGACGTCCCCGGGAAGCTCGCGGCCGCCGGCTACCTGACGCATGCCCAGGCGGCCTGGTTCGGCTACCTCGACGACGTCGAGTCCTTCTACGAGAACGGACCGGCCTTCGCCGGGTCCGACGTCACCTATGCGATGGCGCAGCCGCTGCTGGACGACATGTTCGCCGACCTGGAGGCGCAGCGGGACGGGACCAGCGACGCCGCTGCCGATCTGCGGTTCACCCACGCCGAGGAGATCATGCCGCTGGCGACCCTGCTCGGGCTGCCGGGCTCGACCGAGCAGGTGAGCACCGATTCGCCGTACCGCTACGCCGACAACGACTTCCGCGGCGCGCGGGTGGCTCCGATGGCGGCGAACATCCAGTGGGACCTGTATCGCTCCGGCGACCGCTACCTGGTGCGGATGCTCTACAACGAGAGGCAGACCCGGTTCAAGGCCGGCTGCGCACCGGTCGCGCCGGGGTCCTACTTCTACGATCTCGACACCCTCGAGGAGTGCTACGGCTACTCGCAGTGAGCTCCGTCGCGGATCCCTCCGGTCCGGATGGGCCTAGCGTGGGGTCGGGAGAGCTGCGATGGAGCGAGCGACACGATCCACCGAGCCGACGGCTTGGCTGCTGGGCTCGGATCCGGCTGGAGGGCCTGGCGGAATACCAGCGCGCCGGCGGGTCCCTCGATGTCGTCCCGGCGCTGGCGGGCGGCGAGGAGTACCGGCTCTCCCGCCGGCTGATGCGGCGAGCCTCCACCGGCGAGGTGGTCGAGGACGCGTGGCTCGCCGAGAACACCCACCCCGGACTGGCCTACCTCACCATGGAGACCGATGGCCGGCCGGGCCGGTGGAACACCCTGCGAGCCCTGCGATGTCTCCGGTGGTACGCCGACGGGTGGGCCCGGCCGGTCCGGACCGCGCGGTCCCGGACAGCGCTAGCTAAGCGCTAGGTGCGCGCGAAGACGCACCGCCCGCCCACCCACGTCTCGGACACCGAGGCCGCACGCAGGGCCTCCTCGCCCTCCAGGACGTCGCGATCCAGGACGGCGAAGTCGGCGAGGTATCCCGCGGCGATCCTGCCGGTGGTGTGCTCGCGACCGTTGACGAACGCGGAGCCGGCCGTGTACGCCGTGAGCATCGTGAGCGGATCGAGAACGTCGAGCTCGCCGATCGCCTTGCGGAACCGCGGGTCATCGACGTCGCCGGTCGCGGTACGGATGCAGAGCAGCGGATCGGGGGTCGTGACCGGCCAGTCGCTTCCGCCGGCCAGACGCGCGCCGGCCGCGACCAGGCGTCCGATCGGATATTCGAGGCGCTCGCCATGATCGGTGCTCGTCGACTGGCCCATGTGCTCGTGCGGGACCTCCGTGCCCATCCAGAAACCCTGCACGT
Source organism: Nocardioides sp. (assembly GCF_047606145.1). Classification (GTDB taxonomy): domain Bacteria; phylum Actinomycetota; class Actinomycetes; order Propionibacteriales; family Nocardioidaceae; genus Nocardioides. The sequence continues at coordinate 22,823 of NZ_JASGET010000083.1, read as the reverse complement.
TCGCGGTGACGCCGAGCTCGGCGAACCGCGGGAACTCCTCCTCGGCGACGACGAAGAGGTGAGCGATGTGGTGGCGGCGCGTGCCGGGGCCGTTCGCCGCGATGGCGGCCTCGATCGCATCGAGGATCCACCGCGTCGTCGCATCCCCGTAGGAGTGATAGTGGAGCGTGAAGCCGGCGCCGTCGAGAGCGACGGTGGCCTCGCGGATCTGCGCCGCGTCCATGAAGAGGACCCCCGCACCGTCGACCATGACCTTCACCGTGTCCGCGACGACGCGATCGGCCCCGGCGATCTGCTCCAGCGCGGCTCGCCTGGCCCGGAGCTCGTCGATCTGCTCCGGACCTCGCTGTGGATCCCACCACAGGGCGGTCGTCAGCCGCAGGCGCAGGTCATCGCCGCGGAGCAGCTCGCCATAGGCGGCATGGTGATCGGCGAGCCCGAGTCCGGTGCCGACCAGGGCATCCTGCACCGAGGTGATCCCGAGAGCGAGCACATACTCCTGCGCGGTCAGGATGGCGGCCATCCGGTCCTCGGTCGAGGTCTGGGGCATCGCCGCCGCGATGACGCCGGTGGCCGCCTCCTCGACCATCCCGCTGAGCTGACCGCTGGCGTCGCGACGGAAGAAGCCGCCCGGCGGGTCCGGGGTCGTCTCGTCGACTCCGGCCGCCTCGAACGCCGCCGAGCTGACCCAGGCCCCGTGCCGGTCGAACGGTGAGAGGAACGCCGGCCGGCCACCGACGAGCTCGTCGAGACGGCGGCGCGAAGGGCCCTCGGGATAGGGAAAGACCTCCCGGTTCCAGCCTCCGCCGATGATCCAGGGCAGGTCCGGGTTCCGGGCGGCGTACTCGAGGATCGCGGCATCGACCTGCTCCGGAGTCTCCAGCCCGGCGAGGTCGCAGGTCATCAGATCGACTCCGCCGGTGCCCAGGTGGATGTGGGCGTCCTGGAATCCGGGGACGAGCAGCCTGCCACCCAGGTCGTGCTTCTCGGCCCCGGTGACATCGAGCCCGCCGGCGGCCGCGACCTGGACGATCCGGTCTCCGTGCACCAGGACGTCGAGCGCGCGCGAGCGCTGGTAGCCCGGCGTCCAGACCCGGCCGCCGAGGAAGGCGACTCTGGTGGATTCTTCGATGGTCATGTGCTCATCCGACCTTTGCTTCAGACGATTGCCCCAGACGAGGCGAGGACGTGGCGCGATGACCGGTCGTCATCGCCCCACCCGACCCCACGGTGGGCAGGACGGTGAGGCTGAGTCTGAGCCCGTCCGGCCCGCCGAGGTTCAGGGTGGTCTCGGTGACGGCGGCCCGCTTCGCGAACCAGCAGTCGGTGCCGTCGCCGGTGTTGAAGGTGAACTCGGGGAAGTCGGTGCTCGCCAGGTGCAACCGCAACCGGTGCCCCGCCCGGATCCGGTACGCCGTCGGCAGCAGCTCGAGCCGGAACGCCGTCTCGCCCGCCAGGCCGGTGAAGCGCACCTGGCCGCGGGTGACCAGGGTCGCGTGTCCGTCGGGGTCGAGGTCGAGGAGCCGGGCGAACAGATCGGTGCTGGCCCGGTCGGAGCCGAGGGCTCCGGTCAGGCGGACCGGCCCGGCGAGGGTCAGGTCCTCGGTCAGCGGCGCCGAGTCGAGTGTCGCGACGTCCGGGCGTTCGCTCACCGGCGCCACGTCGTCGAGCTGGGTGAGCAGCGAGAACGGGTCGAGCGCGAGCGAGGGCACCAGGTCGACACCGTCCGAGGACCAGGCGAGGGCCGCCGGTGAGGTCTCGGCCGGCCGCGGTTGGAGTCGTCCGGTCCGGGTCCGGGTCCCCGCGGCGTCCGCGCCGGCGGCGTACAGGGTGGTGGTCTCGGCCTCCGGTGGTGGCCAGGACTCGGCGGTGTGCCACCGACCGTGGCAGACCTCGAAGGTGACCTTCGGGACGGGCACCGCCGACCTGCCCAGGCAGTGGTCGTAGAAGGCGAGCGCCGGCTCGAGCAGCCGGGGCAGCAGCCGCTGCCGGGCCGCGGCGGAGACGTCGAGGTGGTCGGACGGGTCGATCGGCCGGTCCACGAACCGGTAGTTGTCGTGGTCGATCGCCTCCATCCGCAGGTGCAGCGTCTGCGACCAGCCGGGATCGGCCAGAAGTCGGTCGACGTCGTGCCAGGACCACATCGCACAGTTGTCGTACCAGCCGATGGTGTACAGCGCCGGCAGGGGGGTGGCCGCGACCAGTTCGGCGACGGTGAGCGGGCGGCGCGTCGACGGCGCGACCAGGTCGAGGTCGTAGTCGACCGAGCGCCTCCCGAGGGCGGCGAAGAACTCCTCGAAGGTGTCCGCGAGCGGGCGGGCGTCGACGTCGATCGGCCACTCGTAGCGGTCCCGGTCGACGTAGTGGGTGGCGAAGTAGCCGCGCCGGCTGATCTGGTCGACGTCGCTGGTGGTCGCCGAGAGGGCGAGGACGGTGGAGAGCTGGCTCCCGGTGACCCGCGGACAGATGGCCCGCAGGGCCGGATGGCCCGAGGCCGCTGCGGCGATCTGGGTCATCCCGAAGTAGGAGTCGCCCCACATCACCACGTCGCCGTCGCACCACGGCTGCCGGGCGATCCAGTCGATCGTGTCGTACCCGTCGGCGACCTCGTGCACGCCGAACTCGGTGGCGCCCTGTGACCGATACTTGCCGCGCACGTCCTGGACCACCACCGCGTAGTCGTGGCCGACCAGATAGCGCGCGATCTCCGGCAGGAAGCAGTAGCTGCCGTTCTTGTCGTACGGGAGCCGGACCAGGACGACCGGACGGGGTCCGGCGCCGTCGGGGTGGTAGCGGTCGGCGGCCAGCAGGACGCCGTCACGCATCGGGATCTGGCAGGCGATCGCGTCCTCGGGCACAGGAGCGGGACCGATCTTGGTGAACTTCATGGTGTCCTTCATTCGCGTCGACGCCATCCTGGGACGAGAGGGCTCCCCGGGGACGGGACGCATGGGGTTGGCGCGCAGGGTGCGCGGATGACGGTCAGGACTCGGCGAGCGCCGCGAGGTCGCGCCGGTCGCGGGCGAGCCGGTCGAGATCCCACCCGGGCACCGGGACCGAGTCCAGCAGCAGTCGGGTGTAGGGATGACGCGGCCGCGCCAGCAGCGCTTCGGTCTCACCGGAGTCGACGACCCGGCCGGCCCGCATCACCAGCACGCGGTCGGTGAGATAGCGGACCACCCCGAGGTCGTGGCTGACGAAGACGAACGCGACGCCGGTCTCGGTCCGGATCTCGTTGAGCAGGGCGATCACCTGGGCCTGGATCGAGACGTCGAGCGCGGCCACCGCCTCGTCCAGCACCAGGATCGACGGTTCGATGCCGAGTGCCCGGGCGATGGCCGCCCGCTGGCGCTGGCCGCCGGAGAGCTCCCGCGGTAGCGCCCGGCCCTGCCTGCCGGTGAGGCCGACCTGGTCGAGCAGGGCCGCGACCTTCGCCAGCCGCGCGCGGCGCGACATCGTGGTGTGCAACCGGAGTGGCTCGGCGATGGCGTCGCCGATCCGCACCCGTGGGTCGAAGGACTGGTAGGGGTCCTGGAAGATCATCTGGATGGCGCGGGCGCGCTGACGACCGGTGAGCCTCCCGCCCGGCCGGCCTCCCTCCGGTACGACGCCCGGGAACTCGACCGCACCGGTGTCCGGCCGCTCCAGTCCGACGAGCATGCGGGCGGTCGTCGACTTCCCCGAGCCCGACTCCCCGACGATGCCGAGTGACTCGCCGCGGGCCAGGTCGAAGCCGAGGTCGGCCACGGCGGTGGTCTGGCCGAAGGTCTTGCTGAGCCCGACCGCGCGAAGGACCGGCTCCGGACGCGAGGCAGGACCCGAGGCAGGACCCGAGGCAGGACCTGGTGCGGTGCCCTTCATGCCGTCTCCTCTCCGCCGGCCCGCACGCAGGCGGTCCGGGATGCTCCGACCTCACGCAGCCGGGGAACCGAGTCGCCACACCGGTCGATGGCGTCGGGGCAGCGATCCCGGAAGGCGCATCCCGGCGGTGCGTCCACCAGCGCGAGCGGGCGCCCGGCGATCGGCCGTAGCTCACGCTTGGGACCGCGTACCGACGGACTGGAGGAGAGCAGGGCCCGGGTGTAGGGATGCCGGGGACTCGCGAACAGGTCGGAGCTGGTCGCAGACTCGACGATCCGGCCGGCGTACATGACATAGATGCGGTCGCAGGTGGCCGCCGCCAGGTCCAGATCGTGGGTGACCAGCAGGGTCCCCGCCCCGTGGCTTCGCTGCATCCGGCGCAACAGCCCCATCACCTCGGCCTGGGTGGTGACGTCGAGCGCGGTGGTGGCCTCGTCGGCGAGCAACAGGGCCGGATCGCCCATCAACGCCGCCGCGATCATCACCCGCTGCAGCATCCCGCCGGAGAACTCGTGCGGGTAGGCGCGCAGCGCCCGCTCCGGGTCGCGGATGCCGACCTCGGCCAGCAGCTCGATCGCCCGGGCGGCGCTCTGCGCGCGCGACCTCCCCGAGGCGCGGACGCCCTCGGTGACGAAGTCGCCGATGCGGCAGACCGGGTTGACCGAGGCCCGGGGGTCCTGGAACACCATCGCCGCCAGCTGCCGGCGCACACGCACGATCTCGCGCCGCGACGCGCCGATCACCTCCTGGTCCCGGACCCGCACCTGTCCACCGATCCGAGCGCGCCGCGGGAAGAGCCCGAGGGCCGCGCGGGAGGTCAGCGACTTGCCCGAGCCCGACTCCCCCACCAGCCCGACCGTCTCACCCGCGCTGACCTGCAACGACACCTCCGCGAGCAGCGGCCGGTCCTCCCCTTCGCGGCGTACCGACATGCTCAGCCGGTCGATCCGGAGTGCGGTGGACGGCGACTCCTCGACGACCGCTCCCGACTCCTGCGCAGCCCTGTGCGACATGGGTCTGGTCCTCTCCTGCCGGGTGGTGGTCATCGGCGTGCTCCGTCGCGTCGGGCCAAGTCGCTGCTCAGTCGCTCGCCGATCACGGTGACGGCGACGACCGTGAGCAGGATCGCGAGGCCGGGGATGAGCGCGCTCCACGGACTGCCCTGGAGCAGATCGCTCTGACTCTGGTTGATCATGGTTCCCCAATCCGCCTGGGGTGGCTGGACGCCGAGACCGAGGTAGGAGAGCGAGGCGAGGTCCATCAGTGCGTAGCCGAAGGCGAGCGCACTCTGGGCGAGCACCACCGGCATCAGGTTGGGCAGGATCCGGCGGAAGGTGACGTACCAGCCGGAGAACCCCATCACCTGATAGCTGCCGACGTAGGGTCGCGCCGCCTCCTGCAGCGCCACGCTGCGCACGATCCGCCCCAGGAACGGCGTATAGGCGATCGCCAGCGAACAGATCGGCGCGGTGAGCCCGTCGCCGAAGACCGCCACCGCGAGCATCGCCAGCAGCAGGCTGGGGAAGGCGAAGACGATGTCCATGCCGCGCGAGATGAGCACGTCGGCCCAGCCGCCGCGGCGCGCCGCCACCAACCCGAGGACGACGCCCGCGACGGCGGAGAGCAGCACGACGCCGAGCGGCGCGATCAGGCTCAGCCGGGCGCCGTAGAGCAGGCGGGAGAGGGTGTCGCGGCCGGTGGAGTCGGTGCCGAGCAGGTGACCGGCGGAGCCCGGAGGCTGCAGCGCATCGAGCAGCGAGGTGGCGTACGGCGAGTGTGGTGCCACCGCCGGAGCGAAGATCGCCACGACCACCACCAGGCCGAGGAAGCCGCCCGCGAGCGCTGCGACGGTGTTGCTGGCGCTGAGCCGGCGGATCCGCCGCCGGCCGAACAGCATCGGCATCGTCGTCATGCGTGCACCGCCGTCGCCTTCAGCCGCGGATCGATCAGCGGCAACACCAGCTCGACGAGGGTGCTGGTCACCACGAACAGCGTGACGCCGAAGAGCGCGATGGCCTGCACCACCGGCATGTCACGCCGCGAGACCGAGGTGACCAGCAGCGAGCCGACGCCGTCCAGCCCGAAGGCCGTCTCGACCACCGCGGTGCCGACGAACAGGCTCGCGAACAGGAGCGCGACCAGCGTCAGCACGGTCCCCAGCGCGGGCCTGACCACATGTCGACGGAGCACCCGACCGGCCGGCACACCGCGACTGCGAGCGACCTCGACGTGCTCGCGCTCCTGCTGCTCGGCGAAGCTGGCCCGACCCAGTCGGGCCAGCACTCCGACGGAGGAGAAGGCCAGCGCCACCGCCGGCAGGGTGAAGTGATAGAGGCGGTCGCCGAACCCCTGGCCGGCGCCGAGGGCGGGGAACCAGCCCAGGCTGACCGAGAAGACCGAGAGGAGCACGATCGCGGAGAGGAACGGCGGAGTGGCGGTGGCGAGTCCGCTGAGGTAGACGACCGCCTGGTCGATCGCTCCACCGCGGGCGACGCCGAGGATCGCGGCACCGAAGCCGACCACGATCGTCAGGACGGCGGCGTAGACGATCAGCAGCCCGGAGACCGCCAACCGGCTCCCGATCAACGACCCGACGCTGGACTGGTAGACCAGCGAGGTGCCGAAGTCGAGGTGGAGCACCCCGCCCAGCCAGTGCAGGTAGCTGGTCAGGAAGGGCTGGTCGAGCCCGTACTCGTGGCGCAGCGCGGCGAGCTGCACCGCGGAGAGCCGGCGGCCCGCGGAGAGGGCCAGTACCGGGTCGCCCGGGACGAGACGCATGGCGGCGAAGATGATGAACGACGAGATCAGCAGGGTGAGCAGCGCGGTGGCGACTTTGCGCAGCGAGGCGGCTAGCACGATGCCGTCCACTCCCCGGCGCCGTCCGGCAGCACGCTCAGCACCAGCCGCGGCGGTCGGTCCGGATCGGAGTGCAGCCATTGCCGGCTGCCGACTCGGGTGCGGGCCGTCCAACGGTTCTCGGTGGTGCCGGAGTTCGGCGGGAACTCGGGGTAGTCGCTGCTGGCGAGGTGGAGCTGCAGCCGGTGACCGGGTCGCAGCCGGTAGCCGGTGTGTCCCAGCTCGATGCGGGCCTCCTCGTCCGGACCCGGTGAGGTGAGCACGCCCTGGCCACGCACGATCTGGTGCACCGAGCCGTCCGGCTCGACGTCGCAGAGCTTCGCGTAGACGTCGGTGGTGGGCGCGGTCGAGGAGACCCGCAGGTAGAGGTCGACGGGACCGGCGAGATCGAGCGGCTCGGTCTGCACCGGTCCGGCGAAGACCAGGACGTCGGGGCGCTCGGCGACCGGCGCCTCGTCGGGGTACTCGTAGATGAAGGCGAAGGAGTTCTCGACACTCGAGCGGGTCAGATCGTCGGGGTCGTAGGACCAGGCGCACTCCTCGGGCGCGCCCGGGGTCCGCCAGGCCAGCGTCCCGGCCCTGTCCGGCACCTGCCCGAGCGATCCCAGGTAGAGCTCACGCGGCTCGCTGCCCGGTGGCGGCCACCGGCTCGCGGTGCGCCACTCGGCGTGTCCGAGGTGCCAGCGCACCCGCGGCACCTCGGACGCTCCCTCGGGAGCCGTGCCCTGGGCGAGGTAGACGTCGTAGAAGTCGAGGGCCGGGCCGATGTAGCCGTCGAGCATCCGCTGCAGCGCCTCGTCGTCGCTGTCGTGGTCGGTGGCGGGGCCGATCGGGACGTCCGTCAGGCGGTAGTTCTCGTGGTCGGCCGAGTCGACGTGGAGATGCTGGTACGGCGCCGCCGCGGGTGTCGCCACCAGCCGGAGGTAGTCCCGCATCGACAGCGTGGCGCAGTTGTCGAACCAGCCGACGCAGTGCAGCGTCGGCACCGGACGTGCGTCGAACGGGTGCCCCTCGTGGTAGACCGGCACCGGCAGCGTGCGCGGGATCATCAGGTCGTACCACAGCGAGCGCTCCTCCGCCTCGGCGAAGAACGTCTCGAAGACCTCGGTGAGCGGTGTCCGCTCCCAGTCGAGCTCGCCCTCCTGCATGTAGGCACCGGTCCAGCACTGCGCGATGTAGGCGGCGAACTGCAACCACGGTACGTCGGTCACGCTGCCGTTGCGGACCTGGCTGAACCGTGGGATCTCGGCGCTGGTGACTCGCGGCACCATCGCCCGCAGCGCCGGATGCTGCGCGCTCAGCGCCGCCCATTGGGTGAACCCGTAGTAGGAGTCGCCGAACATGCCGACCCGGCCGTTGCACCATTCCTGCCGGTGGACCCAGTCGATGGTGTCGTAGCCGTCGTCGACCTCGTTGAGCGGTCCGAGCGGCTCCCCCTCGGAGCGGTACTTGCCGCGCACGTCCTGGACCACGAACGCGTAGCCGCGCGCCGTCACGCGATGCGCGACCTGCTCCATGAAGACGTAGCGGCTGTTCTTGTCGTAGGGCAGCCGGACCAGGACCGCCGCCACCGGTGTCGCGGCGAGGTCGCCGGACGGCAGGTAGAGATCGGTGGCGAGGCGGACACCGTCGCGCATCGCGACCATCACCTGGGTCGCGCTGGCCGGAACCGGGCTCGGCGCGGTGGTGTTGGGACCGGGACTCATCGATCTAACCTCTCTGGGGAGTCGGACCACCGTCGGTCCTGGCTTTTGTTTTTCAAAGATGACAATCTATGGGCACCTCTCCCGACCGACAGGAGCGCACCGTGGGGCGACCGAGCCTGGCCGAGCCGAGGCGCGAGCAGATGCTGGCGGCGATCACCCGCTGTATCGCCAAGCACGGCCTGGCGGCCTCCACCCAGGAGGTGATCGCACGCGAGTCCGGCTTCTCCCGTTCGCACATCCGGCACTATCTGGGCAACCGGGAGGCGGTCATCAGTGCGGTCTGGGACCACATGCTGACGCCGTACTCGATCAAGCTCACCGAGGCACTGGACGACGAGGATCCGGCGGTGCGCACGGCCCAGGTGATCGACTTCCTCTTCGGCCCCGAGATGGAGCGCAAGCCCGAGGACCTTGCCATCGAGGCGCTGATCGACGGCTCCACCAGACACCCGGTCCTGCGCCGGCGCATCGAGCGGACCTATCACGAGCTCGAGGCGCAGATCGCCACGCACTTGCGCTCGGTGAACCCCCGCCTGAGCGTTGCCGAGGCCGAGGAGGCCGGCTTCGCGATCGTCGCGCTCTCCTTCGGCACGTCCAGCCTGTGTGACCTCGGCTTCCCGGAGACACGCTGGCTGGCGATGAAGGCGACCGCGAGCCGGATCATCGACCACGCGCTGGCCAGCGGCCACGATCAGGCCCCGCCGAGCTGAGCCAGCCACGGGCTGTACAGGTAGTCCTGGCTCGGCAGGTAGCCTCCCAGATCCTTGCCGTAGTAGACCGAGACGTATTGGGTGAGGATCGGGATGTTGATCAGGTCCTTCGCCATGATCGCCTGCGCCTTGACCACGTCGGCGGCCTTCGCGTCCTCGTCCGGCTCGGACAGGGCCGCGTTGATGAGCGCGGTGTATCTCTTGTTGCTGTAGCCGTTGAAGTTGTAGAACGAGCCGGCGGTGAAGTACTGGTAGTAGGTGACCGGGTCGGGGAAGTCCAGGTAGCCGCTGACCAGCATCAGGTCGATCCCCTTGCGGGCCTGTGCCGAGGAGAACAGCGCGCCGAACTCCTCGGCGGTCAGCGGCTTGAGCTCCACGTCGAGGCCGATCGAAGTGGCTGAGTCGGCGATCGCGGTGGCGGCCTTGGTCTCCTCGGTCGAGGCGCTGGTGTAGGCGAGCACGATCTTCTCCGAGGCCCGCGACGACCTCTTGACCAGCGCGGCGGCCGCCGCCAGGTCCTGGCTGGGCTCGGGCAGAGCGTCGTACCCGGCCTGGTAGACGCCCTCGGCGTAGCCCCAGGCGGCCGGCGGCACGAGAGCGCGCAGCGGGGTGGCGGCGCCGTGATAGACGGCATCGACGATGCCCTGGTAGTCCACGGTCTTCTGCAGCGCCTGCCGGATCTTCGGGTCGCCCAGAGCGCCGCTCGAGTCGAGCACGGAGAGGAAGGTCGGCGCCAGACTGTTGGCGAACAGCAGGTGGCCGCCCGCCTTCTGCAGCTGGCTGTAGGCGCTGACCGGCACGGTGAACTGGCCATCGATGTCACCGCTCTGCAAGCCGGCGATTTGGGCCGACTGGTCGGTGACGAAGGTGAACTTCGCGGTCTTGACCGCTGGCTCGTCCGCGGTATCCCAGTAGTTCGGGTTGGCCTTGAGGGTGATGGACTGCCCCGACTTCCAGGAGGCGAGCTGGTAGGGGCCCGTGCACATCACGCCGCCCTGCGCGGTGCCGAAGGCCTTGCCCTCCTTCTGGGCATAGGCCTTGCTCACGATGGTGAAGGCGGGGGTCGCGAAGTAGCTCTCCATCGCCGAGCCGTAGTGCGGCACGGTGACGGTGACGGTGTCACCCCCGGTCGCCTTCACGGTCGCCCCCTCGGGGGCCCAGCCCGCCCAGGAGGAGGCGGTCGCCGGGTCGAGGATGCGCTTCAGGCTGTAGACCACGTCGGCCGCCGTCATGGTGGTGCCGTTCCAGAACTTCACCCCCGTGCGCAGATGGAAGACCCAGGTGGTGCGGTTCGGATGGTCGACCGACGTCGCCAACCCGGGCTCCTGCTGATAGTCATCGCCCCACCGCATCAGCGGCTCGCACATGTTCGCGACCACCGTCGAGACCGACTCGAGCGCCGACATCGCCGGGTCGAGCGAGGACGGCTCGCCACTCGGAAGGTTCCAGGTGATGGTGTCGACCGCCTTGGAGCCGCTCGGTGCCGTGGTGGCGACGGTCGGCGAGAACGACGCCGCGGCTCCTCCGCCGGAGCCACCGCCACAGGCGGTGACGACGAGCCCGAGGACGGCGATCGTCGCGGTCAGCATGACGCGTGCTCGTGGGTTCAACTGGATGCCCTTCGTGCGCTGGATTGCTTCCTCGCCCGTCCGGGTCCGTCGAGAGCCGGATCACCGTCGGGTGCCGAGAACACTCGCCGCTGCCCGGTTTATTGTCAATACTGACAAACAAAATTTGATGGCGCCGTAACATGCCGTCAGGGCGCCGTCCGCGGGTCCGCCACCGGCGGGTCGACCGACGCCGCTCCTGCCCGCTCCCCTCTCCCGACCGCTGTGATCAGCATCGAAGGACGCCATGTCAGCCCTCAGCGACGACTCGCACGATCCCGGGTGGACGGAGGTTCCCTGGCCCGCCGAGGTACGCCGACCCGACGACCCGCGCGAGATCGTGCGCTGGGACGCCGCCACGCTGTCGATGGCGATCCGGACGCGGGTGGTCAGCTGCACCGAGGTGATGGCGGCCTACCTCGATCAGATCGACCGGATCAACCCACGAGTCAACGCCATCGTCGGCCTGCGACCGAGGGACGTCCTGCTGGCCGAGGCCGCGCAGAAGGATCGGCTGCTCGAGGCCGGCCACTACCAGGGCTGGATGCACGGCTTCCCGCAGGCGGTCAAGGATCTTGCCGACGTCACCGGGATGCCGACCTCGGCGGGCTTCGTCCGGCCCTCCTGGGGATGGCCCGACGCCAGCCGCGACTCGCTGTTCGTGGCCCGGATCCGCGCCGCCGGTGCGATCTTCATCGGCAAGACCAACACCCCGGAGCTCGGCCTGGGCTCACAGACCTACAACGAGGTCTTCGGCGTGACCGGCAACGCCTGGGATCCGACCAGGACGGCCGGCGGCAGCAGCGGCGGGGCGGCGGTGGCCGTGGCGCTGCGGATGCTCCCGGTCGCCGACGGCAGCGACTTCATGGGCTCGCTCCGCAACCCGCCTGGCTGGAACAACGTGCTCGGCCTGCGCCCCTCCTGGGGGCGGATCCCGGACGGTCCCGGCGACCTGGCCCTCGACCAGGGCGGCGTGATCGGCCCGATCGCACGCACGGCACTCGACCTGGCGCTGTTGCTGCGCACCATGTCCGGGCACTGCGCCGGCTCGCCGCCCTCGCTGACCGACGACCCCGCGGAGCTGACCGGGTTCGGGCTCCGTCCCGATCTGCGTGGCCGGCGGGTCGCCTGGCTCGGCGATCTGGGTGGCTACCTGCCGATGGAGGACGATGTACGACGGGTGACCACGACGGCGCTGGCGCACTTCGAGGAGCTGGGGATGAGCGTGACCGCCCTGGACGGGCTGCCCGTCACCGACGGCTTCGCCGGCAACGCGGACCTGTGGCCGACCTGGCTCACCTACCGGCACTGGCTGGCCGGGATGAGCATCAAGACCGTCTACGACCTCGGCCTCGAGCACCATCTCAAGCCCGAGGCCGTCTACGAGTATCAGGGACTGGCCGGCGGGGTGGACGGCGGCCCGATCAGCGCCATCGACATCCATCGCAATGCCGCGAAGCGTGGCGCGCTCTACGAGGCGTTCCGGGACCTGTTCACCACCGTCGACTACGTGGTGCTGCCGACCGCGCAGGTCATGCCGTTCGACGCGACGGTGACCTGGCCACGGCACGTCGCCGGGGTCGAGATGTCCTCCTACCATCGGTGGATGGAGGTGACCACCATCGGCACGCTCATCAACTCCCCCACCCTCGCCCTACCGGCCGGGTTCGCGCACGGTCTCCCGATCGGGCTGCAGGTGATCGGACCGCATCGCGGGGAGGTGTCGGTCCTCGAGCTCGGGCAGGCCTGGACCGCTCGGACCGGGCTGACCGAGCAGCTGCCACCGATGCTCGTCGCGTCATGACCGAGGTCACCGCCGCGCTCGGCGACATCACCACCCAACGGGTCGACGCGGTGGTCAACGCGGCGAACAACCGGATGCGCGGAGGTGGCGGGGTCGACGGTGCCATCCATCGCGCCGGCGGTCCGGCGGTGCTGGCCGACTGTGTGGCGCGCTTCCCGCACGGCCTCGCGACCGGGGACGCCGGCTGGACCACCGCGGGACGGCTCCCGGCCCGATGGGTGATCCACACCGTCGGGCCCAACTACGCCGCCGGCCAGGACGACCGCGCGCTGCTGACCTCCTGCTACCGGCGCTGTCTCGAGGTCGCCGACGAGCTCGGTGCCACGACGGTGGCCTTCCCGCTGGTCAGCGCCGGCGTGTACGGCTGGCCGCTCGACGACGCCGTGCGGGTGGCGGTCGAGACGCTCGGCGCCACCCCGAGCGGCGTACGCGAGGCCCGGATCGTGGCCTTCAGCCAGCCGGTGCTCGATCTCGCGCTCGCCCGGCTGTGAGCACGCCCGGCGTGATCCGCCGGCGCACGCCACCGCGTCACCCCAGCGCGAAGAACTCGATCCGGACCCGATCGGGGCCGCCGTCGTGGGCGAGGCCGACGAAGACGGTGCGCGTCAGCCAGGCGTGCGCGGGGGCGTCGGTGCGGAAGACCGGCTGGGTGCGGTAGTAGTACCGGCTCGGGTCGACCTCTCGTCCCGCCTCCAGCTCGGCCTCGACCTCGGGGCTGGCGACCCAGAACCCGCGGTTGAGGATGTCGATGACGGCACCGTCCTCCGCCCTGACCAGATACCGGGCGTCGAGCTCGGTGACGTCGTCGGACCGAGTCACCGACCAGTCACCACCCCCGCCGAGGACCGTTCCGTTGAGTCGCGGACCACGCACGGTGCCACCGGTGATGGGGGTGAAGGCCACCCCGCCGCCACCGGACTGGCCCACGTGCAGGGTCGGGTCGAGGTCGACGAGCGCCTCGAAGGCGAAGGAGAGCTCGGGCACGCTGCGCTGGGTCACGCCACCATATTGTCAGGATTCCTGTTTATTTGGAAGGATCGCCACCCGCGACCTCGGCGATCACGCGACAGCCCGGGCCAGCCGGGGCTCGGCTGAGCCGCCGCCCGTCTCCCGAGGCCCGTCAGTCGTCGAGGTGCACGTACTTCCCACCGCGCAGCGCCGAGGCGAGCGCCGCCACCAGGCAGGCCGCGATCGCGAAGCCGAAGGCCACCGTCAGACCGTCGGCGAACGGGCCGGAGATGACCTCGGGGAAGAACGTGCGACCGGTCAGGTAGTGCTGCTGGGCGGCGGTGAGCTGATGCAGGGTGTGATCGCCGAGCAGGGTCTGCACCGGGTTGTAGCCCAGCATCGACGCGAACAGGATCGCGACCGGCGGCAGGTCGGCGATCGTGGCCGCCTGGTGGGCCGAGACGCCCTGGGCGACCAGCCCGGCGCTCAGATTGTGCGGCAGGGAGGAGGCCAGCCCGGCGATCATCAGGGAGAAGAAGATGCCGATGGAGAGCACCATCGCGGAGTTCTGGAACGTGGTGGTCATCCCGGCGCCCACGCCACGCTGCGCGGCCGGCAGGCTGTTCATGATCCCGGCCCGGTTGGGCGAGGCGAACAGGCCCATCCCGATGCCGTTGAGCAGCAGTGCGACGGCGAACTCCCAGTAGCGGAAGTCGACCGGCATCTCCAGCAGCCACACGAAGCTGAGCGCCGCCACCACCATCCCACCGGTGGCGAACAGCCGGGCGCCGAACCGATCCGAGAGCCAGCCCGAGACCGGCCCGGCGACCAGGAAGCCGATGGTCAGCGGAAGCATGTAGATTCCCGCCCACAGCGGGGTCTTGGAGAAGCTGTAGCCGTGCTGCGGCAGCCAGATCCCCTGCAGCCAGATGATCAGCACGAACATCAGCCCACCCCTGCCCAGCGAGCCGAGCAGGCTGGCCAGGTTGCCGAAGGTGAACGCCCGGATCTTGAACAGGTCGATGTGGAACATCGGCTCGGCGACCCTGGTCTCCACCACGCAGAAGATCGCCAGCACGACGACCCCGCCGATCAGCGCGGTCAGCACCCACGGGTTCGTCCAGCCCATGGTGTGGTCGCCGTACGGCTGGATGCCGTAGGTGATCCCGACCAGCAGCGAGATCAGCCCGACCGCGAACGTCGCGTTCCCCCACCAGTCCATCCGGGCGTGCCGCCGTACGCCGCTCATCTGCAGTCGCAGGTAGGCCCACACCGTGCCGAACAGGCCGATCGGCACCGAGACCACGAAGACCAGGTGCCACTCCACCGGAGCCAGCAGGCCACCGACGACCAACCCGATGAAGGAGCCGGCGATGCCGGCGACCTGGTTGAGACCCAGGCCGAGCCCGCGCTGGTCGCGCGGGAACGCGTCGGTGATGATCGCCGAGGAGTTCGCCATCAGCATCGCTCCCCCGACGCCCTGGAAGATCCGCATCGCGATCAGCCACAGCGCACCGGCGGTGCCGTGCATCCAGGTGATCGCCAGCATGATGGAGAAGAAGGTGAAGATCGCGAAGCCGGCGTTGTACATCTTGACCCGGCCGAACATGTCGCCCATCCGGCCGAGCCCGACCACCAGCACCGCGGTCACCACCAGGTATCCCATGATGAGCCAGAGCAGCAGGCTGGTGTTCCCCGCCGCGAGCGGGTCGACACCGATCCCGCGGAAGATGTCGGGCAGCGCGATCAGCAGGATGGAGGAGTTGATCGTCGCCATCAGCACGCCGAGCGTGGTGTTCGACAGCGCTATCCACTTGTAGTGCGGGCTCGGTGCGTCGTGGCCAGGAGATCGTCCCTCGGTTCGGATCGCCGTCTCGGCCACCGCGTGTCTCCTCCCAGCCGACGTTTACTTTCGCTAACTACCTTGCCTCGCCGGCCGGTCCGGCGCAAACCCGCGCCCGTGGGAGAATCGCGCGCATGACCGAGCCCGCCCTCACGCCCGCGCGGCGCGGCCGACCCGGTTATGACCAGGAGACGGTGCTGCGCCGGGCGATCGACCTCTTCAACCGGCAGGGGTACGACGGCACCAGCGTCGGCGACATCGCCGCCGAGCTCGGTCTGACCAAGTCGGCCATCTACCACCACGTCTCCAGCAAGGAGGAACTGCTCGCGGCCGCTCTCGACGAGGCGCTCGACGGGCTGACCGCGGCGCTCAACGCGGCCCTCGAGCAGACCGACGGCTCGGCGTACGACCGGCTGCGCACGGCGGTGCACCAGTCGGTGGAGATCCTGATCCGGCATCAGCCGGCGGTGACGCTGCTGCTCCGGGTGCGCGGGAACAGCCCGGTCGAGGTGGCCGCTCTCGAGCGCCGGCGCGCCCTGGACGAGAAGCTCGCCGACCTGGTCGCCGCGGCCGTCGCCGAGGGCGCCGTCCGGGACGACCTGCCGCCGGCGCTGGCCAGTCGGCTGCTCTTCGGCATGGTCAACTCGCTGGTCGAGTGGTATCGCGCGGGTGGTCCGGTCGACGCCGCGACGGTGGCCGACGCGGTGGCGGCGATGGCCTTCGAGGGGCTTCGGGCGCGCTAGCGTGTCCGCCGGCGTCTCACCCGACCGCCGGATTGATCGTGCCCACCGATCGGCTCCGGCCACGGAACTCGGCGATGGTGGTGCCGTCGGACTCCCGGGTCACCCGGATGTCGTAGATGCCCGACCGGCCGCGCAGCGCGGTCTCGGTCGCGGTGGCCACCAAGACGTCGCCCAGCCGGGCCGGCTCGATGAAGTCGACGTCGAAGCCCGAGGCCACCGTGACCTGGCCGCGGGAGTTGCAGGCCACCGCGAACGCGGTGTCGGCCAGCGAGGCGATCAGGCCGCCGTGCACGCTCTGCCAGCCGTTGAGCATGTCCGCGCGTACCGTCATCGCGGCCACGGCGAGACCGGGCCCGACCTCGCGCAACTCGATGCCGAGCATCCGGGTCGCGGCATCGGCGGCCAGCATGGACTCGGTGCTGAGCCGGGCCACCTCCTCGGCGCTGCGCCCCGATGCGCCGACCGGGTCGCTCACCTCTTCTTCCGTTCCAGGAACGCGGTCATCCGCCGGTGCTTCTCCTCGGTCTCGAACAGCACCGCCTGTGCCAGGTCGTCGATGGTCGGGTGGGCCTCGCGCGGGGCGTGAAAGACGGTCTTGGTCAGCCGCACGGCGAGCGGGGCCTGCCGGGTGATCCGGTCCGCCCAGCGCTGGCCGGTCGCCTCCAGGTCGTCCGCCTCGACCACCTCGTTGAGCAGCCGCAGCTGGTGGGCCTCGCTCGCGTCCAGGGTGCGGCCGGCCAGCAGGATCTCCTTGGCCACCGGTTCGCCGACCAGCTCGGCGAGCCGCCAGGTGGCCCCGGCGGCCGCCAGGATGCCGAGTCCGGGCTCCGGGTTGCCGATCGTGACGTCCGGCGTACCGATCCGGAAGTCGCAGGCGTAGGCGAGCTCCGCGCCACCGCCGAGCGCGTAGCCCTCCAGCAGCGCGATGGTCGGCATCGGCAGCCTCCGGATCCGGTCGAAGATCGAGGAGTTGATGCCGCGCAACGCGTCGTCGCGGCGGCGCTCGCGCAGCTGACCGATGTCGGCGCCGGCGGCGAACCCACCGCCGCTGCCGCGCAGCAGCAGCACCGCCGGATCCCGCTCCAACCGGGCACACACCTCGTGCAGCGCGGCCACCATCTCGGCGTCGATGGCGTTGCGACGCTCCGGCCGCGCCAGCCGTACGACGACCCGGTCGGTGCCCTCCTCCACCTGGAGCGGCCCGGATTGGGTCGACTGGGACTGGGTCGGTCCCGGCTCGGTCGACTGGGGCTGGGCTGGCGCGGACTGGGACTCGCTCACCGACGGGTTCCTCTCGGCTCGGCGCGACTCAGGCATCAAAGTCGACGGTGACCTGGTCGCTGCGGGGGTAGGACTGACAGGTCAGCACGAACCCGGCCCGGACCTCCTCGGCGTCGAGCGCGTAGTTGCGTCGCATCTCGACCTCCCCGGAGGTCACCTTGGCCCGGCAGGTGCCGCAGACCCCACCCTTGCATGCGAACGGCAGGTCGTTGCGCACGGCCCCGGCCGCATCGAGGATCGTCTTCGCGCGCGGCATCGCAGCCTCGGTCCTCCGGCCGTCGAGGACCAGCCGGACCTGGGAGACCTCGCCCTCGAGCGCCGCGTCGGCGTGGTGCACCGGTGGTGGCGGCTCGTCGACGTAGAAGAGCTCGGCGTGCACCCGCTCGCCGGGCACCCCGAGCTCGGCGAGCACGTCGCGGGCATCGCGGACCATGCCCAGCGGACCGCACAGCCAGACATGGTCGACCGCCGCCAGCGACACCATCGTCGGCAGCAGCCGGCGCAGCCGGTCGGCGTCCAGGCGTCCGGAGAAGAGCTCCACATCGCGCGGCTCGCGGGAGAGCACGTGCACCAGGTTGAGACCGGGACCGTGCGCGTTCTTCAGGTCGGCGAGCTCCTCGACGAACATCACCGAGGAGGTCGTGCGGTTGCCGTAGAGCAGGGTCACCTCGGCGCCCGGGTTGCGCAGCACGGTGCTGGCGATGGCGAGCATCGGGGTGATCCCGGAGCCGGCCGCGATGCACAGGTGCCGTCCGGCGGCGGTCGGATCGACGGCGAAGCTGCCGGTCGGTGGCTGCACCTCGACCAGGTCGCCGACCCGCACCTCGCGGGTGAGCCAGGTGGAGAACAGTCCGCCCCCGGGGAGCTCGCGGACCCCCACCCGCGGGCGGGCGCCGGCGGGTGCGCAGATGGAGTAGGAGCGACGGTGCTCGACCCCGTCGACGATCCGGCGCAGCGTGAGCGACTGACCGGCGGCGAAGTCGAAGAGCAGCGCCAGCTCGTCGGGCACCTCGAAGGTGACCGCGACCGCGTCCTCGGTCAGCGACTCGACGGCCGCCACCCGAAGCCGGTAGAAGGCGCGCCGAGCGGCAGCGGTGTCCTCGATCGGCGCACCGACCGGGCGATGCGCGGGTGCGTCGGCGGTCAGCGTCATCAGATCTCCTTGACGTGGTCGAACGGCTCGCCGCAGGCCAGGCATCGGTAGAGCGCCTTGCACGCGGTGGCGCCGAACTCCGAGGTCAGCTCGGTGCGGGCCGAGCCGCAGCGCGGACAGACGAGCTCGCGCCGGGTGGGCAGCAGGCTGAGCGGGATCGGCCCGGCGTGAGGGCGGACCGGGGCGGGAGCGGAGATGCCGTGCGCGCGCAGCCGTGCGCGACCGTGCTCGGTGATCCAGTCGCTGCTCCACGCGGGGTGCAGGCTGACCCTGACCTCGACCTCGGCGACGCCCGCCTCGGTGAGCACCCGGACCAGATCGTCGCGCATGGTGGCCATCGCCGGGCAACCGGAGTACGTCGGGGTCAGGGTGACTCTGACCGCGCCGGACCCGGCCAGCTCGACCTCACGCAGCACGCCGAGGTCGGCCAGAGTCAGCATCGGCATCTCGGGATCGGTGACCGACTCGGCCACTCGGCGTACGTCGGCGAGGGTGAGCGGACGGAACGCGGCGGCGCCGGCCGTCGTGGCGGACACCGTCACCACCGACCCATCGGATGTGCCCGGGCGACCGACTGCATCTCGGCGAGCAGATGACCGAGCGCCTCGGTGTGCCGGCCGCTGCGGCCGTCGCCGCCACCGGCCGGTCCGGCCGAGGGGACCTCGGGGCGGTCGATGTCGCTGACCGAGCAGACCTGGGCCAACAGCACTCCGACCTCGGCCTCCACCTCGGCCGGGTCGACGCCGACCTGCCGGGCGGCGAGTGCACGCTCGACCTCGTGTCCGCGGAAGAGATCGCCGCGGTAGGAGTCGACCACCGGCAGCGCCGCCTCGAGCCGGCGCCGCGACTCCGCGGTGCCCTGGGCGAGGGTGAGGAACCAGCGGGCGGCGTAGTCGCGGTGGTAGGTGACCTCCTTGACCCCCTTGGCCGCGATCGCGGCCAGGACCGGGTCGCGGCTCTCGACGAGCCGCTGCAGCACCGCGAGCCGGAAGGTGGCGAAGGTGAGCAGCCGGACGATGGTGACCGCGAAGTCGCCGTTGTCGGGCTCCACGAAGCGGGTGTTGCGGAACGCCGGCTCGGCACGGAAGAACGCCAACGCGTCCTCCGGCGGCACCGGGGATCCCTCCGGCAGGGCGGGGACGACGCCCGGGTCGGCCGCGGCCGCGCGGGCCAGCAGCAGCCGGGCCTGGCCGAGCAGGTCGAGCGCGATGTTGGCGAGCGCGATGTCCTCCTCCAGATCCGGGGCGTTGCTGCACCACTGGGACAGGCGGTGGGAGTAGACCAGGGCGTCGTCGCCGAGCATCAGGCAGTAGGCGGCGAGCGCGGCCGGGTCGACGCCCTCGGGGATGGTGGTGTCGACGCCGGCCAGCGGGTCCTCGAAGCTCTCCCCGAACGCCCACTGCGACGCGTCCCCGCCGAGCAGCCCGTCGTACACGGACTCGTGGTCGAGGTCCTTGTCCTCCACGTGGCTCATGAGCTCTGGCACCACCTTTCTCGCCGACGTCGGGGGGTCACATGTGCGGCACGTCGGCCGGGATGTCGTAGAAGGTCGGATGCCGGTAGACCTTGTCCCCGGCGGGGGCGAACAGTGGGTCCTTCTCGTCGGGGCTGGAGGCGGTGATGTCGGCGGACCTGACCACCCAGATGCTCACGCCCTCGTTGCGGCGGGTGTAGACGTCACGGGCATGCCGCACCGCCATCTGGTCGTCGGCGGCGTGCAGCGAGCCGACGTGGACGTGGTTGAGGCCGCGCTTGCCACGCACGAAGACCTCATAGAGCGGCCACTCGGCCTCGAGGTGAGTCATCGGGCCTCCTCGGTCTCGACACCCTCGCTGGCGCTCGCTGCTCGACCGGCGAAGGCGGTGGCGGCCGCGCGCACCCAGGCACCGTCCTCGTGGGCTCGCCGCCGATGCGCGATCCGCTGTGCGTTGCACGGGCCGGAGCCCTGGACGACCGCGGTGAACTCCGCCCAGTCCGGCTCGGAGAAGTCGTAGTGCTTGCGGTCGTCGTTCCAGGTCAGGCCGGGGTCGGGCAACCGTACGCCGAGCGCCTCGGCCTGCGGGACCGTCATGTCCACGAACTTCTGCCGCAGCTCGTCGTTGGTGTCCCGCTTGATCCCCCAGGCCATCGACTGGGCGGTGTTCGGGGAGGCGTCGTCCGGCGGTCCGAACATCATCAGCGCCGGCCACCAGAACCGGTCCACCGACTCCTGCACCATCGCCTGCTGCTCCGGCGTGCCGCGCATCATCGTGGACAACAGCTCGTAGCCCTGGCGCTGATGGAAGGACTCCTCCTTGCAGATCCGGATCATCGCGCGGCCGTAGGGGCCGTACGACGTCCGGCACAGCGGCACCTGGTTGCAGATCGCGGCGCCGTCGACCAGCCAGCCGATGGTGCCGACGTCGGCGTAGGAGAGCGTCGGGTAGTTGAAGATCGAGGAGTACTTCTGCTTGCCCTCGATGAGCCTGTCGGTCAGCTCGGCCCGGGAGACCCCGAGGGTCTCGCAGGCGGAGTAGAGGTAGAGCCCGTGTCCGGCTTCGTCCTGCACCTTGGCCAGCAGGATCGCCTTGCGGCGCAACGACGGCGCGCGGGTGATCCAGTTGCCCTCCGGCTGCATCCCGATGATCTCCGAGTGAGCGTGCTGCGCGACCTGGCGGATGACCGTGCGCCGGTAACGCTGCGGCATCCAGTCCCGGGGCTCGATCCGGTCGTGCCGGGCGAGGATCGCCTCGAAGTGCGCCTCCAGCTCGGCCTCGGCAGCCTGCGCAGTCGTCATGATGTCCTCCGCGATCTCCGGCATTTACAGACCGAACGGTCAGGAATAGTCTGCACTCTGATCCCCCGTCACGCAACGTAGGAGCCGGAGTCGTGAGTCACCTGCTGGAGAGCTATGCCGCCGGATCGTGGTTCCGCGCCGCCGACGAGGGCACGCCGCTGCTCGACGCGGCCACCGGTGAGGAGGTCGCGCGCATCTCGGCGACCGGGCTGGACCGGGCGGCCATGGTCGACTATGCGCGCACGGTCGGCGGGCCCGCCGTACGTCGGCTGACCTTCCACCAGCGGGCCGGGCTGCTCAAGGAGCTGGGCACCCGGCTGAGCGATCACCGGGAGGAGCTCTACCGGCTCTCCGCCCGCACCGGCGCCACCAGACGGGACTCGATGGTCGACATCGACGGCGGCATCGGCACCGTGTTCTCCTACGCCTCCCGGGCCAAGCGCGAGCTGCCGAACGACGTCATCGTGCTCGATGGCGGCCCGGAGCGGCTGGGTCGCGGCGGCAGCTTCCTCGGCCAGCACGTCTACGCCTCCCGCCGCGGGGTCGCGGTGCAGATCAATGCCTTCAACTTCCCGGTCTGGGGCATGCTGGAGAAGCTCGCGCCGGCCTTTCTCGCCGGGCTGCCGAGCATCGTCAAGCCGGCCAGCCAGAGCGCCTATCTGACCGAGCTGGCGGTGCGCCGGATCGTGGAGTCGGAGATCCTGCCCGAGGGCACACTGCAGCTGCTCTGTGGCAGCCCGGCCGGACTGCTCGACGCGCTCGGCCCGCAGGACTCGGTCGACTTCACCGGCTCCGCGGCCACGGCCGCCACCCTGCGCCAGCACCCGTCGGTGGTGCACGGCGGGGTGCGGCTCGGCGTGGAGGCCGACTCGCTGAACTGCTCCATCCTCGGCCCGGATGTCACCGGCGAGGATCCGGAGTTCGACCTGTTCGTGCGGGGCGTGGTCACCGAGATGACAGTCAAGGCCGGCCAGAAGTGCACCGCGATCCGGCGGGTTATCGTGCCGGCCGGGCGCGCCGAGGAGGTCATCGCCGCGATCGGCGTGCGGCTGGACGCGGTCACCGTCGGCAACCCCGCCGACGGTGACGTGCGGATGGGCGCGCTGGTCAGCCTCGCCCAGCGCGAAGAGGTGCGCAAGGCGATCTCCGCGCTGTGCGCCCATGCCGAGATCGTGTACGGCGACCCCGACCGGGTCGAGGTGCTCGGCGCCGACGCCGAGGCGGGGGCGTTCATGTCACCGGTGCTGCTGCGCGCCCGGCCGGATGCCGCCGAACCGCACGACGTCGAGCCGTTCGGGCCGGTGGCCACCGTGATCGCCTACGACGGTCTGGACGAGGCGATCGCGCTGGCCGCCCGCGGCCAGGGCAGCCTGGCCGGATCGCTGGTCACCCACGACCCCGAGGTCGCCCGCACCGTGATCCGCGGACTGGCGCCGTGGCACGGGCGGCTGCTGTTGCTGGACCGCGACGACGCGACGGAGGCGGCGGCCGCCGGCGGACACGGCGCGCCGCTGCCGACGCTCGTGCACGGTGGG
>NZ_JASGET010000082.1:0-9645 GCF_047606145.1 Nocardioides sp. | reverse complement strand
GTTGCCGCCGCGGGCGCGCACCAGCCGGCTGGCCGCCGTACGGAGCGGGCCACCGGCGGCGTCCGAGAGCAGCCGCGCCGGTCCGAGCACCTCGGCCGGGGTCGACTCCGACTCGCCGCTGCCGCCGGCCAGCGCGCGCACCACCTCGGCGAGCGTGACCCCCTCCAGTTGCGCGAACGTGCTGCCCTGGGTCTGGCCGTGGTCGGAGACGATGACCAGCTCGTAGTCGCGGCCGACCTCGCCGGCCAGGTCGTGGAAGAACCGCAGGGTGCGATCCAGGCTCTCCAGGGTCCGCATCGCCTCCGGGCGGGTCGGCCCGGTGTGGTGCGCCACCTCGTCGTAGTCGACCAGGTCGAGGTAGATGACCGGTACGCCGCGGGCCAGCTGGTCGGCCACGATGGCGACGTTGAGGTCGCGCAGCACGACGGTGGTCAGCCCGCGCAACAGCAGGAACGAGCCGCCGCGATCGACCCGCGGCACCACGTTGCGGCGCAACTGCCGGCGGGCCTGGAACCACTCGGTGAAGATCGAGCCGACGAACAGCACCAGTGAGCGCAGCAGTCCGGTGCGGCTGACCGCATAGTCGGCGGCGCCGCGGTCGGGCCCGGCCGAGCGCATCCGGCTCATCGTGAGTGCGCGCAGCGGCGCGTCGCCGGAGAACAGATTGGAGACGCTGGCGCCGCCATCGGCCAGCAGCCCCCGGCCGTCGCTGAAGGAGTCCTCCACCTCGGCGGCGTCGGCGGGCCGGTTGCACACCAGCATCCGGCCCTCGGCCTTGTCGTACCAGCGGAACGCGGGGATGGATCGGTCCC
This sequence comes from Nocardioides sp., assembly GCF_047606145.1. Lineage (GTDB taxonomy): Bacteria > Actinomycetota > Actinomycetes > Propionibacteriales > Nocardioidaceae > Nocardioides. Next base: position 8,833 of record NZ_JASGET010000082.1, on the reverse strand, counting down.
GGCCGTGCAGCAGCCTGGCCTGGCCGGCCGGTGTGGTGGAGGGCAGGCCGGTCTCCCAGCAACGCAGCCGGTGCGAGCCCGAACGCAGCAGCGAGGTGAGGAACGGGATCTCGCCGCTGGCCGAGGCCTGCCGGATCAGCGGCTCCGCCACCCCGTCGAGCTGCACCACCAACAGGCCGGGGCCGCTGACCGGCGTACGTCGGGCGGTGCTCAGCGCGCGGCGCATCACCTGGCCGAAGAAGACCTCGTCGCTGCTGGCGTCGATCGCCCAGTTGACGATCGCGGCGACCAGGGCGGCCAGCCAGCCGACGACGATGATCTCCGGGAACGCGATCGGCTGGATGCCGGGGACCACCGCCAGCGCGACGGTGAGGACGATCGCCTGGGTCAACAGCCCGAAGAAGAGCAGTCCGACCACACCGGTGAGGACGGTCAACCGGGTGAGGAACGGGCGCAGGCACGCGCCGACCAGCAGCACCGCGATCACCAGCAGGGCCACCTCGGCGAACCCGTCGCTGGGGACCGCGACACCCGGGACGACCCGCAGCGTGACGGCGAAGGCGATGAAGGAGACGAGGAACGAGCGGGCGACGCCGAGCAGCCAGGGCAGGCCGAACCGGGCTCGGTGCAGCGCGCGCATGCTCAGGCCGACGCGTCGGTCCAGCGAGGGTGGGATCGGCACCGGCGGCTACCGCTTGCGCGGCCGCACGGCGATCCCGACGGCGACGGCGCCGGTGAGCGCACCACCCACCGCGGTGGCCAGGAACCCGGCCCGCGCGGCCTTCCGGCCGGTGCGGTAGTCCCGGATCCGCCAGCCCAGCGCGCGGGCGTGGTTGCGGAGCTTGCGGTCGGGGTTGATGGCGCACGGGTCGCCGACCAGGGAGAGCATCGGAAGGTCGTTGGCCGAGTCGGAGTACGCCGAGCACTCGGTCAGGTCCAGGCCCTCGTGGGCGGCGAGCGCCTTGATCGCCTCCGCCTTGGCCGGGCCGTGCAGCATCTCGCCGACCAGCCGGCCGGTGTAGACCCCGTCGACGTGCTCGGCGACGGTCCCCAACGCGCCGGTCAGGCCGAGCCGGCGGGCGATGATGATGGCCATCTCGACCGGGGCGGCGGTGACCAGCCAGACCCGTTGACCGGCGTCGATGTGGGACTGGGCGAGCGCGCGGGTGCCGGGCCAGATCCGGTGGGCCATGGCCTCGTCGAAGATCTCCTCGCCGAGCTCCTGCAGCTCGGCGACGGTGTGTCCTTCGATGAAGGCCAGCGCCGAGGCGCGCGCCTCGGCCACGTGGTCGGGGTCCTCGACGCCGACGAGACGGAAGTAGGCCTGCTTGTAGGCAGCACCGGCGATCTCACGCGTGGTGAAGAACTTCCGCTTGTAGAGCCCGCGGGCCAGGTGGAAGATCGTGGCGCCCTGCATGATCGTGTTGTCCACGTCGAAGAACGCCGCCGAGGTGGACTCGCCGGGGCCGTCGAGCGAGGCCTCCACCTCGGCCGCGGCCGCCGCCGCCTCACCGGCCAGCGCGGAACGGAGCTTGAGGTTGCGGCGGCGCAGTTCTGCGCGTCGTCGATCGCCCGGGCTGCTCACACGATCACCCTATCCGCCGGTCTTGCCGTCCGACGTGAGCCGGCTCATCGAGCGTTCGTCAAGGTATATCGAGCGTTCGTCAAGGTATGCAGCCGAACGCGCACTTCCCCCGCGGAGTTCCGGCGGGGGAGTGACTACTCGGCTGCATACCTAGATGGGTGCGCCGAGACGCCGCGATGAGAGGATGGCCGGGTCATGAGTGCCCGCGTCACCCTCTACTCTCGCCCCGGCTGTCACCTGTGTGACGAGGCCCGGGCGGTCATCGAGCGGGTCTGCACCGAGGTCGGCACGACGTACGACGAGATCGACATCGACCGCGACCCGGAGCTGACCGAGCGGTTCGGCGAGGAGATCCCGGTGACCTTCGTCGATGGCCGTCAACACGACTACTGGCGGGTGGACGAGATCCGCCTCCGTGCGGCCCTCGGCGGTTGAGCCACTCCCAGCCCCCGCGACGGCCTCGCGTCGGTGACGTCGGTCACTCGCCTCCGTCGGCCGGTTTGTTCTCTAATGCACAAGCTCCTACAGTGAGATGGCCGTTGGCCGGCTCCGGACGCAGCCGTGCAGCCCGGACCAGCGGCTCGTGGCGAAAGAGCAGGCAGTGACCTCACGGAGCGCGACCGAGGCTACCCGGGACATCCCGGAGGCAACCGTGGCACGGCTTCCCGTCTATCTGAGGGCGTTGCTCTCCCTGGCGGAGAGCAACATCGCCACCTGCTCCTCCGACGAGCTCGCCGCCGCCGCCGGGGTGAACTCGGCCAAGCTCCGCAAGGACCTCTCCTATCTCGGCTCCTACGGCACCCGTGGGGTCGGGTACGACGTGGACTACCTGCGCTACCAGATCGCCCGCGAGATCGGCGGCACGCAGGAGTGGCCGGTGATCATCGTCGGCATCGGGAACCTCGGTCATGCCCTGGCCAGCTTCTCCGGGTTCCGCAGCCGGGGCTTCCGGATCGTCGCGCTGCTCGACGCCGAGGAGAGCCTGCACGGCCGGGCGGTCGCCGGGATCGTGGTCCGGCCGTTCCACGAGCTGGCCGCGCTGGTGGCCGAGCACCGTGTCGCCATCGGAGTGGTCTCGGTGCCGGCCGCGGCCGCCCAGGACGTCGCCGACGCGATGGTCGCCGCCGGCATCACCAGCATCCTGAACTTCGCCCCGACGGTGATCTCGGTGCCGCCGGGGGTCGACGTACGCAAGGTGGATCTCTCCATCGAGCTCCAGATCCTCGCCTACCACGAGTCGCGCAAGGCTCTGGCCGACGGGGCCGCAGATTCCAGGGAGGACCACGTGCTGCATCAGCCCGCACCAGTAGCGGAGGGTCGCCGGTGAGCGTCCTGGTGGTCGGCATCTCGCACAACTCCGCTCCGGTGGCGATGCTGGAGTCGGTCTCGGTCGACGCCGAGGCGCTGCACAAGATGGTCACCGACGTGGCGCACAGCGAGCACGTGACCGAGGCGGCCGTGATCGCGACCTGCAACCGGCTGGAGATCTACACCGAGGTCGAGCGATTCCACGGCTCGGTCGAGGAGCTCTCCATGATGATCGTGGAGCGGGCCGGCACCAGTGTCGAGGCGATGCTGCCGCACCTGTACGTGCACTACGACGACGGCGCCGTCTCGCACCTCTTCCAGGTCGCCGCCGGACTGGACTCGATGGCGGTCGGCGAGGCGCAGATCCTCGGACAGACCCGGGCGGCGCTGCAGCTCGGCCAGGAGCTCGGCACCGTCGGTCCCGCGCTGAACTCGCTCTTCCAGCAGGCGCTGCGGGTCGGCAAGCGCACCCGCGCCGAGACCGACATCGACCGCGCGGCCCCGTCGCTGGTCGACTCGGCGCTGGCGCGTGCCGAGGAGTCGGCCGGCTCACTCGGCGGTCGCCGGATGCTCGTCATCGGCGCCGGCGCGATGGCGGGCCTGGCCGCGGCCACCGTCTCCCGTCGTGGGGTCGGCGAGCTGGTCGTGCTCAGCCGCACCGAGGACCGGGCGGTCCGTCTCGCCGCGGAGTACGGCGGCCGGGCGGCCCCGCTCGCCGGCCTCGCCGCCGAGGTCGCGGCCGCCGACGTGGTCATCGCCTGTGCCGGAGCGGCCGGCGTGCTGATCGGGACGGAGATGGTCGGCGACCGATCCGATCGTCCGCTGACGCTGGTCGACCTCGCCCTGCCGCACGACGTCGATCCGGCCGCCGGCGAGCTGCCCGGTGTCACCCTGGTGGGCCTGGCCGCGCTGGCCGAGGAACTGCACCACAGCGAGGCGGCGGCCGAGGTGGCCGCGGTCCGCGACATCGTCACCCAGGAGGTGGCGGCCTTCCTCACCGCCCGCCGGCAGGCGAGCGTGACGCCCACGGTGGTCGCGTTGCGGTCGATGGCGACCAGCGTCGTCGACGCCGAGATGGCGCGCCTGGAGGCACGGCTGCCGGGACTCGACGAGGCCACCCGGGCCGAGGTGCTGCAGGCGATCCGCCGGGTGGCCGACAAGCTGCTGCACGAGCCGACCGTCCGGGTCAAGGAGCTGGCCGACCAGACCGGCGCGGTCTCCTACGCCGCCGCCCTGGCCGAGCTGTTCGCGCTCGACCCGCAGGCGGTCACCGCCGTCACCCGGCCGGACGTGCCCGAGGACGGCCCGAAGGGACGTTCCCGCCGGTGACCGACCCGCTCCACGCCACCGACCGAGCCTCGACCGGCCGATCGACCCGGCCGCTCCGGTTGGGCACCCGTCGCTCGCTGCTGGCCACCACCCAGTCGAACCTGGTCGCCGACCTGCTGCGCGCCCAGGGCTGGCAGGTCGAGCTGGTGGTGATCGTCTCCGAGGGAGACCGCAGCCAGGCCGCGGGCACGCCGATCACCGGCTCGTCGGCGACCGGGGTGTTCGTCTCGGCGCTGCGTACGGCGCTGCTGGCCGGTGAGATTGACCTGGCGGTGCACTCGCTCAAGGACCTGCCGACCGCGCCGGCGCCGGGCATCACGCTGGCCGCCGTGCCGGAGCGCGAGGACCCACGCGACGTGCTGGTCGCCCGGGACGGACTCGCCCTGACCCAGCTGCCGGCCGGTGCCCGGGTGGGTACCGGGTCACCCCGCCGGGCCGCCCAACTGCGTGCCCTCGGTCTCGGTTTGGACCTGGTCGCCGTCCGTGGGAATGTGGACTCCCGAATCGGCAAGGTCGCCTCGGGTGAGTACGACGCCGTCGTACTCGCTCGCGCCGGACTTGCCCGGATAGCCCGACTCGACGAGGTCACCGACGTGCTCGACGCGCAGCAGATCCTGCCGGCCCCAGGCCAGGGCGCGCTTGCCGTCGAATGTCGCTCCGCGGACGCAGCGACGCTGGCCGCGCTCGCGCCGCTCGACCACCCGGCCAGCCGTGCCGCGGTCCTCGCCGAGCGGGCGGTGCTGGCCAGGCTGGAGGGCGGCTGCGCGGCCCCGATCGGCACCCTGGCCCAGACCCATGGCGACGAGCTCCGGGTGAGCGCGGTGGCGCTCTCCCCGGACGGTGCGCGTTCGGTGCGACGAGAGGCCGCCGGGCCGGTCGCGGACGCTCACCTGATCGGCGTACGGCTGGCCGAGCAGATGCTCGCCGACGGCGCCGCCGAACTCGCGGACCCGTCCGCGGACCCCACGGGCGGCCACGGTGCCGCTCCCGAGCAGGACAAGGTGCACAACGCATGACCACAAAGACCACAGCCTCCTCCGTTCCCGACGCCGGTCGGACCTGGGTGTCGTTCGTCGGCGCCGGCCCGGGCGACCCGGAGCTGCTCACCGTCAAGGCGATCGACCTGCTCCGGCAGGCCGAGATCGTGGTCACCGAGGCGCCCGAGCACGCGCCGATGGTGCGGGCGCTGCTGGGCCTGCCGGAGCCGGCGCCCGAGGGCGTCGACGAGGCCGAGCCGGCCGGCCCCGAGTTCGTCGACGGCGGCTTCGGCGAGCACGGTCAGCCGCTGACCCATGCGGCGCGGGCCAAGGTCGTGGTCAAGCAGGCCAAGACCGGGCGCCGGGTGGTCCGACTGATGAGCGGTGACCCGTTCGTCTACGCCTCCGGCCCCGAAGAGGCGCTGGCCTGCGCCAAGGCCGGCATCGGCTTCGAGATCGTGCCCGGCATCTCCTCGGTCTCCGCGGTCCCGGCGTACGCCGGCATCCCGCTGACCAGCAAGGACCACCGTGCGATCACCGTGGTGACCTGCGGGGAGAAGGTCGACTGGAAGCAGTACGGCGACGACCGCACCCTGGTGCTGCTCTCCGGGGTGGGCCTGATCGGCGACATCGCCGGCGAGCTGATCGCCGCCGGCCGCGCTCCGCAGACCCCGGTGGCGATGACCCGGATGGGGACCACCACCGAGCAGGCGACCGTCACCTCGACCCTCGCCGACATCGCCGCCGACGCCCGCGCCGCGCGGATGGCGCCGCCGGCCGTGATCGTGGTCGGCAAGGTCGTCGACCTGCGCGAGACGCTCTCCTGGTTCGAGACCAAGCCGCTCTTCGGCTGGCGGGTGCTGGTGCCCCGCACCAAGGAGCAGGCCCCGGTGCTCTCCCACCGGCTGCGCGGGTTCGGCGCCGTGCCCGAGGAGGTGCCCACCATCTCGGTCGAGCCGCCGCGCAACCCGCAGCAGATGGACAAGGCGATCCGCGGCCTGGTCGAGGGCCGGTACGAGTGGATCGCCTTCACCTCGGTGAACGCGGTCCGCGCGGTCCGGGAGAAGTTCGACGAGTACGGCCTCGACGCGCGTGCCTTCTCCGGCCTGAAGATCGCCGCGGTCGGAGAGAAGACGGCCGCCTCGCTCGCCGCCTGGGGACTGCGCGCCGACCTCGTCCCGCTCGGCGACAACCAGTCGGCCGCCGGCCTGCTCGAGGTCTGGCCGGAGTTCGACGAGGCGCTGGACCCGATCAACCGGGTCTTCCTGCCGCGCGCCGACATCGCCACCGAGAACCTGGTGGCCGGCCTGGTCGATCTGGGCTGGGAGTGCGACGACGTCACGGCCTACCGCACCGTGCGGGCCGCGCCGCCGCCGGCGCCGACCCGGGATGCGATCAAGACCGGGAGGTTCGACGCGGTCGTGTTCACCTCCTCCTCGACGGTGCGCAACCTGGTCGGGATCGCCGGCAAGCCGCACACCTCGACGGTGATCGCGGCGATCGGCCCGGCGACCGCCAAGACGGCCGAGGAGCATGGTCTGCGGGTGGACGTGATGGCCGCCAGCCCGTCCATCGAGGCGCTGGCCGACGCGCTCGCCGACTTCGGCGCCGGGCGCCGCGCGGCGCTGCTCGAAGCCGGCTCGCCGGTCACCAAGCCGTCGGACCGCAAGCCGGCCGCGCGCCGGGCGAGGGCTCGGTAGCTCGGAGCGGATGTTCGTCTAGGTATGCAGACGCATGGGCGCTTCCCTGGCGGAACTCCGCGGGGGAAGCGCGCGTTCGGCTGCATACCTAGACGAACGCGCTAGACGAACGCGCGAGACAGCGTCTGGTCCACAGGAGGAACGGTGAAGATCGAGAAGCCCGTCGTACGTCCGCGGCGATTGCGTCGCACCGCCGCGCTGCGCCGGATGGTCGCCGAGGTCCAGGTCCGGCCCGGCAATCTGGTGCTGCCCGCCTTCGTCCGGGAGGGGACCGCCGAGCCGGTGCCGATCTCGTCGATGCCGGGCGTCGTCCAGCACAGCCGCGACTCGCTGCGCCGGGCGGCCGCCGAGGCGGCGGAGGCCGGGATCGGCGGGATCATGTTGTTCGGCGTACCGCAGAGCAAGGACGCGACCGGCTCCGGCGCCCTCGACCCCGACGGAGTCCTCAACCGCGCCATCGACGACGTCGCCGACGAGGTCGGTGACGCGTTGACGGTGATGAGCGATCTCTGCCTCGACGAGTTCACCGACCATGGTCACTGCGGTCTGCTCGCCGCCGACGGAACCGTCGACAACGACGCCACCCTCGAGGTGTACGCCGACATGGCGGTCGCGCAGGCGAACGCCGGCGTCGACATGGTCGGCCCGTCCGGGATGATGGACGGGCAGGTGTCGGTGATCCGCGACGCACTGGACCAGGCCGGCCACACCGAGGTGGCGATCCTGGCCTACTCCGCCAAGTACGCCTCGGCCTTCTACGGTCCGTTCCGTGAGGCGGTGGACTCCTCGTTGCAGGGAGACCGGCGGACCTACCAGCAGGACCCGGCCAACGCCCTGGAGGGGGTGCGCGAGGCTCTCCTCGACATCGAGCAGGGTGCGGACCTGGTGATGGTCAAGCCGGGTCTGCCCTACCTCGACGTGCTGCGTGCGGTGCGAGACGCGGTCGACGTACCGGTGGCGGCCTACAACATCTCCGGTGAGTACGCGATGCTCGAGGCCGCCGCCGCGCACGGCTGGATCGATCGCGAGCCGGCGATCCTGGAGACGCTCACCGCGTTCAAGCGGGCCGGCGCGGACGTGATCCTCACCTACTGGGCGGTCGAGGCCGCGGGCCTGCTGCGCTGAGCGCCCGTCCGGGCCCGACCGTCCGGCCCGTTCAGCTCAGTCGGCTCAGTCGGCTCAGTCGGCCGACTCCGACGAGGTGGCCGACGGGGTCGCCGACGATGTCGGCTCCAGCGCCGCCAGGAACGTGTCCTTGAGGGCGGCGACCTCGCTGTCGATCGCCTTCAGCAGGGTGGCGTCGTCGATCGCCGGCAGCGTGGTGAACTGTGCGGTGATCGCCTTCTCGCATTGAAGCACCGCCGCGTCCTCGGCCGCGCTGACCAGGTCTGCGTCGGCGGCGGCGATCTGGGTCGCGTACTCCTGCTCGATCGCGGACAGGCACGCGGCATCGATCTGATCGGTGGTCGCAGGTGTCGAGGTGGCGGTCGGGGTGGAGCTGGCCGTGGGAGTCGAGGTGGCGGTCGGGGTGGAGCTGGCCGTGGGAGTCGAGCTGGCCGTGGGAGTCGAGGTGGCGGTTGGCGTCGAGCTGGCCGTGGGAGTCGAGGTGGCGGTGGCGGTCGAGGTGGAGCTCGCCGAGGACGAGGACTCCGGTGTCGATCCGCCGCTGGCCGCCGAGGCCTTCAGCGGCAGGCTGCCCGCGGAGGCCGATGCCTTCGACGCCTTCGTCGACGTGGAGGACTTCGACGAGGTGGCCTTGCTGCTGGTCGTCGACCGGGTCGAGACGTCGTCGGAGTCGATCGTCTGATCGGTGGTGACGGTGTTGTTGGGTACGGAGGTGTAGTCGCCGGAGCGGTAGGCCTTGGCGACGGCGAGGACGGTGGTGACGTAGGAGTTGGAGTGGTTGTAGCGGTAGACGGCGGTGTGTTGGCCGG
>NZ_JASGET010000081.1:0-3046 GCF_047606145.1 Nocardioides sp. | reverse complement strand
GCTGCGGCGGCTGCCCGGTGCGACACCTGTGCCGGTGGCACGCCGCCGGCCGGCCGTCGTACGGCGCGCCCAGACCTGGGCCGGCACCGACCGGCAGTGCCGCGGCCGGCTGCTCGCCGTGCTCCGCGACGCCGACGGCCCCGTCCACCGCAGCCGGCTGGACGCGGTCTGGTCGGACGTCGCCCAGCGAGAGCGCGCTCTCGCTGGGCTCGTCGCGGACCGGTTGGCGGTGCGGGTCGGCCCGAACGGCTACGCGCTGCCGGACTGACCGGGCTTGTCCAGGTCGACGCCGTCGCTCTCGCCGATGCCGGCGGGCTCCAGCGGCGGGACGTCCGGGATCGCCGAGCGCTTCTGACCGGTGAAGGTGAACACCGCCGCGGGACCCTCGCCGTCGACACCGACCAGCACGATCTCGCCGGGGCCGACGTCGCCGTACAGCATCTTCTCGGCGAGGACGTCCTCGATCTCGCGCTGGACGGTACGACGCAGCGGCCGGGCGCCGAGCACCGGGTCGAAGCCGCGGGTGGCGAGCAGCTCCTTGGCGGCCGGGGTGAGCTCGATGCCCATGTCCCGGTCCTTGAGCCGCGTCTCCACCCCGGCGATCATGTTGTCGACCATCGCGATGATCTGCTCCTGCGTGAGCGGCGGGAACACGATGACCTCGTCGACACGGTTGAGGAACTCGGGGCGGAAGTGCTGCTTGAGCTCCTCGGAGACCTTCGACTTCATCCGCTCGTAGTTGCCGGCGACATCGCTGGCCTGACTGAAGCCGAGGTTCACCGACTTGGCGATATCCCGGGTGCCCAGGTTGGTGGTCATGATGATGACGGTGTTCTTGAAGTCGACCACCCGACCCTGGGAGTCGGTGAGACGACCCTCCTCGAGAATCTGCAACAGCGAGTTGAAGATATCCGGGTGGGCCTTCTCGACCTCGTCGAAGAGCACAACGCTGAACGGCTTGCGTCGCACCTTCTCGGTGAGCTGGCCGCCCTCCTCGTACCCGACGTATCCCGGGGGTGAGCCGAACAGCCGAGAAACGGTGTGCTTCTCGCCGAACTCGGACATATCGAGCTGGATCAGCGCGTCCTCGTCGCCGAACAGGAATTCGGCGAGCGTCTTGGACAGCCACGTCTTCCCGACCCCGGACGGGCCGGCGAAGATGAACGAGCCACCGGGGCGCTTGGGGTCCTTCAACCCGGCACGCGTGCGGCGGATCGCCCGGGAGAGCGCCTTGACGGCCTCGTCCTGGCCGATGACCCGCTTGTGCAGCTCGTCCTCCATCCGCAGCAGCCGGGCGGACTCCTCCTCGTTGACCTGGACGATCGGGATGCCGGTGGCGACCGCGAGCACCTCGGCGATCAGCTCCTCGTCGACCTCGGCGATCTCGTCCATGTCGCCGGCGCGCCAGGCCTTCTCCCGGTCGGCCTTCTTGGCGATGAGCTGCTTCTCCTCGTCGCGCAGCTTGGCGGCGGCCTCGAAGTCCTGGCCGTCGATGGCGGCCTCCTTGCGCTGTCGCACCTCGGCGATCTGCTCGTCGTACTCCCGCAGGTCGGCCGGCGCCGTCATCCGCCGGATCCGCAGCCGGGAGCCGGCCTCGTCGATCAGGTCGATGGCCTTGTCCGGCAGGAACCGGTCGGAGATGTAGCGGTCGGCGAGCGTCGCCGCGGAGACCAGCGCCTCGTCGGTGATGGTCACCCGGTGATGCGCCTCGTAGCGGTCGCGGATGCCCTTGAGCATCTCGATGGTGTCGGCGATCGACGGCTCGGGCACCTGGATCGGCTGGAAGCGGCGCTCCAGCGCGGCGTCCTTCTCCAGGTGCTTGCGGTACTCGTCCAGCGTGGTGGCACCGATGGTCTGCAGCTCACCGCGGGCCAGCATCGGCTTGAGGATGCTGGCTGCGTCGATGGCGCCCTCGGCCGCACCGGCGCCGACCAGGGTGTGGATCTCGTCGATGAACAGCACGATGTCGCCGCGGGTGCGGATCTCCTTGAGGACCTTCTTCAGTCGTTCCTCGAAGTCACCGCGGTAGCGCGACCCCGCCACCAGCGCGCCGAGGTCCAGGGTGTAGATCTGCTTGTCCTTCAGCGTCTCGGGCACGTTGCCGCGGACGATGTCCTGGGCCAGCCCCTCCACGATCGAGGTCTTGCCGACGCCGGGCTCCCCGATCAGCACCGGGTTGTTCTTGGTACGGCGCGAGAGGACCTGCATCACGCGCTCGATCTGCTGCCCGCGGCCGATGATCGGGTCGAGCTTGCCCTCGCGGGCGTCCTGGGTGAGGTTGCGACCGAACTGGTCGAGCACCAGCGAGCTGGACGGCGTCTCGGACGAGCCACCGGCCGTCGCCGCGGCCGGCTGGCCGCCCTGCTCCTTGCCCTGGAACCCGGAGAGCAGCTGGATGACCTGCTGACGGACCCGGTTGAGGTCGGCGCCCAGCTTCTGCAGCACCTGGGCCGCGACACCCTCCCCCTCGCGGATCAGGCCGAGCAGGATGTGCTCGGTGCCGATGTAGGAGTGGCCGAGCTGCAGCGCCTCGCGCAGGGACAGCTCGAGCACCTTCTTGGCGCGCGGGGTGAAGGGGATGTGTCCGGACGGCGCCTGCTGACCCTGGCCGATGATCTCCTCGACCTGGGCGCGGACGGCCTCCAGCGAGATGTCCAGCGACTCGAGCGCCTTGGCGGCGACACCCTCCCCCTCGTGGATGAGCCCGAGCAGGATGTGCTCCGTGCCGATGTAGTTGTGGGAGAGCATGCGGGCCTCTTCTTGGGCCAACACGACCACCCGACGAGCTCGGTCTGTGAACCGCTCGAACATTCGCATCGCTCCTCTTGCCTCAGCGGGGTGAGCACCGGTCCGGGATCAGCGGTGACCCGATCGCGGTGACATCCTTGATAACCCCGGAACCAGCCTACGCGTTCCGTCGAGCCTGACCATTTCGGTCCGCTGACAGCGAACACCGTCATCACCCGGCCGGATCCGCGCCGGATCGATGCCGCCAGTTGCGACCGGATGCCGCGGGCCCAGGATCTTTCAAGATCCTGGGCCCGCG
>NZ_JASGET010000080.1:0-12411 GCF_047606145.1 Nocardioides sp. | reverse complement strand
GTGGCCGGTGCGGCGGCCGGGGCCACCACGGTCGCCGCGGCTCCAGTCGCCCCGGCCGCCCCAGGCGCGGTGGCACGCAACGCCTCGGTGAAGGCGGCCGCGTCCGGGTAGCGCTCGGCCGGGTCCTTGGCCAGTGCACGCATCACCACGGCCGCCAGATCGGCGGGAACCGTCTCCGGCAGCGGCGGCACCGGGTCGTGCAGGTGCGCGATCGCGGTCGCCACCGGCGACTCCTTCTGGAACGGCCGATAGCCGGCCAGGCACTCGAAGGCGACCACGCCGAGTCCGTAGACGTCCGAGGCCGGGGTGGCGGCCTCGCCCCGCGCCTGCTCGGGGGAGAGGTACTGCGGAGTGCCCATCACCTGGCCGGTGCCGGTGATCGCTCCCGAGGACGCCGCCCGGGCGATGCCGAAGTCGGTCACCTTGACCTGTCGATCGGGGGTGACCAGCAGGTTGGCGGGCTTCACGTCGCGGTGCACGATCCCGGCGCGGTGCGCGGCGGCGAGCGCGTCGCCGGCCTGGCCGAGCAGGTCCCGGACCGCGTCCGGGTCCAGCGGCCCGGGCAGCAGCGCCGAGAGCGGCTGTCCCTCGACGTACTCCATCACCAGGTAGGGCCGCATCAGGCCGCTGGCGGTCGGCATCTCGCCGACGTCGTAGACCGCGGCGACGTGCGGGTGGTGCAGCGCCGCCGCATGCCGGGCCTCGGAGTCGAACCGGGAGCGGTTGACCGAGTCATCGGCGTACTCCGGCTTGAGCAGCTTGATGGCGACCTCGCGGCCGAGGGCGGTGTCGGTGGCGCGCCACACCTCGCCCATCCCGCCGGTGGCGATCAGCTCGCCGAAGACGTATCTGCTGGCCATCAGTTCACCGCCGCCTCGATCATCGCCTTCGCGATCGGCCCGCCGAGGGAACCGCCCGCGACGTCGCTCCGCGCCGTGCCGCTCTTCTGCACCATCACCGCCACCGCGATCTTGGGGTTCTCCGCCGGCGCGAACCCGGTGAACCAGGCGTACGGCGAGCGCGCCTTGGCGCTCTGCGCCGTACCGGTCTTGCCGGCCACGGTGATCCCGGAGATCTGCGCCGCGGTGCCGGTGCCCTCCTCGACCACGCTCTCCATCATCTGGGTGAGGTAGTCGGCGGTCTTGGACGAGATCGCCGGCTGGTCGTCGAGCTCGGTCGGGTTGCCGGTGTCGATCACGTCGAGCGAGGAGGAGGTGACCCGGTTGACCAGGTAGGGCTTCATCACGGTGCCCCCGTTGGCGATGCCGGCCGAGACCATCGCCATCTGCAGCGGGGTCGCGGCCACCTCGTACTGCCCGATCGCGGAGAGCACCCGGTAGGCGGGACCGAGCTTGCCGGAGGGGAAGCGGCTGGTCGCGGTCGGCACCTGGCTGAGGTAGTCCTGTCCGAAGCCGAACTTCTCGGCCATCTTGCGCAGCTGGGCATCGCTCAGGTCGAGGGCGACATCGCCGAAGGCGACGTTGCAGGAGTAGTCCAGCGCGGTGGTCAGGGAGACCTTGCTCTGGCCCAGGCCGCCGCAGCTGTAGCCGTTCTCGTTGTGCAGGTCCTTGTTCGTCTCCGGCACGTCGAGGCTGGACTTCCCGTTCACCATCGAGTCGGGGGTCAGGCCGAGGTCCTCGATCCCGGCGGCGGCGGTGACCAGCTTGAACGTCGATCCCGGCGGCAGCGTGGTCTGCGCGGAGCGGTTGAGCATCGGCTGCTCGGGGGACTTCTTGGTCGAGTTCAGCCGGGTCCAGGCCTGCTGGGCCTTGGTGAGGTTGTGCGAGGCCAGGTTGTTGGGGTTGTACGACGGCGTGGTGACCATCGCCAGGATCTTCCCGGTCTTCGGCTCGATCGCCACCGCGGCGCCCTCCACGCCCTTGCCCAGCGCGGTCAGGCCCTTGTACGCCGCGTCCTGCACCGCGGGGTCGATGGTGAGCTCGACGTTGCCGCCCTCGGGCTCGTTGTTGGAGACCAGGTCGATGAGCCGGTTGGTGAACAGCCGGTCGTCCTCGCCGGAGAGGATGTCGTTCTGCGAGTGCTCGATCGCCGACTGGCCGTAGGCGTAGGAGAGGAACCCGGTGACGGCCGCGTACTCGTAGGGCTTGGGGTAGGTCCGCTGCCACTCGTACTGATCGTCGCTCTTCACGCTCTTGGCGATCGACAGCTTGCCGGCCAGGATCGCGCCCCGGTGGCGGGAGAAGGCCTCCTGGGTCACCCGCCTGTTCTCCGCGTTGTCGTTGTAGCTGTCCGCCTTCACGAACTGCACGTAGGTGATGTTGAGCAGCAGCGCGACGAAGAGGAACAGGCAGAAGATGCTGAGCGTCCGGATCGGGCGGTTCACGGGAGTTTCACCACTTGGGTCGTATCGGAGGCGGCCTCGTCGTCGCTGAGCAGTGCCGGCAGCGGTCGGCGGGCCTGGTCGGAGATGCGGATCATGAGCGCGATGACCACCCAGTTGGCCACCAGGCTGGAGCCGCCGTAGGAGAGGAACGGGGTGGTCAGCCCGGTCAGCGGGATCAGGTTGGTGACCCCGCCGACGACCACGAAGACCTGGAGCGCGAAGATCGCCGAGAGCCCCACCGAGACCAGCTTGCCGAAGTCGTCCCGGCAGATCACCGCGGTCCGCAGGCCGCGTTCGACGATCATGCCGTAGCACAGCACCAGCGCGAACAGAGCGGTCAGGCCGAGCTCCTCGCCGATCGAGGCGACGATGAAGTCGGACTGCGGGTAGGGCACCAGGCAGGGCTGGCCGTTGCCGAGCCCACGGCCGATCAGCCCGCCCCAGCCGAGGCCGAAGAGGCCGTTGACCAGCTGGTAGGACCCGCCGACGTCGTTGTAGTGCGCGAACGGGTGCAACCAGATCTCGACCCGCTGGTGCACGTGCGCGACCAGTTGGCTGGCGGCCAGCGCGCCGAGGGCGAACAGGCCGGCGCCGACCACGATCCAGCCGCGGCGCTCGGTGGCGACGTAGAGCATCACCACGAACAGGCCGAAGAAGAGCAGGCTGGAGCCGAGGTCCTGCTGGTAGACCAGGATGCCGAGGCTGATCAGCCACATCAGCAGGATCGGGCCGAGGTCGCGGCCGCGCGGCAGGTCGACGAAGAGCACCCGGCGACCGGCCAGCGCGAGCGCGTCGCGGTGCAGCACCAGGTAGCCGGCGAAGCAGATCACCAGCAGCACCTTGGCGATCTCGCCGGGCTGGAAGCTCATCCCGCCCACGCTGATCCAGATCTGCGCGCCGTTCTTGCCGGCGCCGATGCCCGGCAGCATCGGCAGCAGGAGCAGCACGACGGCGGCCAGGCCGGAGGTGTAGGTGAACTGCTGCAGCCGGCGGTGGTCGCGGACGGCGATCAGGGTGACGGCGAACAGGATCACGCCGATGGTCATCCAGGTCAGCTGCTGGCGGCCGAAGGTGTCGGCGGTGCAGTAGTCCGAGGACGAGTCGCCCGCGGAGAGGTCCAGGCGGTGGATGATCGCCAGACCGAAGCCGTTGAGGGTGGCGACCACCGGCAGCAGCACCGGGTCGGCGTACGGCGCGGTGAAGCGGATGACCAGGTGGGCGCCGACGATCAGGGCGACCAGCCAGCCGCCGTACCCCCAGATGTCGGTCGGGACCGTGCCGGTCAGGCAGAGCCCGACGGCCGCGTAGCCACCGATCCCGACGCACAGGGAGAGGAACAGCAGGACCAGCTCGGCGCCACGCCGGCGGCGGTGGACGAAGGTGGTGGCGGCGCTCATGGGCTGTCTTCCGCGGCGCTGTCGTCGGCCAGCTCCTGTACCTTGCGCCGGGCCGCGGCGAGGCTGTCCTGATGCAGACCGTCGCTCACCTGGCTCTGGTAGACGTCGGCGAGGTCGGACAGGTCGAGGTCGGAGGTCTGGTAGACGTCGTACAGGTCGAGGCCGAGCAGGGTGGTGTGCACGCCGCGGTAGATCGCGACCTTGCCGTCCTTCTCGCCGACGAACCACTGCTGCTGGGTCCAGGCCCAGCCGGCCGCGGCCGCGACCCAGAGCACGCCGATCACCGCCACCAGGGCGAAGATCCGGCGCAGCCAGACGAAGCGGCGCGGCGGTCGCAGCGCGTAGCGCAGCTCCTCCGGGTCCGCGGTGATGGCGTCGGCCGGTACGTCGTCGTCGGTGATCGGCTCGAGCTCCCCGGTGTCCCCCATCCGGTGCCCGCGGAAGAGCCCGGTCATCGAGGGGAGCTTGCGGCGCAGCTCGGCGGCCGCGCCGACCAGGATGCCGTCGGCCTCGTCGGAGGGCACCGTGGTCACGCCGGTGGGGTGGCCCGGGATCGGGGTGGGACGGGTGTCGGTGGACGGCTCGACGGCGGCCGCCGGGCCACCGGCCGCGCCGGCGGGGAGGACGTCGGCGACCAGGCAGGTGACGTTGTCGCTGCTGCCGGCCTCCAGCGCGACCCGGACCAGCTCGACGGCGGCGAAGTCGGGGCTGCCGGTGCCGAGCACGTCGGCCATCCGTGCGTCGGCGAGCACGCCGCTCACCCCGTCGCTGCAGAACATCAGCCGGTCACCGGGCTGCAGGTCCAGCACCAGCAGGTCGGGCTCGAGCTCGCGGCGGCCGTCGAGCGCGCGCAGGATCAGGTTGCGGTGGGGGTGGGTCTTGGCCTCGTCCTCGGTGATCCGGCCCTCGTCGATGAGGGTCTGCACGAAGGTGTGGTCGTGGGTGATCAGGGTGAGCTCGCCGTCGCGGAACAGGTAGGCGCGCGAGTCGCCGACGTGTCCGACCGCGATCCGGTGACCGTCGAAGAGCCCGACGGTGGCGGTGGTGCTGGTGCCGTCCAGGCTGGGGTCGTGGTCGACCAGCTCGCCGATCCGGTCATGGGCCATGTGCAGGCCGTGCGAGACCACGCCGACCAGGTCGCCGCTGTCCAGCTCCGGGTCCGGGCGCCGGTCGAGCTTGCGCAGCTGCTGGACCGCCGTACTGGAGGCGATGTCGCCGCGTGCCGCACCGCCCACGCCGTCGCACACCACGAGCAGCCACGGGCCGGCGTACCCGGAGTCCTGGTTGTCCTTGCGGACCCGGCCGACGTCCGAGGTCGCGGCGTAGGAGAGCCGCAGGTCGGGGCGGGTCTCGGGCGATTCGGGCTCCTGGGTCACTTCCGCAGCTCCAGGATGGTCTTGCCGATCCGGACCTGGGTGCCCAGCGAGATGGCGGTCGGCTGGGTGATCCGGACCGAGCCGATGTAGGTGCCGTTGGTGGAGCCGAGGTCCTCCACGAACCACTGGTCGCCGGAGACCGCGACGCGCGCGTGCCGGGTGGAGACGTAGTCGTCGTCGAGCACGATCTGGGCGTCACCGCCGCGGCCGATCAGGATCGGCGCCGCGGAGAGCGGCACGCCGGTGCCGGCGTTGGATCCGGAGACGACCACCAGCTGGGTGGGCACGCCCCGCCGGGGGGCGCGCTGCGACTTCTGGGCCTTCTTCTGCTTGCGCGAGGGCGGCGCGGTCGCGTTGGGTCGGGCGGCCTCGGGCACGCGCGCGCCGAACATGTCGGAGCGGACCACCGAGATCGCCGCGAGCACGAAGATCCACAGGATCGCCAGGAACGCGATCCGGATGCCGAACAGGGTCAGCTCGCTCATCAGGCCCCCTGGACGATGTGGACGGTGATGGTGGTGCTGCCGACTCGGACCTGGGAGCGGTCGTCGACGATCGCACTGCCCATCTTCTGGCCGTTGACCAGCATGCCGTTGGTCGAGCCCAGGTCGTGGACCTCGACGGTGGGCGGCTGCTGGTCGATGCGGGTGAGGAACTCGACGTGGCGGCGGCTGACGCCGGGGTCGTTGATCCGCAGGTCCGCCTCGGTGCCGCGGCCGACCACGATGCTGCCGTGCAGCGGGTGGCGAGTGCCGTTGACCTCCAGATAGGCGGTCGCCCGGCGGACCTGGGTGTCGGTCATCGCGTCGCCGCTGACGGCGGCCTGCGCCTCGCTGCGGATGTGGTGCCGGCCGGTGGTGAGGTCGTCGTGCTCCTCGAAGTTGATCCGGATCGGGCCCGGGAAGACCAGACCCTGGCGCTCGGCGTACTCCTTGAGCTGGTGGCTCAGCTCGTCGGCCAGGGTGGAGTCGTACGGCGCCAGCCGGCCCATGTCGCTGGAGGAGAGCTCGACGTAGAAGATGTTCGGCGCCAGCCGGCGCTGCCGGCTGAGGATCTGGGCGTTGTTGTCGACCTCGCGCTGCAGGCTCGCCGCGATCTCGACCGGCTGCACCGCCGACCGGAAGGCCCGCGCGAAGGTACCGGAGATCAGGGACTCCAAGCGGCGTTCGAACTTCTGCAGTGCGCCCAACGCTCAGTCTCCTTCCTGCACCACGACGGCCCCGGGCTCCGCGCCGGGCAGGCACCGATCGTATCGGTGGACGCCACAGATGCCGCGGCCAGCGCGCCGCCCGAGGTGTAACCGGCTGTCTCGGTTTGGGTTACGTCAGCGCCCTGGGATAGCCTTCGGGTGCTTCGATCAAGGTCGAGGCATGCGCGAGTGGCGGAATAGGCAGACGCGCACGGTTCAGGTCCGTGTGCCCGAAAGGGCGTGGGGGTTCAACTCCCCCCTCGCGCACCAATAGATTGATGTAAAGCCCCAGGTCTGCCTGGGGCTTTACTCGTTTACGCAGGTAGAATGGACCGGTGTGTTAGCACCCCGTTAGCACCAACTCCCTTGCTCGGTGGTGACCGATGGCCTGGATCCTGAAGCGGGAGCGCGCCGATGGCGGCGTCTCGGCGACGGTGGTGTGGCGACTGGGTGGTGGTCGTTCGGGGGCCTATCAGTCGGAGACGTTCGCCGCAGGCAGTGACGCCCAGAACCTGTCGCGGGCTGAGGGTTTCAAGGAGCTGGTCGATGCCGCGGGCCAACGCTGGCCCAACGGGTGGGTCAAGGGCTACGGGTTCGTCCGGCCCCTGGACTGGCCGACCAGGACAGGGAACCGGTCGGAGGAGCTGCGGTTCAGCGAGGTCGGCGACGCCCACTTGGGCCATCTCGTCGCGCTGACCGCGAGGCAGCGCCAGCGGTACCTCTCTCAACTCGGGGTGTTGGCGCGTACGAAGGTCGGCGGCGGATATCTGTTCGCGCGGCCGATCACCCAGATCAGCAGCGCGGACCTGGAGGCGTGGCTGGCGGGGTGGGATCGCTCGGTGAAGACCAAGGAGGAGTACTTCGGCTTGGTTCGTGAGGTGTTCGCCTACGCCGCCAAACACCAACACGTGGAGGTCGACCCGACGGCGGAGCTGACACTGAACGCCTCGCGTGTCCGTCGGGCCGCCGCAGGGTCACCGACGAAGATGCGGGTGCTGACCCGAGGCGAGATGGCCCGCGCGATCGACCTGGCTGGCACTCACGGGGATCTGCTGGCCGTGGAGGTGGCCACGGGACTGCGCTTCAGCGAGATCACCGCGCTATGGGCTGGAGATGTCGACGTGGCGGAGCGGACGATCCGGGTCACGAAGGCGTGGAAGCGCAGCGGCAAGCACGACCACGCCGGCGGACTGGAGGTGTCCGGACGGCTGGCACGCCAGATTCAGGCCAAGCACGCGATGCGCGGTCACTACCTCTTCGCGCCGACGAATCCGAGTGCGAGTCGTACGGTCACCGTCTCGCCCACGGTGGCCGAGATGTTGGCCAAGCGCGTCCACGGCAAGGCGGATGACCCCTTCGTCTTCACCACCCGCCGCGGACTGCCCTGGCATCCCGACGACTTCTCCAACTACGTGTGGACCAAGCTCATGACGAAGCTGGGGACCGAAGGCATCACACGGTTCCTCTTCGACGACCTACGCCACACCCACGCCGCCTGGCTTCTCGCCAGCGGAGTCCAACTCCACGATCTCCAGACACGGTTGGGACATGAGTCGATCACCACGACCATCGAGACCTACGGCCACCTGCTCCCCGCAGCAGACAGCCTGATCTCGGAAATCATCGAGACCGCCCTCGCGTCGGTTGACAGGTAACCCATACCGC
Source organism: Nocardioides sp. (assembly GCF_047606145.1). Classification (GTDB taxonomy): domain Bacteria; phylum Actinomycetota; class Actinomycetes; order Propionibacteriales; family Nocardioidaceae; genus Nocardioides. The sequence continues at coordinate 4,440 of NZ_JASGET010000080.1, read as the reverse complement.
CCAGAGTGACGCGCAGGTTGCCTAACACCGGTCCGGACTCAGGCCGCGATGCGCCGGTACCGGTGGGCGAGGAATTGGCGGCCGACACGATGCCACGGATGCGGGAGAAGCATGGCCTCGTACAGGAAGACGGAGACGTCGTAGTAGTCGTAGGTGCCGCCGCTGTGGAACTTGACCCGCAGGGTGCGGGTGGCGTGGCCGTAGCCGACGAAGGCGACGTTGTCGGAGACGACGAGGACCATGTTCATGTTGCTGTCCTAGCGTTGTGGTTCAGCGGCGGATCGTCCGTTTGGGGCCCAGCGGATGCGGCCGTCCCGGAGCCAGTAGTGGCACCGGGGTTGGCCGCGGTAGTCGATGGACGGGTGGACGGATGGCTGGCCGGCGTTGTTGATGGTGACCTTCCAGCGTGTTCTTGCGGGGTTGGCCAGGTTGAGCTCGATGGTGTGGCCACGTCCGCAGGGGCAGTCGAGGAGCGCCCACTTGTGTGTCGTCGCGCCGAGGACGTAGACGCAGCGGGGGTCGAGGCGCTCGGGCAGTCCGCTGCGGTCGCCGACGATGATGACCCGGATGATGCGGGACTTGGCGTGGCCGTTGCGGGCACGCCGGTACGCGCGGATGACGCCGATGCGGGCGTTGGCCAGGACACGCTTCACTGGAGAGCCCCGACTAGGTCGAGATACGGGATTCGGGTGCCGCGTCCGATGAAGGCTGCGCGAGTGCAGAAGCAGCCGGCGCGCGGCGGTCGGGCGTCGCGGCGCAGCTCATCGAGGTGGGAGCGCAGCAGCAGCTCGGTGGCGTCGCTCTTCCCGAGGCCGGTCAGGCGCAGGAGGAACTCCGTGGCACCGAGCGCCGCAACGCTGGTGGTGAGGGTGACGACCGCAGGCTGCGGGGTCTCGACGGCCTGCACATACCCCTCGCCGGCGAGACGCTTGCGGGTCTCGGGGTCCAGGTTCTCCGCGGCCGCGAGGCCCGGGTCGATCCGGCCGCGGCACAGCAGGCACGCCGTGCCCGGCGCGACCCAGGTGACACGCTGCTCGACCTGCACCTCCCGGCCACCGTCCTCGCGCTCGGTCGGCGTGACCAGGACGGCGACGTCGATGACCGGGGCAATGTGCGCGTACGCCCACCGGTTCAGGATCAGGCGGGCGCCGTGCCCGTCGACGCAGCTGAACACGACGTCGGCGTGCGCGATCGCCGCGAGCGCGTCCAGGTGGTTCAGCGGTTTGTCGATCCGGACCACCGGGGTGCCGAGTCCGATGGCGTCGAGGTGGTCGCCGAGTGCGTCCACCTTGGGGCGGCCGACATCGGTGGTGGTAATGCCGTGCCCGCGGGTCGGGGTCGGGTCGGTGACGATGTCGTCGTCGACGATGACGAGCTCACCCAGCCCCAGGCGTGCGACCTGGACGGAGACCGCGGACCCGGTGTCGCCGCCACCGATGACAGCGGGACGAACGTGCTTCAACGTGCGGTTGCCGTCCGGGCCGAGCATCCGGATCTGCCGGTCGAACACCGACAGCTGCTCCTCGCTCGCCTGGTCGCCTGGCTCCTCACCGTCGGCGGCCGGCGGCAGGTACAGGTGAAGACCAGCGCCGGCGACCCGGACGGCGTCAACGACAACGAAGTCCGGCGCCTGGGCGTCGAAGGTCTCGCCGAGGTCGTACAGGCGGCCGGCGATCCGCGGGGCGTCTGGGGTCCCGGCGATCACGATGGCCGCGTAGTACGGGGCACCGAACGCGCGGGCCGCGATCGCCAGGTCGATGTCGACCTGGTCGTCGTAGGTGGAGAACTCCGGAAGGCCACGCGGGTGAGTGTGGACGAACACCGGGACCTGATCGTTCGACACAGCCGCACGGAACGCGGGCACCCACCCGGACGAGGAGATCGACAAGCCCATCGGGCTGCGCTCGACATAGGCACCCTCGGGCACCGACGCGATTGCCGACTACCTCGCAGCCCGACGAGCCGACCCGGAGTTCCAGGACCGTCTCCGGGCGCGCATCGAAGCCGACAAGGAAATCCTCGCCCGGTTGGCGCAGTAGCCACCGCGGAGGGAGCAGCAACCGCTACCACCCAAGACCGAGACCGGGAGGAGGACGATGAGGACCCAGCATCTGAGCATCGAGGAGTACGGCACCATCGCCGCCCAGGTTCTCGCGGCCCCCACACAGGACCTCCTCGCCACCTGCGACACCGTCGCGCTGCTCGCAGCACTCGAAGCGCCGGCCGCAGGCATCGACGGCTACGAGGTCTACCCGACCGTGGCGGCGAAGGCCTCAGCCCTCGTGTACCGCCTGTGCCGCACCCGGCCCCTCCTCGACGGCAACCAGCGTGCCGCACTGATGGCCCTCTACGAGTACCTCGACCTGAACGGGTACCAGTGGACCGGCCACCCCAGCGACGACACCGACAACGTCGTCACCGTCCTGAAGGAGCTCGCTGCCGGCAACGTCACCGAGAAGGAACTGACCGACTGGATTTCCGCGCGGATCGGCGGACTCGAGTGACCGAGTCCGCCGATCTGCCGGGAGCAACCGTCACCGACCTGACACCCGTACGGAAGGTCCCGTCCGTGTACCTGGCGTGCCCGCTGACCGGGCTCGCCGACCATGCCGAGGAGATCTCGCCGACCATGCCGAGGAGATCAAGACCCGCGTCGGCGTCGTCGAGGTGTGCATCGCAGAGTTCACCGACTCCACCGGCTTCTCGACCGAACCGTGGCACGTCAGCGCCTACGCCCCGGTCAACCACACCTCCCCGTGGGAGGACGACCACCGCGGCCCGGAGGAGATCTTCGAGATCAACCTCCAGGCACTGACCGAGTCCGACGGCCTGATCGTCGTCGCCCACCAGGGCTCCAGCGCCGGCATCGGCCAGGAAATCGAGTGGGCCCGCTGCATGAACATCCCGATCCTGTACCTCAGCATCGACGAACCCAGCCGCCAGATCCGCGGCATCCCCACCCCATCACCTTCGCCCGGTACACCGACGAAGAGGACCTCCGCCTGCGCGTGCAGGAGTGGCTCGAGGCGAACCGGCCGGCTATCCAGAACGGCCCGCAGCGACGCTCAAACCGCAAGCTGGCCTTCCTTCCCTTCACCGCCGCACTGAGCCAGGCGTGGCACCGGTCGTTCAACAAGACCGACACCGCTGCCCGGGTCGGCCTGCGGCCCGCGGCGGTCGCCAGTCTCCTCGACTCTCCTGCGCGCCTCGCCGTCGCACCGTTCGCGACCGTCCTCGCGCTCGCGAACGAGCTGGGCGTCCCGATCGGGCGCCGCACCGACCTCCGCCTCTCGCAGGCCCGCGCGTTCGTGCAGGCCGCCGACGCCGACGGCTGGGACGACGACCTCGCCGAACGAGTCCTCTTCTACGCCCTTCTGCGCGCCAGCATGCGCGACCTGACCTCTTCAGAGGTCTGGGCCGAGCTGCGCGGCGAGATGGACGACGAGTAGACTCGCCCGCTCGAAGCGCCGGGCGAGTGAGACGCCTATTCGTGAGCGCAACCGCCAGCGTCAGTTGGAGCTAGGCGACGCGGACGTGGATACCGGCGAGCTCTCTGACACGGCTGACGCCGCGGATCGGTGCCGACCAGCCACCGATGACGGCCGCTTCCACCCTCGTCGCTCCCGCTCCGGTGACGGCCGTCGCGGCAGCTTCCACCCCGGCTGGACCCGCGATGAACCCGCCGATCAGGAGGCATGTGGAGGTCCCGGCGAACGCCTCGGTGTAGTCGAACATCTCGATGTGCTCGTCCCGCATCGCCAGTGCGGCGCCGATGATGCGCTCGCCGGCGGCATCGAGCGCCATGACTCGCATCCGACCGGGCACGTACATGCGCAGGAGCTCTTCGGCAGCGGCACGCAACTGCGGTCCGATGAGCGTCGCGTTCGCCTGTTGGGCGTTCAGCGCAGACCAGAGAAGCTCGTGACTCATGAAGTAAGTGTGTAAGGAGCCACCGACAGAAGTCGACAGGCGCGCTGACAATTGTCTTAGTTCCTTAGATAGTTACTTCATGGCCGCAGAAGAACTCCTGACGATCCGGCAGGTCGCGGCTGCCCTGAACTTGTCGGAGGCTCGGGTCCACCAGCTGATCGCTGAGGCTCAGTTGGACTGTGCACCACTGCCTGACGGACGCAAGCGTCACGTCCCAGGTGGCGCGCGGGTGACGGCAGCGAGCGTCAAACGTGGTCAAGTCCGGTGACGTGGTGTACGACGGGTGATCCCTCGTCGTTGTGGTTCAGGCCGTGAGGGCCGCGATGGTGGTCAGCTCGTGGGTCGCCTCCTCGGTAGCGGTGTCGACGGCTTGTGACTTCGCGAGGACGTCGAGTCCGAGGTAGCGGCGGCCGTCGGCCCATTCGTCGTTCTGCTCAGCCAAGACCGCGCCGACCAGGCGGATGATCGAGCCGCGGTCGGGGAAGATCCCGACCACGTCGGTACGTCGGC
>NZ_JASGET010000079.1:0-5522 GCF_047606145.1 Nocardioides sp. | reverse complement strand
GCCCGCTCCGTACGGCGGCCAGCCGGCTGGTGCGCGCCCGCGGCGGCAACGGCAGCGGCCGAGCGGAGCCGAGCGCCGACGTCGGGACCGGCCAGGGGGACGCTCAGGTCGGTGCCGCGGCCGAGCGCGAGCCGGTCGAGGTGGCCGTCTCCGGCAGCCTCGCCCATCTCTACCTGACCGCCGCGCCCGGTCGGCTCTCCCGGGAGCGGGTCGACGAGCTCGCGCCCGCGCTGGTGCCCGGCCTCATCGCGCGCCACGCGATCGGCCTGGTGGTCACCCGGCGTGGCGACGGCGCCCTGGTGGTGGAGAACGCCGACGGCCGGCGCGTCTACGGCGACGACGGCCTGGTCCTGGCCTCGCGCGGCGTCGACCCGCTGCTGCCCTACGGCCCGCAGGCACTGTCGGCGCTGCTCGCGCTGGACCGCACCGAGCACGTCGGCGACGTGATCCTGCTCGGTCGCTACGACCCGGAGCTGGGCGAGGTGGCGGCGTTCGAGGAGCTGGTCGGCTCGCACGGCGGCCTCGGCGGCTGGCAGACCCAGGCGCTGTTCGTGCACCCCACCCACTGGGAGGTCGGGCCCGACGGACTCGACGGGCTCGACGTGCACCAGGCGCTGGTCCGGCGGCTCCAGACGTGGGGGCTGCGCGAGTGGACCCGGGCCGACGGGGTCCCCGGCGATCCCGCGCAGACCGGAGGCGACGAGGCGGTGAGCCGGCGGTGAGGGCGACCTGGTGGGGCCACTCGTTCGTGACCGTCGAGTTCCCCGAGGGGCCGGTGGTGGCCACCGACCCGCTGCTGGCGCGACGCCTCTTCCACCTGCGCCGACGGTTGCCGGAGCCGGGCGCACGCGCACTGTGCGCGGACGTGATCGTGGTCAGCCACCTGCACCACGACCACCTGCATCTGCCCTCGCTGCGCCGGTTCTCACCACAGATCCCGCTGGTGGTGCCGGCCGGTGCCGCCCGGGCGGTGCCGTGGCTGCGCGGTCGCGGGTGCCTGGAGGTCGCCGCCGGCGACCAGATCGAGGTCGCCGGCGTGACGGTGGCGGCGCTGCCGGCGAGGCACGACCCCCGGCGGCTGCCGCTCCCCGGGATGGGGAGCGCCCCGGCGATCGGGTTCCGGCTCTCCCACCGGGAGGCCAGCTGCTGGTATCCGGGCGACACCGGGGTGGTCGACTTCGCCGCCATCGAGGCGGTCGACCTGGCGCTGGTGCCCATCGGCGGTTGGGGGCCCTCGCTCGGCGAGGAGCACCTCGACCCGGCGCAGGCGGTTGCCGCGGTGGCGGCCGTGGGCGCCCGGTGGGTGCTGCCGGTGCACTACGGCACGATGTGGCCGATGCTGCTCGAGCGGGTGCACCCGGCCAGCCACCGGCACTTCTTCGCCGAGCCCGCCGACCGGTTCCGCCGGGCGGCGGCCGAGCAGCGATTGAGCGCGGAGCTACGCGTGCCGGCCGTCGGGGAGCTGGTGGAGCTGTGACGAGCCTCGGACTCGCCGGGCTGGCGAGCCTGGTCGGACTCGTCGCGTTCGGGTCCATCATCCCGGTGGTACCGACCGGCGCACTGGTCAGCGCGGGCGCGGTGCTGGCCAAGACCGAGCGGCCCTGGGAGCTGGCCGTGGTCGTCCTGGCCGGCGCGGCCGGCGCCTATCTGGGTGACATCGTCACCTATACCGTGCTGCGCGCGGCCGGGTCACCGCTGGCCCAGCGGATCGGCTGGCTGCGCGCCGACGACCCGGACAGTGCGATCCGCACGCTGCGCGCCCGACTCGAACGGAACCAGGCGCGCTCGCTGCTGCTGGCCCGGCTGGTGCCGGCCGGCCGGATCCCCGTCCTGCTGGCGGCCGCGCTGGGCGGCTATCCGGTGCTCAGGTTCGCCGGCGCGAACGTCGGTGCCGTCGTGCTGTGGTCGGCGACGTACGCCGCCATCGGCGTGATCGGCGACGCGTTCATCCCCGATCCCCGGATCGCCGTCCTGGTGGTGGTCGTCGCCGCGCTGCTGGTCACCCTGGTGCCGAGCCTGCTGCGCCGCCGGCGAGGCGCCGGGCGGTAGCGCCGTCCCGGCGTCGGGCTCGAGCACCTGACACACCCGCCGGGGCGGACGTAGAGTGCTTCCTGGCAACGGGAACAACGGGAGGGACCCAGATGCCGCCGTATCCCTACGACGTCGTGCACGGACTTCGTGTTCTCCGCGTCGCGGTGCGGCACGCGATGATGGCGATGGCGACCGGGCCCGAGCCGGCGTACGCCGTGATGGCCGGCGGCGACCACGACTTCTCCTCCGACGCGGCCGGTGACCGCGGCGCTCACCCGTCGACGGACCGGCTCACCGACCTGCACGGCACCGCCGACCCGAGCGGTCCCGACGACGGCGACCAGGCGGTCTCGACCGAGGAGTCGGAGGAGGAACGAACCAGGATGATCGCCCTGGTCGAGCTCGCCCGCAAGGGTGACACCGAGGCCTTCGGCGCCCTCTACGACCACTACCACCGGGCGGTCTACCGGTTCCTGTTCTACCGCACCCGGTCGGTCACGCTGGCCGAGGACCTGACCTCGGAGACGTTCTTCCGGGCGCTGCGCTCGATGACCGGATTCCGCTGGCAGGGCAAGGACTTCGTGGCCTGGTTGATGACCATCGCGCGCAACCTGGCCACCGACCATTTCAAGGCCGGCCGGACCCGGTTGGAGATGGCCACCGAGGACATGGGGCAGCACGACGACGCCACCGACGGGCCGGAGTCGATCGTGATGAGCCAGGTCACCAACTCGCTGCTGTTGGAGTCCCTGGCCGAGCTGCCCGCCGAGCAACGCGACTGCATCGTGCTGCGCTTCCTGCAGGGGATGAGCATCGCCGAGACGGCGGCGGTCCTCGACCGCAGTGACGGCGCGGTCAAACAGCTCCAGCTGCGCGGGATCCGCAACCTCGCCAAGCTGGTGCCCGACGGGCTGCGGGAGTAGGTGACGGGCGTGAGGAACCTCATCTGGACGTGGCCGGTCCTGCACGTAACCCGGCGACTCGGCGCCTCGTTGAGCACGATGGACAAGCAGCCGCACGAGCTCTCGATCTCGTGCCTACCGACGAGGACCGAACCATGAGCCCGGCGTTCCCGGCGCGTCGTCGTGCCGATGAGTTCGAGCGCCTCGTCGAGGCCGCTCGGAACGCCGACGACGACGCGGCGCCCGCTTCGTCGGCCGCCCGCGAGGTCGCCGACCTGGTGGCCCTCGTCGGCGAGCTGCGCGAGGTGACCCCGCCGGCGCCACGGCCGGAGTTCGTCGCCGATCTGCGGGAGCGGCTGATGACGGCCGCCGCCACCGAGCTGACCGAGGCGGCGAGGCAGGCCGAGGAGCGCAACGACAGGCTGACGGTACGGCGGCTGAGCGACCCCACCAAGGCCGGCCGCCGGCGGCGTCGGATGGCCGTCGGCATCGCGGCGCTGGTGATCGTCGGCGGCACCACCGGCACCGCCCTGGCCTCGCAGAACGCCCTGCCCGGGGACACCCTCTACCCGGTCAAGCGGGCGGTGGAGAACCTCCGGACGGGCCTCAGCATCAGCGATCACGCCAAGGGCACCCAGCTGCTCGGCGACGCCGGCACCCGGCTGGAGGAGGTGCGCGAGCTCGCCGAGAGCATCGCGCAGACCACTCCCGGCGGCACCGCCGACTCCCACGACGCGGCCTCGATGGAACAGACCCTGGAGGCCTTCTCCAGCCAGGCCACCAAGGGCTCGGACCTGCTGCTCGACGACTACCGTGCGCACCAGGACGCCTCCTCGATCAAGGCGCTGCACACCTTCACCTCCGACGGCATCGACCAGCTGGCACAGCTCGAGCCGGTGGTGCCCGACGACGCCAAGGACGCGCTCGGCGACGCCGCCCAGACGCTGCTGTCGATCGACCAGACGGCAGCCTCGCTGTGCGCCGAGTGCGGCAGTGCGATCACCGAGCTGCCGGCGAGCCTGGTCGGCGCGCTCGACCTCGACGGGCTGCCCGACTCGGGATCGAACTCCGACGACACCACCGCCGACGGCCCGGCCGACACGCCGACGGACCAGCCCTCGCTGCCCACCGTCGATCCCAGCTCGCTCTCCCCCGGCTCGGTCACCGGGGACTCCAGCGATTCCTCGACCTCCACTCCGGGATCGACCACGTCGACCGGCACCTCGACGAAGACCGGCAAGTCGGGCAACAAGTCGACCAGCACGAGCAAGTCGAGCTCCAGCAGCGACAGCTCCTCCGGTGCCTCCTCGAACAGCAGCACCGGCAGCACCCTGGGCGACACCGTGGACGGAGTGACCGACGGCGTGACCGGTCTGCTCTCCGGCGTCCTCGGCGGGCTGCTCGGCGGCAGCTGAGCCCGGCCGGGCGCGGGCCAGGCTCAGCGGAAGACCGACTCCCGCTGGACCAGCAGTGAGTACAGCGTCTGCTGGATCGACTCCCGCACCTGGTCGGTCACGTTGAAGACCAGCATCGGGTCGTCGGCGGCGCCGGAGTCGTAGGCGTCGGTGCGGACCGGCTCGCCGAACTCCATCAGCCACTTCGACGGCAGCGGAATCGCGCCCAACGGACCGAGCAGCGGGAAGAACGGAGTGATCGGCAGGTACGGGACGCCGAGCACCTTGGCCAGCGCCGGGATGTTGCCGACCAGCGGATAGATCTCCTCGGCGCCGACCACCGACAGCGGCACGATCGGGACGCCGGTGCGCACCGCCGCCGCGACGAACCCGCCGCGGCCGAACCGCTGCAGCTTGTACCGCTCGCTGAACGGCTTCCCGATGCCCTTGAAGCCCTCCGGCCACACGCCGACCAGCTCACCACCGCGCAGCATCCGCTCGGCGTCCTCGTTGCAGGCCAGGGTCGCACCGCTCTTACGGGCCAACATCGCCACGAAGGGCAGCCGGAAGACCAGGTCCGCGCCGAGTGGACGGAGGTCGCGGCCGGTGTGGTCGTGGATGGTCACCATCGTCATCAGGCCGTCGACCGGCAGCGTGCCGGAGTGGTTGGAGACGACCAGCGCGCCACCGGTGGCGGGGATGTTCTCCACGCCGCGGACCTCGATCCGGAACCACTTCTCCTTCAGCGGGCGGAGCACGGCGAGCAGGAACCGCGAGGTGAGCTCGCGGTCGAACCCGTACTCGTCCACCTCGTAACGGCCGGTGAGCCGACGGCGCCAGAAGGCCAGCATGCCGGCCAGCTGCGGCTCCCAGTCGGCGCCGAAGATCTCCTTCGCCGCCGAGTCGAGCGCGGCCTGCCAGTCCGCCGCCGAGATGGCCCCCCACGGATGACGCTCACGGGTGCTCGCCGGCGGTGGGCCGGCGGCGATCCGCTCGGCGGCCTGGGCGGCCTCGTCGGCACCGTCGGCGCCGTCGGCGGCCGACGTCTCGGTGGCGCGACGGGCCCGGTCCGCGTCGATCCGGCCCGGATCGGCGGGGCCGGCAGGCGCTCCGCGCGAGGGGGCGGCCTTCTTCTTGCGCACCGGCCGCGGCCGCGCCGTACCACCGGCGAGACTGCGAGCCGCCGCCGAGGGTG
>NZ_JASGET010000078.1:0-7435 GCF_047606145.1 Nocardioides sp. | reverse complement strand
CGACTCACGCGGCCGGCAAGCGACGCCTCGGACGCCTCGGGCCTGACCCCGCCGCGCAGCGGGCGCGAGGTCCGGGTCCAGCCCGGTTCGGGCGCCTTCGTGTACGTCGGCCGGGGCGGCTCGGCCTCGGGCGCGCCGGCGTACGTCGTCGACTCCCGGGGCACCGCCAACCTGGTCGAGGGTCAGCACACCCTGGCCACCCTGGGGCTCGATGACTACGACGCCCCGGTGATCCCCGACCCGTGGCTCGAGGTCCTCGACCAGGGCACCGCGCTGAGCACGGCGTTGGCGCTCTGCCCGCCGGGCAGCAGCGGAGAGAAGGACGGCTCGTGCGCCACCGCACCGAAGTGAGCCGGGTACGGGTGGCAGTGGCGGCCGGGCTGGCGGCCGGGCTGGCGACGGGGCTGGCGACGGGGCTGGCCGGCGGACTGTCGATCGCGGTGGTCGGCGGTGCGGCACCGGCCGCGGCCGCCGGGGCGAGGCTGATCCCGTGCGACGCCATCCAGACCACCGGCTCCGACCCGGACCTGGGTGCGATCGGGAAGGTGCGGGCCGGCCCCGATCCGGCCGCCGAGCTCGAGGTCGACGCGGCTCGGCGCGCGGTGCGGACGACGGGGCACGAGCCGGGCGCCGGGATCGAGGTCGCGGTGATCGACTCGGGGGTCGAGGGGCGGGCCGCCCGACCGGGCTTCACCGGCCGGCAGCGGTCCGGGGAGTACTTCCACGGCACCGTGGTGGCGAACCTGATCCACGGCATCGCGCCCCGCGCGCGCCTGATCGACCTGCCGGTGTGGGTCCAGCCGGACCCGCGGACCGGCCGGACCGGGTACGTCGACGGGCGTGCGGTGGCCGGGGCGCTGGACGAGCTGCTCGCCCGGCCCGGGCGTCTCGATCGGCTGGTGGTCAACCTGTCGCTCCACCTGCCCGGTTCGGCGGCGCTTCGGCACCGGATCGAGGCGCTGGTGGACCGCGGCGCGATGGTGGTGGCCGCGGCCGGGAACCTCGGTGATCCGGGCACCGACACCGGGACCGCCGCGCAGCCGTCGCCGCCACCCTCCGGTGCGGACTTCGCCGACCGGATCGAGCCGGCGGGCTATCCGGGCACGGTCGCCGTCGGCGTCTCTGCCACCCCCGGCCTCGGTGGCGACGCCACCGAGGCCGTACTGCCCAACTCCGCGACGGACATCGTCGCGCCCACCGCCGGAGCGCGTTCGCGCACGCTGTACGGCGTGCGGTGCGTGATCGAGTCGATGGCCACCTCCTGGTCCACCGCGGAGGTCAGCGGGGTGCTCGCGCTGGTCGCCTCCGCCGATCCGCGCGCCACCGGGCGGGAGGTGATCGACCGGGTGTTGCGCACCGCCGACGGCCGCGCCGAGCAGGGCAGCCGCTACACCGGCGCCGGCGTGGTCTCGGCGTACGACGCCGTCACCCGGCCGTTGGCCTCGAGCGACTCCGGCGACTCCGGCGACTCGGCGCGGGTGGCCCGGGCCCCGCTCGATCCACCGGCCGACGACGTCCTGGCCGGCACCCGCTCACACACCGTGTGGTGGGGGCTCATCGGTGGCGGCGCGCTGCTCCTCGGACTGGTGGTGCGCCCGCTCTTCCGGCGTCGCTGAGCACACGTGCTGAGGCTCGGGCCCCCGCCACGGGCTCAGGGGACGAGGACGATCCGGTCGCGGGAGTCGCCGGCGTCGGCCCAGGCCTCCTCGACGTCGGCGAGCGGCACCGCTCGAGCACGCACGTCGAGCTCCCCGGCGGCGATGGCCGCGACGAGCTGGGGGAGCTCGTCGAGCCAGTCCCGGCCAGGCACCGAGCCGATCCCGCTGCCGACGACCTGCAGGCAGGAGGCCCGCAGTGCCGCGGAGGCGATCGGCGCGGTCGGGCCGGCGACCGACCCGATCTGGATCCAGCTGATCGGCCGACTCCGCTCGGCACGCGCGGTGATCATGTCGACCATCGCGGTCCCGGCCGGCTCACCCCACAGGTAGTCGATGACGACGTCGACGTTCGCCGCATGGCCGAGCTGGTCGAGGGTGACGACCTCGTCGGCGCCCAGGTGCCGCAGCTCCTCGAGTGCGGTGATGTCCCGGCCGGCTCCGATGACCGCGGCGGCGCCGAGCCACTTGGCCACCTGGACGGCCATCCGGCCGGCGTTCCCGGTGGCACCGAGGATCGCGACACTCTGGCCGGGGCGGAAGTCGATGCGGCGACGCAGCGCCACCCACGACGACATGGCCGGATTCATCGCCGCCGCCACCCTCACCGGGTCGACGGCCGCCGGCAACTCGATGCTCCGACCGCGCGGGAGCAGCGTCCGCTCGGCCAGGGTGCCCCTCGTGGTGTCCTCCAGGATCACATAGCGCAGCCGATCGTCGGGGCCGCGCACGACGCCGTCGATGCCGGGGATGAGCGGGAGCTCGTCGGTGCTGGTGTAGTGCGACCCGTCCGCCTGGGAGCGGACCCGAGGGTGCAGGCCGGCGGCGACCACCTCCACCACCTGCTCGTCGTCGCTGCGGGCGTGTGGGTCGGGGAACTCCTGGTAGCGGGGCGGCCCGTCGAAGGCGGTGACGACTGCAGCGTGCATGACGGGACTCCGAAATCGGTGCGAGACCGGTGGAAAATTGGTTGGGATCGCGGACTAGTTGCAGATTAGTTCGTATCACGAATCAAATCAACTAGGGTGGGGTCATGACACATCGACAGTCTCCGACCGGCGTCGCCCAGGCCCGGGCCGGCCTGGACCTCGGCGACATCGCGCCCACGGATGCGCTGGTCCAGATCGCCTTCACCGTCGAAGGCGTGTTGTCCCGGGTCGCCGCGGACAACGACCTGTCGCTGACCCAGATGCGGGTGCTCGGGATCCTGCGGGACCGCACTCCGCGGATGGCGCAGCTCGCCGGCTTCCTCGGCCTGGAGAAGTCGACGATGTCCGGGCTCATCGGTCGTGCCGAGCGCCGGGGCCTGGTGGAGCGGGCCCCGAGCGACGAGGACGCGCGTGCCACCGAGGTCGTCCTCACCGAATCCGGGCGAGAGCTCGCCCGCCGGGTGGAGCGGCAGGTCCACGAGGCGTTGGGGCCGGTGCTCGGCCGACTCGGCGACGCGGACCACGAGGCGCTGGTCCGGGTCACCCGACTGCTGCAGGGTGGAACGGGCCCCGAGCGCGCCTCGGGGAAGGTCTCGGGCTGAACCCGTTCGGGTCGGGCCTGAGCCGTCTCGGGCGGCCGCGATCGACGGACTCGGACGTCACCTGCCGACCCTTTCCGTCCCATATACCCCCCAGGGGTACAGTGGGCGGCCGGGTCGACGACGCCTGTGGGAGGTCACCTCATGTCAGTGATGCACCCGGTGCTCCGCGCCTTGGGCATGGCCGGGTCGATGGCCTGGCAGATCGGCTGGTCCCTGGTGCTGGGCTTCATCCTCTCGGCGGCGGTTCAGGCCGTCGTACGCCGTGAGACGGTCGTCCATGCTCTGGGCGATGACCGTCCGGCCACGCTGGTGCGTGCGACCGGGCTCGGGGCCGCCAGCTCCTCGTGCTCGTACGCCGCGGTCGCGCTGGCCCGCTCACTGTTCCACAAGGGTGCGAGCTTCCCTGCCGCCATCGTCTTCGAGCTGGCCGCGACCAACCTCGTCATCGAGCTCGGCATCATCATGGCCGTGCTGATGGGCTGGCAGTTCACCCTCGCCGAGTTCGTCGGCGGCGGCATCATCATCGTCCTGATGGCGGTCTTCCTGCGCCTCTTCGTCCATCACCGGCTCATCGACGCGGCGCGCGCCCAGGCCGATCTGGGGCTGGCCGGATCGATGGAAGGGCATGCCGCGATGGACATGAGCATCCAGGGCGGGGGCTCGCCCCTGCGGCGGATCCTCAGTCCCGCCGGACTCACCTCGATCGCTCACCTCTACGTCATGGAGTGGGCCGCGGTCATCCGCGATGTTCTCGGCGGCCTGCTCATCGCCGGCGCCGTCGCGGCGTGGGTGCCCGACTCGTTCTGGCAGCGGCTCTTCGCCGCCCACGATCCCACGGTGGCCGCGATCGTCGGTCCGCTGGTCGGACCGCTCATCGCCGTGCTCAGCTTCGTCTGCTCGGTCGGGAACGTACCGCTGGCCACGGTGCTCTACCACGGCGGGATCAGCTTCGGTGGCGTCACATCGTTCATGTTCGCCGACCTGATCATCATCCCGATCCTGCTCATCTATCGGAAGTACTACGGCACCCGGATGACGCTTGTCCTGCTCGGCGGCTTCTACCTCACCATGGTCATCGGCGGCTACCTCGTCGAGGGCATCTTCCACCTCGCCCACCTGGCCCCGGCCAACAGCACGGTGCAGGTCGCCACCCGCGGCGTCACCTGGAACTACACCACCATCTTGGACATCTTCGCTCTGCTCGCCACCGGACTCCTGCTCGTTCGGTTCGTCCGCACCGGCGGCCGGGAGATGCTCGCGATGATGGGCGGAGGCCCGAACGTGGCCGGCCACTCCGGTGGCGAACCCGGCCAGGATCACCGGGCCCGACCCTGAGGACACGACAGGCCGGGCCCCTGATCAGGGGCCCGGCCTGTCGCCGATCCGTGGAGAGACCACACTGGCGGAGGTAGGGGGATTCGAACCCCCGAGGGCGTTAACCCAACCCGCTTTCCAAGCGAGCGCCATAGGCCACTAGGCGATACCTCCGCGGAGGAGGGTACCGGCCGGTGCGGCGGGCGGCGAAATCGTCCGCCGCGATCGCGGTCCGGGGCGGAGACGTCGTACGTCGGCCCGTCGGGCCGCTTTTGCCGGTCCTCGACCGGCTCACCTAGACTCGCTCGCAACCCCCCGTGTGGCGGCATCTCGCCGAACCTCCCCAGGGCCGGAAGGCAGCAAGGATACGTGAGCTCTGTCGGGTGCGCGGGGGGCCTTTGCGTCCACTCGCCGCTCGGTTCACTCGCCCCGCTCGGCCCGGATGAGTCGTCCCACGATGGCCCGGGTGCCGCGCCTCCTACGCTCTGCCCATGACGTTCGCGCAGCTCTCGGTGATCGGGCTGGTGGCGTTGCTCGGCCCGCTGCTCGCCTACCCCGCCCGCTGGCACCTGCCGGTCATCCTGGGCGAGCTCGCCGCCGGCGTGGTGATCGGCCGGACCGGGATCGGCTACCTCGATCCCACCGACCCGACCCTCACCTTCCTGGCCGACATCGGGTTCGCGCTGGTGATGTTCGTGGCCGGCAGCCACGTGCCGGTGCGCGATCCGGAGCTGCGACCCGCGCTGCGCGGCGGGCTGGTCCGCGCCGTCGCGGTGGGTCTCCTCGCCGCACTGGGCGGCTGGCTGATCGCCGCCGTGGCCGGCACTCCGCATGCCGCCCTGTACGGCGTCCTGCTCGCCTCCTCCAGCGCGGCGCTGGTGCTGCCGATGGTCGACTCGTTGCGGCTGAGCGGCCCGTCCATGCTCGGGCTGCTGCCGCAGGTCGCGGTCGCGGATGCCGCCTGCATCGTCGCGCTGCCGCTGGCGATCGATCCCCGGCACGCACTCCGCGCCGCCGGTGGAGCGGCGGCGGTCGTCGGAGCCGCCGTGGTGCTCTTCGTGGTGTTGCGCGCGCTGGAGCGGCGCGGCGTGCAGGCCCGGGTGCACCAGGTCTCCGAGCGGCGGCTCCTCGCCGTCGAGCTGCGGATCCAACTGGTGGTGCTCTTCGCACTGGCCGCACTCGCGGTCCGGACCCATGTCTCGATCATGCTCGCCGGGTTCGCGTTCGGGCTGGCGGTGACCGCGGTCGGGGAGCCGCGGCGGCTCGCCACCCAGCTGTTCGCGCTGACCGAGGGCTTCTTCGGTCCGCTCTTCTTCGTCTGGCTCGGGGCGGAGCTCAACCTGCGAGAGCTCGGTGACCATCCGGGGATGATCGTCCTGGGGGTGGCGCTCGGACTCGGGGCGGCGCTGGTGCACGTGGCCGGTGGTCGCGTGCTCGGCCAGCCGGTGCCGATGGGCCTGCTGGCGGCCGCCCAGCTCGGCGTACCGGTGGCGGCGGCGACGGTGGGTGGCCAGCTCGGGGTGCTGCGTGCCGGTGAGGCGTCGGCCATCATGCTCGGTGCGCTGTCGACCATCGGCCTGGCCGTCCTCGGCGGCGTCGTCGCGGCTCGTGAGCGGCTGCCCGCTGCCGATGTCGGCGGCGATGGATAGGGTCGTGGGTGTGGAAAGCGTTGCAGCACCGGGGCATCTCGCCCTCTACCGCCGCTACCGGCCGGAGACCTTCGCCGAGGTCATCGGCCAGGATCACGTGACCGAGCCGCTGCGCAATGCGCTGGCCAACGACAGGGTCAACCACGCCTACCTCTTCTCCGGGCCGCGCGGCTGCGGCAAGACCACCAGCGCCCGCATCCTCGCTCGTGCGCTCAACTGCGAGCGTGCGCCCATCGCCGACCCGTGCGGGGAGTGCGAGAGCTGTCGCGACCTGGCCCGGGGCGGACCCGGCTCGATCGACGTGATCGAGATCGACGCGGCCTCGCACGGCGGCGTCGACGATGCCCGCGACCTGCGGGAGAAGGCCTACTTCGCACCGGTCAGGAGTCGTTACAAGGTCTACATCATCGACGAGGCCCACATGGTCTCGCCGCAGGGCTTCAACGCGCTGCTCAAGCTGGTCGAGGAGCCACCCGAGCACCTGCGGTTCATCTTCGCCACCACCGAGCCGGACAAGGTCATCGCGACCATCCGCTCGCGCACCCACCACTATCCGTTCCGGCTCTTCCCGCCGAAGCTCGTCGCCGACTACATCGCGACGCTCTGTGAGAAGGAGGGGATCGCGGTCGAGCCGTCCGCGCTGCCGCTGGTGGCCCGTGCCGGCGGTGGGTCGATGCGTGACAGCCTCTCGGTGATGGACCAGCTGCTCGGCGGCGCCGGACCCCAGGGGGTGACCTACGAGCTGACCGCCGCGCTGCTCGGCTACACCCCCGACACCCTGCTCGACGAGGTGGTCGACGCGTTCGCCGCCCACGACGGTGCGGCGGTCTTCGGCGTGGTCGACAAGGTCATCGAGACCGGCCAGGACCCGCGCCGCTTCACCGAGGATCTGCTCCGCCGGCTGCGCGACCTGGTCATCCTGGCCGCCGTACCGGACGCCGCGGCCAGCGGTCTCCTCGACGTCTCCGAGGACGCCGCCGAGCGGCTGTCCGCCCAGGCCGCCAGGTTCGGCGTGCACGAGCTCTCCCGGGCCGCGGACCTGGTGGCCACCGGGCTCACCGAGATGCGCGGTGCCACCGCGCCGCGGCTGCTGCTGGAGCTGGTCTGCGCCCGGGTGCTGCTGCCCGGCGCCGACCATGGCACCGACGGCCTGGCGGCCCGGCTGGATCGCCTGGAGCGACGTATCGACATCAGCGGTACGCCGAGCCCGGCGCCGGTGGCCCCGGCGGTGGCCCCGGCCCAGGACCGGCCGGCGCGGCCGCCGTCGATCGGTGCGCCGCGTGAGG
>NZ_JASGET010000077.1:0-7793 GCF_047606145.1 Nocardioides sp. | reverse complement strand
CTCGTCGCGCAGCGCGGCCCGTTCGTCGATCGCCGCCGTCCAGCGCGCCCGGGCCGGCTCCGCGGCGCGTGCCTCGGCGAGACGAGCGGTGAGAGTATCGAGCTGCTCGGCGACCCGGTCGAGGTCGAGGTCTGGGGGAGCCTGTGCGACGGCGGTCCGGTGGGCCTCGACGGCACGGGCGGCCAGGAGGCGCAGCGGCGTGACCGGTGCCGCGCGATGGGCGTCCTCGAGGGCCGCCACCGCCAGGTCGTGGTCGGCCTGTCCGTCGAGCAGCGCGGCATGCTCCTCGGCGGCCGCACGCACGCGTCGATGCCGCTCGACGAGCTCGCGGGCCTGTGCGGCGGCCCGCTTCGCGGCCGTGTGACGGCTCAGTGCGGTGGCGGCCAGCGCCGTGCTCTCGTCCTGGGCTGCCCGAGCGCCGGCGTGCAGCTCCTCGGTCCAGGCGGAGAGCTCGCCGGACTCGGCGGGCAGGGTCAGGTCGGAGAGGTCCCAGTCGGCCGGCAGGTCGGCACCGGAGGACTCGCTGATCCGGCTGACCGCCTCGGCGACGCGATCGCCGTACTCCGCCGAGCGGTGCCGCAGCTCCGCGCGATGCTGCCGCAGCCACCGCTCGACGTCGGTGAAGCGCTCGGTGCGGAAGAGTCGCTGCAACAGCCCCTTGCGCTCCTCGCTGCCGGCTCGCAGGAAGGTGGCGAACCGGCCCTGCGGGAGCATCGCCACCTGCACGAACTGGGTCAGCGTCATGCCGAGCAGGCCGGAGACCAGCTGTCCGGCCTCGTCCAGCCGGGTGGTGTGGGTGTGCCACTCCTGGCCCCGCTGCTCCTGGACGACGACCGAGGCCTGCTGCAGGGTGGTGCCGGTGCCGCGTCGCTTCGGCCGCTCCCAGGCCGGGGTCCGGGTCAGCCGGAACCGCCGACCGGACAGGGTGGCCTCCAGCACCACCTCGGTCCCGGTGGCGGGGTCGGCCCGGTCCGAGCGGAGGCGCTTCGCGGTCGCCCGGTCACCGGGCACGTCGCCGTACAACGCGAAGCAGACCGCGTCCAGGATGCTCGTCTTACCGGAACCGGTGGCGCCGGAGAGCAGGAAGAGACCGGCGCCGGAGAGGGCGTCGAAGTCCACCTCCACGGTGTCGGTGAACGGCCCGAACGCGGTGATGCGCAGCGCATGCAGCCGCATCAGAACAGCACCTCGGCGAACTCCTCCGCGGCGCCGCTCCCGGCGGACTCCTGGGCAGGCTGGTCGGCGTCGGTCGCGCGCGGATCGAGGTCGGCGTCCTCGCAGCAGGCGTCGACCGCGAACCCGAGCAACGCCAGCTCCTCGGTCGACGGCGCGCGGCCGCGCAACTCGGTGACGAAATCGGTGACCAGCTCGTGGTCACGCCGGGGACGGGCTCCCGGGCGCGGAAGGTGGCCGACGACCGGCGCGGTGGCGGCGAAGCCGAGCACCAGGGCGTGCGGGAATCGGCGGCGCAGTCGCTCCATGGCGTGGCTCGGCCGGACCTGGTCGGTCAGGGTGGCCTGCACCCAGGCGTCCTCCGCCTGCGCGAAGCGGGAGTCGGTGAGCAGCGTCTCCAGGTCGCCCTCGACACGGGCCAGCCGGCGCGGCACCGGCGCCGGCACGAACTCGGCCGCCGCGAACCCGGTGGCGTCCAGGTCGACCAGCCAGCTGCCCTTGGTCTGGTGCTCCTCGGAGAAGGAATAGGCCAGCGGAGAGCCCGAGTAGCGAATCGTCTCGCCCAGCTGTTGGGCGCCGTGCAGGTGGCCGAGCGCGGTGTAGCTCATCTGCTCGAAGAGGTGCGCGGCGACGATCGAGACACCGCCGACGCTGATGTCGCGCTCGGAGTCGCTGGTCGCGGCCGGCGCGTTGCCCGCGACGAAGGCGTGTGCCATCGCCACCGAACGGCCGCCTCGCCGCTCCGCCTCGGACCCCACCCGGCGCATCGCCTCCGCGAGCGCCGCCTGGTGCGAGCGCGCGGAGAGTCCCCAGGCATCCTTCGCCGTGATCGGGTCGAGGTAGGGCAGCGGGTAGAACGCCACCTCGCCATGGGCGTCCTCGAGCAGCACCGGCCGCCCGACCGCGGCGAGCTCGGTGCGGATGAAGACGCCGGCCGCGTCGATCAGCTCCGAGCCGAAGCCGAGTCGGCTCGCGGAGTCGTGGTTCCCGCTGGTGAGGATGACCTTGGCGCGCGATGCGGCCAGCCGGGCCAGGGCCTGGGAGGCGAGTCGGACCGTGTCCACCTGCGGCAAGGCCCGGTCGTAGACGTCGCCGGAGATCAGCACCACATCGACCCGCTCGGCGTCGACGACCTCCAGCAGGTGGTCGACGTAGGCGGCCTGGTGCTCCAGCATCCCCACCCGATGGAACGAGCGGCCCAGGTGCCAGTCGGAGGTGTGCAGGATCCGCATGAGGACACGCTAGGCGCGGGCGCCGACAGTTTCGCGGCGCGACACACTCCGGGGAGCCGCTCCTCAGGCCGGGTACCGCTCGGCGATCACGAGCCGGTGCGCCAGGTCGTCCGCGCAGTCGATCAGCCGGCGCCGCAGGGAGGGATCGAGAGTCTCCGCGGTCGCCAGCCGCCGTGCCTGGGCCAGCACGTCGGCGGAGGGCCGCACCGCGGGGAAGAACGCCTCCGCGGCGTCGGCGAGCACCCATCCCGAGCGCGCGCCGACGGTGCCGGGCAGCTCGGTGAAGTACCTGTCGACGTACGGCGCCACCA
The DNA here is from genome assembly GCF_047606145.1 of Nocardioides sp. GTDB lineage: Bacteria > Actinomycetota > Actinomycetes > Propionibacteriales > Nocardioidaceae > Nocardioides. The sequence continues at coordinate 5,077 of NZ_JASGET010000077.1, read as the reverse complement.
GGTCCGCCACCGCGGGCCCGCCGGCCCACATCCCGGCGCCGGCGGCGAGGACCTCGTAGTTCGGCAGGTCGGTCTCGGCGGTGAACACCGACCACGCGTAGGCCTTGGCCTCGGCGTCCGGCAGGGCGCACAGCGCCTGGGTGTGGGCGACCCGCGCGTCGCCGGTCGGCTCCGCGTCGTACGCCGCCCGCAGCTCGGTGCGGGCGGTCGCACCGAGCTCGGCGAGCCGGACCAGCAGGCTCCAGCGCAGCGCGGTGTCGAGGTCGATCCCGCTCGGGGTCCGGGCCAGCCAGGCGCGCAGTCCGTCGGCGGAGGTGGCCGATCTGACCGCGGCGCGGAACGCGGCCAGCTGCGGTTCGGAGCCGGGTGCGGTGCCGGCCAGCTTGTCGAGGGCGGCGGCATGCAGTCGCGCGAGCGAGCCCTCGGGCGCCAACGGCACCACCCAGCCGAAGAGCCACGCCCGGGTCCGGCGCGGGGTGTCCTCGGTGTCCTCGATCGGCAGCCCGGCCTCGGCGACCGCGATCACCTCCGACGGTGCGATGAGTCCTTCCCGGAATCCGCTGCGCAGGTTGTTCCACACCCCGGCGCGCAGGCCGTCGTCGGTGATGGTGTCCATCAGTCCCGGCAGTGCCGCGACGGTGACGGGGTCCGGCACCGAGACCGCCCAGGTGTCGTCGTACGGGTCGAGCAGGACGGCGTCGCTCGCCCCGGCGAGATACGGCGTCTCGGCGGAGTCGACCCTGACGGTCTCGGTCTGCCAGCCGCCCGCGTCGTGCCGGGCGACCCGGAAGGTGTGGGAGCGCTGGGTCGACTCGGGGGCCGGCTCGGGGCCCGACTCGGGGGCCGCTTGCTGTGCTGGTCCCGGAGCGGGCGGCGTGCGCCGGATGAGGCCGGCGGCACGGTCCAGGCTCAGCCGGTCCGGCCCCGCGGTGCGCAGCCAGTCGGCGGCGAAGGAGCTGAGGTCGACCCGGCCGCCGGCGTCCGGACTGCGTCGCGCGGCGCCTTCCCAGGAGGCGAACAGGTCGTGCATGGTGGCGTTGCCGAACCGGTGCCGGGTGAAGTGGTCGACGACGCCGTCGAAGAAGACCTGGTCGCCCAGCGACGCCGCCAGCTGACGCAGGATCGCCGAGCCCTTGGCGTAGGAGATGCCGTCGAAGTCCTGCAGCGCCGCGCTGGCGTCGACCGCGCCGTTGCCGGCGACCGGATGCGTCGAGGGCCGCAGATCGGCGGTCAGTCCCCACTGCCGCCGGGCATAGGAGTTGTCCGCCCAGGCGTCGTGGTACTCGGTCACGCTGGCGGTCACCCGGTTGCCCATGTACTCGGCGAAGGACTCGTTCAGCCACAGGTCGTCCCACCATGCCGGGGTCACCAGGTTGCCGAACCACTGGTGTGCCATCTCGTGGGCCACCGTGGTGGCCCGCTGGATCCGCATGCCGCGGGTCACCCGGGAGGAGAAGATCAGCGGGTCGCGGAGGGTGACGCAACCGGGGTTCTCCATCGCACCGGCATTGAACTCGGGCACGAACGCCTGGTGGTAGTCGCCGAACGGATAGCGGATGCCGAAGAGCCGGTGGTACTCGTCGAAGCACTGCTTGGTGAGGGTGAACAGCTCGTCGGCGTCGGCGTCGAGATCGCCGGCCAGGCTGGCGCGCGCCGAGAGGCCCAGCCGGATCCCGTCGTGCTCGTCGTGCAGCACGTGGTAGGGACCGGCGACGATGGTGACGAAGTACGTCGAGAGCGGTGGCGAGGTCTCGAACTCCCACCGGCTGACACCGCCCTCGGTCCCGGTCCGCGCCGCCGGCGCGTTGCCCAGCACCGTCCACTCGGCGGGCGCGGTGACATGGAAGGTGTACGGCGCCTTGAGGTCGGGCTGGTCGAAGCAGGCGAAGATCGTCGGCGCGGCGTCCATGAACGACATCCCGTACACGTAGTGCCGGCCGTCGGCCGGATCCACGCTGCGGTGCAGCCCCTCGCCGTCGTTGCGGAACGGCATCGTGGCGACCACCTCGAGCTCGTGCTCCCCGGCGGTCAGCGTGAGCGGGAAGCGCCCCCGCTCCAGCAGTCCGACGTCGAGCGCTGCGCCGTCCAGCCGGACCGAGGCGAGTGCCGTCGGCTTCAGATCGAGGAACGTCTCACCGGCCGCCGAGGCGAACCGTAGGACGGTCCGGGAGGCGAAGCTCGCCTCGTCGGCGGCCAGATCCAGGGTCACGTCGTACGACGTCGGGCGGAGGAGTTCGGCTCGAGCGAGCGCCTCGCTGCGCTGAAGACTCCGGGTCGGGCTGAGAGCGGTCACGAGCTGAAGGCTATGCCGTGGGGCCACGCCCCAGGTACGCAGCCGGCGACAGGCGACTCATAGAAGATGAACGTCCGGTTCACAGATTCGTGCGACAGCCCTGCAACCAAACCTGCGTGACCGCGCGTCTACTGCCGTACCGGCGCCGACGCGGGCGCCGCCACCTCTCGAGGAGCAGAAACATGACAACTCGTAGGACACGTGTGGCCGCACTCGCGACCGCCACCGCGGTGATCGTCACCGGGGTCTCCATCGCCTCGGGCGCGCCCGCCCAAGCGGCCGACGGTCCGACCGCCGACTGCGCCACCGCATTCCCGGAGGCAGATCTGGTCAAGGACCAGACCGTGCACGGCCTGACGGTCACCTCCGGCACCACACCCTCGGAGTTCACCGGCACGGTCCTCGGCGTGCTCAAGGGCGGCATCTCCGCCAGCACCGACATGATCGTGATGGAGCTGCACTCCGACGAGATCGACGAGGCCGGCATCTGGGAGGGCATGTCCGGCTCCCCGGTCTACGACGACACCACCGGTGAGCTGATCGGCGCGGTCTCCTACACCCTCTCCTACGGTGAGACCCAGATCGCCGGGGTGACGCCGTTCGCGGCGATGCAGAAGTACCTGCCCGACGGTGGTAGCACGGCCGGGAGCACCGGCACCCGGGACAACGTCCGGGTGCAGAGCAGCGCCCTCGCCCACCGGATCGCGGATGCGGCCGGCATCACCCAGGCGCAAGCAGCCAAGGGGTTCAGCCAGTTGCAGACCCCCGTCTCGGTGGCAGGGGTCTCCGCCAAGCGGGTCGACCAGGCGGCCGACAGCGACGACAAGGCGTTGCACAGCAAGGTCGCCGCGGGCCGCCTCGGCGTCTCCGCCGAGGACGAGAGTCCGGGGGCCGACAGCCTGGTCGCCGGCGGGAACCTGGCGGCCGCGTACGTGTACGGCGATGTGGCGATGGCCGGGATCGGGACCGTGACCTCGGTGTGCGACGGTGGGCTGGTCGGCTTCGGCCACCCGATGGACGGCACCGGCACCACCTCGCTGGCCCTGCTGACCGCCGACGCGGTCACCATCCAGCCGGACAACCTCAACGCCTCCTTCAAGGTCGCCAACCTCGGCCAGGTCGCGGGCATCATCAACCAGGACCGGACGCCCGCCATCGCCGGTCCGCTCGGAGCCGGCCCGCGGGTGGGGAACGTGACCGCCACGTCGACGTACGACGGCACCTCACGGACCGGCACCAGCTATGTCGCCAACCGGGAGTACACCGCCGACGCCGTGTTCTACGAGACGGTCAACAACAGCGACGCGATCACCGACACGCCGTACCTGAAGGGCGGATCGCTGGCGACCTATGTGGTCAAGGGGACCGAGAACGGAAAGGCGTTCTCGCTCACCTACGCCGACCGGTTCGTCAGCGGCGGTGACATCACCAGCGAGACCGCCTACCCGGCGGCCGACCTCGCCTACGCGTTGTCGCTGATGAAGGGCGTCACGATCACCTCGGTCACCGCGAAGGCCGGCTACAACGACAACACCAGGTCCCGCAAGATCACCACGGTGCAGCAGAAGCGCAGCGGCACGTGGGTCACCGTCGGCAAGAAGCCGATCACGGCCAAGCCCGGCGGCACCGTCACACTGCGCGTCACCACCAGCGGCACCGGCGTGAGCACGAAGAAGCAGACCTTCAGCTTCAAGGTCTCCAAGAGGCTCAAGGGTGCCATCGGCGAACTCGATGTGGTCGGCGGCAACGCCAACTACCTCGACGCCTACGGCGACTCGACGATCGCGAAGGTGAAGAAGACGATCGCGGAGACCGCCCGCCATGACCAGGTCCAGACGAACCTGTATCTGCGCAAGCACGGGGTCAACGGCAACCGGGAGATCAAGCTGCCCAAGCTCGACACGATCGTGAAGGGACACAAGTACATCACCGTGAAGGTCAGCAAGTAGTCCGCTGACTCGTTCGGCCGAACAACCGGGAACGGGGCCCGGGGCGCGTCGTGGCAGGCTGGATGCCATGACGACGACCCCGGGCCCCGACCTGCGTTCGGTCACGCTGCACAAGAGCGGCGAACACCGTTTCGTCGCGACCAACGCACGTGGCGGCACGGTGTCGCTGAGCCACGGCGACGATCCGGACTTCACCCCGGTCGAGTTGCTGCTCGCGGCCCTGGCCGGATGCAGCGCGCTCGACATCGACTTCATCACCGGCAAACGTGCCGAGATGACCGGGTTCGAGGCCGTCGCCGAGGGCACCAAGATCCGCGACGCCCAGGGCAACCGGTTGGTCGGGCTGACCGTCACGTTCGCCGTCGAGTTCCCCGAGGGCGCGGCCGGCGACGCCGCCCGCGCGGTCCTCCCCGACGCGATCCGGAAGAGTCAGGACCGGCTGTGCACGGTGGGACGCACCATCACCGTCGGCGATCCGGTGCGCTACACCGCAGGCTCCGGGCACGCCACCGATGGGGCCTGAGCTCGTTCATCGCGCGGGCAGGAGCAGGGCGGCGTCGCCGAACTCGTGCCACAGATAGCCGACTGCGGCGGCTGAGTCGTACGCCGCCTGGGTCAGGGCCGCTCCGGCCACCGCCTCGACCAGGAGCAGATGCGAGGCCTGGGGATCGTGCCACCCGGTGATCAGCCCGTCGACCACCAGCGGTGGATGCGCCGGGGTGATGACCCGATCGGTCCAGCCGCGGGCCGGGCGGACGGTGGCGCCGCGACGGCCCCGGCGGACGACCGCCGACTCGACCGCACGGGCGGCGGTGGTGCCGACCGCGATCACGCG
>NZ_JASGET010000076.1:0-16572 GCF_047606145.1 Nocardioides sp. | reverse complement strand
TCTCATCCTGGACATCGCTCCAGGTCTGGAACGGGTCAAGCGAGCAGGGCAGTGACCTGGTGGCACCCGGGGTGCATCGGCGCTCTGTCTGAGAACGCCGACAAGAGGATGGTGGACCAGTGAGCGACACCGCTGCCAGCCCGCCGACCGCACCGACCCGCGCCACGCCGCCGCGGGGACTCCTCCACGCGCTGGTGAGCGCACCCCTGCCCGAACCCTCGGCGGACGACGGGGTCTTGGTCTACCGGGACGTCACGTACCGTGCCGTGGTCGGGTTCCGACCCCTGTCACTCGATCTCTTCAAGCCAGAACAGCATGGCCCGACACCGGTGGTGATCGCACTCCACGGCGGCGCCTTCCGGGTCGGCAGCCGTTCCATGTATCCGCCCGCCTTCGGCGCTCCGGAGGTGTTCCGTCGACTGGCTCACGACGGCACCTGTGTCGCGAGCGTCGATTATCGTCTCAGCGGCGAAGCGACCTGGCCCGCCTGCGTGCACGACGTCATGGCGGCGATATCGTGGTTGCGAGCACGATCTTCCGAGTTGGGCATCGACCCCGAGCGGATCGGACTCTGGGGCGAGTCCGCCGGCGCTTATCTGGCCCTGATGACCGCTCTCTCGTCGCCTACCGACGACGGGCTCACCGTCGGCGCACTTCCCGGCGTGAGGTGTGCCGTGGCCTGGTATCCACCGGTGGACTTCTCCACCATGCAAGCCCAGGGTGCGCCCGCCACCGACGCCGCCGGTTCACCAGAGTCCCACCTGCTGGGTGTTCCGGTCGGCGACGCCCGCGAGCGTGCCCGTCGAGCCAGTCCGGTCAACTATCTCAGCGTGGACTCGGTGCCGATCCTGCTCATGCACGGCACCGCCGACGACGCAGTGCCGTTCGCTCAGTCCGAGCAGCTCGTCTCCGCCGCCGCGCAAGTGGGCGCGCCCGTGGAACTGAGCGCCGTCGCGGACTACGGCCACACCTTCCGCGGTCATCGTGACCCAGCGGGCCTGCAGCGGACCGCGCTCGACTTCCTGCTACGGCACCTTTGACAGCATCGTTTCGTGCAACGAAAGTGCATTCCTTACCGCGTTTGACGCTGCTACGTTCTGTGACGCAAGCCACTTCGGGTTGCGCGAGTGATCCACAGCCGAAGCCTCGGACCGGCCTTATCGCGTGCAGCGCGCGACCCATCACCCGGTGGACCTCACGAGGAGGAATGACATGCGACTGACGCGTCGCGCACTCGTCACAACTGCGGCCACTGTGCTGGGCCTCGGCGGCCTCGTCGCCTGCGGGTCCAGCTCGAACAGCACGGGAGGTGGCGCAGGCGGCACGCTCACGTTGATCACGTCCACCGCGCCGTCGAGCATCAATCCACTGCTCGTGGGCTACGGGAACTCTGCGACGCAGACCGTCGACCTGGCGTACTCGAGCTTCTTCGACTGGCTCGGCGGGGACCGGTTCGAGCCCGTGCTCGCGACCGGCTACAAGTTCATCGGCTCAGGGAACAAGGAGATCCGCATCACGCTGCGCAAAGGCCTGAAGTTCTCCGACGGCGCGGCCTTGAACGCACAGGCGGAGAAGACGTTCCTGGAGTACTTCATGGATGCGAAGGCGCAGGGCAGCGAGACGGTGAAGCGACTGGTCAAGAGCATCAGCACGCCGAACGAGACCACCGTCGACATCAAGTTCACCCAGCCATATCCTGATGCGCCGCTGCTCTTCTCCGACGGCGGCGCATGGGGTTCTCCGATCAGTCCCAAGGCGCTCAGCGGTGACACCGACCAACTCGGCTACCACACCTACGGGGCCGGCGCCTACGAGTTGGACTCGACCGTCTCGGGGTCGACGTACACCTACGTACCGAATCCGAACTACTACGACACCTCGGCCCAGCACTGGGACAAGGTGGTGGTGAAGGTCATCGCCAACACCGACTCCGCGCTGCAGACGGTCAAGGGGACCGCACATTCGGTGATGCAAGGGACCTGGAAGCAGAAGAGCCAGGCAAGCTCCGCAAGCCTCACCGAGACCACCTCGGGAGCGCAGCTGACCTACATGCTGATGCTGACCGACCGAGCCGGCAAGGTGACCCCGGCCCTCGGCGATGTCAAGGTCCGGCAGGCGCTCAACTACGCGGTCGACAGGTCCGCCATCGCCGACCTCGTCAACGGCACCGCCAACGAACAGATCGTCGCCAAGGGCACCGCTGGCTACTACTCCGACCCGATCTACAGTCAGGACGCGGCCAAGGCCAAGGAGCTGCTCACCGAGGCAGGCTATCCGGACGGGTTCAGCTTCAAGCTGCTCGTCCCCGGGTACGAACCGACCTTGGTCAGCGCGGCACAGGTGTTGGCCGACGACCTCGCGAAGGCCAACATCACCATGAAGATCGTCACCGCGCCGACCTTCCAGCAGTTCCTCCAGCAGCAGAGCAGCATGAAGTACTCCGCAGACTTCGAGCAGTGGGAGTCGACCACCATGTTCTCTGCGGCCCAGCAGCTCATCGAGCCGAACGGCTATGTCAACAAGGCCCACGACTCCGACGCGGACCTGAACAAGCAGATCGCCAAGGCCTCCGTGCTGACTGGCTCGGCGGCGACCAACGCTTGGCAGGACTTCAGCCAGCTGGTCTCCGAGAAGGCGTGGTTCGTGCCACTCGCCTCGACCGACCAGGTGTTCTACAGCAACGACGTCACCGTTCCGGTGAACGGGCTCTACCCCAACCCGGTCACGATGAGCTGATGAGCGGCGCGATCCTCACCCCTCACGCGCGAACGCTGTGGCTCTCCGCGGCGTTCCGCCGCTTGGCAGTGCTCCTGCCGGTGGTCCGCTGGGCCGGCAAGGCGGCGGTGCTCCTCTTCGTCGTCTCGGTGGTCACCTTCCTGCTGATCTCGTTGAGCCCCGGTGATGCCGCAACCTCACTGCTCGGTCAGTACGCGACGCCGGCAACCGTCAAGGCACTGCAGGAGCAGATGCATCTCGATCAGCCGCTACCGGTGCAGTACTGGGAGTGGCTGGGCCACGTCCTGCACGGGGACCTGGGCACGTCATTGTCCTCGGGCGAGCCGGTGCGCACCATGGTGGCGCAGCGCATAGGTCCAACGGTGTCGTTGGTCCTGTTGACGCTGGTGGTCACCGCGGTGATCGGAGTACTGCTCGGCGTGGTCTCGGCCGTCCGCGGCGGTCCGGTGGCGCGCCTCACCGACGCGTTGGGCCTCCTCGGGGTCGGGGTCCCGGGCTTCATCATCGGCCTGTTGCTGATCTTGGGCTTCAGCTCCTCTCTGGGATGGCTGCCACCGAACGGCTACGCCACACTGGCCGACGGTCTGGGGGCTTGGAGTCGGACACTCGTGCTTCCGGTGACGGCCTTGGTGATCGGCGCGATCGGCTTCATCGCCAAGCAGGTGCGCTCGGCCATGGTCGACGCCCTGCGGAGCCCCTTCATCAGAACGCTGCGAGCCAACGGATTCGCCCGTCGCTCCGTGTTGTACAAGCACGCACTGCGCACCGCGTCGGTTCCGGTGCTGGCCGCACTGGGTACGGCCGTGGTGGGGCTGCTGGGAGGCTCGGTGCTGATCGAGCAGGTCTTCGGCATCCCGGGCTTGGGAGGTCTTGCCGTCGCCTCGGCCGCGAGCAAGGACCTGCCGGTCGTCCAGGCCGTGGCGGTGACCTACACCCTGCTCATCATCGCGGTGAATCTCTGCCTCGACCTTCTCTACGTGGTCGTCAACCCGAAGGTGGGCCGACGATGACGACGCCGATGCCGACGACGGCGCCACTCGCGGCCCGGGCCGGATCACCTACCCGGGCCTCTCGTGGCGTCGCGGTGGACCGATGGGCGATGGCGGCGCTCGGCTGGATCCTGCTCGTCACACTGATCGCACTACTGGCACCGGTCCTGTTCCCCGGGGGAGCGAACAGCCAGGACATGAGCGAGGGCTACCTAGGCCCGAGCGGCGGCCATCTCCTGGGCACCGATGACCTCGGCCGTGACCTGATCGCACGAATGGCGTACGGCGCGCGACCAACACTGCTCTGCATCTTGATCGGCATCGGAGTCACCATGACTCTCGGCGCCTTCGGTGGGATCGCAGCCGGCTACCGCGGAGGCCGGATCGACCGGTTCCTCTCGCTGATCGCCGACGTCCTGATGGCCGTGCCGGTCCTGATGGTGCTTCTGGTGGTTGCCACCATCTTCGCCAACAACCCCTACATCTGCATGGTCGTCTTCGGACTGTTCACCTGCGCACCACAGTTTCGGGTCATCCGAGGCGCGACTCTGACCGTGGCGAACGAGCTCTACATCACCGCAGCCCGCGCCGCCGGTGTCTCGGAAGGCGTCATCATCGTGCGCCATCTGCTCCCTCGGCTCGCCGTCTTCATCAAGGTGCAGACCTCGATCGTGGCGGCGATGGCACTGACCATGGACGTATCGCTCGGCTTCCTCGGACTGGGCGTCGCCCCGCCCGCACCCAGTTGGGGCGGTGTCATCGCCGAGGCCGCACAATATCTGAGCACGGATCCGTGGATGGTGGTTCCACCCACACTCGTCATCTGTGTGACGATCGTCGCCTTCGGCATCCTGGGCGACCTCGGCCAAGGCAGCCACAGGCTGCGGCGGCGTCGCAGGCGGGGGCAGGCATCGCGCTCCTTCTCGGGTACGGCCGATCTGTCCGGGTCCGAGCGCCCGGGCCGCACATCCTCGTCGGCGCTGCTGAGCCTGCGCAACGTCACCGTACGAACGCCGGGAGCACGATCGATCACCTTGGTGGAAGGCATCGCATTCGACCTGCGTCGAGGCGAGGTCCTTGCCCTGGTCGGCGAATCCGGAGCCGGGAAATCTGTCACTTCGGCCTCCATCCTGCAGCTCGATGACACCGAGGTGACCGGAAGCATCCGGTTCGACTCCCAAGAACTGGTCGGCGCCGACGAAGCGACGCTCGACGCCGTTCGCGGGCGCCGGATCGCCTACATCGGACAAGACCCGATGGTCGCGCTCGATCCCCTCTTCCGGGTCGGCAGCCAACTGGCCGAAGCCTTGCGACGGCACCGTCAGCTCGGCCGCACGGCCGCTGTCGAACAGGCCGAGCAACTGCTCGCCGCCGTCAGGATCTCCGACCCCGCCGAGGTGCTCCGCAGATATCCACACGAGATCTCGGGCGGCATGGCGCAGCGAGTCGCGATCGCACTCGCGCTCGCCGGCGACCCCGACCTGCTGATCGCGGACGAGCCGAGCACCGCTCTCGACGTCACGGTCCAGATGGAGGTGATCGGCCTGCTCAAGCGGCTGCAGCGAGAACGCGGCCTCGCCATCCTGTTGGTGACCCACGACTGGGGCGTCGTTGCGGACATCGCCGACCGGGCGGTCACGCTGTATGCCGGCGAGGTGGTCGAGGAGGCCGACGTGACCGACATCTTCGGCTCACCCGCTCACCCTTACACCCGCGCCCTGCGCGCCGCCGACCCACACGCACAGAGTTCGCACGGACGGCTGGCGACCATCCCGGGACAAGTGGCCGCCCCCGGCCACTGGCCCACGCACTGTCGCTTCGCCGCTCGCTGCGGGCACGCCCTGAGCGCCTGCACGCTCGACCATCCGGGCCTGACCGACGTCGGCGGCGAGGGTCACCTCAGTCGATGCCTCCGTGCTGCCGAGATCGAAGCCGGTCTGGGCGACGTGAGCTCCGTGCCCGAGAGGGCCGAGGAGGTGGACGATGTCTGAGGCGGACGCACCGTTGTTGTCCATCAGCGATCTGGTCGTCGAGTACCGCCGAGGTCGACGCCTGCCGGTCCGGGCGGTCGACGGCGTGAGCCTCGAGGTCGGGCACAACGAGGTACTCGGTCTTGTCGGCGAGTCCGGCTCGGGCAAGAGCACCATCGCCCGAGCCATCCAGGGGCTGGTCCCAGTAACGACCGGATTGATCACGATCGGCGGGGAGCCGCTGCGTGCGCGTACACGCCACGAACGACGGCGCCTGGCCGCGCATGTCCAGACGGTGTTCCAGGACCCGTACGGGTCCCTCAATCCGGCCCGGTCCGTCGGCGCGAGCATCGCCGAGCCGCTCCGGGTGCAGCAGCGGCATCTCTCCCGCGACCAGGTCCGGACGCGAGTCGCGGACGAGCTGTCGCGGGTCGGACTCGACCGCGACGTCGCGACACTCGCCCCCGGACGACTCTCCGGCGGTCAGCGACAACGAGTGGCCATCGCCCGCGCCCTCATCACCCGCCCGGCGCTGGTGATCTGCGACGAGGCCGTGAGCGCGCTCGACCTCTCGATCCAGGCCCAGATCCTGAACCTGCTGGCCGACATCAAGGACGAGCTCGGCACGTCGTACCTGTTCATCACCCACGATCTCGGCGTGGTGAGGCAGATCGCGGACCGCGTCGCCGTCCAACAAAGCGGCCGTCTTGTCGAGCTCTTCGATGCCGAGGAGGTGGACAGCCCCCTTAGGGCGCCGTACACCCGCCGTCTGTTCAACGCCGCGCCGATTCCCGATCCGCTCCGCCAGACGGAGAAGCGCGCCCGGTTCGAGCGCTACGAGGAGGGCCAACAGGTCCGCACCGCATGACCGCACGATCAGCATTCACCACTGTCACAGGAGAGCCGAACCTGATGATCGAAGAGCACAACCCGACCGCCGAGCACACACCAGCGCCCCATGAGCTCGAGTGGGCCGCGTTCGAGCGCCAGTGGGTCGATCCAGTTCGCCCCGACAGCGACCTCGTCACCTTCCATACCTACCGGCAGCCCTCACGCCGGACGGCTCCCGGCGCCGAAGGCAGCTATCTGCTCTATCTGCCGCCGCACTATGACACCGATCCCGAACGACGATTCCCCGTCGTCTACTGGTTGCACGGTGGCAGAGAGAGCTCGTGTAGCGCGCTCGGTGTCGTCGAGCGCATCGATGAGGCGATTCGGGCCCGCCAGATGCCGCCGGTGATCCTGGTCTCGGTCCAGGCACTCCCGATCGGCTGGTACCTGGACTCCAAGGACGGCGAGCGGCCAATAGAACGGACTGTGATCGACGACCTGATCCCCCATGTGGACGCCACCTACCGCACGATCGCCGACCGAAGCGGACGTACCATCGAGGGGTTCTCGATGGGTGGCTACGGCACCTTCCGCTTCGGCCTGAAGTATCCCGGCCTGTTCGGCCGGATCTCCGGGATCGCGCCCGCGATTCTGCGTACCATCGGGGAGGAGCCAGCCCAACGCACCAAGCGAACCTTCTTCGATGATGCCGACTACTACCGCGCGGTGAGTCCATGGACATTACTGATGGCCAACGCTCCCGAGCTGCGCCACCGCGGCACCCGGATCCGCATCCTGGCCGGTGCCGAGGATCACCGACTCCGGCGGACGATCCTCGACTTCCGCGACCAGATCGAGCAGGCCGGTCTCGCAGTGGAGTACGCCGAGGTGCCGGCGGTGGCCCATGACCATCTCCGCATCATCGACGGCGTCGGCGAGGCCTATCCGGCCTTCTGGGCCACCCCATGACCGCCAATGGTTCGGACGCGGAAATCCTGATCGCGATCTCGGACAAGCCGCACACCCGCCAGCTGAGATCACTCGATCGAATCGCCGGCGCCCGCGTCGCGTTCCCTTCGCCCAAACCGATGTATCGCGCGTTCGGGGAGATGATCGAGCATCAGGTCTACGACGTCGCCGAACTCCCGATCACTGTCTTCCTCCAGGCGCGAGCCGCCGGCAAGCCTCTGCTGCTTCTGCCGGTGACGCTGGCCGCCGCCTTCCATCACCGCAGTCTGGTGACACCGCGCGACGCCGACATCGACGATCCGCGGGTGCTGATCGGCAAGCGTATCGGCGTGCGCTCCTTCAGTCAGACCACCGGCCTCTGGGTTCGGGCCTGGTTGGAAGAGGAGTACGATCTCCGCCCGCAAGACTCGACCTGGGTGGTCACCGAAGGCTCTCACCTGGCTGCGTTCCAGGATCCGGCGTACGTCAAGCGAGCACACGCACCACTGGATGAGCTGCTGCGGACCGGTGACCTCTCCGCGGCCGTCCTCAGCCGGGTCAGCCAATCGTGGCTCCGGCCGGTGCTGGCCGACCCGTCCGGCTCGGCTCGGGCCTGGCACGCACGCCACGGCGTCGTGCCGGTGAACCACCTGGTGGTGGTCACGGAGCGACTCGCCGAACAGCGACCCGACATGGTTCGGGCGATCTACCGCGAGCTGACCCGAGGCGTCGAGGAGACCGATTGCGGAGGCATGCTTTGGGAAGGTGCCGACGCCCCGCACCGGCTCTGCTACGGCATCGATGCGGTGGCACCGGCCGTCGGTCTGGCAGCGGAGTACGCGGTACGGCAGAACCTGATTCCAACACGACCAGACCTGCGCTCCGGCTTCGTGCCCGCAAACCTGACCTGACTCGTGTCGCGGACAGTCCTCGGCAGACATGTGCGCCCAGAGAATTACTTAGACCGTAACTACATTTACACCTACGAATTGGCTGACTAGCGTCAGCGCCGGCGAAGCGTCAGCGCCGGTGAGAGGAGTCCCGATGGAGCACCAGGACCGAGACGGCGTCGAGATGCCGGCTGATCCGGGTCTCCGGACCACCGATCACGAGCCCGGCTCTCCCGCCACCGACCGGAACCCGCCGAACGGTGGCACCCGGATGGCTCAGGTCCTCGCCCAGCACGGGTGTTCCCACGTGTTCACCTTGATGGGCGACGGCAACATGCACTTCCTCACCGCCCTGCAGCAGGAGTCGATCGGGATCGTCGAAGTGCGGCACGAGAGTGCCGCCGTCGCGATGGCTGAAGGCTTCGGCTGGGCCAAAGGGTCGGTGGCGATCTGCACCGTAACACACGGCCCCGGATTCACCCACACGGCTACCTCCTTGGTCGTCGCCGCGCGGAACCGCTCACCACTGGTCCTGGTGGTCGCCGAGACGAGTGCCGACTATCTCGGCGCGCAACGGTTCGACCAGATGCGGTTCGCTGAGGCGTGCGAGGTGCCATACCACCGAGTCCGGCCGGGCGAGGATCCGGCGGCGGCCCTCGAGAACGCCATGTCGGCGGCCCTTCGACTGACCTCGCCGGTGATCCTCGGAGTGGCATCCGACCTCTTCATCGCCCCGGCGCCGGCCGTGGGGAAACGCTCGGGCGCGTACGAGATCGTGGCCGAGGTGGACCGGGAGGCCAGCTCGGCTGCGGCCGACGTCATCCTGACCGCGCTATCCACTGCTCGATCGCCAGTGTTCATCGCGGGCCGTGGCCTGCTCCGCGCCAAGGGCACCAGGCCGCTCACCGAGCTTGCCGAACACTGGGGTGCCGCGCTGGCGACGACGGTCCCAGCGAAGGGTCTCTTCGACGGGCATCCCCAGAATCTCGGGATCTCCGGCGGGCTCTCGCACGTCGAGGCCGAGACAATACTCAAGCGCGCCGATCTCGTGGTGGCCTTCGGCTCCAGTCTCGACCGTGGCACCACGTCCTCGGGTCGGCTGTTCCAGCGTGCCCGCATCCTCCAGGTCATCGACGAGACATCGGCCATGGCATCCGCCGACAACGTCACCCCGCTGCTGGCCGAGGCGGTCGCGACCATCGAGGAGCTGCTGGCACAGGCCCGCGGCCCGGCCCGCCACCCGTGGTTCGCCCCGGTGCCACCCGATGCGGAGTGTTGGGCTCATGACCTCAAGGAGTTCCCGACGCGACCGGCCGCCGGTAGCGTCGACCCTCGGCCAAGCTTGGCTGCACTCAGCAGACACCTCCCCGCCGATGCCAACGTCGTGGTCGGGAACGGTCATTGCTCCGGGTTCGCCACGACCTTCGTCGACGTGCCGGCCGACGGTCGCTTCTTCGCGGCACATGGCTTCGGATCGATCGGCCAGGCACTGCCCACGGCGACGGGAGCGGCCTTGGCGACACCGGAGAAGAAGACGGTCGTGATCGAGGGCGACGCCGCCTTCATGATGCATCTCGCGGAGGCCGACACGGTGGCGCGCTCGGGCGCAAACCTGACGGTCGTCGTGGTCAACGACGGTGCCTTGGGAACCGAGTACCAGCGCCTTGCGTTCGACGACGACCACGCCGAACTCGCCGTCGTGGGAACGCCCGGACTGGCCGACGCCGCCAGGGCACTCGGCGCCCGAATCATCGTCCTCGCCGACCCCAGAGACACCGAGCAGGCCGTCGCCGCCGCTCTCGAACCAGGTTTCGTGCTTCTCGAGCTGCGCACCGATCGTGCAGTGCTCAGCCGACACATGCGCTGGCTGCACCACGCGCGCGGGGTGGCGAGCATGGACTGACCCACCCGACTCGTCGCCGATCCCGTCCCGAAGGAGAACCACCCATGTCCACATCGAACAGCCAACCGATATCGATCGCCGTGGCCGGCGAATGCATGGTCACCCGTCCGTTCTCGGTTGGAGAGGAGCCCGAGTTCACCTCCGTCCTCGACCGGCTGCGCTCCGCGGACCTCACCTATGCCCATGTCGAGACCAACTTCGGGGAGTACGCAGAGGTGGGCGCCCCGGCGCGGAGCGGATCGCTGGGCAGCTATTTCATGACCGATCCACGGGTCGCCCACGACCTACGCTGGGCTGGGGTGGACATCAGCTCGCTGGCCAACAACCACAGCTTTGACTTCGGCGCCCCCGGGATCATGTCCACCATCCGGCACTGTCAGGCCGCCGGTCTCGCACATGCCGGCACCGGTCGGGACCTGGAGGAGGCACGCGAGCCCGCGTATCTGGAGACCCGCAAGGGTCGTGTCGCCCTGGTCTCGGTGAGCTCGGGGAACGGCGCTCACGAGTGGGCGACACCACCCAAGGCGTCGCTGCCTGGACGAGCCGGGGTCAATCCGCTGCGCACCGCCATGCAGTACGTCGTCGACCAACCCTCCGCGGAGCTGCTCAAGGACGTCTGGCGCCAACTCGGAATACCGATGGGTCGGGGAGGCCTGGTCGAGACCAGCGGTGCGAAGAGCGACCGGAGTGAGGGCGAGTTCGTCCTGCCCATGCCGGGAAGCACCTGGAGCAGCAACAAGTTCCTCGCCAGCGACCATTTCGAGATCCGCTCCTCGCTGGATCAGGCCGACCTGGCCGGCAACCTGCGGTCGGTGGCGGAGGCGGCGACGATGTCCGATCTGGTCATCGTCGCTCACCACTTCAGCAACAGCGAAGGAAAACGAGGGGACGAGCCGCCCTCCTTCGTTCAGCGGTTCGCCCGACGCTGCATCGATGAGGGCGCCGACATCTACGTGGGTCACGGCTGGCACAAGACGCTGGGCATCGAGATCTATCGTGGAAAGCCGATCATCTACGGCATCGGCAACTTCTTCGCCCAGTCGGAGTTCGCCCGGCGGGTGCCGTTCGACGGCTACGAGGCGTGGGGGCACGATGTCGAACGTCTGTCCGCGCTGACACCGGCCACCCATCCCCTACACCCCGGGTACTCCGCGCACAGCGCGACCTGGTGGAGCTCAGCGGTGCTCGAGATCGACATGGCGGGCGGTGAACTCGGCGAGATCCGACTGCACCCAGTGGAGTTGGGACGCAAGGTCGGTGACGGTGCCGAGCTTCGGCGCGCGGTGGGCGGCCCGGAGCGGCCCCTGACCGACGGTCGCCCGTTCGCCGCGAGCGGAGAAGACGCCGAGCGGGTGCTCGAGCGCTACCGGGAACTGTCTGCCGCTCTCGGCACGAACCTCGCGGTCAAGGACGGTGTCGGTGTCATCCGCTGAGCCGACCGCGGGACCCATCGGTCAAAGCCAGAGTGATCCGCGCGGCGTGCGACTTCGGGACCAGCGCAGCAGTGGGGTCAAGCCCCCGATGTGGACCGGTTGGACGGCCGAGCGAGCGGCCCGTACGGCCGCGATGAACCGCAAGACCGCCGCCGAGGGGCTGCGGGGGATCACCACCAGCACGGGCCTGGAAGCTGGACTCTTCCCGCTGGCACCGACCGGACTAGACGTGGGCCCAGCCCGCCGCTCAGCAGTGGCCTACCTCGACGGATTGAGCAAGCGCGAGGCGGCATACGGACGCTTCCCGATCGACGACGAGACCTGGCGGCAGTGGATGAACGGCACGCGCTACTTCGGCCGTCACGGTCAGTGCCTGGAGGATCTCACCGACGCCAAGCGAGACCTCGCGCTCCGCGTGATCGAGTCATGCCTCAGCGAGGTCGGATACGCACAGCTCCGCGACGTGATGCATCTCAACACCACCCTCGGGGAGATGCGTGCCGAGCTCGACGTTCTCAACGAGTGGCTCTACTGGTTCAGCATCTACGGCTCTCCTGAGACTCCTGGGGCTCCGTGGGGATGGCAGCTCGACGGCCATCACGCCAACGTCAACTGCGTGGTCGTCGGTGATCAGATGACGCTCACCCCCAGCTTCATCGGTGCCGAGCCCGCCTTCGCCGAGTTCGGCACGTACGCCGGCACGCGCCTGCTCGGCACCGAAGAGCGTCTGGGGGCCGATCTGTTCGAGCGCCTCGACGGCAGGCAGCAAGAAGCCGCCCGCATCGACTCACAAATGCCTGAGGATCTCTACGCGCGGGCCTACCGCGACAACCTGGTGCTGGACTATGCCGGCGTGGCCGTCGGCGACATGACTGACGAGCAACGCGAACTCGCTCGCGGACTGATCGGGCTCTACGTCGATCGAGCACCGTGCGACCACGCGCGCCTACGACGCCACGAGATCGACAAGCACCTCGACCAGACTCACTTCGCCTTCGTCGGCGACCATCGCGGACCCCACGGAGCGTTCTACTATCGGATCCACAGCCCGGTCATCCTGATCGAGTTCGAGCACATGGCGGGCGTCATGTTCGAGGTCGAGGCACCGTGGCGCCAGCACATCCACACGGTGGTGCGCACCCCCAACGGCAACGACTACGGGGCCGACCTGCTGCGCCAGCACCACGAGCGTCACCATCCGCCCCGATCGTGAGGGATGAGGCCGCCTAGACGGCGGCCTCATCACCGTGCCTCTCACCAGGGACGATCCTCAGTACTCGACGTCCTGGGAGGTGAGGTAGTCCTCCTGGAAGTCGATCCGGGCATCGGTGTCGCCCACCGGGATCTGGCCGAAGCCATCGCCGAGCTCCATCACCGAGGCCGTGCGCCGCGTCAGGGCCGGCCACCGGGGAAGATCGTGCCGCACGCAGGCATCGGTGGCGTAGCGGCGATCGTGCCCGCGGCCGCGTCCGTTGGGATCACCCGTGGCGGCGAAGTTCGCAACGTAGGACGAGACCTTGTCGGCGATCCGGTAGTCCTGTCGGGTCCATGGTCGGTCGGTGCCGTCCAGGCCACCGAAGACGTAGTACATCTCGGCGCCGTGGAACGCGCCCACCGCGCCGTCCCCGATGATCGGGTTGGTGGTGTCCGTCCCCGGCGGAACGTGGGTCCAGAAGTAGTTGTAGACGTTGCTGCGAGCACCGGACTCCAGCCACTCGGTCCCCCACAGATACGTCGAGGTCCGCTCGTTGTCCCGGTCTGCGTTGTTGGTCTGCTCGCTCGCCTCGGCATCGCTGGTGGCGGGATAGGCGGTCAGGAACTCATCGGCCAGATCCCCGTACGTCGAGGTGGCGTTGGCCTCGAACTCCGCCAGTGTCACGTCCTGTTCCGGCGTGGCGCCGTTCTCGTCCTTGTTGTTCCCGGTCAGGATCGGGATGTCGCTGAACGAACCGTCCCGGAAGATCTCGGAGTACGTCGCCGGGAAGAGGTAGCCGTCCATCACGGTGCCGAATCCCTTGGCCGTGCTCGGTGCCAGCTTCGCCTGTGTCTGCAGCTCGGCGGCGTCCATCGTGCGCAGCTCGGCCAGCGACGAGGCCCCGACGTACTCCATGAAGTTGGCGCCGGTGGTCTCCGCGGCCGCCAGGCTCCGATACTTGCCGGCGACCTGGTTGATGACCGGATCCTTGGTGTACTGCACCCCGCTCTCCAGGATGCAGCGCTGCAAGAGCCCCTTGGCCAGTGGGGAGAAGAGCAGCACCCAGGCCAGCGAGGAGCCGTGGGACCAGCCGGCCAGGGTCACCCGGTCCGCATCCCCACCGAAGGCGTGGATGTTGCGCCGGACCCACGTCAGTGCGGCGATCGCATCGAAGTGTCCCCAGTTGCCGGACCCGTGCCCGAACTCCTCGGAGAGCTCGGCGGTGGCGAGGTGGCCCAGCGCGTCGGCACGGTAGTTGATGGTGACGACCACGACGCCCTTCTTGGCCAGCGTCGAGCCGTCCCAGATCGGCTGGCCGGACCACATCGACGCGCCCGCACCGCCGTAGAGCCACAACAGCACCGGTCGACGCTCGTGCGTGTCGGCGGCCGCCGTCCACACGTTCAGGTTCAGACAGTCCTCGGAGAAGGTCGGCGGGTCGGCCCACTCCGGCAGGGTCGCGGTGTACTGGGGGGCGGCGTCCCCCCACGTGTCACAGACCCGCACCCCGCGCCACGACCGGACCGGCTGCGGGACCCGCCACCGGTTCTCACCGGCGGTCGAGGCGCCGTACGGGATGCCCTTGAAGACGGTGACGCCGTCCAGGGCGGCCTCGACACCGCGAACGCGGCCGGAGTCGATGGTGCCGGCGGTCAGCGGGGAACGTCGGCGGCCCTGATGGCTGCCGGCCGCCTCGGCGGACGACTGCCATGGCCCCAACAGCGCAGCACCGCCGGCGGCTGCCATCGTGCCGGCGATCAGGCCCCGTCGCCCGATCGGCTTCGGTGTGGATGTGCTGGACATGCGTGCTCCTTCGATGTGGTGACCCCGGTCACTCGATGACGCTAGTGAAGATCCGCCATCTTCTTCAAGACCTGAACACAAAAAGCGGACAAATCCACCCCTGACGCATATAAGCGGCATTCACAGGTTCATTACGGAGAGCAAAAGAGCACCATAGCCAAATAAAAATTCATACCGTGAACATCTTGTGCGATCCCGAGGAGTGTGAATACGGTCACGTCCAGGCGGCTCTCCTCAAGCCGCGGCCCCCATCCCGTGGCCCTGGCCCCGTCCTGCCGGCCAGGCCACCGACGCCCTGGAGAACGACATGAACAAGCTCCCAGGCGCGAGCGGCACTGTCGCCGTCTCCGCGCTCACGCTCGCACTCACCGCGAGCGTGGCGGTGGCCGCCACCGCCACGAAGGGACACGGCGGCGACGCCCAGGCGCTCGGGCCCACCGTGACCCACACCGGCCGGGGCCCGACCGGATACTCGGTCACCTTCCGGATCAAGGACGCCGACGCCACCGCGATGAAGATCAAGGGATCGTGGTCGTTCGCCTCCTCCGCCTCGACCAAGTCCGACCCGCTCAACAACTCGGCGATCTCGGCCGCGGACTGGACGCCCGGCGACTTCCCCCTCCAGTCCCCCGACCGTCCGGGCGAGGCCTGGCCCGTCGCCTCGATGACCAAGGACACCGCGACCGGCATCTGGTCCTACACGGTCCCCTTGCCGTCGGGCGTCTTCGACTATCAGTTCTATCCCGACTGCGCGGCCACCGGGACCTCGGTCGACGGGTGCACCGCGATCACCGACCCGGCCAACCTCGCCTTCAACACCGACGGAACGACGACGCAGGGATCGGCAGCGGTCTTCAGTCAGGTCTACGTGCCGTCCGACTCCCGCTTCGGAACTCAGGACTACTCCTGGCTCACCGACGTGTCCAAGGGCAAGCGCGGGACCCTGACCGACGTCGAGATCCCGTCGACCGTGCAGGACTCCGGCACCGACCGTCTCGCGGTCTACACGCCGCCGGGGTACGACGCGGATCGCGCGACGCCGTACCCGGTCTTCGTGCTCAGCCACGGCGGTGGCGAGACCGAGATCGCCTGGCCCACCCGCGGACGCATCCAGCAGATCGCCGACCACCTCATCGCCGAGCACAAGATGCAGCCGGCGATCATCGTGATGCCGAACGTGGGCGGCCCCGGCAACTTCGGCGCCGAGGTCGGCTCGGACGTGCTCCCCTACGTGGAGGCGAACTACGACGTGACGACGTCGTCTTCCGGTCGCGCCATCGCCGGCAACTCCGCCTTCGGCGGCGCCACCAACAACGTCCTGTTCAGCGACGACGCCAACTTCGGCTACTACGGGGTCTTCTCCCCCGCCAACGGGGCACCGGATCTCACGGTCACCGACGCCGACGGCGACGTCTCGCTGAACCCGGCGTACAGCACCCAGAAGCTCGGCGACCTCTTGGGGCTCGAGATCGCGGTCGGGCAGCAGGACCTGAGCGGCGATGTATGGGCAACCGGCGCGGCGTTGCCGACGATGACCGCGACCACCGAACGGATGGGATTCATCCAGGCCGGCATCGGGTTCAGCTACTTCACCGAGGGCGGCGGCCACACCTGGGCGTTCTGGCAGGACGCGGTCAAGGACTTCCTGACCACCTCCGCCTTCCGCACCACCACCACGTCGATCACGGGCAGCGGCGCGAGATACACCGCCAGCGTCACCGCGGCGACCGCCGAGCCCGCGACCCCGACCGGCACCGTCCAGTTCCTCGTCGACGGCGTCGAGACCGGCCACCCCGTCCGGCTCTCCGGTGGCACCGCGACCCTCCACTACACCGGCTCGGGAACCGTCACCGCCGTCTACCACGGCGACCGGT
>NZ_JASGET010000075.1:0-21612 GCF_047606145.1 Nocardioides sp. | reverse complement strand
CGGCCGACGCCGGCCGACGCCGGCCGACGCCGGCCGACGCCGGCCGACGCCGGCGCCGCGGCGCCAGACACAGCCGATGATGAGTTCACCTATCCTGGGGAGGCGGCGCGGAGGCAGGCCGGATATCGGCGGAGTGGGCCACATCGCGGTAACAGGGGTGGGGATGCGCGCGCTGTTGTCCACAGCTCATCCTCAAATCCCGGTATTCACTCCCCATCATTCGGTACTGCCCTACAGTAGGCCCTACGTTCTCGCGTAAGTACAACCACACAATGAAGACCAGGGGCCGGCCCCAAGCCGGGCTGTGGGGGATCGGGCCGTTTCGGCGGCCCTACGGGAAATCAGCGCTTGCCCTTGGTCTGCTCGTCCTGGGAGCACAATGACAACTGAACTAACGATGC
Source organism: Nocardioides sp. (assembly GCF_047606145.1). GTDB lineage: Bacteria > Actinomycetota > Actinomycetes > Propionibacteriales > Nocardioidaceae > Nocardioides. The sequence goes on along the minus strand of NZ_JASGET010000075.1, from coordinate 21,211 downwards.
GCGGGCGTTGGACCTGGAGGGGTTCCATGCTCGTGTTCCTGGTGGCCATGTCGGCACCCCTGTCCATGGGGCTGCTGCGGGACAACGGGAACCTGTTGACTGCCGCAGCCACGGCAGACGGACTGACCTATGCGCCAGCCGCCGTCGTCGCTGCAGTATGTGTGTACACGTCGTGGCGGCTTGCGGCCGCCACGTCCCCTGGCTGGATCGTTGCCGGCCTCTCTCTTGTCGCCGTGCAGGCCGTGAGCTTCGCGGCGCTCGAGTTCACCGACCGGGTGCGCACCACCGACCAGGTCGGCTGGATGGCCGTGGCCGATGTGGTCATGCTCGGCGCGCTCGTGTTGTGCCGGGTCTGCGACCAGCGCGGCCCGTTCCGGCTGAGCCCGGTCGCCACCGGTGTCGCGCTCGGCGCCGGCATCGGCCTGCTGCGTACCGCGTTCGTGGCGACGCTGCCCGACCTCACCACCGCCTTCGGCGGCCGGGTGCTGATCTCGGTGTTCGGCGTGAGCCTGTCGGCGGGCCTGATCTGGATGGTCCGCAACGAGACGCGGCTGCCGCGCTGGGTCGCCGTCCGGTTGGCCGCCGCGGTGCTGTGGCTGTGCACCGGGCGCACCGTGATCTGCCTCGACCCGGGGCTGAGGCATCCGGGCATGATCGTGGTCGCGTTGCTGTGCACCGGGCTCGCGGCGGTCTGCCTGGTCTCCGCCGGCGTGGTGATGCTGCGGCACGCGCTCGCCGTCAACGTCCAGCGCACCAGCAACCTGCTCGAGGAGCTGGAGCAGGTGGAGAGCGACCAGCGACTGCACCGGGCACGGATGCACGAGGTGGAGTCGACGATGGCCGGCATCCGCTCGGCCACCGAGCTGCTGCGCGACGCCGATCTGATGACGCCCGAGCGGCGACAGCAGATGGAGGACCTCATCTATGCCGAGGTCTGCCGGCTGCAGCGACTGCTCGGGGCGCGCCGCGACCCGGCCGGTCGGGACCGGACGGGAGCGGCGAGCCAGCCGTCGGCCGCCGAGCGGATCGCCGCCGCGCCGCAGCCGCGGCCGGTGACGTCCATCAGCCTGGACGAGACCCTGGCCGCGCTCGCGACCATCCACGGTGCGCGAGGCACCACCGTCACCTGGAGCCCGTCGGGGACCCACGTGCGCGGTGACGCCGACGAGATCACCGAGGTGCTCAACATCCTCTTCGACAACGCGGCCAGGCACGGTGACGCCAGCGCCTCGGTCGCGGTCCGCCAGGACGCGGACTCGGTCGAGATCCTGGTGACCAACTCCGGCCCGGGGATCGCGCCGGAGGTCCGGGAGCGGCTCTTCGAATGGGGGGCTCGCTCGGCCGGCTCGCCGGGTCAGGGGATCGGGCTGCACATCGCCCAGTCCCTGGCGGCGAAGCAGGGTGGCTACCTGAGGCTGAGCGAACCGGCTCGGTCCGAGCGCGATCTCGCCGATCCGGCGGGTCGCTCCGAGCGCTACGACTCGACTCCCGATGAGGCGGTCGGCATCACCTTCGCGGTGGGCCTGCCGGCGGCGTCATGAGCACCGCGACCATGACGGCACGCAGCCAGCTGCGGGTGGCGATCGTGGAGGACCACGTCCTGTTCGCGGAGTCGCTGGAGCTGGCGCTCTCGCTGGAGGGGTACGACGTCCGCCGGATCCTGCTGCCCGCCGAGCAGACCTCGGTGCCGGCGATGATGGCCTCGGTGCTGCGGCAGCGACCCAAGATCGTGCTGCTCGACTTCGACCTGGGTCGGTTCGGCGACGGCGCCCGACTGGTCGAGCCGCTGGCCCGGGCCGGGGTCGACGTGGTGGTGGTCACCGGTGCGGTCGACGAGGCCCGCTGGGGGCAGGCGCTGCGACTCGGCGCCCGCACCGTGCTGCCGAAGTCGCACCCGCTGGGTGAGATCCTCGGCACCGTCCGCCGGCTGCACCAGGGCCAGAGCGTCCTGGACGTGGCCGACCGGGAGCGACTGCTCAAGATCTGGCACCAGCGTCGTGGCGAGATGCTCGACCTGCGCGCCCGGCTCGACCGACTGACCAACCGTGAGGCCGAGGTGCTCGGACATCTGATGCGCGGTGAGACGGTCAGCGAGATCGCCGTGCTCGGGGTGGTCTCGGAGGCGACGGTGCGCACCCAGGTGAAGTCGATCCTGGCCAAGCTCGAGGTCTCCTCGCAGATCGCCGCGGTCGGTCTCGCCCACCGGGTGGGCTGGAAGGCTCCGACCGGCTGACCGACCGGCTGACCCGTTCGGTCCAGCCCGCCGGTCCAGCAGGGCCCGGCGCGACCCGCCCCCGTCCGCACCTCCCGGTGCGGACGGGGGCTTCGGTCTCCCCGGGTCCGGCCCGGACCGGAGGGGCCCGCGCATGGGCCCGGTCACCCACTCTTCGCCCGGTCGTCACCGGCCGGTCGCGGGGCTGTCCCCTATATGCGGCATATCGGCCTGGTTCGGTCTGTGAGAGACCGCCGACGCCTCCAACATTGCAGGGTCGTCATCCATCGGGGATGACGCGGGGGAAGGCAATCAGACCGCGATGGCAGGCACTGTTTCGGAACTGACCAGGACACTGGAGCAGGTCGAGTTCGACCGCCCGGTCCGGATCATCCGTCGCCGCCTGCGCGGTTCGGTGCGCGTGCTGATCGCCGGGATCGATGCGCTCCTGCTGGTCGCGATGGCGGTCGGCGTGCTGGGCCTGTCCCTCGCCACGGCGCTGGTCGCGGCCGTGGTGTGGGGCGTTCTGACCGCTGTGACCGCGCCGCGACTGCTGCGCCGTTCCGTCGGCGTGCGCGGGTTGCTCCACGCCGCCGCGCTGGCCGGGCTCGGCTGCTGGATCGGGGACGCCCTGATCGGGCTGCCGGTGCCCGCCGATCGGCTGGTGCTCCTGACCGGCCTGGCCGTGCTCGCCGCGTTGGCCGTCCGGATCGCCGTGCGCGCCGTGCCGAGCACGCCGTTGCGGGTGCTCGTCGTCTCCGGCGAGGCCGACCGGGAGGAGTCGATGAGCGCCGCCATCAACGCCAGCCGCGGCACGCTGGCCTGCGTGGGTGGCACCTCCCCGGAGCTGCTCCCCAAGGCCGTCGAGTTGGCCCGGCCGGACGCGTTGCTGGTGGTCCCCGGTGCCGACCTGGCCGGCCGCGCCGTGCAGCGGGTGGCCTGGGTCGCCGAGTCGCGCCGGCTGCCGATGCTGGTCAGCCCCCGGCTGGCCGATGTCGCCGAGTCCCGTACGGTGCCGACGAAGTTCGGCTCGCTCGCCACGCTGCATGTTCGCCATGCCCGCCGTCGCGGCGCCCTCGCCATGCTCAAGCCGCTGTGGGAGCGCAGCTTCGCCGCGGTGCTGCTCCTGCTGCTCGCGCCGGTGCTGGCGGTCGTCGCGCTCGCCGTCCGGCTCGATTCCACCGGCCCGGTCTTCTTCCGGCAGCAGCGCGCCGGCAGGGCCGGGGCGCCGTTCGAGATGATCAAGTTCCGCACCATGTGCCAGGACGCCGAACAGCGTCTGGCCGAGCTGGGCGAGCGCGAGGGGCACGTGCTGTTCAAGATGACGGCCGATCCCCGGATCACCCGGGTGGGAGCGCTCCTGCGGCGCTACTCGCTCGACGAGCTGCCCCAGCTGATCAACGTGGTCCGTGGCGAGATGGCGCTGATCGGGCCGCGGCCGGCCCTGCTGAGCGAGGTCGAGCAGTACGACGAGGACCCGCGCCGTCGGATGGTGGTCCAGCCCGGCCTGACCGGACTCTGGCAGGTCTCCGGCCGCTCCGACCTCTCCTGGGAGGAGTCGGTCCGGCTCGACCTGGAGTACGTCGACAACTGGTCGCTGGCCCTGGACGCCTCGATCCTGGCGCGGACCGTGCGCGCCGTGCTGAGTCACTCCGGCGCCTACTAGCCGGAGTCCAGGCCCGGGCCGGCGAGTCCACGCCGAGGAGCCCAGGGCGGGCGAGCCCGGCCGGATGCCGCGCGGGCTCAGGTCTCCCAGAGACGCTGCCCGGTCTCGACCTCGAGACGGTGGTGTCGCAGCGGCACCCGCCCCTGGACGTGCTCGACGAAGTAGTCCCAGAGCCGCTTCTGGTAGTAGGGCTGGGTGGTGTAGTAGTGCGACTCGCCCGGCATGATCTGCAGGTCGAAGGTCTTGCCGGCGGCCACCAGACGGCCGAGGAACTGGACGAGGAGCGCCGGCTCGCACTCCTCGTCGACATCGCCCCCGATGATCAGCAGGTCGCCGTCGAGACGGTCGACGTAGGTCGCGGGGTCCCAGCGGAGGTGACTCGGGGTCCGCTCGCTCGGGGTCGTCCGCGCGCGGCGCCCGTCGCCGAAGTCGGGACGGCCGAAGTGCGCCTCGGTGATCCAGGCCTGACTGCCGTCGGCGCCGAGCGCGGGCGAGCTGACCACCCCGACCCGGTAGAAGTCCGGCTCGCGCAGCAGGCACATCAGCGTGGCGTAGCCGCCCGAGGAGTGACCGTTGACGCCCACCCGGCGCAGATCCATCCAGGGCCGGTCGCGGCCGAGCCTCTCGATGGCCGCCCGGTGGTCCGCGATCCCGAAGCGGTCGTCCTGGTCCCAGGTCAGGTCGCGGAACGCCCGCGACCGGACCGGGGTGCCGGGGCCGTCCATCACCACGACGACGAAGCCGAGGTCGGCCATCGCATGCACGCCGAACATGAAGGACCCCGAGATCCCTTCGAGGAAGCTGCGGGGCTGGGTGAGCACCTGATGTCCGCCGTAGATCCGCTCGATCACCGGCCAGCCGACCGCCTCGTCGAAGCGTCGCGGCTTCACGATGACGCCCCACATCTCGGTGACACCGTCGGCGGCGGTGGTGCGGAACTGCTCGGGGAAGCGCCAGCCGAGCTCGAGCAGCCCGCTGACGTCCGCGCGAGCGAGCTCGGTGGCCGTCCCCGCCTCGACGTCGCGCAGCAGCGTGACCGTGGGCAGGTCGACCCGCGAGACGTTGTCCACGACGTACCGGCCCGAGGGCGCGATGCAGGTGCGCAGCTCGAAGGGCTGCACGCCCCACTCCCGGCGTACGGTGCCCTGCGGGAGCGCGGGGAAGGCGTGATCGGCGTCCTCGGGCGTGAGGCAGACCAGGCCGGCGTTGGCCTCGCCGTCCAGATCGACCCGGTAGAGCGAGCGGTGGTAGGGGTTGCGCCCGGGTACCACGCCGCCGGTGGTGAAGAAGGCGTGCCGGTCGGTGACGTGGAGGAGGTCCTGGACCACCCATTCCCCCGAGGTCAGCTGTCGCACCGACCCGCGGGCGATGTCCACCACCCACAGGTGCGGCCAGCCATCGGACGGGGAGAACCAGATCAGCTCGTGCCGATCGGCGAGGTAGCGGACGTTGTCGTCGTTGAACCAGATGTTGTTGAGCCGATACATGTGGTCGTGCTCGAGGTGCACGATCCGTGCCGCGCCGGTGGCCGGGTCGATCTCGACCACGCCGGCGGCGTCCTGGGCGAAGGTGCCGACCAGGCCGACGACGGTGCCGCGCGGTGTCCACCAGCAGTGGTAGGGCTGGATCTGGAGTCCGTCCGGCAGTTCCTCGACCGGGGTCTGCGCGCCGGTGGCGACGTCCAGCACGTACCACTCCCAGCGGGTCTCCTCCGGATCGCCGAAGAGCTTGCGCCGGATGTGGTGCACCCGCGGCACCGGGTCGCCGTCGGGACGGATGCTCTCCAGGTAGGGGTACGGCGGGATCGAGCGCTCGTCGACGCGCGCCACGAACAGCCGGTCGCCGTCGGGGGACCAGAAGCAGCCCATCATCGCCTGCGGCAGGCCGGCGTCGTCGCGGCCGATCCGCCCCACCCGGTCGTAGTCGTTGTCGGGCGCCTCGGCCCACCCGTGGTGCTCCTCGCCGTCGGTCGTCAGCCGCCGCTCCCGGCCGTCGATGCGCACCCACAGATCGTGGTCGCGGACGAACGCCACCCGACCGCCGGGGCCGTGGATGAGATTGGTCTCGGGAGCCGGCAGGTCGGACCGGGCGCCGTCGGCCTCGATCCGGACGGCGCCTGCCCGGCCGGTCAGGCACAGGATCAGCGCGTCGCCGTCGTACTCGAGGCCCTCGACCGGGAGCGCCGATGCCTCCGCTCCCACCGCCCGGGCGACCAGGGCGTGGTCGAAGGCGGGCCGACGCTCGCCGGTGGCCGCGTCGACCTGGACGAACTCGTGCCCGCCGGCGATCTCGTGGCGGAACCAGAACCGGTCCTCACCCGGCAGCCAGGTCGGGATGATCAGGGCGTTGGTGACCCGGTTGAGCAGTGCACTGGGCCAGGTCTGCGCCGCGTAGGCGTAGTCCTCCTCGGTCAGCTCTTCTCGATCCGGCGCCGGGGTGGCGGTCATGAGCGGTTCTCCTCCGGTCGGGGGACGGGTGCGGCGGTGGCCGACGGGGTGGGCAGCACCGGCAGCGAGCCGGCGGCGTACGGGCCGGCGACGAACCTCTCCACCCAGTGGCAGGCGACCAGATGGCCGCCGCCGAGGTCGCGCAGCGTGGGCCGCTCGTCGTGGCAGCGGGTCTCCTGCCGCAGCGGACAGCGGGTGTGGAAGCGGCAGCCCGCCGGGGGAGCCACCGGCGAGGGCGGGTCGCCCTGCAGCACGATCCGCTCGCGGCCGCGCTCGATCACCGGATCGGGGATCGGCACCGCGGACATCAGCGCCCGGGTGTACGGATGCAGCGGCTCGCGGCACAGCGTGTCGCTGTCCGCCTGCTCGACGACCCCGCCGAGGTACATCACGGCGACGTCGTGGGAGACGTGGCGCACCACCGCGAGATCGTGCGCGATCACCAGATAGCTGAAGCCCTGCTCGCGCTGCAGCTGCTCCATCAGGTTGAGGATCTGGGCCTGGATGGAGACGTCGAGGGCGGAGACCGGCTCGTCGGCGACGATCAGCCGGGGGCCGAGCGCGATCGCCCGTGCGATCCCGAGGCGCTGGCGTTGGCCGCCGGAGAACTCGTGCGGATACTTGCGGGCCGCCGAGGCCGGCAGGCCGACCTGGTCGAGCAGCGTGCGCACCGTGGCGGTGGCGTCGACGCGGATCCCGTGCGCGCGCAGCGGCTCGGTGAGCAGCGTCGCCACGCTCTGCCGCGGGTTGAGGCTGGCCAGCGGGTCCTGGAAGACCATCTGCATCTGCCGACGCATGGTGCGCAGCGGCTCGCCGGAGAGTCCGGCCACGTCGGTCCCGTCGAAGCCGACGGTGCCCTCGGTGATCGGCGCCAGCCGCAGGATCGCCTTGCCGAGGGTGGACTTGCCGCAACCGGACTCGCCGACGAGGCCGAGCGTGCGCCCCTCCTCGATCCGCAGGTCGACGCCGTCGACCGCCTTGACCGTGCCGCCCCGGTCGAACAGGCTCCGACCGCGCAGCGGGTAGTGGACCTTCAGGCCGTGCACCTCGAGCAGGCTCATCGCTCTCCCTCCACCGGGCCCGGGACCGTCGCGGCGGTACGCAACGGATGGAAACAGCGCACCTCCCGGCCCGCCTGGCCGGTGAGCTCGGGCGGCTCGGTGACGCATCGGTCGGTACGGCGACCGCAGCGGGGCGCGAACGCGCACCCCGTCTCCCACGGCAGCACCTGGGTGGGCGACCCGGGGATGGGCCGCAGCGGTACGCCGCGCGGTGCCTCCAGGCGCGGCACGCTCTCCAGCAGGCCCCCGGTGTAGGGATGCGAGGGCTCGGCGAAGAGCGCGTCGCGGGGGGCCTTCTCCACGATCCGCCCCGAGTAGATGACGTTGACCTGGTCGCACAGCCCGGCGACGACGCCGAGGTCGTGGGTGATCATCAGCAGCGCGGCGCCGGTCTCGGCGACCAGCTCCGCGAGCACCTCGAGCACCTGGGCCTGGATCGTCACGTCCAGCGCGGTGGTCGGCTCGTCGGCGATGAGCAGCTTCGGCTCGCAGGCCAGCGCGATGGCGATCAGGACACGCTGACGCAGCCCGCCGGAGAGCTGGTGCGGATACTCCCGCAGCCGGCGACGGGGGTCGGGGATGCCCACCTTCGCGAGCAGGTCGGCGGCCCGCTCACGTGCCTGCGCCCGTGAGGCCTTGGCGTGCCGGCGGATCACCTCGGTGATCTGCACCCCGATCGTCACCACCGGGTTGAGGGAGGTCATCGGGTCCTGGAAGACCATCGCGATGTCCCGTCCGGCCAGGCGGTTGCGCTGACGGGGCGACATCGGGAGCAGATCCTCGCCCTGGAAGCGGATCGAGCCGCCGATCGTGGTCCCCCGACTCGGCAGCAGGCCCATGATGGCCAGTGAGGTGACGGACTTGCCGCTGCCCGACTCGCCGACCAGGCCGACGTGCTGGCCGGGCATGATCGCGAAGGAGACGTCGTCGACGACCCGGGAGGACTCCCTGCCCTGGCCGGCGAACTCGACGCTGAGGGACTCGACCTCCAGGATCGGTGCGGTGGCGCCCTCCCGGCGCGGGCTCTTCTCGCTCATCGACGGCTCCTCGGGTCGAGTGCCTCACGCATCGCCTCGCCGAGGAGCGTGAAGCCCAGGGCGGTCACGGCGATGGCGACGCCGGGGTAGATGGCCAGCTGGGGGGCGACGTCGAAACGGTCCTGGGCGGCGACCAGCATCCGACCCCATTCGGCGGCCGCCGGGTCGGACTGCCCCAGGCCCAGGAAGGAGAGCGAGGCGACCTCGATGGTGGCCGTGGCCAGGCCCAGCGTCGCCTGCACGATGGTGGGCCCGATGGAGTTGGGCAGCACGTGACCGATCACGATCCGGCGCTTGCGCAGACCCAGCGCGGTGGCGGCGAGCACGTAGTCCTCGCCCGACTGGGCGAACATCGAGCCGCGCAGCAACCGGGCGAAGAACGGCACCTGGGCCGCGCCCACCGCCAGGATGACGGCCCAGACGTTGGCCCCGAGGATGGCCGCGATGCTGATCGCCAGCAGCAGGCTCGGGACGGAGAGCATGATGTCGACACAGCGCATGAGCACGTTGTCGACCCGCCGGCCGAACCGGCCGCCGACCACCGCGAAGCCGCCGGAGACCGCACCGAGCACCATGCCCACGGTCAGGCCGATCAGCGTGGAGACCACGCCCAGGAAGAGCGAGCTGCGGGCGCCGTACACCATCTGCGTCCACAGATCGGAGCCGAAGCGGTCGAGGCCGAGGAGGTGTCCGTGGCCCGGCCCGGGGACCGAGTCCAGCGTGATCTGGTCGGCCCACTGTCCCGACCCCGGTCGGTACGAGGTGAGCAGCGGCGCGCACAGGGCGACCAGCAGGAAGACCGCCACGATGACGGCGCCGACGATCGCGCCGGGATTGCGTCGCAGCCGCCGCCAGGCCGAGCGGGTCAGGCTCAGCCCTGCGGCGTCGAGGGACGCCTGGTCCAGGACGAGCGGATCTCCGGGAGGAGTCGGGAGCATGGTCATGACGGGCGCACCCTCGGGTCGATGAATCCGTAGGCCAGGTCGACGAGGAGGTTGATCACGCAGTAGAACACCGCGATCAGCAGCACGAAGCCCTCGATGACCGGATAGTCGTTGGCCGAGATGGCCTGGAAGAGGTACTGCCCGATGCCGGAGAAGTTGAAGACCGTCTCGGTCAGCACCGATCCGGACAGCAACAGCCCCGCCATCAGTCCGATGGTGGTCACCACCGGAAGCAGCGCGTTGCGCAGCACGTGACGCAGCGAGACGACCCGGGGAGCGAGGCCCTTGGCTCGTGCCGTCCGGACGTAGTTCTCATCCATCACCTCGATCACCGAGGCACGGGTGATGCGGGCGATGTAGGCCATCGACATCGTGCCCAGTGCGATCCCGGGCAGGATCAGGTGCTCGAGCGCGTTCCAGGCGGCGTCCCACTCGCCGGTGAGGATGCCGTCGAGCACATAGAAGTTGGTGACGTGGGTGGCGTCGATCCGCGGATCCTGCTGTCCGCCGGTCGGCAGCCAGTGCAGCCAGTCCGCGAAGACCAGACGCAGCAGGATGGCCAGGAAGAAGACCGGGGTGACCACGCCGACCAGCGAGCCGGAGACGAGGAAGGTGTCGAGCCACCGGCCCTGGTGACGGGCGGCCAGATAGCCCAGCGGGATGCCGATGAGGATGGCGATCGCCAGCGCCGTGATCGCCAACGAGAGGGTGGCCGGCAGCCGGTCGAAGAAGGTGTGCAGGACGGATTGGCCGTCCTGGATGGAGGTGCCGAGGTTGCCGCCGAGCAGCGAGGTGACGTAGTGGTAGTACTGCTCGGGCAACGACGTGTCGAGGCCGAGCTCGGCACGCACCTGCGCCACCGCCTGTGGGGTCGCATGGCGACCGAGCAGGGCTCGCGCGGGGTCTCCCGGCAGTGCCCGCACCCAGAGGAACAGCAGCAGCGAGAGGCCGAGGAGCACCGGCACCATCTGGAGCAGGCGTCGTACGACGAAGCGGATCATGAGAACTCTTTCGCTTATGTTCCGTGCACTCCCGAGGTACGCGGCAGCCGAGCAGGGGCGGCCCGGACCGGGCCGCCCCTGGCGGGTCAGCTGAGCGAGACGGTGTTGAACATCTCCTGGCTGATGGGACTGGCGACGAAGCCCTGCGCCTTCGGATCCAGACCGATGAACGAGGGCGAGCTCGCGAGCGGCACGCCCGGCAGGAGCTGCATGATCTCGTCGGAGAGCCGCTGGTAGACCTTCTCCTGCTGGGTCGCGGAGGACACGGTCTGGGCGGCCGCGAGCTTCTTGTACAGGCTCGGGTCGTCGAAGCCCCACTCGGCGCTGGGGAAGCCGAAGGCCAGCCCGATGAAGCTGTCCGCCAGGTTGACCTGGCCGATCCAGCAGCTCATCTCCAGGCCGTGCTGAGCGGTGCCGTAGATGCGCTCGGAGTACTGCGAGCGCGGGATCGCGACCGGCTTGACCTTGAGCCCGATCGCCTCGATCTCGGTGCGTAGCAGGTTCAGCGTGTCGTCGGGCGCCGGCAGGCAGGCGTTGCCGCCGCCGCTCTGGTAGTCGAGCTCGATGGTCTTCCCGGTCGCGCCGGCCTGCTTGATGAGCTTCTTGGCGAGGGCCACGTCGTGGTCGTACGACGTGACGTTCTTGTTCCAGCCCTGCATGCCCTCGGGCAGGAACTGGTTGGCGGTCACGGTGCCGTCGGGGAATGTCGACTTGATCAGCGCCTCACGGTCGATGGCATGCGCGATGGCCTCCCGGACCCGCTTGTCGTCGAGCGGCGCGACCTTCTGGTTGAAGCCGAGGAACGCCAGCGTGAAGGGCTTGCGCTGGGCGACGCCGTAGCCGGCGTCCTTCAGCGAGTCGACCTCGGTCGGGGAGATCGAGTCGGCGCCGTTGACCTCACCGTTGCGCAGCGCCGCGACCCGGGCGTCGGAGTCGGACATCGAGAGCATGACCAGCCGCTTGACCTTGGCCTTCTGGCCCCAGTAGTCGGGGTTGCGCTGCAGGACGACCTGGTTGCCGCGCTCCCAGGAGACGAAGGAGAACGGGCCGGTGCCGACCGGGTGGGCGGTCGAGTAGGACGTGGTGTTGGGGTTGGAGGCGTCGTCGTGCTGGTACTTCTTCAGCGCCGTCGGCGACTCCATCACGAACTGCGGCATGGAGAGCACCTGGATCAGGCCGGGGAACGCCTTCTTGAAGGTGAGGACGGCGTGGTCCTTGCCGTCGGCCCGGCACGAGGAGTAGATGGCCTGGCTGGCCGTCGACCCGGTGGCGAAGCCATGGAAGAAGTAGCTGTAGTAGTAGGCGTAGTTCGCCGACTGGGCCGTCTTCGGCAGGTGGTACCACCGGTTGAAGTTGTAGCAGACCGCCGCCGCGTCGAACGTCGTGCCGTCCTGGAACTTCACGCCCTGGCGCAGGGTGAAGTCGTAGGTCTTGCCGCCATCGGAGATCTTCCAGGCGGTGGCCAGGCGTGGCTCCGCGTCGGCGGTGCCGGACTTGACGCCGGTGAGGCCCTCGAAGATCTGGCCGTCGACCAGGCCGCTGGTCATGTCCTGGGTGAAGACCGGGTCCAGACTCACCGGGTCGCCGGTGGTGGCGTAGACGAAGGTCCCGCTCGCACCGTTGGCCCCGTCCTTGTCGCGATCGCTCTTCACGCAGCCGGTCAGGCCGATCGCCAGCACGAGCGCACCGATCCCGGCGACCAAGCTCCTTGCCGTGTTGCCGCGCATCTCTTTCCCTTTCTCCAGGCCCCGATCGGGGCCATACGACGCCGGGAACATACCATCCGGTCGGGACGTACGCTAGAGCGAGCGGCCAGGCGGTCCTCAGGTGTGACCAGGTGTCACCGGGCGTCAGCGGGCGCGCGAGGAGGCCCGCGTCGCCGATCGCCGGCGCTGCGCGAGGAGTGGCGGTCCGGCCAATGCTCCGGGCCGTGCGTGCGAGCCGGCCGGAGCGCTCGTCGTACGCCGCCCGTGGACCGCGCTCGACGCCGCCGTCCGTCGATGCCGGAGAACAGAGATTCCGGATGATCCCTGGAGCCGGAGGAACCCTTAAGGTGGACGCCGTGACCTTCGATCCCGGCACACCGAGTGCAGAAGTCCTCGCCGACGACCACCTCCTCGCCGCCTGGCTGGCCGATGCCGCCGGCGGTCGTCTGCTGGAGGTTCGCGAGGAGGGTCTCGAGGGCAGGGAGCTCAAGGACGCCGGCGACCTGGCGGCGCACACCCTGCTGATGGAGCTGGTCGCCCGCTACCGGCCCGAGGACGGCGTGCTGTCCGAGGAGGGCAAGGACTCCAAGGAGCGACTGGCCAAGGACCGGGTCTGGATCATCGATCCGCTCGACGGCACCCGGGAGTTCTCCGAGCCGCCGCGGGACGACTGGGCGGTGCATGTGGCGCTGTGGCAGCGGACCGGTCCCGACACCGGCGAGCTGATCGCCGGCGCGGTGGCACAGCCCGCACTCGGTGAGACCTTCCATACCGGCAACCCTCCGGTGGTGCCGCCGGCGACCTCGGCGAGGCCGCGGATCGCGGTCTCCCGCAGCCGCCCGCCGGCGTTCGTGGAGGCGTTGGCGACCGAGCTCGACGCCGAGCTGGTCCCGATGGGCTCGGCCGGGGTGAAGGTGATCTCGGTGGCCCGCGACCTCACCGACGCCTATGTGCACGCCGGCGGCCAGTTCGAGTGGGACTCTGCGGCTCCGGTCGCCGTCGCCTCCGCGGCCGGACTCTTCACCTCACGGGTGGACGGCTCGCCGCTGCGCTACAACCAGGACGACGTCTACCTGCCCGACCTGATCGTGTGCCGGCCGGAGCTGGCGGAACGAATCGTGGCGTTCGTCCAGGAGCACGGCGTCGGCTGACCACACGACCGCGGCCGCGAGGTTCGGGTGCCGTCGTCCGGGCCGTCCGTTCATCGGTGTCAGCGAGCGGTACCTCGTCTTCCCTGGGCATCGCCAGCTTCGGCAAAGCAGAGATGTCGACATCGCCCCGACCGGTCTCGGCGGTGATCCCCTCAATCGGGTATCTGCTGCGGGGCCGGGCCGGCGCGACGACGGTCGAGTCGGCAGGCTGGACCCTGGGCGGCCGAACGGTCGTCTGCGATGGAGGTTGCAGTTGTGAGTAGCCCGGCGGTCACCGCGGTGGTGCCCACCCATAACCGACCCGAGCTGATGCGTCGGGCGGTGCAGAGCGTGGTCGACCAGGACTATGCCGGCGAGATCGAGATCATCGTCGTCTTCGACGCGTGCACTCCGCAGGCGCCGGACGTGGACCTGCCGGCGGGCCGGTCGTTGCGGATCGTCGCCAACGAGCGCTCTCGTGGACTCGCCGGGGCGCGCAACACCGGGATCGTGGCGGCCTCGCACGATTACGTCGCGTTCCTCGACGACGACGATCATTGGCTCCCGCAGAAGCTGACCGCTCAGCTTGCGGCGTTCGACCAGCATCCCGAGACCGTCCTGGTCGGCACGGCGGCCGTCTTCGACGACGGCACCCGGCAACACGTCCGCGCGGTGCCGATGGACCTGGTCACGCACGACGCGCTGCTGCGCGATCGGATGGCCGGCCTGCACTCGAGCACCTTCGTGTTCCGCACCGAGGCGTTGCGCGAGACCCTCGGGCTGGTCGATGAGGATCTCCCGGGAAGCTACGGGGAGGACTACGACCTGCTGCTGCGCTCCTCGCGGATCGCGCCGATCCCGGTGGTGAACGAGCCGCTGGTCAACGTCGCGTGGTCGCAGTCGTCGTACTTCTTCGGCAAGTGGGGGGCGTACGCCGATGGCCTGGAGTACCTGTGGCGTGAGCATCCCGGGTTCCGGCAGGATCGCCGCGCAGACGGCCGAATCGCCTCGCAGATCGCCTTCGCACGTGCTGCGCAGGGAGAACGAGCAGAGGCACGCGGCTGGGTGGCCCGGGCGGTGCGGCGCGACCCGACTCAGGTCAAGGCATGGCTGGCGCTGGCGATCTCGTTGAGGCTGATCTCGACGGCTCCCGTCGTCTCGCTGCTTCAGCGCCTCGGCAAGGGGATCTGAGCCGGTTGGGCTGCTGGCCGCACGCGGGTGCCCACCGGCCGCCGGTGGGCGGATAGTGCCGCGGCCGCCGTCAGATGTGTCGGAGAGAGTTCCTCGGGTTCAGCGACGATCGCGAGCCCCAGCCGCTCGATCATCGAGGCGAACTCGACCTGGTGATCGTCGACCATCTCGCCGGCTCTCGCCCGGCGTGCCAGGATCACTGGCACCTTGCCCTGCTCGAGCACGGCGAGCACGGACCCGACACCGGCATGGGTGATGACGACGTCGGCGGCACCGAAGGCGGAGTGCAGTTCGGTGGCAGGAAGCCACTGGTCCAGTGGGCGGCCGTCGTGCCCGGTCGCCCGTGTGGTCCCGGTCTGCCAGGTGACCTCGAATCCGTCGAGGACTCGGAGTGCGGCGGCGATGGCCCGGTCGAAGGGCCACAACTCCGTGCCGAGGGACACGACCGCCGTGGCCAGCACGGGCTCGGACTCGGCGGCGCGCGACGATGCCTCGAATGCGTCGAAGACCCCAGGCACCGACGTCCAGGCGGGGTCGCCCCAGCCTTCCCCCTGGACGAAGAGCCGTGCGCGCGTCATGTGCTGGGCGAATCGACCGGTGGATGAGGGGCCCTTCACGCGCGTCGCGCTGTCGATGAACCACGTCTCGCATCGGCGCAAGGTCGCGGCCAGGAGGTGAGGTGTGGAGAAGAGCGCGCCGGTGCTCACCAGCAGCTCCGGCCGGACCCGCTGCTGGATCCGCAGCGCACGCGGGAGCCCCAGTGCCGCCTTGGCCATCTGCCCGGAGCCCACCCGGGGAATCCAGATTACCTGCTCACCGGAGAGCAGCGACTCGGTCTGGGCGTTGCGGCCGGTGACCCACACGGCGTCGTGGGTGTCGACCTCAAGGAGGTCGGCCATGATCCTCAGCTCGTCGAGGTGGCCGCCGGGCGAGGCCACCAACAGGGTCCTCATCGGTTCAACCCGACGGTCGACGACTGGCTCGGTGCCTGGGCCGACGACCGGCCATGTGTCACGGTTGACGGCTCACCATGCTCGGCGGTCACGGGTGCGCCGACGGCACGGGCCGGCCAGTGCAGAACGGCGCGGGTCGGGGCGACGGCGATCGGCCGGGGCCTGGCGTCGGGCCGGCGTAGTGCGACCGCGGCGGTTGCCATCATGATCGGGAGACCGTACGGGACGACGCCGTAGAAGCCGAGCTCGACCACTCCGGCCAGGCTGACCGCGCAGGCCACCTGGCCGAGGCCATCACGCCGTCGTCGGGAGCGCCACCACACCATCAGGAAGAAGCCGACGAAGGCGACGGTGGCAACCGGGCCGTTGGAGACCAGGACCATCCAGAACTGCCCTTGGGTGCCGACCGGTGGCGCGTCCACGTCCTGGCTCGTGGGTGGTACGCCGTAACCGAAGATCGGTGAATGGGGCACGAGCTCGAGCGACTGGGTGTACAGCGAGGCCCGGGTCGACGTCCCGGAGCCCTCCAGCCGTGTCTCGAGCCGGTCGCCGGCGAGGTGTTGGAAGACGACGGCCCCGGCCAGGGTGACGACGACGATGGCCACCATCGCCATGATGTGCCCACGAGTGGCGAGGCGCAGCGCGAGGTAGAGCGCGACGACCCCGATGCCGATCAGCATGCCCCGGTTCATCGTGAACGCGGCAGGAACGATCGAGACCGTCACGAGGATGCCGAGCACCCAGAAGAGTGCCCGGTCTCGACGGTGCTCGCCGCGCCTGAGGATCAACAGGTACACGATCACCATCGGCAACAGCAGCGAGTAGACGTTGCCCCAGTTGTTCGCATACAGGAATGGCGCACTCGGGCGTGCGGCCACGCCGAGATAGGAGTCCGGGTTGTACTGCGCCAGGCGCCGCACGACCATGTGGTTGATGAAGTCGTTGCTCGCCAGCCCGCCGGCGAAGGTGCGCAACAACCAGAAGGCAGGCGTGCGGATGACGGTGTTCGGCAACAAGGCGCCGAGGAAGCCGCCGACCACCACCCACGCCCAGGTAGCGGTGAGCAGACCGGCCACCCTTCGCCCGATGCGCTGGTCGGAGTGGTTGTAGATGTAGAGGAAGACCGCCGTCGAAGCCAGGTAGATGCCGGCTCGGTAGACGAAGGCGACCATGTGGTTCGCAGTGTCGACCATGACGACGGAGGCCAGCATCCACACCAGGAACAGGACCCACAAACCGAACCCGCGTGGCCCGCGGACCCGACCCCCGGCGACGAGGTAGAGCGCCATCACCAGCCCCAGCGGCAGCAGCACGAGGTCGATCACGCCGAGCAGCCACCACACCGGGGTCAGCGCGAGGTACGCCACGAGGGGCCACATCGGGTAGCTCTTCGCAGATGGACTCACCCACTCAGGAAAGCCAACCCGCGCCCGCGAGGACGGCGTTCGACGGGCTAAGTCCTCAAAATCGGGTAATGCTTCCGCTGCGCCCGGCCGGTGGGGGTGGTGCGCCGTGGTTTGGTAGGTGTCGCGACCAACGCGATGAACGTCAGCGCCGAGAGATTGCCGGCGCACACATGGGGAGTTCTGGTGTCAGATCAATACGAGGCAGAGCCGTCGCTCGAGCTGGGCCGCTACTGGGCAGTGGTCAAGCGTCGCTGGGTGCTGGTCGTCGCGCTGGCGCTACTCGGCGCTGTCGCCGCCGGCCTCTACGCCGTGGTCACACCGAAGAGCTACACGGCGACGACCCTGGTGAACATCAATGTCATCGCCGTCGAGCCTTTCGACAACCAGAAGCCCGACTCCGAGTTGATCGACGCGGTCACCGAGGAGCAGCTCGCTCGCTCGTCCACGGTGATGCGGTCGGCGGGAGAGACCCTTGGCGGCGGCACGAGCATCGCTGACGTCCGTCATGCCATGACGGTCACGGTGCTGTCCGGTGCAACGGTCGCTCGGGTGACCTTCACCGCGTCCAGCATGGACCGGGCGATCAAGGGATCCGATGCGGTCGGTCAGGCCTATGTCAACTACCGGACACAACGGGCTCAGGACCGCGTCGACCGGATCGTCTCCAAGCTCAACAAGCAGAAGGCGGCGCTCAGCAAGAGGCTGACGGCCGTCAACACCACGTTGGACAAAGGTGGGCTCACCACTGCCCAGCGCGCTGCGGCGTCGAGCCAACGCCAGGTCCTGCAGTCTCAGATCAGTTCGTTGCTCGCGCAGTTGAGCAGCGCGACGAGCATCGACACCTCCGGCGGTTACGTGATCACCCAGGCCGCGGACACCGCGCTGTCGGTGAAGCCGCACACCCAGCTCCTGGTGGAGATCGGCGCCGCGCTCGGTCTGGTCCTGGGTCTTCTCGCCGCCTTCGTCGTCGACGCCCTCGACCGGCGAGTCATCTCCGCCGCGGACGTGTCGAAGTATCACGGCGGACGACTGCTCTCCCGGCTCTTCGACGATCGCGCGGCAGTTCCCGCGGACGGATCCGATGCGGAGCCCTATCGCCTCGCTGCCGAACAACTCCTGGCGCTAGGACCCTCGGGGCGCAGTTCCTTCACGGTGGTCGATCTGACCCGCCGCCCCCAGCCGTTCGTCGCCGCGAACCTGGCGCTTGCGCTCTCCACCTCCAGCGACGACACGGTCATCGGCGTCTTCCCGGACGGGGCAGAGGAGACCCGGGAGACACTCGTCGACGAGTGCGGCGCGCGTGCCGTCGATACGCCGCTGGCAGGGTTCGACGGGTCGGCGGTGAGCCTGGGTGACTCCGCCCAGGAGGAGCGCGCTGGCACCGTCATCGTCGCGCTGCCGCCCGGCTCGGCACGTTCGCAGGTGTTGGCGGCGGTTCGCCAGGCGACGTCGGTGATCCTCGTCCTCGAGCGCCGTCACACCCATCGCCGGGAGATGGACACGTTGGTGGAGGCGATGTCCGCCGTGGGCGGTACCGTCGTCGGGTCCCTGTTGGCGCCCACCGTGACGCGAAGCGAGCGTCGGGGCGCGCGGGTCAGTGCCAGCGAGGAGCGGCCAACGCCCGTGCCCGCGCGAGAAGGTGTCTGAGACGGCGCTCACGCAGGCCGAGAAGCCGGTGACCGGCGAGCTCGGCCGAGCGGCACGCGGTGGAGCCGTCACCTTTCTCGGTGCCGCGATATCGGCGCTGGCAGGATTCGTCTTCAACATCCTGCTCGCCCGGCTCACCGGGGCTCATGGCGCCGGGGTGGTGCTCCAAGCGATCGCCGTCTTCACGATCGCCCTGGCGGTGGGGAAGTTCGGCTTGGACACCACCGCGGTGTGGCTGCTTCCACGGCTGGTGCGCACCGATCGCGCCGAGGCGCGGCGGGCGGTCCGCGTTCTGTGCGCACTGGCCTTGCTGCTTCCGATTCCGTTGCTGGTGGTCTGGCTCGTCATTTGGTGGGCGCAGATCGGCCCCGGTGACTCCGAGGTCGTCGACGCTGTCACGCTGTCCCTGCTGTTCCTGCCGGCGGCAGCGCTGATGACCGTCGCGCTGGCCGCGACACGCGCCTTCGGCGGAGTCCTGGCGTTCAACGGGATCGGCAACGTGCTGGTCCCGCTGTTGCGGCCGGTCGGCCTGGTCGCCGTGGTCGCAGCCGGTGGCGGCACACTGGCCGTCTCCGGCGTCTGGTCGCTCTCCTGGCTGATCGGAGTGGTGTTCGCCGTCGCTGTCCTCGGGCGGATGGTCACTGCCCGCACGGGCGGCGTCGGCGACCGGGTCGGCGAGACCGATCCCGATGGCCATCATCGGCCGCTGTCGCGCGTCATAGGGGAAGTCCTCGGCTACTCGCTGCCGCGGACCGTGATGGCGGCCATGGAGCAGACCATCATCTGGCTCGACGTGCTCTTGGTGGGGGTGATGCTCGGTTCCGTAGCCGCCGGCGTCTACGGAGCAGCGGCACGATTCGTCGCTGCCGGCGTCGTGGCCATGACCGCGCTGCGCATCGTGGTCGCCCCACGTTTCAGCGCCATGCTGGCCGAGCACCGGATCGCCGAGGTCGCCGAGCTCTACACCGCGACCGCGCGCTGGGTCCTGCTCCTCGGCGCGCCGATCTATCTGCTCCTGGCGATCTTCTCTCCGACGGTTCTCTCCTGGCTGGGACCGAACTTCGCCGACGGGGTCGGCCCGATGATCACGCTCTGTCTGGGATCGGTGGTGGTGGTCGCGGCGGGTAATGTCCAGTCGCTGCTGCTGATGAGCGGTCGTAGCGGTTGGGGAGCGTTCAACAAGGCGATGGTGGTGGTCGTCAACGTCGTCGGCAACCTGATCCTTATCCCGCGCGTGGGTATCGAAGGTGCCGCGATCGTGTGGGCGATCAGCATGTGTGTCGACACCACTCTGGCCGCCTATCAGGTGCGGCGCGGACTCGGTGTCTCGCCGGCGCTGCTCGCGATCGGCGGCACGGTGTGCGCCGTCGTCGCCTGCGTCGCGGTGCCGGCGATGGTGGTGGTCCTCATCGCCGGCCAGGGGACGACGTCTCTGGTGATGGGTGTCCTGGTCTCCGGGATCGTCCTGGGTGGCTATTGCCGGCTCGATCGTCACAGGCTGCGTCTCGACGAACTCGCGCATCTTCGCTCTCGTCGGCGTGCATCCGTTCCCTCAAATTAGGGTAATGCGCCCGGTGCCGGACGGGGTCGCGTGCCGCAGCGGGTGAGATGGCGGACATGACGACGAACCTCGACTACGACTCGGCCCACGCGGGCCCGCCACCGGCGAGCACCACACAGCTGCGGGTAGCAGTGGTGGGGGTCGGGAAGATGGGGCTCTCGCACCTCTCGATCCTTCGTGCCCACCCGGAGGTGAGTATCGAGGCGGTGTGCGACTCCAACGGCTACGTCCTCGACGTCCTCGGTGCGAACACCGGCCTGGTCCCCGAGACCGACTACGCCGGGATGCTCGACCGTACCGGGCTGGACGCGGTGGTGATCGCGACACCGACCAGGTCCCACTTCGCGATGGTCAAGGCGGCACTCGAGCACGGGTTGCACGTCTTCTGCGAGAAGCCGCTGACCCTCTCTGCCGCGGAGTCCGCCGAACTGTCCGAGCTCGTCACCAAGCGCAACCTCGTCGGCCAGGTGGGCTATCACAACCGTTTCGTGGCGGCCTTCGCCGAGGCCGCGCGGCTGCTCGAGCTCGGTGCGATCGGGACGATCCACCACGCTCGCGCCGAGGCCTACGGCCCGGTCGTCCTCAAGCCCAAGGGCAGCACCTGGCGTTCGCGGCGTTCCGAGGGCGGCGGCTGCCTCTACGACTATGCCGCACACCCGCTCGACCTGCTCACCTGGTATCTCGGCATCCCGACCCGGGTCTCCGGCACGGTACTGGGCCGGGTCTTCTCCGCCGAGACCGAGGACGAGGTCTACTCCACGCTTCACTACGACGGTGGCGTCTCCGCGCAGTTGTCGGTCAACTGGTCCGACGAGTCCTACCGCAAGATGTCGACCAAGGTGACGTTGTGGGGCACCGACGGACGGATCACCGTGGATCGGCAGGAGTGCCAGGTCTACCTGCGTGACTCGGCCACCCCTCCGGAGGGCTACCGACCCGGCTGGAACGTCAAGTACACCACCGAGCTCACGCCGCCGGTCTGGTTCTACGTGCGCGGCGAGGAGTACAGCGCCGAGCTGGACCACTTCGTCCGCCGGGTCATCGCGGTCAAGGCCGGCGAGCCCGACGTGGCTCGCAACGACTTCGCCTCGGCCTCGGTCGCGGATCGTGTGATCGAACTGCTGCTCGCTGACGCTGCCGGCCAGCAGTCCGCCGATGGTGACGCGGCGTCGAGCCCGACGGCCGCGGCGGGGACCGGCGGCCGGGGCCGGGTCAGCGCGATGGTCCGGGTCGGCGCGGTGGCGGAGCG
>NZ_JASGET010000074.1:0-38010 GCF_047606145.1 Nocardioides sp. | reverse complement strand
CTCGGCCGATGGCGGCGATCAGTTGCCAGTCGAGGTGGCAGGTCTTGTCGGCTTGGTCGATCACGGTGGCGGCGCGTTGGTAGGCGGCGAGTGCGGCGGCCGGGATGCCGGAGGCACTCGCCGTCGAGACGATCGCCTTGGCGGTCTTGCTCGAGACCTTGTCGTCGCCTCCGTCCTGCGAGGTGACCGAGGCGGGGCTGTCGATGGCCTGGTCGGGGACGGTGGTGCCGTCCGGCAGGGTCGCGGTGCCGGTGGGCGTGCCGGAGGAGGCCGACGCGGTCGACTCGGTCAGGCCGGCGACGTTGACCGTCCAGGCCACCGAGAGAACGGCCAGCGGTACGAGCGCCGTCGCCTTCTGCAGTCGGCTGAAACGCGGTGCTGACATCCCCTGCTCCCCTTCAGCTCACACCGGCGTGTGAGCCCCCGATCCTCTTGTCCCAAGCGCTGCTGCCGGACTTCCTACTTGGCAGTAGCACTCCCTCGAGACCTGTAACGAAGCGTGCCATGGATTAGTTACGCACGTCACGTTTCCGGCCGAACTCTCGCCCTCTCGACACTGGGACGCGGCCGGGAGAGAATCATGATGCAGTGCGTATGGCGGAAATGGAGTGCGTGATGCGCAACAGAGTGGCGAGACGGCTCGGCGCCGCCGAAGAGAGCGCGGTCGCCGCGGCGCTCGCCACCGCTCGGTTCGAGGTGCTGCCCACCCCGACGATCGCCGAGAAGGTGTACGGCGCCCTGCCGCGTGGGACCACCGTGACGGTCACCGCCTCCCCGAGCCGGGGCATCGAGGCCACCATCGCGCTCGCCTGCGAGCTGGCCGAGAGCGGGTACGACGCCGTTCCGCACCTGGCCGCGCGGATGGTGCCCGGGCCGGGACGACTGGGCGTCCTGGTCGACCGACTGCTGCAGGCCGGCGTACGCAAGGTGTTCGTGCCGGGTGGTGACGCCATCGAGCAGACGCACTATCCAGATGCGCTGGCCCTGCTCGGCGAGCTGACCGCGCTGGGCAGCCCGTTCGTCCAGGTCGGCATCGCCGGCTATCCGGAGTCGCATCCCACGATCAGCGACGACCTGACCATCCAGGCGATGTGGGACAAGCGCAACCACGCCACCCACATCGTGTCCAACCTGACCTTCGATCCTGGCGTGCTGAGCACCTGGGTGCGCCGGCTGCGGGTGCGTGGGGTGACCCTGCCGGTGATCCTGGGAGTGCCCGGACCGGTCGACCGGGCCAAGCTGCTCGGCGTGGCCACCAAGATCGGGGTCGGCGACTCCACCCGCTTCCTGGTCAAGCAGAAGGGCGTGATGGCGAGGCTGGTCGCGCCCGGCGTCTTCTCCGGGGAGTGGCTGGTGACCCGCTGCGCCGGGCTGATCGCCGACCCGGCCGCCGCCGTCGCCGGTCTCCACCTCTACACCTTCAACCAGATCGCCGAGGCCGAGGAATGGCGTCAGGACTGGCTGGCCCGCCTCTCCGGGTGAGGCCGGGTCCGGTGGCCACCCTCGCCACCGACCGATCGGCGATGTGCGAGTGGCCTCGGATCGACACAGCGGGCAGCAACCGGGCGCCCGGTCCTGCCGTTTCGGGCGAAGATCGGGCATGCTGAGCCCGATGGAGGTCGAGGCGCGACATGATCTGATCCTTGCCCGGGCGCGAGCCGAGGGGAAGGTGAGCGTGACGGACCTTGCGCCGGCACTGGGGGTCGCGGTCGAGACGGTCCGGCGGGACCTGAAGGTCCTGGCCGACCGCGGTGTCGTCAAGCGGGTCTACGGCGGCGCGGTCGCGGTGGAGAGCGCCGGCTTCGAGACCGACCTCGACTTCCGCGCGGCGGTGGACGTCGACGAGAAGCATCGGGTCGCCGTCGCCGCGGCACAGCGCCGGCATTCGGCCGAGACCGTCTACATCGACGAGGGGGCCACGCCCCAGTTCATCGCCGAGGAGCTCGCCGGCACGGGGCCGATGACGGTGGTGACTCCCTCGCTCCCGGTGGCGATGCGCCTCTCCGCCGAGCCCGACCTCACCGTGCTGCTGCTCGGCGGCCGGGTCCGGGGCCGCACGCAGGGGACCGTCGATCACTGGGCGGTCCGGATGCTCGAGGACCTGGCGATCGACCTCGCCTACATCGGCGCCAACGGCATCTCCCGCGATCGCGGCGTGACCACCCAGGACCCGGCCGTCGCGGCGGTGAAGAGCACGGCGATGGCGCGCTCGCGTCGCCGGATCCTGTTCGGCGCCCATACGAAGTTCGGCGCCGTGAGCCTGTGCCGCTTCGCGGATCTGCGCGACTTCGAGGTGGTGGTGACCGGCGTCGAGCTCTCCGCCGCGGACGCGCATCGCTATGCGGCCCGTGGCGCTCCCGTCATCCGGGCCTGAGCCGCCCTGAGCCGCCCTGAGCCGCCCTGAGCCGCCTGTCACCGGGCGAGACGAACCGGGCATGAACCGGGTAGTCCCGGGGCAGGGATCGGACTACCCCTCTGCGGGCGAACTCCACCAGGGTGGCTTGTGACGGGTGTCACTCGAGGCCGAGCGAGGAGCAGAGGATGCGTGGAACGTTCGCGGTGGCCGTGGCGGTGATGGTGCTGCTCGCAGGCGCGCTGGCGGGGTGCTCGGCCGGCGCCGGCCAGTTCATCGGCGGCGGCGCCGACACCATCACGGTGCTGATGGTCAACAACCCCCAGATGCTGGAGTTGCAGAAGCTGACGGCCGCCCACTTCACCAAGGAGACCGGCATCCACGTGCGCTACGTGGTCAAGGTCGAGCAGGACATGCGTGACACGGCGAGCACCGAGTTCGCCAACCAGTCCGGCGTCTACGACGTCGCGACGCTGTCCAACTTCGAGATCCCGTACTACGCGAAGGCCGGCTGGGTCGCCGACATGGACAGCATCGCGCAGGACCCCTCCTTCGACCAGTCCGACATCTTCCCGTCGATGACGAAGGCACTGTCCTACGACGGCAAGCTCTACGGTGAGCCGTTCTACGGTGAGTCGTCGTTCCTGATGTACCGCAAGGATGTCTTCAAGAAGCTCGGCATCACGGTGCCGGCGAACCCGACCTGGGACCAGGTCGCGAGCTGGGCGGCGAAGGTCGACCAGCAGCAGACCGGGATGAAGGGCATCTGCCTGCGCGGCCTCGCCGGCTGGGGCGACAACCTGGCACCGCTCACGACGGTGGTCAACACGATGGGCGGGACCTGGTTCGACGAGGACTGGAACGCCCAGGTCAACACCGGTGGGTTCAAGAAGGCGGCGAACTTCTACGTCAACCTGGTCCGCGAGCACGGCGAGCCGGGCGCTGCGACGTTCAGCTTCCCGCAGTGCCTCAACGCGCTGCAGCAGGGCAAGGTCGCGATGTGGTACGACTCCACCGCGGGGGCCGGGTCGCTGGAGGCCCCTGATTCGCCGGTCAAGGGCAAGATCGGCTACGTCGCCGCGCCGCACGACCAGACCTCGCGTTCCGGCTGGCTCTACACCTGGGCGTGGACGATCGAGAAGGCCTCGTCGCACCAGGCGGATGCGATGAAGTTCGTCAGCTGGGCCTCGAGCAAGGAGTACGAGAAGCTCGTCGAGCAGGACACCACCAGCGAGACCGGCGGTCCGACCAACGTTCCCGCGGGCAAGCGGGCCTCGACGTACTCCGACCCCGCCTACCTCAAGGTCGCGGCCTCCTTCGCGAAGCCGACGTTCACCGCGATCCAGAACGCGCCGACGACGAATCCGGGTGTCCAGAAGCGGCCCTACACCGGCATCCAGTTCGTCGGGATCCCGTCGTTCACCGACTTCGGCACGGCCTGCGCGAAGTTGATCAGCAGCGCCATCGCCGGCTCGGTGAGCACCGACTCGGCGCTCGACAGCTGCCAGAAACTCGCCCAGGCCGCGGGCGACCGACAAAAGCAGTGACCAGAGCAGTGACGAGCCGAAGGCGAGCGGAGGCAGACAGATGACCGCGTCAGTCGCAGAGGAACCCCATCCCTACGTCGGTGGCCAGGCCCCGGTCGCGGCGTACCGCAAGTGGGGCCGGGAGTCGTGGGTGCGTCGCGCGCCGCTGTTGCCGGCGCTGGTGTTCCTGATCATCGTCACCCAGTTGCCGTTCGTGGCGACGCTGATCATGTCGTTCATCAACTGGAGCGCCCAGCCGGACGCGCCGGGGAAGTCCTTCGCCGGCCTCGACAACTTCAAGACCGTCTTCCAGACCGCCGCCTACCGGCAGGCTGTGCTCACCACGATCGAGATGACCGTCACCGTCGTCGTGGTGAGCGCGGTGCTCGCCCTCGGGATCGCGCTGCTGCTCGACCGGGCGTTCATCGGCCGCGGTGTGGTGCGCACCATGATGATCGCGCCGTTCCTCATCGTCCCGATCGCTGCCGCGGTGTTCTGGGGCAACGGCATCCTGCAGACCGGCTTCGGCCTGGTGGACGGGCTGCTCGGGGAGCTCGGTGTGCACGACGCCCAGAACATCTCGTTCCTGACCAGTCACCCCAAGCTGTCGATCGAGATCGCGCTGATCTGGCAGTGGACGCCGTTCATGATGCTGATCCTGTTGGCCGGGCTGCAGTCGCGGGATCCCGAGGTGATGGAGGCGGCCCAGATCGACGGCGCGAGCACCTGGCAGACCTTCCGGCACATGACGATGCCGCACATCCGCCGCTACCTCGAGCTCAGCATCGTGCTGGGCACCATCTTCATCATCCAGAACTTCGACTTCGTGCTCGGCATGACGGGCGGGCTGAACTCCACCAACATCCCCTACTCCGTCTACGAGGTCTTCTACTCCGCCAAGGACTACGGCGTCGCGTCGGCGCTGGGGGTCCTCGTCGTGATCGGCTCGATCATCGTGGCGACCTTCGGTCTCCGCGTCGTGTCATCCCTGCTCACCGAGGAGAACTGATGTCCGCGATCGCCCAGTCGGCCCCGTCGTCTCAGGCCGCCCAGACCCCTCGCGCGCGCAACCGCCGACGGGCGGGAACGATCGCGATCGGCCTCGGTGCCTGGCTGATCGGGATCGTCTTCATCGTGCCGATCCTCTACATGGTGCTGACCTCGTTGCACCGTCCCGGGGACGCGCAGACCTACCCACCGAGCTGGACCGCGCCGCTGACCTTCTCCAACTACAAGGGCCTGTTCGACAGCTCCGACGGGATCGGCATCCCGCTGCTCAACTCGGCCTTCACCAGCATCGTGTCCACGGCGCTCGTCCTGGCGCTCGCCTTCCCGGCGGCGTACGCCCTCGCGGTGAAGCCGGTCCGCCGCTGGAGCGATGCGATGTTCTTCTTCCTGTCCACCAAGATGCTGCCGTTGGTCGCCGGGATCCTGCCGATCTATCTGTTCACCACCAAGGTCATCCACATGCCCGACAACGTGTTCGTGCTGGTGGTGCTCTACACCTCGATGAACCTGCCGATCGCGGTCTGGATGATGCGATCCTTCCTGGCCGAGGTCCCGCCCGCGATCATCGAGGCCGCCTCGATGGACGGCGCGGGCACCATGACGATCCTGACCAGGATCATCGGCCCGATCACGACTCCGGGGCTCGCGGCCACCTCGCTGATCTGCTTCATCTTCGCCTGGAACGAGCAGCTCTACGCCAAGGTGCTGACCAGCGTCACCGCCCAGACCGGGCCGGTCTTCGTCAACACCCTCATCCAGACCGAGCACTCCTACCTCGCCCAGCTGGCCGCGGGGGCGACGGTCGTGTCGATCCCGGTGCTCTTCGCCGGCTTCGCCGCCCAGGACAAGCTGGTCCAGGGCCTCTCCCTCGGGGCGGTCAAGTGACCCGTCTGGCCACCGCCGAGCTGGCGAGACTGGCGGCCCGGCTGCCGGTCCCGACCTATGACCGCGACCGGGTCGTCCCGGGAATCGTCCACCTCGGTGTCGGGGGCTTCCACCGTGCGCACCAGGCGAGGTATCTCGACCGGCTGATGAACCAGGGGCTCGCCCTCGACTGGGGGATCGTCGGGGTCGGCCTGCTCCCGGCGGATCGGCGGATGCGGGACGTCCTGCTCGCCCAGGACTGTCTCTACACGGTGGTCGAGAAGGAGGCGGATGGCGAGCTGAGGCCCCGGGTCGTCGGCTCGATCATCGACTATCTCTTCGCGCCGGACGATCCCGAGGCGGTGCTGCGCCGGATGGCCGACCCGGCCACCCGGATCGTCTCGCTGACCATCACCGAGGGCGGCTACCACCTCAATCAGGCGACCGGGGGGTTCGACGCGAGTGACCCCGGGATCCGAGCGGACCTGGTCCCCGGGGCCACACCGCGGACGGCGTTCGGCTACATCGTCGAGGCGCTCGCCCGGCGCCGGGAGGCCGGGGCGGCGCCGTTCGCCGTGATGTCCTGCGACAACATCCAGGGCAACGGCCACATGGCCAGCGAGATGATCGCGGCCTTCGCGACGCTGCGCGATCCGGACCTCGGCAGCTGGATCGCCGCGGAGGTCCCCTTCCCCAGCTCGATGGTCGACCGGATCACGCCGGTCACCTCCGCGGAGGACCGAGAGCTCCTACGCCGCCGGTTCGGCGTCGAGGACGGGTGGCCGGTGGTCTGCGAGCCGTTCAGCCAGTGGGCGTTGGAGGACCGCTTCCCCGGTGGGCGGCCGCCGCTGGCGGAGGCCGGCGTGCAGCTGGTCGACGACATCGAGCCCTACGAGCTGATGAAGTTGCGCCTGCTCAACGCGAGCCACCAGGCACTGTGCTACCTCGGCTACCTCGCCGGCTACCGCTACGCCCACGAGGTCGCCCAGGATCCGCTCTTCGTCGGGTTCCTGCTCGGCTACATGGAGCGCGAGGCGACGCCCACCCTCGCACCGGTCCCCGGCGTCGACCTGGCCGCCTACCGCCGACAGCTCGTCGAGCGATTCGCCAACCCCTCCGTCCGGGACACCCTTGCCAGACTGTGTGCGGAGAGCTCGGATCGGATCCCGCAGTGGCTGGTCCCGGTGATCCGTCACCGGCTCGACCACGGCGGCGAGGTCGGACGCTCCGCGCTGGTGGTCGCGGCCTGGGCGCGCTACGCCGAGGGGGTCGACGAGGAGGGGCAGCCCATCGAGGTCGTCGACCGCCGTCGCGAGGAGGTGATGGCCCGGGCGGCCCGACAGCGCGAGGACCCGCTGGCGTTCCTCCGCGACCGGGATCTCTTCGGCCACCTCGTCGACGAGCCCGGCTTCACCGAGCCGTACGCCGAGGCGCTGGCCTCGCTCCATGCCGTCGGTGCACGCCGGACCCTGGAGGTGACGGAGCGCTCGGCCGCTGCACCCGACGTGCCCGGTCCGGTGGGACCGGGGTCACGGTAGGGATCAGTGACACGAGGAGCCACCCTCGGCCGTGGACGCGGAATGACAGGGGGCGGTCGTCGGCCGCGGGGCGTCCAGGGCCGGGTTGCGGTCGAAGAAGCCGCTCGGCCTGAGCACGAACCCGGTGTAGTCCACCGGCATGATCGGCCAGTCCTCGGGTCGGGGGAAGTGGGTGAGTCCGAAGGTGTGCCACACCACGATGTCGGTGCCGTCGATGTCCCGGTCGGCGGCCGTCCAGGTGTCGATACCGGTGTTGCCGGGGTTCTGGTTGACGAACCGGCCCGACGGGTAGCGCTCGTCGCGGTCGTGCGCCGTCACCCACAGATGCTTGGTGGTGAACGCCGCTCGCCGCGCGATCGAGGACGTGGCATCGGCCAGCAGCGTGGGCTGACCCTCGGGATGCAACGTGTAGCCCACCGGTTGTCCCATCGCGTTGGGTCTCGACGGGTTGAGCAGGCGCCAGGTGCGTCCCACCGACCCGTCGGCGAGCCGGGCCGCCTCGGACTCGCGGGCCAGCCTGGTCGCCGTACGGGTGAAGGCGTTGCCGTACGGGTTCTCGGCCGAGACGGGGACCCGGACGGCGTCGACCTCGTCCACTGCGTTCCCGACCCCGTCGATCATCAGGTCCAGGCGTGCGCAGAAGAGGTGCTGGTGGTACGGCGCTCCGATGCCGGGCGCGATCTCGCTGGCCCAGGGGTACGGCGACCCGTCGGCCCGTGGCCCCGGGTAGACGGAGGCGAACACGACGCCCGTCGCCTTGCACTCCAGTTCGATGGTGCCGTCGAGGTAGAGGTACCAGTAGAACCCGTAGTCGTAGTTGCCGACGGTGATGAAGAACGAGATCACCAGTCGCCGCTGTCGACGCGTCGAGCTGGTGGCGTTGTAGGAGTCGGTGTGCTTCCACAGCACGCCGAAGTCCTCCTCGTGCATGCAGATGGCGTTGTGGATCCGGCGCGGGCGACCGTCGTCGTCGGCGAGGACGGCGTCGAAGTACCGGATCTCACCGAGGCAGTCGCAGCCCAACGCGAGTGAGTTGGCCTCCTTGCCGAGCGAGTACTCCCCGGCGTCGAAGTAGTTCTGCCAGAACCGCACCGGCGAGGGGTCGCCGTAGGGGACCACCATCTCGGCCACCGATGCGCGGTAGACGATCGGGCGCAGCCGGTCCTGGTTGCCGTCGTGGAACCCGATCTGATGCAGGGTCAGGCCCTCGACCTGGTCGAACCCGATCCGGAACTCCCAGTTCTCCCAACGCACCACGTCACCGTCGACGGTGAAGCTGGCGCCCTCCGGCTGGGTGATCTGGATCGGTCGCTGCGACGTCCGCTCGGGTACGACGTCCGGGCCGGTCTCGAAGTCGTGCCGCTGGGCGGGGATCTCCAGGCCGGCGTCGGTGAAGTCGGGGTCCTCGACCAGCTCGACGACCTCGGCGGTGTTCAGGTCCACGTAGGCGACGATGCCGTCGATCGGGTGCGACCAGACATTGTCGGTCCCGTCGAGCTGGAGGAAGGAGAGACAGCGCACCAGCCGCCGACCCTCCTCTCCGGGGATCTCGAAACAGCCGGCGCTGAGCGCGGAGATCCGGATCCGGTGGGGCTCGGTCAGGCCGCGGCGGGCCATCGCGGCACACCAGGCCTCGTCGGCCCACAGGATCCGCTCGACCAGGTCGAACTCCTCGCCCATGATCGGCGGCTGGCCCTCGGCGACCACGTCGACGCCCCGACGGGAGACCACCACCGCCTCGGTCAGCGAGACCACGACCTCGGCGACCTCCCCGGTCCCGCGGTCCAGCAGCACCGATCGGACCCGACGGTCCCAGGGCGTGCCAGGCCGCCATGCCAGCACCTGCGCCTTGTCCGGCTCGTCGAGCTGGACCAGCGGGAATCGGGTGGTGTCGCCGACCAGGCCGGCCTTGTCGAGGACCGTCCGGTTGAGCTCGATCTCCTCGGCGGTGAGCCGGTCGAGCGGGTGAGTGGCGATCATGCCTGGTGGTTCCCTTCCGTGTTGAGCGTGGCGGTCCCGACCGTCGGCTTCGCGACGGTGATGCCGCGGCGCACCCGAGCGCCGCCGACGTACCCGACGGCACCGAGGGCGAGCAGTACCAGCAGCGTGCCGATGGTGAAGACCTCGAAGGTGGCCCGGCTGACGCCCCACACGTCGTCGAAGCCGTAGTCGATGCCGACGAGCCCCTCCAGGGTGCCGGGGAAGACGGCGACCCAGGACCCGAGCGCGATCCAGGCGAAGCAGACCCAGCCCATGATCGCGAAGCCGCGGTCGGAGACCGGCACCCGGAACGGTCGCGGTCGCTCCGGGTCGAGCCGGCGCAGCCTGATCGCCGCCGGGATGACCAGCAGGTAGGAGAGCAGGAAGGTGCTGATCGCGATGGTCAGCACGACCCCGAAGATCGCGCCGGCGCTGCCGCTGAGCTGCATCGCCACCAGCATGAAGACGGTCGCGACCGTGCCGGAGAGGAGATTCACTCGAACCGGTGTGCTCAGCCTCCTGTTGAAGACACCGAAGAAGCCCCCGAAGAACGCGCCGTCGGCGGCGGCGATCGCCTGCATCCGGTCGGAGATGATCATCCAGGAGGCGCCCTGGGTCATCAGGATGAAGACCAGGCACACCGAGAGGATCTTGAGCAACGGTCCGGCGGCGCCGCCGTACACGCCGAAGACGGTGGCGGTGGCGTCGAAGAAGCCGCCGATCCCGGTGATCTGCGACTTCGGCACCACCATCAGGATGGCGAAGATGGGCAGCAGGTAGCAGACCGCGGCGGTGCCGCAGGAGCGCAGGATCCCGAACGGGACGTCGCGGGCCGGGTTCTTCATCTCGCCCGCCGCGCTGTTCCCGGACTCGAAGCCGAGGTAGGCGAAGAGCAGGATCGGGGTGGCGCCGAAGAGTCCGGTCGCGGTGGGGGCGAAGTCGCCCAGGGAGAGACCGGAGGTGCCGTTCTCGATCGCGTAGATGATCGCCGTGCCGACGAAGACGACGAGCAGCCCGACCTTCATCAGCGCACCGACCGTCGGCAGCCACTTGCCGTAGCGCAGGCTGACGATCGCGGCGATCACCGTCAGCCAGGTGAAGACCAGCTTGAAGGTGTAGTCGGCGAACGATCCGCTGGAGATCGGGGCAAGGTTGATGTTCCAGCCCTCGGTGGCCAGGAACGCCATCGACCCGCCCACCCACACCGGCTGGGTGACCCAGGTGAGCAGCGCGGCGATCGCGCCGGCCTTGCGGCCGAACGCGTCGCGCACCCAGGTGTAGGCGCCGCCCTCCTCGGTGAACGCGGCGCCGGTCTCGGCGAAGATCAGGCCGTAGGGGATCAGGAACGTGATCGCCAGGACGAGCGTCCAGGTGAACGCCTCGGCACCGAAGGCGGAGACCTGGCCGAGGGTCTCCAGGCCGACGACGGCGGCGATGAGCAGGAACAGCAGGTCGAAGCGGCCCAGGCTCTTGAAGAGCCTGGCTTCCTGCTCCTGGGCGAGTGCGGTGGGGGTTGCGGTCATGGGCGTCTCCGGGGTGCGGGCGGTGCGACGAGGGTCAGCGTTGATGGACGGGGCTGCCGGCGACGTAGGTCGCCTGCACCGAGATCGAGGACAGGTCGGCCGCGGCGACCTCGAGCGGGTCGGCATCGAGTACGACGAGGTCGGCGGCCGCCCCGACTCCCAAGGTGCCGGTCGCGTCGAGCCGACTGGCTCGGGCGGCACCGGCGGTGGCGGCGTGGAACGCGGTGGCCGCGTCGATCCGCTCGCCGGGCAGCAGCGGCACCGTCCGGGCGTGCTCGTCCTGGGCGTGCGGGTCGTCGAGCGGGGCGGTGCGATTGACCGCCACGTGCATGCCCCACAGCGGATGGGGGCTGGAGACCGGCCAGTCCGAGCCCATCGCCAACGGGGCCGAGGCGGCGTGCAGCGCACCGAAGGCGAAGTGGTGCGCCTGCTGGCTCTCGGTGAGATAGGGCAGCTTGGTCTCCACCAGGACCCGGTCCTCCCGGGCCCACAGCGGCTGGACGTTGGCGATCACCCCGAGGGCCGCGAACCGGTCGACGTCGGCCGGGTCGACCATGTCGATGTGGGCGATCTGGTGCCGGTGGTCTCCGCCGTGTTCCGCCGCCTCGATGGCATCGAGACACTCCCGTACGGCGCGGTCGCCGACCGCGTGCAGGTGCAGGTCGAAGCCCTCGCCGGTCAGTGCCCGCGCCACCGTGCGGAGCTCGTCGGGATCGACGAAGCTCAGTCCGTGCTCGTGCGGCCGCCCGTGATAGCCGTCGATCACGGCCGCGGTGAGGTTCTCGCAGACGCCGTCCTGCATGATCTTCACCACCCCGGCCCGGAACCGAGACCCGTCCCGGGCGGCCGCCGCACTCTCGTCGCGTCGCCGGCGGAGGTGCCCGATCTGCTCGAGGCCCTCGGTGAGCTGCCACCACAGCGCGCCGGTCACGCGAGCGGTCAGCCGGCCGTCATCGGCCACCGCCCGATAGACCGGATACAGGTCGGGCACGCCGAGCATCTGGCCGACAGCGGCGTCCTGCCAGCCGACGATCCCCATCGAGTGCAGGTAGGCCTGTGCCTCCAGCAGGGCGGCGGTGAGCTCCTCGGTGCTCGGGTCGGGCACGAGGTCGGTGACCAGATCGGCCGCCGACTCCATCAGCAGACCGGTCGGTCGACCGTCTCGATCGCGGTGGATGCGCCCACCGGCGGGATCGGGCGTGTCCGCCCCGATGCCGGCCCGGGAGAGTGCTGCGCTGTTCACCCACACGCTGTGCGCGTCATGACTGGTGAACACGGCCGGTCT
This sequence comes from Nocardioides sp., assembly GCF_047606145.1. Classification (GTDB taxonomy): domain Bacteria; phylum Actinomycetota; class Actinomycetes; order Propionibacteriales; family Nocardioidaceae; genus Nocardioides. The sequence continues at coordinate 25,933 of NZ_JASGET010000074.1, read as the reverse complement.
GGTGCCGGTGACCGCGTCGAGGATCTCGGCGGTCGGGAAGCCGCCGGGGAAGACGTCGCCGTACCAGCCGGAGCCGAGCAGCCAGTCCCGACCGGGGTGGGCTGCGGCGTAGCCGGCGACGCGGTCGCGGTAGTCGTCGAGGTCGTGCAGCTCGTCGAGGTCGCAACGCAGCCGGTTGAGCCCGCCGAGGATCGGGTGGACGTGGGCGTCGACGAAGCCGGGGACGACCACGCCATCGACGTCGAGCACCTCGGCGGTCCCGAGCGCGTCGCAATCGGCCGCGCCGACGGCGACCACGCGTCCGGCCCGGACGGCGATCGCGTCGGTGAGCGGCGAGGTGGCGTCGACCCGGATCCGTCCCCGGATCACCAGGTCGGCCGTGCTCTGCGCCATCGCGTCTCCTCCGTGTTATTTGCGGCTTGCGTCAAAGAATGTGATCCAGACCATGTCATGGCAGCGCACCGGCGGGGTTAACGCAATATTTCGGGTGGCTCGATTCTTTGATGAGGGTCATAGATAATGTGGAAGTGGCTCGTCCCAAGAAGCAGCAGCAGCGCCGCGCCGACCTGGTCCGCGCGGCTGCCCGGGCGATCGCCGTACGGGGCGTCGCGGGGCTGACGGTGCGCGATGTCGCGGCTCAGGCGGAGATGTCCCCGGGTGCGGTCAGCTACTACTACCGGGAGCTCGACGAGCTGGTGCTGGCGGTTCACGCCGACGCCGTACGACGCTTCTACGGAGTGCGCCGGGAGGCGATCGACGCGATCGACGACCCGGCCGAGCAGCTTGCCGAGCTGGTCCGGTTGGGGGTGCCGACCGGCGCCGACGACCTGGTCTGCCGAGTGCTCTACGAGCTGCACGTGCACGGCGCCCGGAGCGCGCCGCATGCCGCGCTGATGAGCTCGCTGTGGGAGCAGGAGGTCTCGCTCTACGAGCTGGTGCTGACCCGCGGGGTGGAACGCGGCACCTTCGGGCTGCGCGGCACGCCGCGTCGGGTCGCCGAGACGGTGGTCGCGCTGGAGGATGCCGTCGGCCTGCACGTGGTCGGCCACAACCCCGGCGTCACACCGGCCCGGGCCTTGGAGCTGGTCGCCGGACTGGTGGAGCTCGAGGTGGGACGCGCGGGCGTTCCGTCCTGAGCCCTGATACGGGAGGATCACGAGGATGAAGCAGCCGTCGTTCACCCTGGTGCAGCTGCGCTACTTCGCGGCCGCGGCCGAGCACGGGAGCATGACCATCGCCGCCCGCGAGCTGGTCGTCTCCCAGTCAGCGGTCTCGACGGCCATCGCCCAGCTGGAGAAGGGCCTGGGGGTCCAGCTGCTGCTGCGCCACCATGCGCGCGGGCTGGCGCTCACCGCCGCCGGGCGGGAGTTCTACGCTGAGCTGCGCGGCTATCTCGCCCACACCCAGGAGCTCGCCGACTCGGCGACCAACGCCGGGCAGGCACTCGTCGGCGAGCTGGTGATCGGCTGCTTCGACACGCTGGCGCCGTTCTGGCTGCCCACCCTGGTGGCCGAGTACGGCCGCCGGCATCCGGGCGTCGAGGTTCGGGCGCTCGAGGACGAGCACAGCGCGCTCAAGCGGGCGTTGCGCGGGGGCGAGTGCGAGGTCGCGCTGATGTACGGCTACGACCTGGGCGAGGATCTGGTCCCCACCGTGGTCGGGGTGGCTCCGCCGCACGTCGTCCTCGCCGCGGACCACCCCCTCGCCGGGGGCGCCACGGTCGCGCTGGCCGATCTGGCCGAGGAGCCGATGGTGCTGCTCGACCTGCCGCACACCAACACCTACTTCCGCTCGCTGTTCGCCGAGCTCGGGATCGAGCCGCAGGTGCGGCACCGCACTCGCGGCTACGAGACGGTGCGTGCGATGGTCGCCGCCGGTCACGGTTACGCGGTGCTCAATCAGCGGCCCGCCCACGACCTCACCTATGCCGGCGGCCGGGTGGTGGCGCTACCGATCCGGGAGGAGCTGGCGCCGCTCGACATCGTTCTCGCCCGGGCGCGTGATGGTCGGCTGACCCGCAAGGCCGAGGCCTTCGTGAAGATGTGCGTCGGGCTGCACCGGGACGAGGAGCCGGCGAAGGAAGCGGCGGCCAGGTGAATTGTTGCGATGCAGCGCATCGACGCGCTCGATGAGGCGGCACCCGGTGTAACCCGGGCGAAACCGTTGCTCGGGTGGGTGGTGTCCGGGAGGTAACGTCCGGAGCTTGCATCACTTCTGTTGATGCAAGTGTTGAATTTTGCGCGATGGACAGATGACGCGGCGGGATCGAAGGTGGTGGGCGACACCGCCGCAGATCGGAGCCCCCATGCAGACCAAGCCCAGCGAACCGAGCGCAGCCGAGGCGCCCGAGCGGCTCGAGCAACGCACCATCGAGCACATCCCGGCCTCGGCCCGGCACGGTCGCGCCTCCCAGCTGTTCACCATCTGGTTCGGCTCGAACATCATGCTGCTCACCATCACCAACGGCGTCATCGCCACCGCCGCCTACGGCCTCTCGATCTGGGCGGCCCTGCTCGCGCTGGTGATCGGGAATGTGGTCGGCGGGGTGGTGATGGCGCTGCACGCCGCACAGGGGCCGCAGATGGGCGTCCCGCAGATGCTGCAGACCCGGGCCCAGTTCGGCTCCTACGGCAGTCTGCTGGTGGTCACCATCGTGGTGGTGATGTACACCGCGTTCTTCGCCTCCAACATGGTGCTCGGCGGCCAGGCGCTCGCGGCCCTGACCTCGATCGCCGAGACGCCGGCGATCGTCCTGGTCGGCGTCCTCGGCGTGGTCGGCGCGATCTACGGCTACCGGGTCATCCACGCGATGGCGGGTGCGCTGAGCCTGCTGGCCGGGCTGGCGCTGCTGGCGGCGTTCTTCATGCTCTTCGTGGTGGTCGGCATGCCCTCGGGTGCGCTCGGCTCCGGGTCGTTCTCCTGGGCCGGCTTCATGGGCACGATCTCGCTGGCCGCGCTGTGGCAGATCGCCTACGCGCCGTACGTCTCGGACTACACCCGCTACATGCCGCGCGACACCGGCGTGCGGGCGGCCTTCTGGGCGACGTACGGCGGCTGCGTGCTCGGCTCGCTGTTCCCGATGATCCTCGGCGCGCTCGTCGGCGCCGCGTGGCCGGCGCTCGACACCTCCTCGCAGGTCCAGAACGGTGGCGGTGCGCTCGGCGGCGTCATCCTGGCGGTCTTCGCGCTCAGCATCGCCGCGACCAACGCGATGAACCTCTACTGCGGCGCGCTGTCGACCCTGACCATCGGCCAGACCCTCCGGCCGGGCTGGCAGCCACGGGCCGCCACCCGGACGATCGTGTGCGCGGTGATCTTCGCCGTGGCGCTGATCATCGCACTGCTCGGCAAGGGCAACTTCCTGGGGAACTTCGAGAACTTCATGCTGCTGCTGCTCTGCGTGCTGATCCCGTGGACCGCCGTCAACCTGGTCGACTACTACCTGATCCGGCACGGCGACTACGACATCGACTCACTCTTCGAGGCCGACGGCGGCGTCTACGGCCGGCTCAACGTCCCTGCCGTGTGCTGCTACGTGATCGGCATCGGCGTGCAGATCCCGTTCCTCTCCAACGCGCTCTACACCGGTCCGGTCGCCACCGCGCTCGACGGGGTCGACATCTCCTGGGTCGTCGGGCTCGCGGTCATCTCGCCGCTCTACTACGTCTGGGCGCGCGCCACCCGCCTGTCCCGGGACGCCAAGGCCGCGACCGCGCGCGTCGGGACGCCGCTGGCTGGCTGAGCGCTGCCCGCGATCCGTCGAACCCGTCCCCAAGGAGCATCAGTGACCGTTGCCATCGACCGGGCCGACCGGGCCGCCTGGGCAGCCCTCGCCGAGGAGCTCACGCTCCCGACGGCTGCCTGGATCGGCGGGCCGGTGGCGTCCCGCGCCGGCGTCACCCGGACCACCGTCGATCCCGCCACCGGCCTGGCGCTGGCCGAGGTGGCCGAGTGCGCCGCGGAGGACGTCGACGCCGCGGTGGCGCTGGCCCGAGCGGCGTACGAGTCCGGCAGCTGGTCGCGCACCCACCCCCGGGAGCGTGCCGGCGTGCTCAACCGGCTGGCCGAGCTGATCACCGAGCACTGCCACGAGTTGGCGCTGCTGGACAGCCTCGACGGCGGCAAGCGCATCGCCGACACCGTCGGGATCGACGTACCCGGCTCGGCGGCGATCCTGCACTGGTACGCCGAGGGTCTCGACAAGGTCTACGGCGAGGTGGCGCCGACCGGACCCGCCGACCTGGCCACCGTCACTCGGGAGCCACTCGGCGTGGTGGCGGCGGTGGTGCCGTGGAACTACCCGCTGGAGATGGCGATCTGGAAGGTCGCGCCGGCGCTCGCGGCGGGCAACAGCGTCGTGCTGAAGCCGGCGGAGGAGACGCCGCTCTCCGCGCTGTTGCTCGGCCGGCTCGCGGCGGAGGCCGGGCTGCCCGACGGCGTGCTCACGGTGGTGCCCGGGGCCGGTCCGGTGGTCGGGCAGGCGCTCGGCCGTCACCCGGACGTCGACGCCGTCACCTTCACCGGCTCGACGCCGGTCGGCCGGCTCTTCCAGACCTACGCCGGGGAGTCCAACGGCAAGCAGGTCTGGCTGGAATGCGGTGGCAAGAGCGCGGTGGTGGTGCTCGACGACGTCGCCGACCTGGACGCGGTCGCCGCGGGCGTGTGCGCCGGGATCCTCACCAACTCGGGTCAGGTCTGCTCCGCGACCTCGCGGCTCGTCGTCCAGGCAGGGGTGGCCGAGGAGCTGACCGCGCGGGTGGTCGACCGGGCCTCCCGGATCGTGGTCGGCGACCCGCTCGACCCGGTCACCGAGATGGGGCCGGTGGTCAGCAGTCGGCAGGCCGCCCGGGTGCGTGCCTACATGGAGCTCGGCGCCGACCAGGCGACGGCGGCGTACGGCGGCGGGCTCGTCGAGGGCGCCCGGACCGACTGCTTCCTGCGGCCACAGGTCCTCACGGGTGTCGACCCGGCTGCCGCCATCGCCACCGAGGAGGTCTTCGGGCCGGTCCTCACCGTGCACACCGTCGACAGCGTCGAGGACGCGATTGCCGTCGCCAACGCGACCCCGTTCGCGCTGGCCGCCGGGCTGTGGACCGACGGCCTGCGCCGCGCCCACACGGTCGCCGCCCGGCTGCGCGCCGGCACCGTGTCGGTCAACTGCGTCGACGCGCTCGACGTCGCGACGCCGTTCGGCGGGTTCGGACACTCCGGCTACGGCCGGGATCTCTCGCTGCACGCACTCGACAAGTTCACCGGGTTGAAGACCACCTGGATCCACCATGGCTGAGCCGCGCGACTGCTATGACGTGGTGGTGGTCGGCGGCGGGACGGCGGGCTCGCTGCTCGCCACCCGATTGGCCGAGCGTGGCCGCGACGTCGCGCTGGTGGAGTGGGGGCCCGACGACGAGCACGAGCCGCGCGCCCGCGAGCTGCGCCGCTGGGAGGAGATGCTCGAGGGTGAATACGACCTCGACTACCGCTCCGAGCCCAACGCGCGCGGCAACTCCCACATCCGGCTGGCCCGGCTGCGGATTCTCGGCGGATGCTCCACCGCGAACACCATGATCGCCTGGAAGCCGCTCCGCGGCGACCTGGCGGAGTGGGAGGCGCTCGGCGCCACCGGCTGGGGACTGGACCGGCTCGGGCCGCTCTACGACCGCCTGCGTACGCCGATCCAGCCGGTCACCCCGGCGGACCGGAACCCGTTCGTGGCCGACGTGGTCGCCAGCGCGGTCGCCGCGCTCGACGTGCCCGAGCAGGATCGTTGGAACGACGGGCGGCTGGAGGAGTCCGCGACCGGGGCCGGCTTCTTCGAGGTCGGCTACACCCCGGAGACCAACCTGCGCTCCTCGACCTCGATCCACTATCTGCACGCCGCCCGGGCGGCCGGCGACGGCCCCGAGGTGCTCACCGGGCTGCGCGCCGTACGACTGCTGTTCGACGAGGATGGTGCGACCGCCGCGACGCCGCGCGTCGGCGGCGTGCGCGTGCGCGACGCCATCGGGGCCGAACGCGACCTCCTCGCCGCCGGGGACGTGGTGCTGTGCTGTGGTGCGATCGACTCACCGCGGCTGCTGCAGCTCTCCGGCATCGGTCCGGTGCGGGTGCTCGAGACGGCCGGCGTCCCGGTGGTCGCGGACCTCCCCGGGGTGGGCGAGAACCTGCAGGATCATGTCGAGGGCCTGGTGGTGTGGGAGGCGGCGCACCGGCCGCCGCAGACCTGCGCGAGCGGCTGGGACGCCGGCGCGATGATCCGGCTGGACGGCACCGTGGAGAACCGGCCCGATGTGATGATGCACTTCCCGGTGCGACCGTGGGCCGTGCACGCCGATCGGTACCTCGCCGAGCACCACCGGCCACCGCTGCCCGAGGACATCGTGAGCATCGCGCCCAACGTGGCGCGCCCCCAGAGCCGCGGTCGCACCTGGATCGACTCCGCCGACCCCGAGGCGCCGCCGCGGATCGACTACCGCTCCTTCACCGACGCCGACGGGCACGACGAGCAGATGCTGCTCACCGGAGTCCGCCTCGCCCGCGAGATCGCGGCCCGACCGCCGATGAGCGACTGGCTCGGGCCGGAGCTCTTCCCCGGACCGGACGTCGTCTCCGACGAGGATCTCTCCGCGCTCCAGCGGGAGATCCATCAGACCGTCTATCACGTCAGCGGGACCTGCCGGATCGGCGCCGCGGACGACCCGGCCGCGGTGGTCGACCCCGAGCTCCGGGTGCGAGGCGTGGCGGGGTTGCGGATCGCCGACGCCTCGGTCTTCCCGACCCTGACCTCGGTCAACCCGGTGGTCACCGTGATGCTGGTCGCCGAGCGCGCGGCCGACCTGATCGCACCGTTGGAGTAGGGCGGTCGGCGTGCACTGCGGTGTCACTGCGGTGTCACTGCGGTGTCACTCCGGTGTCACTGCGGCGGTCGCGGTGCCCGGTAGGCGAGATAGCCGCGCTGGGTGACGATGTGGTCGGCGATGTGCTTGGCGTCGTGCCACACCCCCCAGATGAAGCTGGAGCCACGCCGGGAGAGCCACGGCAGACCGACGAAGTAGACCCCCGGCTCGGTCGACACGCCGCGGCGATGAGCGGGCCTGCCGTGCTCGTCGAACGCGTCGACCTGCAACCAGCCGTAGTCGGTGGTGAAGCCGGTGGCCCACACGATCGAGGTGACGCCGGCGGCGGCCAGGTCGAGCTCGACGAGCGGGTCGGTCACGCACGCCGGGTCGGGACCGAGTAGGTGCGCCTCCGGCTCGGCCGGCAGGTCGAGTCCGTTCCGGTCGACGTACTCGTCGGCCTCGCGGAGCAGGGCAAGGTAGCTGGCGTCGCCGGCAGCGATGTTGGCGGCCAGGTCGGTCTCGAAGGTGAGCACGCCGTCCCGGTGGCCGGCGGTGCGGCCGACCAGGGTGATCCCGGCGGCGGCGAGCTCGCGGAAGTCGACGGTGCGCCCGCCATGGGCGCCGCTGACCGCGATGGTGACGTGCTCGGCACCGGCCGGAGGGGTCTCGAGGTCCCACAGGCCGAGGACGCCGAGCCACCAGCAGAAGTCGCGACCGCGATAGGAGCGCGGTGGCCGGTCGTGCGGCCCGACGGAGAGGTAGACGTCGCGGCCGGAGGCACGCAGCTCGTCGGCGATCTGTACGCCGGACGACCCGGCGCCGACGACGAGCACGCCACCCTCGGGCAGCTGCGCGGAGTTGCGGTAGGAGCTGGAGTGGATCTGGGTGAGCCCGGCGCTGTCGGGAACGATCGGCGGGATCACCGGGATCTGGAAGGGTCCGGTGGCGGCGACCACGAACCGCGCCTCGACGGTGCCCTCGGAGGTCTCGATGGTGAAGCCCGGCCGGCCGCTGTTGCGGCGTACCGAGGTCACCGCGACGCCGCATCGGATCGGCGCGGAGATCTTCTGGGCGTAGTCGGCGAAGTAGTCGGCGACCTGGTCCTTCGCGGCGAACCCGTCCGGGTCGACCTCGCCGAACTCCATGTTCGGGAAGCGGTCGTGCCAGGCGGGCCCGTTGGCGACCAGGGAGTCCCAGCGGCCGGTGCGCCAGCGTTCGGCGATCCGGTCGCGCTCCAGCACCAGGTGCGGCACGCCCGCGGTGCCCAGATGCTCGGACATCGCCACTCCGGCCTGGCCGGCCCCGACGACGAGAACCTCAACCTGCTCGGTCGACATCAACAACCTCCACTGCTAGGCGAACCGCCTCGTTGATCAGCACGCTCAGGTGTGCCTCGGTTCGATCCTCACCGCCGGCCCGGCCTTTCGTCCAACAGATGTTCTTGTCACATTGGTTCGGTTCTGTTGATCCAGTCCCTGGATCGGCAGAACCGATCTAGATCGTGTGAAAGATCTGTTGGACACCGACACGGGTCTGGGCTGGACTGGCCTCCATGAGTGCTCCCATCGTCGCCGGCGGACACATCCGGATCCGTCCGTTCAACACCAAGGTCACCTACCCCGAGCAGAACCTGGACAACGATCTGTGTCAGGCCGTGGTGGCCGGCAACACCGTCTACGTCCGGGGACAGATCGGGCAGGACCTCGACACCAGCGAGTCGGTCGGGATCGGCGACGTCGGTGCGCAGGCCGAGCAGGCGATGGCCAACATCGACATGTTGCTGACCGAGGCCGGAGCCCGGATGGAGCACCTGGTCAAGCTGACCGTCTACATCGTCGACCCGCGGTACCGGGAGACCGTCTATCGCACCATCGGGCGCTGGACGAAGGGTGTGCACCCGATCTCGACCGGGCTGGTCGTCTCGGCGCTGGCCCGGCCCGAGTGGCTGGTGGAGGTCGACGCGATCGCCGTCATCCCGGAGGGGGCGAAGTGACGTTCTCGGTGCTGGCCACCGACGGCGACGGCGCCGTCGGCATGGCCGTGACGTCCTCGAGCCCGGCGGTCGCGGCTCGCTGTGTGCACCTGCGCCCGGGCGTCGGCGGGGCCTCGTCGCAGAACGTCACCGATCCGCGACTCGGACCGGCCCTGCTGGACGCGCTCGCGGGCGGTGCCGATGCGGAGCAGGCGATGGCGGCGGTCGTCGCGGCGGTGCCCGCGGATCTGCGCGCCCACCGGCAGCTGACGGTCCTCGACCTCGGTGGCGGGGCGGCGGCGTTCTCCGGGAGCGACACGCTCGGCACCCACCACGAGGTCATCGGCGAGAAGGTGGTCGCCGCCGGGAACATGTTGCGCACGCCCGAGGTCGTCGAGGCGGTCGTTCGCGGGTTCGCCGCCTCCGCCGGTGAACTGGAGCAGCGGCTGCTCGAGGCGCTCGAGGCGGGCCTCGCCGCGGGTGGCGAGGAGGGGCCGCTGCACTCGGCGGGCCTGGCCGTCGTACGCGGGGAGGAGTGGCGGGTCACCGATCTCCGCGTCGACTGGCACGAGGAGCCGATCGCCGAGCTGGGCAGGCTGCTCGAGGTCTGGCTGCCGCAGCGCGACGACTACGTCACCCGGGCCCTCGACCCGACCGAGGCACCGTCGTACGGCGTCCCCGGCGACGAGTGACGCGATGGACGCCCACGACGAGGTCGGCCGCCGGGTCGGCGACCGCAGCGAGGAGCTGATCGGGCTCTCCACCCGGATCCACGCGCACCCGGAGACCGCCTGGCAGGAGCACCGCGCGGCGGCCTGGGTCGGAGAGGCACTCGCCGAGGGTGGCTTCGCCGTCACCGAGCGCTACCTCGGTCTCGACACGGCGCTGTTGGCGACCGCGGGCACCGGCCGCTTCCGGGTCGGCATCTGCGCCGAGTACGACGCCCTGCCCGGTCTGGGTCACGCCTGCGGCCACAACCTGATCGCGGCGTCGTCGGTCGGTGCCGCGCTCGCCCTCGCGGGCGTGGCCGACGACCTCGATCTGAGGATCGAGGTCTACGGAACCCCGGCAGAGGAGGGTGGCGGCGGCAAGATCGAGATGCTCGACCGGGGCGCGTTCGCCGGCCTGGACCTGGCGATGATGGCTCATCCCGCGCCGGTCGACGTGGCCGAGGCCCGGCCGTTCGCCGTCTCCCACTCGCACATCGGCTATCGCGGCAAGGCCGCCCATGCGGCCGCCTACCCCGAGCACGGGGTGAATGCCGCCGACGCCTTCACCATCGCCCAGGTCGCACTCGGCCTGCTCCGCCAACAACTGCCGTCGAGCGTCCGGGTGCACGGCATGATGACCCGGGGCGGGGAGGCCCCCAACGCGATCCCGGAGCTCACCGAGGGCCGCTGGTACGTCCGTGCCGAGTCGCTGGCCGAGCTCGAGGAGCTCGAGCCACGGGTGTGGCGTTGCTTCGAGGCCGGTGCGCTGGCGACCGGCTGCGAGCTCGAGATCACTCCGGAGAGCAAGCCGTATGCCGAGTTCCGGACCGACGAGCGTGCGCTGGCGTCGTACCGGCGTCATGCCGAGGCGCTCGGCAGGTCGTTCGCCGGCGCCGAGATGGCGGCGCGGATGAACCGGGCCTCGACCGACATGGGCAACGTCTCGCAGCTGGTGCCCGCCATCCATCCCTACATCGGCGTCGACTCGCTGCCGGCGCTCAACCATCAGCGCGAGTTCGCCGACCACTGCGTCGGACCGGCCGCCGAGCGAGCCCTGTTGGACGCCTCGACCGCGCTCGCCCGGACCGCTGTCGACGTGGCGGCGGAGGCATCGCGATGAGCGCGCCGGGGAGTAGGACCGAGCACGACCTACTCGGCGACAAGCGGGTGCCGGATTCGGCGTACTGGGGTGTGCACACGGCCCGTGCGCTGGAGAACTTCGCCGTCAGCGGATTCCCGATCGGCCGTCACCGCGGACTGGTGGCCGCACTCGGCGCCGTCAAGCAGGCCGCGGCGCGGGCGAACCACAAGCTCGGGCTGCTCGACGACACCCGGGCCGGCGCGATCGAGCGGGCGTGCGCGCAGGTGCGCGCGGGCGACCTGGACGAGGAGTTCGTGGTCGATGTGGTCCAGGGCGGTGCCGGCACCTCGACCAACATGAACGCCAACGAGGTCATCGCCAACCGGGCACTGGAGCTGATGGGAGCCGCACGCGGCGACTATCGGCGCCTGAGCCCGAACGACCACGTCAACCGCAGCCAGAGCACCAACGACGTCTATCCGACCGCCGTACGGCTGGCGGTCATCGCGATGCTCGACGGGCTGAACGGCGCGCTCGGCCGGCTGATCGAGGCACTGGCGGCGAAGGCGGCCGAGCACGCCGACGTGGTCAAGGTCGGACGTACCCAGCTGCAGGACGCCGTGCCCATGACGGTCGGGCAGGAGCTGCGCGGCTGGGCGGTGACGCTGGGGGAGGAGCGTCCCCGGATCGCCGATGCCCGTGCGCTGCTCTGCGAGGTCAACCTCGGGGCGACGGCCATCGGGACCGGCATCACCACCGCGCCGGGATACGCGGCCGACGTGGTCACCGAGCTCGCCTCGATCACCGGCCTGCCGCTGGTCGGCGCGAGCGACCTGGTCGAGGCGACCTTCGACACCGGCGCGTTCGTGCAGGCCTCGGCGATGCTCAAGCGCACCGCGATCAAGGTCTCCAAGATCTGCAACGACCTGCGGCTGCTCTCCTCGGGCCCGCAGGCCGGGCTGGGGGAGCTGCGGCTGCCGCCGCGTCAGGCGGGTTCCAGCATCATGCCCGGCAAGGTCAATCCGGTGATCCCGGAGATGGTCAACCAGGTCTCCTTCGCGGTGGCCGGCAACGATGTCGCGATCACGATGGCGGCCGAGGGCGGGCAGCTGCAGCTCAACCCGTTCGAGCCGTTGATCGCCCATCTGCTGCTGCAGGGCGGCGAGTGGCTCGCCTCGGCGGTGGACACGCTGACCTCGCTCTGCATCAGCGGTCTGGAGGTGGACCGCGACCGGCTCGCCGAGCAGAGCGCCCGCAGCGTCGGTGTGGTCACCGCGCTGATCCCGCACATCGGCTACGCGGCCGCGACCGAGCTGGCCCAGGCGGCGCTCGCCGGCGAGGGCGACATCCGTGCCCTCGTCCGGGCGCGTGGGATCCTGGACGAGTCCGAGCTGGTGGGGCTGCTCGCGCCGGAATCGCTCACCGGGCCCTGAGGGCGAGTCGGTGGACCTCACTCGGGGCCGACGTGAGGCTAGGATCGCCACGCGAGGCGATCCGGATGGAGTTGGGGACTGATGCCCGACCAGGTCAACACGGCACCGGCGACGGCCCCGGCCGGTGACTTCGTGCTGGTGCTCTCCTGCCCGGACCGGCCCGGGATCGTGTACGCCGTCTCCGGCTTCCTGGTCGCCCACCACGGCAACATCTTGGAGTCCCAGCAGTACGACGATCCGTTCACCGGACGGTTCTTCATGCGGATCGACTTCGTCACCGCCGCCGAGGAGAGCGCCGAGGCGCTGCACGCCGGGTTCGCGGCGGTCGCCGCCGAGTTCGACATGGACTTCAGCCTCTGGGACGCCCGGGCGCCGTACCGGACCATCATCATGGTCTCGAGATACCTGCACTGTCTCAACGACCTGCTGTTCCGCTACTCGACCGGGGCGCTGCAGATCGACATCCCGGTGGTGATCTCCAACCACCGCGACGCCGAGGCACTGGTGCGCAGCTACGGGCTGGAGTTCGAGCACGTGCCGGTGAGCGCCGCGACCAAGCCCGCCGCGGAGCAGCGGCTCCTCGATCTGGTCGCCGAGGCGGAGGTGGATCTGGTGGTGCTGGCGCGCTACATGCAGGTGCTCTCCGACGACCTGTGCCGGGAGCTGAGCGGACGGGCGATCAACATCCACCACTCCTTCCTGCCCAGCTTCAAGGGCGCCAAGCCCTACCACCAGGCCTTCGATCGCGGGGTCAAGCTGGTCGGCGCCACCGCGCACTACGTCACCGCCGCCCTGGACGAGGGCCCGATCATCGAACAGGACGTCATCCGGGTCGACCACGCCCACACCCAGGAGCAGCTGGTCGCGGCCGGGCGGGACGTGGAGGCGCTGGTGCTCTCCCGCGCGGTGCGCTGGCACGCCGAGTCGCGGGTGCTGCTCAACGGGAATCGGACGGTGGTCTTCCGTTAGCCGAATCGGTCCTCAGAGCAGCCGAATCGGTCCCCGGAACGAGCCAGTCGGTCTCTGGAGCAGGTGAGTCGGTCCTCAGGATCGCCGAGTCGGTCCTCAGCGCAGCGGGTCACCGCGCCGAGCTCAGCTGGCGCAGCGGCACCGCGTGGGCCGGTACGGCGATGGCGTCGACCGGCCCCCAGGAGAACCGGGTGACGGTGCGGTCTCCCGCGGAGCTGACCACCGTGGAGCTCACCGGAAGACCGGCGTCGACGCGAAGCGTGTGTCGGTCGTACCTGCCGACCTTGCCGGCATACTGCCGCCATCGGAGCACCGTGACACCCTCGTCCTCGGCGGACCGGACGGCTGTCGTCGCCGGCAGGATCGAGGTGGTCACGTCGTCGATGCCGGTGCCGTCGGCAACGGTGCTGTAGGCGGCGTTGCCGGCCGACACCCGGATCCAGCCGGAGACCGAGCGACGTGTGGTGATCTGGAGAGTCCGGCGCAGCGCCGTCCGGCTGCCCTGGAGGTAGGCCGCCCTCGTCGTCACCAGGACCCTCACCTCCGTCCTCCCGGCGCCGAACGTCTCGGTCGTGCCGGTCGTGCCCACGTCGAACAGGGCCACCGAGCCGGACGAGCTGCGGACGGACATCCGAACGCCTCGGACTCCCGAGAGCGCCGTACGGACCGCGTCGACCCGGGCCTCGGCCGCGGTCTCCGGGGTGACGTCGGCGGTGCCGGCGGCGACGTCGACACCCCAGCTCTTCAGCAGCGTGTCGAGCATCTTCTGGCTGCTCTTCGGGCCGGAGATCCGGGTGACCGCATAGGAGTACAGGTCGTTCGCGGTCTCGACCGCTGCGCTGTCGTCCCTGCTCCGGCCGAACTCGTAGAGGAAGTAGATCAGCGGAGCGCAGGCGGTCACCCGGCTGCTCTGTAGCGACTCCTCGTTGCCGGCGGCGGTCCCGGTGTGACACATGTCGAGCACCCGATTGACGGTCGAGGAGTCGTACTCCACCGACCGGATGCTGAAGTCGGCCATCTCCGCGGTGCTCGACCAGAGGTCGTCGACGGCCGCGTGCACCTCGGCGTACGTCGGCGTGGTCAGCGTCGTGCCGAGTGCGGCCTCGGCGGTCGAGGAGTCGTCGCCGTCGCCGCAGGCCGTCACGGTGATCGCGGCGAGGAGGGTGACCGCGGCGGTGGCCACCGCACGGCGGAGGTTGATCATGACGGGCCTTTCAGGTGTGGGGGAGAGGTGTGGGGGACGGGCGGTGGGGTGCGCACCCCACCGCCCGGTGACCGGGCCCCCACGGCCCGGAGGGTCGAGCAACCCGGTGGGGTGCTCAGCGACGGGTCACGCCGCTGATCTCGTTGCCACTGGTGCTCACCTTGGTGCTGCCGCGAAGGTCGAGGTCGCCCTCGACCTTCGCCTTGGTGACACTGGCCGACCCGGTGGATCCGGTCAGCGCGAGATCGCCACCGACGCTGACGGAGCCGCAGCTGCCGATCAGCCACCTGGCGGCCTTCCTGCTCTTCGTGATCGTCAGGCTGGAGCCGATCGAGGAGTCGCAGACGACGTTCGATCCGGAGCTCTGCGGATCCTTGGCCGCGGTCGTGCCGGTCAGGCTGACCCTGCCGTCGATCGTCGATCCGCTGAGCCGGATCCCGGCCACGCCGGAACCCTTGATGCTGCCGGTGACGTGCACGTTGACCAGGTCGCACCAGGATCCCCTGGCGACCTTCAGGTTCCCGTGGATGGTGGTGGTGTTCAGCTGGGTGTTGCTGCAGGTCACGTTCTGCGCCGAGGCGACCTTCACCGTCGAGCGCAGCGGCAACTGGTTCAGACTGTCGGCCGAGCCGGCGTACACCGTCCTGGTCCCGGTGGCCGTCACCCACTGCTGCTTCGTGCTCGACCAGTACTGCATCGAGCGCAACGGCACCGTCAGCGTGACGTGCCTGGTCTTGCCGGCGCCGACGCTCACTCGCTGGTAGGAAGCCAGCGACCGTACGGCGAACTGCACGCCGGTCGGCTTCGTGCTCGGGGCGCCCAGGTAGACCTGGGGCACCGCCACGCCGGCGACCTTGCTGGTGTTCTTGACGTCGAGGGTCACTTTCAGCCCGCCGCTGCCGGCTCTTCTCACCTTGAGGTGCTGGTACTTGAAGGTGGAGTAGCTCAGGCCATGGCCGAAGGGGAACTGGACGTCGACACCGAGCTTGTCGTAGTAGCGGTAGCCCGAGTAGATGCCCTGGGTCATGTCGGTCGACCCGTCCGAGGTGGACGGTGCCCGCTCGGAGTGCACTCCGGCCGTGTCGCCGGCGTAGAGGCCCTCTGCCTGGTCGTAGCTGTAGATGGTGTCGTTGCCGTCCTCGGGCCAGGTGATGGTGGTGTGTCCGCTCGGGTTGGCCTGGCCGAGGAGCAGCCGGGCCGTCGCCGTACCGCCCTCGGAGCCGGAGTTCCACATCTCCAGCACCGACTTGACGCTGGACTTGTCGACCCACGGCTGGGTGATCACCGCCTGGGAGGTGTTCATCACCACGATCGTGTTCGGGTTCGCCGCCGCGACCGCGTTGATCAGCTTCACCTGGTCGTCGCCGAGGCCGCTGATCTGCTGGCCCGAGGGCAGCGTGAACGGCGGCGAGCCGATGGTCGTCCGGTTCTCGTCGTTGACGAACACGATCGCCTTGGACGCCTTGCGCGCGGCCTTGGCGGCGTCGTCGATGTCGCCCTGCGCCCGGGAGAACGCGATCCGCAGGCTGGCCGGGTCGTCGGTGGTGTTGTCGAAGGTGATGGTGATCTTGTGGTAGCCGGCCGTCAACGACTGCTCCTCGGTCTGCAGGTTGCTCAGCCCGCCCTCGACGTACCCCTCGTTGGTGGTGTCGACCGGAACGGCGGTCTGGCCGTAGTAGGCACCGTGGTAGAAGGTGGTCGCGGACGAGAGCGCGAGGCTCGTGTCATCGACACTGACGGTGGTGTCGTCGGCGTCGAGGTCGGCGTCCTGCTGGATCCGGAAGGTGTAGTCGTCCGCCGTCGGCACCTTGAGGTACCCGGTCCAGGTGTAGCTGCCCGGATCGAGCTGACCGGCGTCGGAGGAGTCGGTGTGGTCGAGGTCGCTGTCCTCGCTGTCCCCGTCCGGGCCGGAGAGCGTGAGGCTTCCGGTGACGGAGTCGTCGTCGGTGGAGAGCACCGAGGACGGGATGACGGCACCGGTCGGCCCGTTCGCCGGCGAGTAGTCGAACGCGTCCGCGTCCCCGGACAGCGCCTTGAGCTGGCGAAGCGGGCTGATCGCGTTGCGATCGGAGAACCCGGTCGAGCCCTCGGCGTTCGGGTTGGCGACCAGGTACTCCGCCCCGGGACCGCTGACCGCGACGCCCTTCTTCAGGTCGGAGGTGGTCAGCGGAAGCGCCGAGGAGTTGTTCTTCAGCAGTACGGCGCCCTCCTCCGCGACCTTCTCCACCACGGCGGCGTCACCGTTCTTCGTCCCCAGCCGGACCTTTCCGCTCGTGCTCCCGTCCTTCAGCGCAGCGGTGCCGGAGCGGTCACCGTCGACGCCGCCGGGGTTCGCGCAGTCGGCGGAGTCGTCGTCGCAGCCGAGCAGGTCGAAGCGCTCCTCCTGGTACAGCATGCGAGCCAGCGACTGGTTGAAGACCGAGAGCGGCAACGCGCCCGAGGCCACCGCGTTCGCCACGCTGCACCCGTTGGTCCCGCAGTCGTCGGGATCGCCGGGGATCCCCGCCACATGGACCGCGCCGTCGGTGTCACAGGAGACCTCGTTGCCCTCGGTGTCGGCGCAGGTGCTCCCGGTGGGGTCGGTGCTGGTGAGATTGGTGGTGCCGAAGTAGCTCGAGCCCGGTTCCATGTCCAGTCCCTGGAGGATCGAGCTGGCGCTGTGCACACCGCCGTAGTCGGGGCCGACCAGCGCCTTGGAGCCCCACATGCCGCGCAGCACGTAGTTCATCGTCAGCGGCTGCTCACAGGCGTGATGCATCTCGTCGAGCGACCAGGTCTTCGGTGAGCTGCCGGACAGGTACGGGCTGTCCTTGGACACCGCCGAGACCCCGCTCGTCGGCACGCCGCTGCCCTCGTCCTGGAACAGCTGATAGCTGCACATCACCGCGGCCGCGCCACCGGAGACGAGGCTCTGCTCGTAGGTGGTGAGCATCGTCTCGTGCAGCGCCTGGTCCTGCACGGTGGTGGGGGTGCTGTCGCCCTGACCCTGGTTGGCGGCGAAGTGCTTGACCTGGCTCATCAGGCCCTTGCCCTGCATGCCGTTGATCTGGGCGGCGCCGATCTTGCCGTTGACCAGCGGGTCCTCGCCGGGGGTGTCGAGGCCGCGGCCCCAGTTGGGATAGATGTCGGTGTCGACCTGCGGACCGAGCAGGCCGGTGGTCATGAGCGCGCGGCCCTCCGTGCCCTCGACCTGACCCCACGCGTTGGCGAGCTGGGAGTCGAACGACGAGCCGAGCGCGACCATGGTCGGGGAGGCGGTGGTCTTCCCGCTGTTGCTGCCGCTCGTCACTCCGATACCGAGCCCGTCGGTCCAGCACAACGGTGAGATGGCCGGGGTGGTGTCCAGCGGCGCTCCGTTGGTGCCGACGTTGTGACAGCTGTCGTTGCTGACGCCGATCAGCATCTGGTCGGCGTTGGTGATCTCCGCCTTGGTCGGGTTGGCCGACGGCTCGATCTGAGCGATCAGGTTCAGCACGGCCGGGGTGTACGGCGCGGAGGCGTCGGTGCTCGGCGAGCTCGTCTGCGTCGGCAGGGTGACCGGAAGCGTGTAGGGCACGTCGGGAGAGAGCTCGTCGCCGTCGGCGGCGGTGGCTGCCGGAGCCGTCGCGGCGAGTGTGCCGAGGACCAGTCCGATCCCGCCGAGTACGGCGACGCCGGACCGGATGAGCCTCCGGTGACTGGTGCGCGATCTGATCGCGGCCTCGCGGCGAGGCGGTGGGCCGGCAGCGTGGCCCGCGTCGGTTCTGGCCATCGAGCATCTCCTTCGAGAGTGGGGTGACGATGAGCGGCCTGTGTCGGCCGTCACGTCGATCGACCGTAGGGACGACGGCGTTCGGTCGTCAATACAGAATATGAATCTTGATATTAATCTTTTTTAGAGATTTAACGGCGATGCGTAGACTCCCGCACATGACCTCAGCGCCGGGGCCCGCCCGAAGACGGCAAAGAACCGCCTCGGCCATCCTGGACGAGGTGAAAACCCACGGTCCCACCACTCGGGGGGACCTGGAGCGACTGACCGGATTCTCACGCAGCGCGGTGGCGTCGGCGGTCGCCGACCTGATCGAGCAGGGGATCGTCGTACCGGAGAGCGTCGAGCGGTCCCGCGGCGACCGCGGTCGGCCGGTGACGCTGCTGCGGGCCGCCCGCCCGGACGGGCACGTGCTCGGCATCGACTTCGGCCACACGCACGTCCGGGTCGCACTGGGCAACACCAGAGGCGAGGTGGTCGCCGAGAGGACCGCGGCGCTCGACGTCGACGGCCGTGCGGCGGAGGCGATGCAGCTCGCCGCCGACCTCGCCGCGGCGTTGGTCGGCGAGCACGACCTGACGATGAGTGCGGTGCGCAGTGTCGCCGCCGGGATCCCGGGGCCGCTCGACCGGCGTCGGGACGTGGTCAGCTCGCCCACGATCCTCGCGTCCTGGGTGGGACACACCCCCGCCGACGAGCTGGCCCGCCTGTTCGGCACGCCGGTGCATGTGGAGAACGATGCGGACATGGGCGCGATCGGCGAGCACCGGTTCGGGGGCGGCCGGACCCGGTCGACACTGCTCTACATCAAGGCGTCCCACGGCATCGGCGCCGGCATCATCATCGGCGGTCAGCCCTATCGCGGTGTGGTCGGCATCGCCGGCGAGATCGGACACACGATCCTGCCCGGCACGACCGCCGGATGCCGGTGCGGGAAGCAGGGCTGCCTGGAGGCGTCGGTGTCGGTGCCACGGATTCGCGAGCAGCTCCAGCACACCCACCTCGCGGGCCCCACGGAATCGGCGATCTCGTTGGAGCAGGTGGCGGCCGATCCGGTCGGCGAGCGGATCCTGGTCGACGCCGGGCGGGCGGTCGGACGCGTGGTCGCCGACGGGTGCAACTGGTTCAATCCGGAGGCGGTCATCGTCGGTGGCGAGCTGGGGGTGGCCGGTGACTCGTTCGCCCGCGGCGTCCGGGAGTCGATCGACCGGTACGCGCAGCCGGCGACGGCAGCGGCGGTCAAGGTCGAGCCGGCGCGCCTCGGTCCGCTCGCCGAGGTGTACGGCGCCCTGGCGGTGGCGATCGATCGGGTCGAGGCTCGGTGAGAATCCTCGATCGTGCGGATGCGCCGTCGGCGCCGTCGGAGCGGTACGTGCGGCCACCGCAGCAGGAGCGCAGTCGACAGTCGATGGAACGGATCCTCGACGCCGGCGCCGGGCTGTTGGCCGACGGAGGGTGGAGCACCTTCACCGTCGAGGGCGTGAGTCGCCAGGCAGGCGTGGCCACCGCGTCGATCTACCAGCGCTTCGGGAGCAAGGAGGGCCTGTTCGGTGCGATCCACGACCGTCACCTGATCGACTTCGCGCATGCCGTGGACGACGCCTTCGACCTGGCCGTCCTGCCGAGCGCTCCGCCGGCCGATGGGGTGCGCGAGGTGATCACCCGGCTCGGCGAGCTGTTCGAGACGCACGGCGAGCTCGGCGGAGTCTGCATGCTCAACTCGCACCGCGTGCCGGAACACGGTGCGTACGGCGCCTATGTGATGGCCGCGGTCAAGGACGCCGTCGTCGCCGCGCTCCTCCACTATCTGCCGGAGGACGCCGGGGTTCGCCGGAGCCTGGGGCGCGAGGACCGGGCCGCGATCTGCTATCGGATGGCGCACAGCACCTACGCGGACTATGCCACCTTCCACCGTGCGCCGGAGCAGCGTCGCGAGGTCGGCTGGGACACTCTTCGCCGCGAGGTCGCGGCAGCCTGCTCGGCGTACCTGTTGTCCGCTCCCCTCTGACACCGTCGAGCGGCAGCTCTACCTGACTCCGTCGATCTTCCACACCAGGAGCCCGCCGACGGCCGAGGCGACGGCGCTGAGTCCGAACCAGGTGGGGTAGGCCAGGTCCGGTGCGAGGTCGCGCATCAGCGGCAGCACCAGCAGGCCGCCGAGGACCGGCGCGATCACCTGTGGAATCGAGGCAGCGGTGTTGAGCACCGCGAGGTCCTTCGCCTGCCTGGCCGGATCGGGGAGGACCTCGATCGCCAGCGCGAGGTCGACCCCGAGGAAGAGGCCGACGCCGACGCCGATGACCGCCTCCCCGACGAGCACCGTCGCCAGCCCGAGGTCGTGACCGACCACCGCCGCGCCCGCAACGATGCCGATGCCGGCCGCGATGAGCAGGCCGCCCCAGCAGACCAGCAGGCGGCGATGGCCGGTGCGGTCGGCGAGCTGACCGCCGAGGTGTCCGGCGAGGACCACGCACGGCGTCTGGATGAAGATCGCATACATGGCGAAGCGGAGCTGGTCGGTGCCATCGGTGATCTGGAACTGCGCGGCGAGGTAGAGCGTGAGATAGGAGCCGACCCCGGCGAATCCGAGCATGATCAACGCGCGTGTCGCCCACACCCAGGTGAGGTTGCGACCGGATCCGGGCGCGAACGCGAACGACCGTCGCAGAGCCGGCCACAGTGCCCGTCCCCAGGCCCGTCCCGAAGCCCGTCCCGAGGCCTGTCGCGAGACTCGGGTCGGCGGGGGCAGGACCCTGTCGTCGAGTCTCAGCGCGAACCAGGTGCAGAACACCACCGCACACCCCGCCGGGACGGTGAGTCGCAAGAAGTTGCTCGGCAGATAGCTCAGTGCGACGGCCGCGGTGAGCAGCGAGACCGGTGCGCATGATGCGACGGCGCCGGCGACTCGGCCACGATGGGCGGCGGGGACCTGGTCGGCGATGGTCGCGTTGGCGGCGGCATGGGCCATGTTCGCGAACAGCTGGGCGGCACAGAAGGAGATCGTCAGCGAGGCCAGGTCGCCGGCCGCGCCGGTGCCGGCCAGGCCGACGAAGGTCCCGAGAGCGCCGGCCAGGATCCACGGTCGGCGCATGCCGTGGCGCCACCGGGTGCGGTCGGATGCGGCGCCGGTGATCGGCTGGGCGAGGATCGAGAAGACGGCGCCGAGCCCGGTGATGAGCCCCAGTTGTTGCGCCGCCTGGTCCAGTGGGACCAGGCCCTGCACCTTGACGGAGACTCCCCCGAGGGTGGCGCTGAAGATCGCGACGTACAGTCCATAGGAAGCCAGGTAGTACGCGGGCACGAAGGAGGTGGACCGGGGGTCGCTCCCGGTCGGCTGTGTCACGGCTCCGGTGAGTGTCGTCACAGGCACTCCTTCGCGGCGGTGGACCGAGACGTTGAGCCGAGTGAAGGATGGCACAGCCCGCGGGAGGCCGCCAGCGCGATGGCTGACGATGGCTGACCGGATCAGCGATCGGCGAGCACCACTCGCCGCGGTCGCACCCGAACCTCGAGCAGTCCCCGCGGCACGAGGATCCCGGCCCCCTTGCAGGCCTCTCACGAAGCTCAGATGGCCACGGTGCCGGGAAGATCGGCTAGGCCAGATCGGCCACCACGATTGTGTGGTTGTCGGGCTCTCCGGCCTCGGTGACGGCTTCCGCGACCGCATCGGCCACCTCCTGCGGGCCGGTCGCCAAGGTGAGCAAGGCGGCGAGGTCGTCGACGTAGGTGTGGACGCCGTCGGTGGTCAGCACGAGCCGGTCGCCTGGGAGCAGGTCCACCGTGGACACGTCGGCGACGACGCCCGGCGTCAGGGCCCGGTTGAGCAGGCTGCGGTGCTGGTGCGAGCGGGCCTCCTCGGCGGTGAGTTGACCCGCCTCGATCAGCGCCGCCACGACGGTGTGGTCGTGGGTGATCTGTCGGAGCTCACCGTCGCGCACCAGCCAGACTCGCGCATCGCCCACATGTGTGATCCGCGCGGTCGCGCCGTCGAGAGCGACCGCGGTCAGCGTGGTGCCGGAGCCGGGCAGGTTCGGCAGAGCCGCGCTGACCTCGGGAGCGAGCACGGATGTCGCCTCCGCGAGACCGCCGCCGGCGAAGGCCGCCAGCGCCGCGGCGGCGAGGTCGTCTCGCTCACCGAACCCGTCGGCAACGGCGATCAGCTCGGGGGTGGCGATCAGGGCGTCCTGCTGCTGGTTGCGACGGCCCTGGCGATGGCTGGCGCCAAGATCGGCGTGGAGTCGGTCGGAAGCTGTCGTCATGATGTGTGTCTCGTTCCTCCATTGATGGACGAGGGTGGTGACGATGCCTCGGCGAGCCGCCACATCGGCCTCGACCTGGCGCCAGTAGGCCTCGACCTGCTGGAGCGCCGCCGCGGGCGAGGAGTCGACGACCTGCGTGATCCGCGCCAGCGGCATGCCCAGCAGTCGGAGCGTCGCCACCAGCCGAGCGCGCTCGAGCTGCGCGGGGGCGTACCGACGGTAACCCGAGTACCGATCGACCTCCGCGGGCGGAAGCAGTCCGAGGTCGTCGTACAACCTCAGGGCCTTCGTCGTCAGCCCCGCACGGCAGGCGAAGTCGCCGATCGTCATGAGTGTCTGCGGCTCGGTCATGATCACCATCCTCCCGGTGTCGATCACCGGCGAGAGGAGGCTGAGGCTTGCCGTCGGGGCAAGGTCAACCCACCTCGGAGCTCGACCCACCAGGGGCAGCAATCCGCGTCCTCGGCGACGATGACCGCCAGCGTGGTCACCCATCGGAGCATCGCGGTGTCAGTTGACCATCTCAACCATCGTGTCGCTGTAGAGCGCGCGCAGCAGCTCAGCGGCGCCGTGGGTGAGGGTGTGGGTGCCGGTGGGGTCGACGAGCCGGATCAGACCGTGCGGAGAGGTCCAGAGATACTTGTCGAGAGTGAGTTGCTCGACTCGGTAGCCGAGGTGGGTCTTGGCTCTGTGGTGATGTCTGGACAACAGGGCGAGGTTGGTGTCCCGGGTCTGGCCAGGTGGTCCGCCGGGGTCGTAGGGGACGACGTGGTCGGCGTCGAGGTTGCGGCTGACCTGAGTGGCGTACGGGAAGACATCGCCGCCGGTGCGGAGCATGGCGCGCTCCCGGATGGAGTGCGGGTACTCGTAGCCGGCGGTGGAGTAGCTGTCAGCCAGGTCCACGACCGGGGTCAGGGTGATGTGCGCGTGCCCGACGAGAGTGCGCAACTGCTGGACGAGGATCGGGCCGAGGGCTTCGACCCGGGCGATGCCCTGGGCGCCGGTCAGCGCGGTCTCATGCAGGTGGAGGTAGATCACGGCCCGGTGTCGTCGCGGCCGGCGGGGCCCATCCCCGGCGTCGTGGTCGGCGAGGAGCGCGGCGACGTCCTCGGGGCGGGCCAGCCATCCCATGGCTGCCGCGCGCAGCTGGTCCCGGGTCGCCTCCGCGGTGAGCCCGGAGGCATCCACCAGGGCCGGATCGGCGTGAAGGTGGTCGGCGATCTCGTCGAGGAGCCGGTCCAGCCACCACGCGTCTTCGGGCGCCATCCGCGCGAACAGCGACTGGGAGCCACGTCCGGAGTGGGGGTCGTCGGGGTCGGCGGCGCTCACCCGACCGAACCAGACGCCGTACCCCTGTCTGGCCTCGGCCAGCGAGGCCGCGTGGGCCTCCTGGTCGGCGCGGATGATGGCCGCCTCCGCCACCGCGAGGACCCGCGAGGGCGCCTGGTCGAGCGCATCCGCGACCGCTGCGTCGACGACCCCGATCCGGTCGGCGGGCAGGTGGCGGGAGAGATGGGCGACCTTGCGGCCCACCCATGGCTCGGCCTCCAGCCGCCGCAGCCGGGCCCAGGTCAACGGGAGCCGGTGCCGCAGGTCCAGTGCATCCGCCACCAGTCGTCGGGTGTTGGCCACATGCGCTTGTCGCGCGATCGAGAGCTCCTCCAGGCACAGGTCCTGGACCATCGGGGAGCCGTCGCCGCCGAGGCTGACCAGTCGATCGCCACCGGCGGCTCCCCTCGCGCCCTCCGGGCCGGCGGGTTCGCCGGAGTGCTGGTCGGCCCACGCCAGCGCGAGCTCGAGCTCATCAACGAGGACCTGGCGTCGCACCCGCAGGTTGTGCTCCGCCGTCGCCAGGATCCGGACCGCCGGCCACTGCACCATCTCGTCGACGTCGGACCGACCGATCGGTCCGGCCGCGCGCGGGCGGCCGATGTCGGCGATCAGCGTCTCGCAGGCGGCGGTGGACTCCATGGGCCCATCCTACCGCATTCTGCGCTGCTTTAGAACATATATTCGTACGAATTCCGCGATCGTGAGCCCGTTGTCGGCCAGCAGTCGGGGGACGCCGGCTGGCGATGGCCTTCTCCGCCACCTTGATGGCGGCCGTGACGGTCTCACCGTGCGGCATCACGGGTCCGTACGACCGGTCGAGCCGCGCGTCGGGCACAACGGCTGACCGAAGAACGTCGACCGCGTAACGTTGCAACGGTGTCGACGGTGCTGATCTGCCCAGCTAGCGTCGATGACGCCGAAGCCCTCACGGACCTTCACCTGGACGTCTGGGACGAGGCCTACGGTCATCTGATGCCGAACGAGATCCTGCGCGATCGCCGCAAGGATCGCTCGGAGCGTATTGAGCGGTGGCGCGCAGACATTCCCAGTCCCGAGTCGTTGACGCTCTTGGCTCGGGATCGCGCGACCGACCGACTCATCGGATTCGTCAGTCGAGGGCACGGACGCGACGACTCCCACGATCTTCCTGCGGTGGAGGTCTGGGCGCTCTATGTCCGCGCCGAGTTCTACGGTCACGGAGTCGGCCACGCCATGCTGACCGAGGCCCTCGGCACCTCAGACGCCTACCTGTGGGTACTCGACGGCAACAGCCGTGCGGTCGCGTTTTACGAGCGCCAAGGCTTCAGATTCGACGGCAGCTCCAAGACTGAGACCGTGGGCATCGAGCGCCGGATGGTGCGTCGAGGCCTCACCGCGGGCTGACTGAGAGGCTGACCGCGCACGCTCGTGAAGGCAGGCGAGAGGCGTCACCGACCACGCAGGTCCGAGGTGTCGCCGATGTCCGTGACACGGCACGCCTGGCCGAGTACGACCGGCTGGATCGAGGCCGGATCGGCGGACGTCGTACTGTTGCGCCATGAGCAACGATGCTGCGCCTGGCGCCGGGGTCCAGTCGGTGGACCGGGCGTTGACCATCCTGGAACACCTGGCGCGAGCGGGAGAGGTCGGGATCTCCGATCTCGCTCGGGACCTCGGGGTCCACAAGTCCACCGCCTTTCGCCTGGTCGCCACGCTCGAGCAGCACGGTCTGGTGGAACAGACCGAGGACCGGGGGAAGTACCGTCTCGGCGGCGGACTCCTGCGCCTGGCCGGCGCCACCACCGCACGGCTCGACGTGGTCCAGGAGGCGCGCCCGATCGTACGGCGACTCGCCCAGGCGACCGGAGAGACGATCAACATCGCCGTCCTCGCCGACGGCAGTGCCCTGTACGTCGACCAGGCGTCGGGCTCCTCGAGCATCCAGTCGCACAACTGGGTCGGCCAGCGCATCCCGCTGCACGCCACCAGCAACGGCAAGGTGCTGCTCAGTGGCCTCGACCCGCGCGCCGCGCTGGCGGCGGCTGGGAAGCTGACCGGTTACACCGACGGCACGGTCACCTCTCGCGATCGGCTCGCCGCCGAGCTGGTCGAGGTCCGCGCGGTGGGCTACTCGGTGGCGGTCGACGAGCTCGAGGTCGGGCTGACCGCCATCGCGGTCCCCCTCCACAACATGCACGGCGACGTGATCGCCTCGATGAGCGTCAGCGGCCCCACCTTCCGGCTCGACGCCGCCGCCCGCGACGCGGCGCTGGGACTGCTCCGTGCCGCCGCGGACGAGGTCTCGGCCCGGCTCGGATATCACTCGGCGGCCGGCGCGACCTCGGCCTAGCGGCCCCAGCGGCCCCAGCGGCCCCAGCGGCCCCAGCGGCCCCAGCGGCCCCAGCGG
>NZ_JASGET010000073.1:0-2639 GCF_047606145.1 Nocardioides sp. | reverse complement strand
CCGCAGCACGGCTCGGCCGTGCTGCGGGACCTCGTGGCTTGCCCGGGCGCCGGGCCCTCGGTGTGGAATGCTCGGGCGTGGCGTAGCACTCGCCTGTCAACGGCTCCGTCGAGAAGGGTGTGCGGAGCCGGCACGCATGCAAGGAGTACCCACATGACGCAGCTGGGTGGCGCGACCTCGGGCCTGGTGCGGGTCACCGTGTCCTCGGGCAGCCGCCGGGTCGACCTGGTCCTGCCGGGCGCTGTGCCGCTCGCCGAGCTGGTGCCCGAGCTGGCCCGTAGCGTCGGCCTGCTCGACGCCGCCACCGCCTACGGCGGCTACCGGGTGGTCCTGGCGGACGGGCGCCGCCTGGCCGGCGAGGTCGGGCTGATCCCGCAGGGCGTCGCCGACGGCGGGGTGCTCACCGTGACGGCTGCGGTCGACGATCCGACGCCGCGTGTCTACGACGACGTGGTCGAGGCGATGACCGACGTGGTCGAGACCGAGCTGCGGCCGTGGCGGCCCGAGGCCGGGCGCCGTACCGCGCTGGTGGCCGCGTGCGTGCTGCTCGCGCTCGGTGCGGTCGCCCTGCTGGCCCAGGGCGCCTCGGCGCTCGCCGGGGCGGCGGCAGCGGTGATCGCGGTGGTGCTGGTCGGCGGTGCGGTGGTGCTCTCCCGTGCCGAGGACGAGACCGACGCCGCGGTCGCGGTGGGCCTGATGGCACAGGCGTACGGCGCGGCGGCCGGCCTGCTGCTCGGTCTGCATCAGACCTCGGCGCCGGTGCAGACCCTCCCGCTCGCCTGGGCCGGCGCCGGGGCGCTGGCCGCGGGCGTGCTCTGTCTGCTGGGGGTGGCGTCCGGGCGGATGCTGATGCTGCCGGGTGCCGTCGCCGGGCTGGTCTTCGGCGGCTCGGGGGCGTTGCTGTATGCGA
The DNA here is from genome assembly GCF_047606145.1 of Nocardioides sp. Lineage (GTDB taxonomy): Bacteria > Actinomycetota > Actinomycetes > Propionibacteriales > Nocardioidaceae > Nocardioides. The sequence continues at coordinate 1,729 of NZ_JASGET010000073.1, read as the reverse complement.
CCGACTGGCGGGCGGGCGTCGTGCTCGCGGTGGTCCTCACCGTCGTGGTGCTCGCCGGTGGCGTCTTCCCCTGGCTGGCGCTGTCGATGACCTCGACCGACGTGCAGCGCCTCTACGCGCCCGGCGACATCACCGCGGAGCCCGGCGAGATCGACCGGTCACGAGTGCTCACCGACGCCGCGGTCGCCCACGAGATCCTGGTCGCGATCACCGCCACGGTGGGCCTGCTGGTGGTGCTGATCGCGCCGTTCGTGGTGGCACTGGGCCTGGCCGGGACGCTGTTGATGGTGGCGGCCTGCCTGGCGCTGATGCTGCGCACCCGGCAGTACCGCACCGGTCCGGAGGTGCTCACCGGCCTCGGCTCCGGGATCCTCGGTCTGGCCTCCCTCGGACTGGCGGTGCTCTGGCTGCACCCGGACTGGCGGCCCACCCTGGCGGTGGTGCTGGCGGCCGCCGGCGGTGTGCTGCTCGCCCTCACCCTCGTCCCCGGGGTGGCGACGATCCGCCGCGGCCGGTTGGCGGACGTGGCCGAGTCGGCCGTCCTGATCGCGCTGGTGCCGCTGGTGGTGGTCGCCTCGGGACTGCTCTCCTCGGTGAGTGTGTGAGGCGATGACCACCAAGAAGGACCTCGTCGAGGCGCACGCGTTCAGCCGGCGCCGGCTGGTCACCGCGTTCCTCTCCGGCGCGCCCGGCGGGCGTGAGGTCGAGCCGAACCGGCCGGGTCGCACCATCCTCGGTGGTGTCGCGCTCGCCGTCCTGCTGCTCGCCGCCGGCGCGGTCGCCTCGGTGCTCGCCCCGCGCGCGGCCAGCGACTGGGACAACCAGGGGCTGGTGGTGACCGAGTCCGGTTCGCGCTACGTCGTCACCCAGGACGGCGGCGACCTGTGGCCGGTCACGAACCTGACCTCCGCCCAGCTCATCCTCGGCCTGGAGCCGCACACCACGGTCGTCTCCGCGGACACCGTCGACAAGCGCACCCCCCGGCCGCCGATCGGGATCCTCGGTGCGCCGGAGTCGCTGCCGACCACCGACCACTTCATCGAGACCGGCTGGACCGCGTGCACCGCGGCGGGCCGCGGGGTGAGCGTCGGCCTGTCGGCCTCGCCGGGCGTGGCGGAGACGTCGGGGGCTGGCTTCCTGGTCCGCACCCCGGACGGCACCCGCTGGCTGATCGCCGAGGCGACCTCCTCGGACACGACGCAGGTCCGGGCCTACCGCTACCGGCTGCCGGACAACCCGGCGTTGGCGCAGTCCCTGTTCCGCGACGGCGAGCAGGTGCCGCCCGAGGTCGACGTCTCCGCGGACTGGGTCGACCTGTTCCCGGCGGGGACCGCGCTCGGTGCCGAGGGCTTCGACGACGACGGGTACGGCGAGCCGAGCAAGCTGGCCGGGCAGTCGGGCGTGCCGTCCTCGGTGCGGACCGGCGACCTGATGACCTATCAGGGCCGGTCCTATCTGGTGCGCCGCGACGGCTGGGTCGAGCTCTCCCCGTTCGCCGCCGCGGTCTACGCCAACACCCCCGTGCACGGCACCCTCCCGGCCGCGCCGGTGGCGCTGGATCGGCTGCCGAGCCTGGCCTCGAGCGAGACCTCGATGCCCGCCACCCGGTGGCCACGCAACCAGCTCACCGCGCTGCTCGGCACCGCGTGTGCCCGGCTGGACGCCGGCGCCGGCGCGGCGGCGACGGTGCGACTCACGCGGCCGGCAAGCGACGCCTCGGACGCCTCGG
>NZ_JASGET010000072.1:0-32039 GCF_047606145.1 Nocardioides sp. | reverse complement strand
GGCAGCGGCCGCCGCGCGGCCGAAGGCGGGCCGCCGCTCGCCGCGGCGGCTCAGGTGGCGGACAGCGGGTCGAGCGGCAGGTCGAACGGCAGACAGAGCCCATCGACGATGAACCCGATCACGGTGCGCGGCAGTTCCGGGATCCGGCCACCGGTGGGCGCCGGGATCACTTCACCTCGAGGGTCACGATCGTCGTGCCGAGGGCGTGCGACTCGACCTCGATCCGACCGGCGAGGTCGAAGCTCCCTACCGAGATCCGGGTCGTGCCGACGCCGTACTCGTACTCCTTGGCCGGGTCGGAGTGCACGCGGATCTTGCCGGCGGCGTCGGCCTTCACCTCGAACTCGACCTTCTGGCCCTTGGCCACCTCGACGACCTCGCCGTTCGGGGTGACCGAGCCGTCCTTGACGGTGATGTCGATGACCTTCGGCGTCGTGGAATCGGTGCCCTCGGACTTGGTGTCGCCTCCGCAGGCAGCCGTCAGGGTGAGGATGCCGAGGAGTGTGGCCACGATCGCGAGGGCTCGCGCCGGATGCCGCATGGATTCCCCGTTCTAGAGTCGATGCACACGATGCCTGCGACACCCCGGGCGTGCCGCGTCGGACGGAGACGCTCCGCCCGGATCTCTGCCACAATCGCACGGGAATCAAAGAGGTGCCTGAGAGGAAGTGCGCGTGAGTGATCGGCTCTCTCCCCGCGACCTGGCGTTCCTGGTGGAGGAGTCGCCGACCTCCCCGCGCCATGTGCTCAACATCGACATCCTCGACCCGGGGGAGCCGGTCTTCGACTACGACGCCTTCCGGGCGTTGGTGGCCGACCGGCTGGCGTTCGTGCCGCGCTATCGGCAGCGGGTGCAGCTGGTGCCGGGCCGGCTGGCGAACCCGGTCTGGGTCGACGACACCCGGTTCGACCTCGACTACCACATCCGTCGCTCCGCGCTGCCGCGGCCGGGCTCGCTCGACCAGCTGCGCGATCTGGCCGCCTGGATCATGTCGCGGCAGCTGGATCGGTCCCGGCCGCTGTGGGAGATGTACGTCGTGGAGGGGCTCGCCGACGGACGGGTCGCACTGATCGCCAAGACCCACCAGGCGCTGGTGGACGGCGTCGAGGTCGTCGAGCTCGGCCAGCTGCTGCTCGACGTACGCCCGAGCAGCGCCACCCCGGTCACCGACGACTGGTCGCCGCGCGGCGTCACCGGACCCGGGCTGGTGCTCGAGGCGATGCGGGACTCCCTCTCCGGGGTCGACACGCTCTCCCAGACGGCGCGGACCACCGGCGCCCAGCTGGCCGGTCGGGCCACCAGGGCGCTCGCCGGCGCGGTCTCGCTGGCGGGGATGCTGCTGGGCCGCCGGCCCGAGCGCCCCACCCCGCTGACCGGGACGTTGTCGGAGCAACGGCTGTTCGTGCCCTTCCAGACCGAGCTCGCCGACTTCCGCCGGATCCGCGACGTCCACGGCGGCACCGTCAACGACGTCATCCTGGCGGTCGTCACCGGTGGTCTGCGCGGCTGGTTGATGACCCGATCGGAGTCGCTGGCGGGGCTGCGCCAGGTGCCCGCGGTGGTGCCGGTCAGCGTCATCGACGGCGAGCTCGAGGCGACCGCGCTGGGGAGCCAGATCGCGCCGCACTTCGTCGAGCTGCCGGTCGGCGAGACCAGCCCGGTGGTGCGGCTGCACCAGGTGTCCTACTCGTTCGAGAAGCACAAGGAGACCGCGCGGGTGGTCGGTGCCGACCGGCTCGCCGGGATCACCGGCTTCGCCCCGGCGACCTTCCACATGATGGGTGCTCGGGTCGCCGCTCGCGCGGAGGGCGACTACCTGATCTCGGTGTGCAACGTCCCGGGTCCACAGACGGCCCGGTACTGCGTCGCCGCCCGGTTGGTGGCCAGCTATCCGGTGCATCCGCTGGAGCCGGGACACTCGCTGGCCATCGGCGTCACCTCCTACGACGGCAAGGTCTTCTTCGGCCTGACCGCCGACCGGGATCTGGTGCCCGACGCCTCGGTGCTGGGACAGTGTCTGCGCGAGGCGCTCGACGAGCTGCTCGACACCGCGACCGGTGCACGGCAGCGGGCGCCGCGCGGCCGATCGAGGAACCCGCGCCGACGCGCCGCCGCGAAGGACATGAAGGAGGGGGAGTGAGCAGGATCTATCTGCCGGCCACGCTCGACCTGCTCTCGCAGTGGTACGCCGACCGGGTGGTGCCCGGTCTGGCGGACGGTTACGAGGCGTCGGAGGAGACCGAGGAGGACGAGTACGCCGCGCTGATGGCGGCGGCCGAGGAATCCGGGGCGCTGCTCGCCGGTCCGGGGCGCCGGGTGGTGGTCGTGGTCGAGGCCGCGTCGACGGCGGAGTCGGCGCCGTTCGCGAAGGTGGTGGCGGTCCATGCCGACCTGGCCGACCGCCCGGTGGGCGCGGATCCGGCGGAGGACCTGGGCTGGTTCGCCACCCAGGAGGTCCCCGACCTGATCGGCCGGCCCGGTGGCCGGCTTCGGGATCAGCGCTCGGCCAGATAGGCCACGCCGAGCTCGTACTCGGCCTGGTAGGCGGCCCGGACCTGCTCGGCGACGATCTTCTCCACCTTGCTGGCGACCAGCGGGATCTTGGCCGAGATGCGCAGGTTCAGCTGCTGGGTGGTCCGGCCGGCGTTCTGGGTGAGCGAGGCGCTGCCGCGCACGTCGACCGGCGGCGCGTGCGTGGAGATCTCGACCACCGCTGCGGTCGAGGAGTTCCACACCTCCTGCTGGGTCACCGTCACCTCGCTGGCGACCAGGCGGCGCGCGATGGGCGGCGCGGAGTCGGTGGGCTGGCCGCGTTCGATGACCACCTTCAGCGGCGTGCCGCCGATGTTCACCGAGCGGTGCACCGCGCCCTGGGCGTCGCACACCTGCTCGCGGAAGCTCTGGTCGGTGAGCATGGTGAACACCGCGGGAAGGGTGGCCTCGTAGGTCAGCTCGAAGCTGAGCGTGGTGGACATCCCGGCCTCCCTAGGCTCCCTCCAGCCATCGGACTCCGACCTGCTGCTCCCGGCGCAGCGCCTTGGCGAACATCGAGCAGATCAGCTCCTCCGCCTTGCCGCCGACCAGCGGGATCGAGACCGAGGCGGTCAGCTCGATGGTCTCGACCGTCGACGAGCCGTGCTCGGCCAGGGTCGCCGTCCCGGCCAGCGAGCCGGGCTTGCCGGGCAGGGAGATCTCGATCCGGCCGGAGGCGAAGCCGGCCGTCCAGGTCTCGTCCTGGTGCACCTTGATGGCGTCGCCGACGAGCTTCTTGGCGAACCCGGGCACGCCCGCCACCGGTTGGGTGTAGACCACCGCCACCGTCGCGCCGGCGGTGGTGTCGCCGGTAACCTCGACCCGGATGTCCCGGGCCCGCTGGGCGCCGTAGACCTGCTCTCGGAACCCGGGATCGGCGAGCATCGCGGCGACTCGCTCGATCGGTGCGTCATAGGTGTGCTCGACCCTCAGCTGCTTGCTCATGACGCCATCATGTCGTCTCCGCCGCTCACCCGGCCACCGGCCGATGGATGCCATCGGCACTTCCTTGCACTCCGAGCCCCGGAATGCCTCGTTTCCCGGCGGTTGTGGCCCTAGCCTCTAACAGGTGTCAACGACGACCACCGGGACAATGGCGTCCCCACGAACCGAACTCATCCGCGCCGTCATCCGCACCGCCCTGGAGCAGGCCCCGCCCGACAAGCGTCAGCGATTGGAGAAGCTGTTCCGCGGCTACCTCCGGCAGGTGGCGGTCGAGGACCTGGAGGCCCGCTCGGCGCTCGACGTCTACGGAGCCCTGGCCTCCCAGCTCGACCTGGCCGCGATCCGCCCGCAGGGCACCGCGGCGGTCCGGGTGCTCACTCCGACCGCCGACGCCGAGGGCTGGTCGGCCGGGGGCCGCAGCGTGGTCGAGGTCGTCGTCGACGACATGCCCTACCTGGTCGACTCGGTCACCATGGAGCTGGCCCGACGCCATCACGACGTGCACCTGGTCATCCACCCGGTCTTCGACGTGAGCCGCGACGTCACCGGCGTGCTCGGGGATGTGAACCCGGTCCGCGACGCCACCGTCCCACCGCCGGCGGGCGCCGAACGGGAGTCCTGGATGCACCTGGAGATCGACCTGGTCGGCGCCGAGGAGGCGGCCGACATCGTCGGTGGGCTGCAGGGCGTGCTGCAGGACGTCCGGGAGGCGGTGGAGGACGAGCCCAAGCTGCGGCGCCGGATGGCCGAGCTGGTCGCCGAACTGCGTCGTACGCCGCCGGTCGGAGTGGACCCGGAGGAGTCGGCCGAGACCGCGGCGCTGCTGGAGTGGCTCGCCGACGACCACTTCACCTTCCTCGGCTACCGCGACTACCGGCTGGAGGGCACCCCGGAGTCGCCCGAGTTCCTCCGCGGCATCTCCGGCTCCGGCCTGGGCATCCTGCGGGCCGACCCGGACCTGTCCCCGGACCGCGGCCGGATGCCGCGCCGGGTGCAGGCGCTGGCCCGCGAGCCGCAGCTGCTGGTGCTGGCCAAGGCGAACTCCCGTGCCACCGTCTCCCGGTCGACCTACCTCGACCATGTCGGGATCAAGGAGTTCGACCCGACCGGCACGGTGGTCGGGGAGCACCGCTTCCTCGGGCTGTTCACCACCAAGGCGGCCCGCGAGTCGGTCACCCGCATCCCGGTGCTGCGACACAAGGTCGCGGCGGTGTTGGAGGCCGGCGGCGTGGACCCGAACTCCCACACCGGCAAGGCGTTGCTGGAGATCTTGGAGACCTACCCGCGCGAGGAGCTGTTCCACGCCACCAGCGCGGAGCTGGCCACCATGGCGGAGGTGGCGCTCGGCGCGCGGGAGCGTCGCACCCTGCGGGTGATCGTCCGCCCCGACACCTACGGCCGCTACGTCTCGGTGCTGGTCAACCTGCCGAGGGACCGGTACAACACCACCCTGCGGGAGCGCTTCGCCCAGATCCTCACCGAGCATCTGCACGCCACCGACATCGAGTTCACCGTCCGGATCAGCGACTCCAGCAGCGCCCGCGTCCACTTCCTGGTGCACGTGCCGGCCGGCGAGCTGGACAGCCTCGACCTCGGTGCGATCGAGGCGCGGCTGCAGGCCGCCTCCCGCAGCTGGCGCGACGACCTGGCCAGCGCACTCATCGCCGAGCACGGCGAGACCGCGGCGCACGGGCTGGCGCATCTGCTCGATGCGTTCCCGGAGGCCTACAAGGAGGACTTCACCGCCGCCGACGGTGCGACCGACCTCGGCCGGCTGGCCCGGCTGCTGGACCGGACGAGCGATCGGGACGGCGGGCCGGCCGGCATCGACTTCGCCATGTACGCCGAGCCCGGCGCCCCCGCGGACGAGGCCCGGCTGAAGGTCTATCGGGTCGGGGAGCCGATCTCGCTCTCCCGGCTGCTGCCGATCCTGACCTCGCTCGGGGTCGAGGTGCGCGACGAGCGGCCCTACGAGCTCGACGGCTCGGACGAGGAGGAGGGCACCTTCGTCTACGACCTGGGGCTGCGCCACCGGGGAGCGGGGCTGACCGGGTCGCACCCGGCCGAGTGGCTCACCCCGGCCCAGGCCCAGGAGCACTTCGTCGCGGCGCTGGCGGCGCTGTGGTCCGGCGACGGCGAGGTCGACGGGTTCAACGCACTCGTGCTCGCGGCCGGGCTCACCCACCGTCAGGTGATGGTGCTGCGTGCCTACGCCAAGTATCTGCGGCAGGGCGGGACGCTGTTCTCCCAGGCGACCATCGAGGCGGCGCTGCTGGACAACGTCGAGATCACCCGTGGGCTGATCGGGCTCTTCGAGGAGCGGTTCGCCCCCCGCGCGATCGACGCCGAGGAACGGGCCGAGCGGGAGGCGCAGGTCGTGGCCCGGCTGGAGAGCCAGCTGGACGCCGTACGAAGCCTCGACCACGACCGGATCCTGCGCTCCTACCTGGTCCACCTGCGCGCCACCCTGCGCACCAACTACTGGCAGCGCAGCCAGGCCGGCCCCGGGGCGGGGCGGCCCAAGAGCTACCTCTCGCTCAAGCTCGAGCCGACCCTGATCCCCGACCTGCCGCAGCCACGGCCGGCCTACGAGATCTTCGTCTACTCCCCGCGGGTGGAGGGGGTGCACCTGCGCTTCGGACCGGTCGCGCGCGGCGGTCTGCGCTGGTCGGACCGGCGCGACGACTTCCGCACCGAGGTGCTCGGGCTGGTCAAGGCCCAGATGGTCAAGAACGCGGTCATCGTGCCGGTCGGGGCCAAGGGCGGGTTCGTGCCCAAGCAGCTGCCGGATCCGCAGGTCGACCGCGACGCCTGGCTCGCCGAGGGCAAGGCCGCCTACCGGACGTTCATCTGTGGCCTGCTCGACCTGACCGACAACCTGGTCGACGGCGAGTGCGTGCCGCCGCCCGAGGTGGTGCGGCACGACACCGAGCCGGACAGCTATCTGGTGGTGGCCGCCGACAAGGGCACCGCCACCTTCTCCGACCTGGCCAACTCGATCGCCGCCGAGTACGGCTTCTGGCTGGGCGACGCGTTCGCCTCGGGTGGCTCGGCCGGCTACGACCACAAGGCGATGGGGATCACCGCCCGGGGCGCCTGGGTGTCGGTACGGCGACACTTCCGCGAGCTCGGTCTCGACACCCAGCGCGAGGACTTCACGGTGGTCGGCGTCGGGGACATGTCCGGCGACGTCTTCGGCAACGGGATGCTGCTCTCCGAGCATATCCGGTTGATCGCGGCCTTCGACCATCGCGACATCTTCCTCGACCCGGACCCCGACCCGGCCGCCTCCTATGCCGAGCGCCGGCGGCTCTTCGACCTGCCCCGCTCGAGCTGGCAGGAGTACGACAGCTCGCTGATCTCGGCCGGCGGCGGGGTGTGGTCGCGGCAGCTCAAGTCGGTGCCGATCGGCCCCCAGGTCCGCGTCGCGCTCGGCCTGGACGAGGGCGTCACCAGGCTCACCCCGGCCGAGCTGATCGGCGCCATCCTGCGGGCACCGGCGGACCTGTTCTGGAACGGCGGCATCGGCACCTATGTCAAGGCCTCCGGGGAGTCGCATGCGGCCGCCGGCGACAAGGCCAACGACGCCGTCCGGGTCGACGGGCGTGACCTGCGGGTCAGGGTGGTCGGGGAGGGCGGCAACCTCGGCCTGACCCAGGCCGGGCGGGTCGAGTTCGCGATCAGCGGCGGTCCCGACGGCACCGGTGGGCGGATCAACACCGACGCGATCGACAACGCCGCCGGCGTGGACACCTCCGACCACGAGGTCAACCTCAAGATCCTGCTGGACCGGCAGGTCGCGGCCGGCGACCTGTCCACCGGCGAGCGGGACGACGTCCTGGGCCAGATGACCGACGAGGTCGCCGAGCTGGTGTTGCACGACAACGAGGAGCAGAACCTGGCGCTGGCCAACGCCGCCGCGCATGCCCACACCCTGCTGCACGTGCACGAGGAGTGGATGGCCGACCTGGCCGCTCGCGACGTGCTCGACCGGGAGGTCGAGGGGCTGCCCTCGAGCGCCGAGGTCGCGCGCCGGCTCAAGGCGGGCGGGGCGCTCACCTCACCCGAGCACGCGGTGCTGATGAGCTGGACCAAGATCGAGCTCGCCCGGGAGCTGCTGGCCTCCACGCTGCCCGACGAGGCCTACGTCGCCACTCGGCTGGAGCGCTACTTCCCGACCCTGGTCCGGAAGCGGTTCGCGACCGCGCTGGCGGCTCACCCGCTCCGCCGCGAGATCGTGGTCACCCAGGTGGTGGGCGACCTGGTCAACCAGGCCGGCAAGACGTTCTGGCCGCGGCTCTCGGTGGAGACCGGCGCCTCGCTGTCGGATCTGACCCGATCGTTGTTCGTGGCACGGGAGGTGCTCGAGGCGGACGAGCTGCACGCCGAGATCCTCGCCCTCGACCATCAGGTCGACGCGGGTGTCCAGACCCGGATGCGGGTCGACATCCGGACCGCCGCCGAGCGCGCCACCCGGCGGCTGGTCGAGCTCGCCCCGACCACCGGCGAGGAGCTGGTGGCACGCTTCGCCGAGCCGGTCCGCGGTGTGCTGCGGCGCTTCCCGGACCTGCTCGCCGGCAGCGAGCTGACCGCCTACCAGGCGCGCCGAACGCGGCTGACCGGCGAGGGCGTGCCCGAGGAGCTGGCGACCCGAGTGGCCATGCTGCCGGCGGCGTACGTGCTCTTCGGCATCGTCGACGTCGCCCGGGACGAGGGCCAGGACCCGATCGCGGTGACCAGGCAGTACACCGAGGTCGGCGAGCGGCTCGGACTGGACACCGTCCTGGCCCGGATCGTGTCGCTGCCGCGGGAGGACACCTGGGAGACGATGGCCCGCACCGCGCTGCGCGACGACCTGCACGCGGTCCACCTCCGGCTGACCGTCACCGCGCTGCACGACCCGAGCTGGCTCGACTCCGCTCCGGTCCTGGCGGCCGCGGCGACGCTGGGCCGGATCGTCTCCGAGGAGCGCGCCGACCTGGCCCGGCTCTCGGTCGGGCTCCGGGTGATCCGGGGGCTGCTGCCAGCCTCCTGACGAGACCTCGGCTCCCACCGGCGAGATCAGCGGTTCCTTAGGGTGGTGACATGTCCGCGATCGAGTGGCGCGATCTGGTCAAGTCGTACGGCGCCCTACGGGCGGTGGACGAGGTCTCCCTCAGCATCGCCGAAGGGGAGTTCGTCGGCGTGCTCGGCCCCAACGGCGCAGGCAAGACCACCCTGCTCGAGCTCACCGAGGGACTGCGCCGGCCGGACTCCGGTACGGCGAGGGTGCTCGGTCGCCCGGTGTGGCCCCGTGACCCCGCGCTGCTGCCGCGGATGGGGGTGCAACTGCAGGCGTCCTCGTTCTTCGAGCGACTCACCGCCCGCGAGCAGATCCACACCTTCGCCGCGCTCTACTCCGCGCCCGCCCGCCAGGCCGACGACTGGCTGGAGCGGGTCGGGCTGGCCGAGAAGGCCGGGACCCGGGTGGAGAGGCTCTCCGGCGGCCAGGCGCAACGACCCTCGATCGCCTGCGCCCTGGTGCACGAGCCCGAGCTGGTCTTCCTCGACGAGCCGACCGCCGCACTCGACCCGCAGGCCCGGCGCAACCTGTGGGACCTGCTCGCCGGGATCAACGAGGCCGGCCGCACGGTGGTGCTGACCACCCACTACATGGACGAGGCCGAGACGCTGTGTGACCGGGTGGCGATCATGGACCATGGCCGGATCCTGCAGGTCGGCACCCCGGCCGAGCTGATCCGCGACCTGGACGCGCCCAGCCGGATCACGCTCGCCCCCGGACAGGTCGACGCCGCCACGGCCGAACGGCTGGACGCGGTCTCCGCGGTCGAGGAGACCGCGGACGGGACGGTGCTGGTCACCCGTCGTCCGGCGGCGGTGGTCGGGCTGCTCGCCGAGCGCGGCTGGCTGGACGGCGTACGGGTGCAGACCGGGACCCTCGAGGATGTCTTCTTGAACCTGACCGGACGGGAGTACCGGGCATGAACGGCTCCTTCGTCGCGCTCGCGGCGGCGATCCTGCGCGGCTTCCTGCGCGACCGGGCGGCGGTCTTCTTCGCGTTGATCTTCCCGCTGATGTTCCTGGTGCTCTTCGGCGGCCTGCTCGGTGACCAGAGCCAGTCCAAGGCCGACGTGATCGAGGTCGGGCGGGTCTCGGTGCTCGATGACCTGCCGGCGGAGCAGCGCGATGGCCTGCGCCAGGTCTTCAACCTCAGCCACAGCGACGACCTGGCGGGCTCGCTGGCCAAGGTGCGCAAGGGCGACGCCGACGCGGTGGTCCAGATGAAGGGTGACCGGCTGGTCGCGCACTACACCGAGACGGACCGGGTCAAGGCGGGGCTGACCCAGGGCGCGCTGGCCTCGCTGATCGACGCCGCGAACGTGGCGGCGACCGGTCAGAGTCCGCGCTACTCGCTCAGCGTCCAGCGGGTCGAGGACGACTCGCTGTCCACCATCCAGTTCGTCACCCCCGGTCTGCTCGGCTGGGCGGTGGCGATGAGCGCCGCCTTCGGTGCCGCCGCGACGCTGCAGGGCTGGCGCAACTCCAAGCTGCTGCGCCGCCTGCAGCTGGCGCCGGTGTCGACCGGGACCGTCGTCGGCGCGCGGGTCGGGGTCACGATCGCGGTCGCACTGGTGCAGCTGGCCGTCTTCCTGGCCGTCGGGGCGGGGTTGTTCGGACTGGTGCTCACCGGCTCCTGGTGGGCCTCGATCCCGCTGCTGGTGGTCGGCACGCTCTGCTTCATGGCGATCGGCCTGCTGGCCGGCGCGATCACCACCACCACCGAGGGCGCGGTCAACGCCGCCAATTTCATGGTGCTGCCGATGGCGTTCCTCTCCGGATCGTTCTTCCCGCTCGACGCGACGCCGGGCTGGATCCAGGCGGTCGCCCACGTGCTGCCGCTGTGGCACCTCAACAACGGCATGCTGGACGTGATGGTGCGCGGTGAGGGGCCCGGCGCGGTCCTCGCGCCGATGGCGGTGCTGGCGGGATTCGCGGTGGTGGTCACCGGACTCGCCGCCCGGCTCTTCCGCTGGGAGACGGTGTGAGACCCGGGTGTGGGCCGGGTGTGTCCCAGCGTGTGTCCCAGCGTGTGACCCGGGGTGTGAACGGTCCGGTGCCTGGGTAGCCTTCGCGCCATGACGCAGAGCCCCGCCAACTGGTATCCGGACCCGCTGGGTCGTCACGAGCTGCGCTACTGGGACGGCGCCCAGTGGACCGAGCACGTCTCCTCGCACGGCCGTCAGGGGATCGATCCTCCGGTGGGCGGCGGCCACGTCCCGACCGTCGACCGGGCCACCGACAAGATCCAGCGCGACGTCGCCAAGGCGGGCGTGCAGGCCGGGGCGGCGCAGGGCGGCGGCTCGATCTTCAGCGAGCCGGTCCTGGTGGTGAACCAGAAGGCGAAGCTGATCGAGATCAACAACGAGTACGCCGTCTACGACCAGCACGGCCACCAGATCGGGGCGGTGCGCCAGGTCGGGCAGAGCGCGCTGAAGAAGGCCGCCCGGCTGCTGACCTCCTACGACCAGTTCATGACCCACAAGCTGCAGGTCGTGGACTCGGACGGCCGGGTCATCCTGGGGCTGACCCGACCCGCGAAGTTCATGAAGAGCCGGGTCATCGTCACCGACTCGGTGGGCGCCGAGGTCGGCCAGATCGTGCAGCAGAACGTCTTCGGCAAGATCCGGTTCGCCCTCGAGTCCGGTGGCCGGCAGTGGGGCTCGATCAACGCCGAGAACTGGCGGGCCTGGAACTTCAACATCGCCGACCACACCGGCACCGAGGTCGCCCGGATCACCAAGACCTGGGAGGGGCTGGCCAAGACGATGTTCACCACCGCCGACAACTACGTCGTGCAGATCCACCGGCCGCTGGAGGACCCGCTCCGCTCGCTGGTGGTCGCGGCGGCGCTCGCCGTCGACACCGCGCTCAAGCAGGACCAGCGCGGCTTCAACTGATCGACGCCGTCGCCCCTCTCGCGACGACCAGGTCGCGGCTACAGGTCGGTGCGCATCCGCCACAGCTCGGGGAAGAGCACCACCTCGAGCCGGCCACGCAGGTAGTCGACCCCGCTGGTGCCACCGGTGCCGGGCTTGAAGCCGATGATCCGCTCCACGGTGGTGACGTGCCGGAAGCGCCACAGCCGGAAGGCGCTCTCCAGGTCGACCAGTTCCTCGCCGAGCTCGTAGAGGTCCCAGTGCTGCTCTGGTGAGCGGTACACCGCCAGCCAGGCGTCCTCGACGGATCCGTCCGCGTCGTACGGCGTGGTCCAGTCGCGGTCGAGGAGGTGGCCGGGGATGGCGAACCCCCGCCGCGCCAGCAGTCGCAGCGACTCGTCGTAGAGCGAGGGAGAGCGGTAGGCGGCCAGCACCGCGGCCTCGTGTGGCCGGCCGCGGTGCACGCCGAGGGTGCTGGCCGCCTTGTTGCCCAGCGCGAACTCGATGCAGCGGTACTGCCAGGACTGGAAGCCACTGCCGGTGGCCAGATACGGCCGGAACTTGTCGTACTCCGGCGGGGTCAGAGTGGCGAGCACGTCCCAGGCGTGCACCAGCTGCTCCATGATCCGGGAGACCCGGGCCAGCGTCTTGAACGCCGGCTGCACCCGGTCGGCGGCGACCATCGCGCGGGCCGCGTCGAGCTCGTGCAGCATCAGCCGCATCCACAGCTCCATCGCCTGGTGCTGCACGATGAAGAGCATCTCGTCGTGCTCGCCGGAGAGCGGGTGCTGTGCACCGAGGACCTCGGGCAGGTGCAGGTAGTCGCTGTAGTCCATCGGCAGCCGGGGCGGCGGCCCCGGGTCACCGGTCATGTCACGGCTCCTCTCGCCGCGAATCGAGGCTCGCGCCATTCGCCGGACGCCATCACCTCGGCGAGCCGGTCGACCGCGTCCCAGACATCGCGATAGCTCGTGTACAGCGGCGTGACGCCGAAGCGCAGGATGTCGGGGGAGGCCGCCACGCCCGGCTCACCGGCCCGGAAGTCGCCGATCACGCCCCGCTCGATCAGCGCCGCCACGATCTCGAAGGCGCCCTCGGCGCGCGAGAGCGAGAGCTGGCTGCCGCGCAGGGCGTCGTCCATCGGGGACTCGACGGTGAATCCGGCGCCGGCCACGCGCTCGCCGACCAGGTCGGCGAAGATCCGGGTCAGGGCGAGCGACTTGGCGCGCAGGGCCGGCACGCCGCCGTACTCCTCGGCGGCGAGCAGGGTGTCGACGCCGCACTCCAGGATGCTCATCGCGATGATCCCCGGCGTGCCGGAGGCATACCTACCGATCCCGGCGGCCGGGCGATAGGCCGGGGACATCTCGAACGGGGCGGCGTGCCCCATCCAGCCCGACAGCGGTTGGGCGGCGCGGTCCACCAGATCGGGACGGACCCAGACGAAGGCCGGCGCGCCCGGTCCGCCGTTGAGGAACTTGTAGCCGCAGCCGATGGCGAAGTCGGCCCCCACGCCCCTCAGGTCGATCGGCAGCGCCCCGGCCGAATGACACAGGTCCCAGATGGTCAGCACGCCGGCGTCCCGCGCGGCGGCGGTGATCCGGGCCATGTCGAGCAGCCGGCCGGTGCGATAGTTGACCTGGGTCACCAGCAGCACCGCCACCTCGTCGAGTACGTCGACCACCGCCTCGTCGCCGCGCCCGGCGACCTCCTCGGGGTCGATCAGGCGCAGCTCGAAGCCGCGCTCCGCGCACAGCCCCTGGGCGATGTAGAGATCGGTGGGGAAGTTGCTGCGTTCGCTGAGCACCACCCGTCGGCCGGCCGTACTGGGGTCGGCCGCGGCGATGCCGAGCGCGGTGGCGAGCACCTTGTAGAGGTTGACGCTGGTCGAGTCGGCCACCACCACCTCGCCGGCCCCGGCGCCGATCAGCCGGGCGATCTTGTCGCCGACCCGGTGCGGCAGCGTGATCCAGTCCGCGGTGTTCCAGCTGCGGATCAGGCCGCTGCCCCACTCCTCGGCGATGACCTCCCGTGCCCGGCGCGCGGCCGAGCGGGGCAGCGCACCGAGCGAGTTGCCGTCCAGATAGATCACTCCGTCCGGCAGGTCGAACAGCCCGGACAGCGGTGCCAGCGGGTCGGCGGCGTCCAGCGCCTCGGCATCGGATCGGTTCACCTGGGCTCCTCCCGGCTCAGCTCGCGTAGCACCGCCCGCACCGGCGCGGCATCGGCGCCGGCCAGTCGCAGCGGCAGCGCGATCAGCTCGTAGTCGCCCGGCTCGATCTCGTCGAGCAGCAGGTTCTCCAGGATCGCCATGCCGCCCCGGTGGGCCGCGTGGTGGGCGTCGAGGGTCTTCGACGCGGCGGGGTCCAGGCTGGCGGCGTCGGTGCCGACCAGGACGACGCCCGCGGCGGCGAGCAGCTCGACCGTCTCGGCGGCCAGCGCGGTGAGCTCGGGGTCCCAGGCCGTCGGCTGGGTCCGATAGGTCCGGAACAGGACGCGGGGCGGGGCGCCCTCGAGGACTCCCGTCGGCAGGTCCGCGGGACGCACCGCCGCACCCGCGCCGAGCACCTGGATCACCCGGCAGGGACCCAGATAGGGGACCAGGTCGAGCGCGCCGGCCGGCGTACCGTCCGGCACGAAGTGCAGCGGTGCGTCCGCATGGGCGCCGGTGTGCGGGGAGAGCCGCAGCGCGGCGACGTTGACACCGCATCCCGGTCCGATCCGGAAGGTGGGCGTGCTGGTGAAGCCGACGTCGCCGGGGAAGACCGGCGAGCCCTCGTCGACCGCGGGCGAGATGTCCCACAGCCGACGACCGGCCCGGGTCGACCGATCCGGGCTCGCAGCGCACATGGGCGCAGCCTACGACCCGGTCGCCTCGCCACGTGCCTGCTTCGCCGCCGCCACCGAGCGCTGCAGTGCGGCCAGCAGGTCGACCACCTCGCCGGAGGTCTTGGTCGAGGTGGGGGTCCGGGCCACCTCGCCGCCCTCGATCTTGGCCCGCACCAGCGCCTCGACCGCCTCGGCGTAGTCGTCGTCGAAGTCGTCCGGGTCGAAGTCGCCGGCCAGCGTCTCGACCAGCATCCGGGCCATCTCGACCTCGGACTCCTTGACCTCGCCCGCCTCGACGGAGAAGTCCGGGGTGCGGATCTCGTCGGGCCACATCATGGTCTGCAGCACGATCACCTCGCCGTTCGCGGTCTCCCGCACCCGCAGGACGGCGATCGTCGTCCGCTGGCGCAGCGCGACCGTGACCACCGCGACCCGGTCGGCCTCGCTCAGCGCCTGCCGCAGCAGCGCGTACGGCTTGACCCCGGACGTCTCCGGCTCCAGGTAGTAGGCCTTCTCGAACAGCATCGGATCGATCTGGTCGCTGGGCACGAACTTCTCCACCGCGATCTCGCGCGAGGAGGAGCTGGGCAGCTCACCGAGGTCCTCGGCGGTCAGCACGACCATCTCGCCGTCCTCGGTCTCGTATCCCTTGGCGATCTCCGAGTACGACACCTCCTCGCCGTCGATCGAGCAGATCCGCTGATAGCGGATCCGGCCGCCGTCGGTGACGTGCACCTGGCGGAAGGAGACGTCGTGGGACTCGGTGGCGGCGTAGAGCTTGACCGGCACGCTGACCAGCCCGAACGACACCGCGCCCTTCCAGATCGCACGCATGGCAGGCCTCTCGACGCCTCCCAGGGTAACCGTTGGCAAACGCGGCGGCGCATCGTTGGATGGAGCCATGGCAGGCGACCCGGGACCGTACCTACCGATGCTCGCCACCACCGGTGAGCACATCCCGTCGGGACCGGAGTGGGTGCACGAGGTCAAGTGGGACGGCATCCGGATCCTCACCCGGACCGCCGACACGGGTGCGGGGATCGTCGCGCGCACCCGCACCGGGAACGACGTCACCCCCGCCTGGCCCGAGCTGCGGCCGGGCCCGGCACGGCCGATGGTCGTCGACGGCGAGGTGATCGCGCTCAACGACGACGGGCTGCCCGACTTCCGGGCGCTCGCCGACCGGATGCACCTGCGCGGGGCCGGCAGCGTGCGGCGCGCCGCCCGGGCCCGTCCGGCGACCTACGTCGTCTTCGACCTGCTCAGCCTGGACGGTCGCGACCTGCGGCCGTTGCCGTGGACCGAGCGCCGTCGGCTGCTGGCCGGGCTCGACCTCGGTGGCTGGCAGGTGGTGCCCACCTACGACGACGGGGCGATGCTGCACCACGCCACCTGGGAGCAGGGACTGGAGGGGACGGTCGCCAAGCGCCGTACCTCGGCGTACCGCTCGGGTGAGCGCAGCCGGGACTGGCTCAAGTTCGCCCACCGCGTCCGCGGGTCGTACGTGGTGGGAGGCTGGCGCCCGCAGGTCGGCACCCGGGACCGGCTGGCCGCGGTGCTGGTCGGCGAGCCGACCCCGGCGGGGCTGATCTACCGTGGCCGGGTGGGCAGCGGGATCGGGATGCGGATGAGCGGTCGGCTGCGCGGCCTGCTCACCCCGGCGACGGCGAGCCCGTTCGCCGGGGCCGAGGTGGACCCGGGCGGCGGAGTACCGGAGATCGACGCCCGCGGCACCACCTGGACCGAGCCCACCGTGGTGGTCGAGGTGGAGGTGCACGGTCGGCATGTCTACGATCGCCTGCGCCAGCCGGCACTGGTCGGCATCCGTGCCGACCTCGCCCCGGACGACCTGCGCGGCGGCGCGCGATGAACCAGGTCCGGGTCGACGTCGAGGGCCGCACCCTCACCCTCTCCAACCTGGACAAGGTGCTCTATCCGCGCACCGGCACCACCAAGGGGGAGGTGTTGAACTACTACGCGCAGGTCGCGCCCCGGCTGCTGCCCCTGCTCGCCGGCCGGGCGGTGACCCGGGTCCGATGGCCGCACGGCGTCGAGGGCCCGTCGTTCTTCGAGAAGAACGCGCCGGCCGGCACGCCGAGCTGGGTGCGGACGGTGCGCGTGCCGACCACCGGCAGCCGCGGCGAGACGGGGACCGAGGGCGTCCTCACCTTCCCGGTGGTCGCCGACCTTGCCACCCTGACCTGGCTGGTCAACCTGGCGGCGCTGGAGCTGCACGCCCACCAGTGGCGGGTGGACGCCGACGGTACGCCGCTCGGCGCCGACCGGCTGGTCATCGATCTGGATCCGGGTGAGCCCGCCGGGCTGCGGGAGTGCTGCGCGGTCGCCCTGACCGCCCGGGAGGTGCTCGGCGAGCACGGCCTGAGCGCGGTCCCGGTGGCCAGCGGCAGCAAGGGCCTGCATCTGTACGCCGCCCTGCGACCGCCGCTGCCCCCGGCCGAGTCGACCGCGCTGGCCCGCCGGGTCGCCGAGGAGCTGCAACGTCGGCGGCCGGACCTCGTCACGGCGTTGATGACCAGGTCCCGCCGATCCGGGAAGGTGTTCGTCGACTGGTCGCAGAACTCCGGGTCGAAGACCACCGTGTCGCCGTACTCACTGCGGGGCCGGGCACGCCCGACCGTCGCGGCTCCGGTGAGCTGGGCCGAGGTGGAGACCTGGGCCGAGGAGGCGGATCCGGAGGCGATCGGCCAGCTGGAGATGGACGAGGTGCTCGGACGCATCGCCAATTTTGGGGAGTTCTTTGCCTTGTCTCCCGGTCGGATCCGGTGAACCGATGCGGAGATGCCCAACTTGTTATCTATTCTCAAGCCATGTCGCACACCGTGCTCGTCGTTGAGGACGAGGAGGATATCGCCACGCCGCTGGTGCGTGCGCTGCGACACGAGGGCTACCAGGTCACCTGGGCGGACTCCGGTGCCGAGGCGCTCAAGCGGCTCGGCGGCACCGACCCGGCCGAGGTCGTGATCCTCGATCTGGGTCTGCCCGACCTCGACGGTCTGGAGGTGTGCCGGCAGGCGCGGGAGAGCGGCTACGACGGCGCGATCATGATCGTCACCGCGCGCGCCGCCGAGGTCGACCGGGTGGTCGGGCTCGACCTCGGCGCCGACGACTACCTGGCCAAGCCGTTCGGCCTGGCCGAGCTGCAGGCGCGGGTGCGAGCGCTGCTGCGCCGGGCCTCTCGCAGCCCGGCCCGGGCCGCCGAGGACTCGTTGCGCATCGACGTCGCCGCTCACCGGGTCTACGCCCGCGGGGAGGAGATCTCGCTGACCGGCAAGGAGTTCGAACTGCTCGCGGTGCTGGTCGCCTCCCGGGACAAGGTGGTGCCCCGCGACCAGCTGATGGCGCAGGTGTGGGACCAGAACTGGTTCGGCTCCACGAAGACCCTGGACGTCACGGTGGGCCGGCTGCGGCAGAAGCTCGAGGCGGCCGGCGCGGTGGAGAAGGTGGTGGCGGTGCGCGGCGTCGGCTTCCGGCTGGAGTCGCACCCGGACTGACCCGCGGCGTCCGGTCGCGCGCGATCGCCCCCCGGTCGCGCGGTCGCTCCCGGTCGGCTGGTTGCCCGTGGTCGGTGGCGCGGTAGGGAAGGATGGGGTCATGACGTCTGCGCGGCCGATCGAGACCTGGCTCACCGACATGGACGGCGTCCTCGTGCATGAGGACGTGCCGCTGCCCGGCGCCGCGGAGTTCGTCGAGGCGCTCAAGTCCACCGGGCTGCCCTTCCTGGTGCTGACCAACAACTCGATCTTCACCCCGCGCGACCTGCGGGCCCGACTGCTGGGGTCGGGGATCGACGTGCCGGAGGAGGCCATCTGGACCTCCGCGCTCGCCACCGCCCAGTTCCTGGCCGACCAGCGGCCGGGCGGGTCGGCGTACGTCGTCGGCGAGGCCGGCCTGACCACCGCGCTGCACGACGTCGGCTATGTGATGACCGACCGCAGCCCCGACTACGTGGTGCTCGGCGAGACCCGGACCTACTCCTTCGAGGCGATCACCCGGGCGATCCGGTTGATCGAGGGCGGTGCTCGCTTCATCGCCACCAACCCCGATGCCAGCGGCCCGTCGGTGCACGGCACGCTGCCCGCGACCGGGTCGGTGGCGGCGCTGATCAGCACCGCCACCGGGCGTGAGCCGTACTACGTCGGCAAGCCCAACCCGTTGATGATGCGCAGCGCGCTCAACCGGATCGACGCGCACTCGGAGACCACCGCGATGGTGGGCGACCGGATGGACACCGACGTGGTCAGCGGCCTCGAGGCCGGGCTGCGCACCTTCTTGGTGCTCACCGGCTCGACCACGTCGGAGATGGTGGAGCGGTTCCCGTACCGGCCGACCCGGGTGGTCGACGGGGTCGAGGACCTGGTGGCGCTGGTCGGCTGACCCGCGCCCGCGACCGGGCCGTACTCGCGAGTCACGTGTCCTGGCAGACACAATCGAGCCTGGCCACGTCCGGCCGCGCCGCCCGGTGAGGGCGGATGCGGTAGGACAGTGGGGTGTCGCCGGATCCGGCGATGCCGGAGACAACCTTGAGGAGTCAGTACGTCCATGACACAGACCGCGCTCGCCGACAACCGAGCCCAGCGAGAGTCCACCCGGGTCGACGGCGCGAACGCGCGATCGTGGCAGCTGGTCTCGGCGCTTCGGGTGGAGGACTTCGACAAGGCACACCTGGGCCGAGCGGACCAGATCATCCTCGACATGGAGGACGCCATCGACACCTCCTTCAAGCAGCAGGCGCGGGAGAACGTGCTCGCCTGGCTGGGCGGTGGCGGCCGGGCGTGGGTGCGGATCAACGACTGGACCACCATCGAGTGGAGCGGCGACGTCGCCGCGCTGGCCGGAGTCGAGGGACTCAACGGCGTGATCCTGGCCAAGACCGAGGCGGCCGAGCAGGTCACCGACACCTTCCAGCGGCTGGGCGGGTCGACGCCGGTCATCCCGTTGCTGGAGTCGGCGCTCGGCATCGAGGACGCGGCCGACATCGCCCGCGCCCGGGGCGCCTTCCGGCTCGCCTTCGGCAGCGGCGACTACCGACGCGACACCGGTGCGGAGAACGTGCCGCTGGCGATGGCCTACCCGCGCACCAAGCTGGTGCTGGCCAGCCGGATCGGCGGCCTGCCCGGCCCGATCGACGGGCCCACCGTGGCCAGCACCCACCCGGTGTTGCGCGAGCAGGCGGCGGACGCGGTCTCGATGGGGATGACCGGCAAGCTCTGTCTGGACAGCGAGCAGCCCGGGGTGATCAACGAGTCGATGAGCCCCTCGCCCGCGGACGTCAGCTGGGCACTGGAGTTCCTCAGCGACTTCGAGGCGGGCGGCCGCGTCATCCGGGACGGAAGCGACAAGCCGCGCCTGGCCCGCGCCGAGACCATCCGGCGTCGGGCCGAGGTCTTCCACATCGCCGCCGGCTGATCACCGCCGGGGAACACACGGTCAGCACTCCGGTCAGGTGCCGGTGAACCGATCGTCGACCCGAGCCGCGCTGCCGGGTCAACGATCAACCGCCGCTGCCCGTTCCTACCCGGGTAGGATGACGGTGTGAAGATCAGCGCCAGCCTCCCCGAGGAGGACGTGGAGTTCCTCGACCAGTTCGCCACGGCTCACGGTGACACTCGGTCGGGTGCACTCCACCGTGCGGTGACCCTGCTACGCCACCGGAATCTCGGCGACCAGTACGAGGCCGCCTGGGCCAGCGACAACGCCGAGGACTGGGGCCCCACCTCGGCTGACGGGTTGCCTGCTCGTTGAGGCGGGGCGAGGTCTGGCTGGCCGATCTCGAGCCGGTCCTCGGCAGCGAGGCGAACAAGACCCGACCGTGTGTTCTGGTCAGCAACGACCACGCCAACTCCCGCGCAGCCGTTCTCTCGAGAGGCACCGTCACCGTGGTGCCGGTGACGCGCACTCTCGATCCGTCTCTCGCCTTTCACGTGCTGCTGCCCGCTGACGACACGGGGCTGGACTGGGACTCGAAGGCCCAGGCGGAGCACGTTCGTTCCATCGACGTACGGCGGCTGGTCCACCGTGTCGGGCACCTGTCACCAAGCCTCTTGCGCGACCTCGACGCGGCGCTGCGACTGCACCTGGATCTCGGCTGACCGGCCGATGACCCCGATCAGCCCGGGCACGGGCTTCCGGTCAGGTGCCGGTGGACCGATCGTGGGCCCGAGTATCCGTCCCGCGGTCGACGCGGGGCCTGGTCGACGAGGTCGTCGCCACCGGAGTCCGACGGTCGCCGCCGGCTGATCACCGCCGCGGGCCGAGCGCGCGAGGGCCGGCGATCTCAGGCGCTCTCCCCGACCACCACGTACGGCGACCGGCCGGCCAGCCGGGTCACCACGATCCCGCACACCAGCATGCCCAGTGCCAGCGAGGCGAGCACCACCAGACTGGGCCGCGCTGGCCGGGCTCGCCTCGCCGAACAGCGCGCCGACGAAGGCGCCCGGCAGCGTGACCATGCCGGTCGCCCTGGTCTGGTCGAGATTGGGCAGGAGCGACTCCCGCACCGCGAGCCGGCCGATCTCGTCGTAGGCCTGCGGCGGCGTGGCGCCGAGCGCCAGCCAGCCCTCCACCTCGTCCCGGCCGGCGATGGCGTTCTGCCGGAAGCGGCGGCCGGAGAGCGTCGCCGCGGTCATCGCGCCGCCGATGACGATGCCCGCGACGGCGACGATGTGCCGGGTGTCGAGGGCGACCAACCGCAGGGCGAGGGCGGGGGTCAGGCCGGCGGCGGCACCGGCCGGCACGCCGGCGGTGGCGATCCGACGGCCGTGGGGGAGTGCGGCGTTGCGGCCGCCCGCCGTCCACGAGGCGGTGCTCAGCATCAGGACGACGAACCCGACCACCGTCCACGGCACCGAGAGCACGCCGCGCAGCAGCAGCGCGACGACGCTCAGCTGAACGCTGGCGCGCAGCAGCGCGACCAGCGGCTCCCAGCTCGACCCGTGCCCAGCGCCCCTCGCGACGCCTCGCCACGGCGATGGCGGTCAGCCCCGCCGCGAACCAGACGTAGTGCACCGCCCCATCATGCCGGTGCGCCCCGTAGCGTGGGCCGGGTGACGACCCCCGGCCTCAAGGAATGGTCCGCCGCGGTGCACGCGCTGCTCTCCGGCCGCCAGCAGATCCTGCTGCGCAAGGGCGGGATCGGGGAGAAGCGGTTCAGCATCCCCGACGGCGTGGCCCGGTCCGAGCCGTTCGTGCTCTTCCCCACCGTGGCGCACTCGCACGCCGAGCGGGTCCGGCCCGAGCACCGGGACCTGCTGGCGCCCGCCGCGGCCGACGTCGAGGACGACGCCGTGGTGATCCGCGCCGCGGCGCGGGTGGTGGCCGCGATCGAGGTACGGCGTCCCGAGCGGATCGCCGAACTGGAGCCCTGGCACATCTGGACCACCGCGTCGATCCAGGCGGATCGTCTCGACTTCCGGCCCAAGCGACGACTCGCGGTGCTCGTGGTGGCGACCTGTCGGCTACCACCGCGGCGGCTGCCACGGCTGGCGTCGTACGCCGGCTGCACCAGCTGGGTCGACCTGCCCGACCTGCCCGACCTGCCCAACCAGGCGCTCGACGACGTCGGGCCGGGCGAGCCGGTTCGGCAGCCGCTGGCCCTGGACGAGGTGGCGGCCGAGGTCCGCGCGCGGGTCGGCTGACCCGTCTCGCGGTGCTAGCGTGGCTGGATGGTCACCGCGATCACCGCAGCCGAGTTCCGTGACTTCGACGGGGTCCAGGACTGGCGGGCGGGTGCGGACGCCGCCTCCGCGGTGTTCGCGACCGGGTCGTTCGCCGCCGGCGTCCGGTTCGTCACCGTGATCGGCGACCTGGCCGAGTCCGCCGACCACCATCCCGACGTCGACCTGCGGTATCCGAGCGTCACGGTCCATCTCAGCACCCACGAGGTCGGCGGTCTGAGCGAGCGCGACGTCGCGCTGGCGCGCCAGATCTCGGCGGCCGCCCGCGATCTCGGCATCGAGGCTCGTCCCGGCGACTGAGCAGCCCGGCCGCTGGGCCGCCGCCGGCTGCTCGCGGCGGTCGTTGAAACGCGTCTCGGGGCTTCGCGGGGAGTCTGGGATGCCGGGAGTTGTCCACAGATTTGCGCCGGACCCTTCCGGTTCCCTGAGAGCAGGCTTAGATTCTGAGCACGGCGCTCGGGTCGGGTCTCGGGCGGATGGTCGCTCGGGGGCTGGTCTCGATGGCGGTTGCGCACACACAGGTGGTCGACTCGCTCGACCAGCATGTGCGCGAGCTGGTCCGGGCCGAGGGGGTGGATCCGCAGCGTGACGCCGGCATCGTCCGGCGCATCGCCGAGGGCGTGGTCCGGGCCCATGACGAGCGCAGCCTGACCGGTGCGGTCGCGGCCCTGGCGGATCCCGACGGCACGGTGGGGGAGCTGGTCGCGCGCGTCTCCGGGTTCGGACCGCTGCAGCCCCTCCTCGACGATCCCGGCGTCGAGGAGGTGTGGATCAACGATCCGAACCGGGTCTTCGTGGCCCGCCAGGGGCGACATGAGCTGACCAACGTGATGCTCACCGCGGCCCAGGTCGAGGAGCTGGTCGAGCGGATGCTCAAGGCCAGCGGACGCCGGCTGGACCGGACCACGCCGTTCGTCGACGCGATGCTGCCGCAGGGGCATCGGCTGCACGTCGTACTGGACGGGATCACGCGCGGCTTCAGCGCCGTCAACATCCGCAAGTTCTCCCTGCGCGCGGCGCGGCTCGGCGACCTGGTCGAGCTCGGCAGCCTGCACGCGCCGGCGGCGGCGTTCCTGGAGGCGAGCGTCCGCGCCGGCCTGAACATCGTCGTCGCCGGGGCCACCCAGGCGGGGAAGACCACCGTGCTCAACACGCTGGCCGCGGCCATCCCCGGCGGCGACCGGGTGATCTCCTGCGAGGAGGTGTTCGAGCTGCGCTTCGCCCATCCCGACTGGGTGCCGATGCAGACCCGGCAGGCCGGTCTGGAGGGGACCGGCGAGATCCGACTGCGCGATCTGGTCAAGGAGAGCCTGCGGATGCGACCCTCCCGCATCATCGTCGGTGAGGTCCGTGCCGAAGAGGCCCTCGACCTGCTGCTCGCGCTCAACGCCGGGCTGCCCGGGCTGGCCACCCTGCACGCGAACAGCGCGCGCGAGGCGTTGCTGAAGCTGTGCACCCTGCCGCTGCTCGCCGGGGAGAACATCTCGGCACGGTTCGTGGTGCCGACGGTGGCCATGTGCGTGGACCTGGTCGTCCACCTCGGCATCGACGAGCGAGGGGTGCGCCGGGTGCAGGAGATCGTCGCGGTCCCGGGCCGCACCGAGAACGACGTGATCGAGACCAGCACGGTCTTCGAGCGGGTCGGCGGGGAGCTGCGCCGCGGGACGGGGCTGCCGCCGCGGCCGGAGCGCTTCGCTCGGCTCGGACTCGACGTGCAGCGCATCCTCGGGCAGGAGGGCTGAGATGGGAGCGCTGGTGGGGCTCGGCGTCGGGCTCGGACTGCTGCTGGTCTGGTCCGCGTTCGCCTCGCCGCGCGCCCCGCGTCGTACCGGACGGCCGGCCGGCAGGACCACGGCGCTGCTCGCCTCCGCGGGCCTCGGCGCGGTCTCGCCGACGGCGTTCCTCGCCGGCTCGCTGAGCTGCGGTCTGCTGGCCGCCATGGTGGTCCAGGCCGCCACGCGTACGCCGCCGGTGGCGGTCGTCGCAGGCCTCGGTGTCGGCTGGCTGCCGGCGACGGTGGTGCGCGCTCGCGCCCGCCGTAGGCAACGCGAGCTGGCCGAGGTGTGGCCGGAGGCGATCGACAACCTGGCCTCCGCGGTACGCGCCGGCATGGGCCTGCCCGAGGCGGTCGCGGCGCTGGCGATGCGCGGTCCGGTTCCACTGCAGCCGGCGTTCGCTCGATTCGCCGCCGACTTCTCCCTCTCCGGTCGTTTCGGTGAGTCGTTGGACCGGCTCAAGGAGCATCTCGCGGATCCGGTCGGCGATCGGGTCGTCGAGGGTTTGCGGGTCGCTCGGGAGGTCGGCGGCGGTGAGCTCGGCCGACTGCTGCGCAACCTGTCGGCCTACCTCAGGGAGGACCTGCGCACCCGGGGCGAGCTCGAGTCCCGGCAGGCCTGGACCACCAACGGGGCCAGGCTGGCGGTCGCCGCCCCGTGGATCGTGCTGGCCGTCCTCTGCTTCCAGCCGGAGGTGATCCACCGCTACGCCTCGCCGCAGGGCTCGATGGTGCTGTTGTTCGGCGCGGTCGTCTGTGTGGTCGCCTATCGGCTGATGATGCGGATCGGCCGCCTGCCGACCGAGCGCCGGATCCTGGACGCCGGCGAGGCACCGCGATGACCGCGACCACCTGGGGAGCCGTCCTCGGCGGGGTCACCGCCGGCGGACTGCTGTGGGTGCTCGCCCGGATCCGGGCGATCCGTCGGCCGCAGCTGGCGGTCCGGGTGCTCGCCTACCTGCGCGACCTGCCGATCGGGACCAGCCCGGCGGTACGGCGCTCGGACGGTGACCTCGTCGGTCCGCCGCTTCGATGGGCCGCCGGGGTGATCGAGCGGCTGCTCGGCGGGTCGGCCTCGATCCAGCGCCGGATGGACCGGCTGGGGGCGACCACGACGGTGCATGAGTTCCGGATCGAGCAGGTGCAATGGGGGGTCGCCGGATTCGCCGTCGTGGCCGCCTTCGGTCTGGTCCGGCAGCTCCAGGGGGCCGGCAGCCCGCTGGCCTCGCTGCTGCTCGCGTGCGGTGGGTTCGGCGTCGGTGTGATCTGCCGTGACTCCCGGTTGACCGGCCAGGTGGCCCGGCGCGAGCGGGTGATGATGGCCGAGCTGCCCACCGTCGCGGAGCTCCTCGCCCTCTCCGTCGCCGCCGGAGAGGGTCCCGTCCCCGCCCTCGACCGCGTCGTCGCCCGCAGTCGCGGCGAGCTCAGTCGCGAGCTGGCGCGGCTGCTCGCCGAGGTCCGGACCGGGCTGCCGGTCCAGGACGCCTTCGACGCGCTCGCCGCCCGCACCGGGCTGGCACCGGTGGCGCGCTTCGCCAACGCCATCGCGATCGCCGTCGAGCGCGGCACGCCGCTGGCCGAGGTGCTGCATGCCCAGGCCGCCGACGTCCGCGAGGCGGGTCGCCGCGAGCTGATCGAGGTCGCGGCCCGCAAGGAGGTGGCGATGATGATCCCGATCGTCTTTCTCGTCCTGCCCACGGTGGTGGTCTTCGCGATGTGGCCGGGCTTCCTCGGCCTCAGCCTCTCCACCGCCTAGCGCGCCCGCCCGGCAACCGACACACACTCGTGGCTCTCGGAAAGGAAGCACTCGTGGAACCTCTGTATCTGGCCTGGATCCGACTCGAGCATGCGCTGGCGCTCGGTCTCGCCGACCTCGGGGAGGGACGCGTCGGCCGGCGGCGCGACGAGCGCGGCGACGTGCCGGGGTGGGTGATGGTCACGCTGATGACGGCGCTCATCTGCGCCGGCCTGTTGGCGATCGCCCGACCCGCGCTGAAGGACATGCTGCGCACCGCCTTGAACACGGTGAAATAGGTGCGCCGTCGGTCTCGGCCCGCGGCGGTCCGAGCTCGCGACGACCGCGCCGCGGCGGTCGTCGACTTCGTCCTGGTGACCATGTTGCTGCTGCCCCTGGTGCTCGGCGTCCTGCAGCTCGGGCTAGTGCTCTACGTCCGCAACACCCTCGCCTCGGCCGCGTCCGAGGGCGCCCGGTACGCGGCGACCCTGGGGCATCGCCCGGGAGACGGCTCGGCCCGGGCGCGCAGCCAGGTGGCCGGGGTGCTCTCCGGGAGGTACGCCGGCGAGATCCGGTCGCTGCCCGCCAGCATCGACGGCGCGCCCGCCGTGGAGGTCCGGATCAGCGCCCATGTCCCGGCGCTCGGGATCGGTGGCCCCGGAGTCTCCTTCACGGTCGCCGCACACGCCGTCCGGGAGCAGCGATGAGACCGCGGCTCGCCGAGCGACCGGACCGGAGGCGGCGGGATCCGCGCCGCGACGACCGCGGCAGCGCGCTGATCGAGTTCGCCTGGGTGGGGATCATCCTGCTGGTGCCGCTGATCTGGGTGGTGCTCTCGGTCTTCACCGCCCAGCGTGGCGCGTTCGCCACCAGCGGTGCGGCCCGCGCGGCCGGCCGGGCCTATGTGCTCGCCCCCACCGACGCGCTCGGCGCCGCGCGCGCCCGGGACGCGGCTCGCCAGGTCTTCCGTGACCAGGGCATCGGCGCCCAGTCGTTCACCGTGCGGGTCAGCTGTTCGCCGTACCCTCATCAGTGCCACAGCGGCACCTCGGTGGTGCGGGTCCGGATCGAGGCGCGGGTCAGGCTGCCGCTGCTGCCCGACCTGCTCGGTGGCCGCGCCGGATCGCTGCGGGTCGACGCCACCCACACCCTTCCGGTGGGCCGGTATCAGGAGATCACCGGTGTCGACTGACGGCGGCGCGACCGGGGACCCGACCGGGGAACGGGGCTCGACGATCCCGTTGATCGTCGGATTCGTGGTGGTGCTGGCCCTGCTGGTCGCGGTGGTGGTCGACGTCAGCGCCGCCTACCTGCGCCGGCAGAGTCTCGACACCCTCGCCGACGGTGCGGCGCTGACCGCCGCCGACCTCGGCGCCTCGGGCAGCGAGCTGTACGACGGCGGTCTCGCGCGCGGGGACCGGCTCCGGCTCACCTCGGCGACCGCTCGGCGCGCGGTCGCCGACTATCTGCGTCGTACCGGTGCCTACGGCCGCTACCCGGGTCTGCGGCTCGGCGCGGTCCGGGTGCGCGCCGGCACGCGTGAGGTCGAGGTCGAGCTCAGCTCGCGTGTCGCGCTTCCGCTTCGCTTCCCCGGCGCGGCCGGCAGCACGCGGGTCGGCGCCACCGGGACCGCCTCGGTGACCCTGGACACGAGCTGACGCGGGCTGGCGTGGGCTGAGCGACCTCGACCGCGCTCTCGGCGAATCACCCGCCGCGCTCGCCGTCAAGTAACCTTGATCCTCGTGGCAGGCCCCGACTACGACACCGAGATCAAGCACCTCCAGGCGACCCTCAACACCATCGAGCAGGTCCTCGACACCGCGACGATGAGGTCCGAGGTCGCCGATCTGGAGCAGCAGGTGGCCGCACCCGACCTGTGGGACGACCAGGAGAACGCCCAGCGCGTGACCGGCCGGCTCTCCATGCTGCAGGGCGAGCTCGAGCGGTTCGAGCAGCTCAACGGCCGGGTCGAGGACCTCGGCATCATGGTCGAGCTCGCCACCGAGGAGGCCGACGCCGATTCCCTCGCCGAGGCCGACGGCGAGCTCGGCCGGTTGCAGAAGGCCATCGAGGCGCTCGAGGTGCGCACCCTGCTCAGCGGTGAGTACGACGCCCGTGAGGCCCTGGTGACCATCCGCTCCGGCGCGGGCGGAGTGGACGCGGCCGACTTCGCCGAGATGCTGATGCGGATGTACGTC
Organism: Nocardioides sp.; assembly: GCF_047606145.1. Taxonomy (GTDB): domain Bacteria; phylum Actinomycetota; class Actinomycetes; order Propionibacteriales; family Nocardioidaceae; genus Nocardioides. The sequence continues at coordinate 4,394 of NZ_JASGET010000072.1, read as the reverse complement.
CGCTGGGCGGAACGGAACAAGTACCCGGTGGAGGTCTTCGACACCTCCTACGCCGAGGAGGCCGGGCTGAAGAGCGCCACCTTCGCGATCCACGCGCCGTACGCCTACGGCACCCTGTCCGTCGAGGCCGGCACCCACCGGCTGGTGCGGATCAGCCCGTTCGACAACCAGGGCCGGCGGCAGACGTCGTTCGCCGCCGTGGAGGTGGTGCCGGTCCTCGAGCAGACCGACGAGATCGAGATCGACGAGAACGACATCAAGGTCGACGTCTACCGTTCGTCGGGCCCGGGCGGTCAGTCGGTCAACACCACCGACTCCGCGGTGCGGCTGACCCACCTGCCCACCGGCGTGGTCGTCTCGTGCCAGAACGAGAAGTCGCAGCTGCAGAACAAGGCCGCGGCGATGATCGTCCTCAAGGCCAAGCTGCTCGCCCTGAAGAAGGCCGAGGAGGAGGCCCATCTCCGCGACCTCAAGGGTGACGTCGCGGCCAGCTGGGGCGACCAGATGCGCAACTACGTGCTCAACCCGTACCAGATCGTCAAGGACCTGCGCACCGGCTACGAGACCGGCAACCCGCAGGCGGTCTTCGACGGCGAGATCGACGGATTCCTGGAGGCGGGCATCCGCTGGCGGCGAGGGGCCGACAAGGCCGAGCAGAACTGAGCCGGGCAGAACTGAGCCGGCAGCACCGCCGCGTCCCGGGGCTCGGCCCCTGACCTTGTGCACCGCTCGACCCGTCTCTCGGCGTGTCGACGGTGCCCAACCTCAGCGGCACGCGAGGTGGGGGAGCTCAGGCCGTCTCCCGGCGGGCGACCGGCTCCGCCGTGGTCGGTACGCCGACCGGGCCGGCGCGCAGCCCGAGCTCTGCCTCCAGCAGTGTCCGGATCCCGGCGTAGGCCTCACCGACCGGAGCCCGGTCCTCACGCCCGCGTACCCGCAGATCGTGATGGATGCGGCCGTCGCGCAGGGTGATGATCCGATCGGCGAGCGTGATCGCCTCGTGCACGTCGCCGGTGACCAGCAGCACGGCCATCTGGTGGGTCACGGCGGCTCGGCGCAGCAGCCGATGCAGCTCACCCTGACCGAACGCGTCCAGCCCACGGTAGGGCTCATCGGCGAGCAGCAGCTCGGTGCCCGAAGCGGTGGTGCGGGCGAGTGCGACCCGGTGCCGATCGGCGTCGTCGAGGTCGTCGGGCCAGGCCAGCTCGCGCGCGGCGAGTCCGACCTCCGCGAGCGCTCGGCGACCGCGCCGCAGCGCGTCGAAGGTGCCGAGTCCGGTGGTGATGTTGTCGAGCACCCGCCGCCAGCCGAGCAGGGCCGGGTCGGCGTCGAGCACGGTGATCACCTCGGGGAGCCGCAGCGTCCCGCTGCCGACCACGTCGCGATCGAGCCGCGCGAGCGCGCGCAGCAGGGTGCTCTTGCCGCTGCCGCGGCGACCGGTCAGGCAGACCACCTCGCCGGCTCGCAGATCGAGGTCGAGGCCGGCCAGGACGCCGCCGGTGGGGGTGAAGCTGCGGTGCAGATCACGGACCCGGACGACGCTGTCGGCCGGGTCGTAGGTGGGGTGATGACTGGGGTGCGCGAGCTCGGGGCGAGCGGGGTGACTGGGCTCCATGCCGACTCCTTGGTTAGTAAGTCAACAAACATACTAGACAAAAGAGCCGGGAAAGAGAACCGCCACGCCGAGCGTGTCCCGACCTTCTGCCCTCCTTCTCGGCGGGTCGCGGTGCCCGACTCAGCGGCGTGCGGCGGAGGGCCCGGCTCAGGTCGCGGCGACCGCCGCCGCCAGACAGAACTGGCGTGCCCTGGCCGCCACCCGGTCCACCTCCTCGCCACGGGTGCCGGTCAGGTCGCAGGAGAGCCAGGCGTCGCCGAACAGGCCACGCAGCGAGACCGTCACCCGCTTGCGGGTCGTGCACTGGTAGGTCACGCTCGGGTCGCCGTACGCCGGCCCGGTCAGCTGCTCGCAGCCGTCGGGGACGTTCTTGGCCAGCGACGTCGCCCAGCCCCGGGTCACCGGGGGAGCGAACACCCAGGCCTTCGCCTCGGTCTTCCGCGGTCCGCTCCAGGTGCAGCCGTACTCCTGGACGATGTCCTTGACCTCGGCGCTGAGCCGGACCTTGTCTCCGTCGTCGTAGGAGGTGGCGTCGGTGGCGACCCCGCCCAGCGCCGTGCTCACCGCGTCGTCGGAGACGCCCGAGCAGAAGTTCGCACGTTGCACCACCAGGGTGCTGGTGTCGACCTCGGCGAGGTCCTCGGGCGTGGGCGTGGCGCTCTTCTTCGGCGTGCTCGAGTGCAGCACGACGCCGAGCCCGACGCCGGCCGCGGTGAGGACGAGCGCGACGGCGAGGCTGACCAGGGCGCGGGCGCGGAGCGGAAGACTCACGCGGAAGAGGGTACGTGCCCAGGTGTCGACTACCCTCCTGACAGTGATTCGCTTCGAGAAGGTCACCAAGACCTACCCCGGCACGGCCCGGCCTGCGCTGCAGCAGGTCTCGGTCGACGTCGAGAAGGGCGAGTTCGTCTTCCTGGTCGGCCAGTCGGGGTCGGGGAAGTCGACGGCCCTGCGCCTCATCCTGCGTGAGACCCGCCCGACCGAGGGCAGGGTCTACGTCGCGGGCAAGGAGATCAACCGGCTCGCCGGCTGGAAGGTGCCCGGCCTGCGTCGCCAGATCGGCACCGTCTTCCAGGACTTCCGGCTGCTGAGCAACAAGACCGTCGCCGAGAACGTCGCCTTCGCGATGCAGGTGACCGGTCACTCCCGGGTCGAGATCGCCGATCGGGTCCCGGAGACCCTGGAGATGGTGGGCCTGGAGGGCAAGGCCGACCGGATGACCGACGAGCTCTCCGGCGGTGAGCAGCAGCGGGTGGCCATCGCCCGGGCCTTCGTGAACCGGCCGATGATCCTGATCGCCGACGAGCCCACCGGCAACCTCGACCCGGCGACCTCGATCGGGATCATGAACATCCTGGACCGGATCAACCGCACCGGAGCCACCGTGGTGATGGCCACCCACGATGCCGGCATCGTCGACCAGATGCGCAAGCGCGTCATCGAGCTCGACAGCGGCCGGGTCGTCCGTGACCAGTCCCAGGGCGTGTACGGCGCCTGATCGACCGCCGGCACCGAAGCAGAAAGCCGACCATCCATGCAGTTGCGTTATGTCTTCACCGAGCTCCGCCAGGGGCTGCGCCGCAATCTCTCCATGCATCTCGCGGTGGTGCTCACCCTGCTGGTCTCGCTCACCCTGGCCGGCGTGGGCTTGTTGCTGCGACAGCAGGCCCACCTCGCCGAGGAGGCGTGGGGGAATCAGCTCCAGCTGACCGTCTACCTGTGCAACGGCAAGACCGATCAGAACGCGAGTTGCACCGGTGCGGTCGACCAGGCCCAGCGCAAGGTCATCGCCGACACCCTGAAGAAGAACGAGTACGTCAAGTCGATCGACTTCTCCAGCCAGGAGCAGGAGCTGCAGCGTCTCAAGATGCAGGAGCCGGACTCCAGCGACAAGCTCCTCTCCGGGCCGGATGCGGTGATCACCGCCTCCGACATGCATGCCGCCTACTGGGTGACGATGACCGATCCACACAAGGCGAGCGTCATCATCGAGTCGGTCAGTGGCCTGGACGGCGTGCAATCGGTCAAGGACATGCACGAGATCACCGGACCGATCCTCAACGCCGTCGACGGCATCCAGGTGGCCGCGCTGGTGGCCGCGCTGGTGCTGATCGTCGCTGCCCTGTTGCTGGTGGCCAACACCATCCGACTCGCGGCCGCCGCCCGGCGTCGGGAGATCGCGATCATGCGGCTGGTCGGCGCCTCGACCGTCTATATCGCGCTGCCGTTCCTGCTGGAGGCGCTGGTCACCGCCGTCCTCGGGGTGCTGTTCGCCGCCGGCACCCTGGCGCTGGTGATGTGGCTCGGTGTCAAGCGCGGGCTGGACGGCAGCGGCGTGACCGAATGGGTCGGTTGGCACGAGTACGGGTCGACGGTCGTGCTGATCGCGATCCTGGGCATCGTGTTGACCCTGGTGCCGACACTCCTGCTGACTCGGAAATACCTCAAAGTCTGAGCGTGCTCGCGTAGCGTCACCGGGGATCCGATCGAGTCTGCTGCTACGGAGTCCCGGTGCGTCCATCCGCTCTCACCGCGGCGCTGCTCGCCGCCGCGGTGCTGGTCGGCACCGGCTTCGTCACGGGCGTCGTGACGTCGCCGTCCGCCGACGCGCGGGACGGGCGCGGTCACCTCGAGCACCGGCACAGCCAGGTCCGGCGGGAGCAGCGGCAGGTGCGCGGCGATCTCGAGGAGTCGAGCGCCGCGCTGCGCCGGGCCAACCGCGCGCTCGGCCGCGCCGAGGTCAGGTTGCGCGCCGCCCGCGCCCACCTGCGCCGAGTCC
>NZ_JASGET010000071.1:0-6180 GCF_047606145.1 Nocardioides sp. | reverse complement strand
GAGGCGCCGCCGCAGCGGCCGTCGGTCCGCGGTGGTGCCGGTGCCGGCCGGCGCCGCGACGCCGGTCGCGCCGAGTTCGGTGGCGGTGGTGGCGGTCATGAGGCGTCTCCTCTCACGACGTCGCCAGCTGCCGCCTTGGCCTCGATCTTCTCGAACCGGCGGTCGACGATGGTGGCGACGTCGAGCTTGTCGTGACCCTGCTCGGTCGAGAGCAGGTCGGCCGTCTCCTGGAGACGGTCGATCGCGTTGTCCCAGTTCGCCGGGATCCCACGCGTGCCGTCCTGCTCGAGTGTCGTCTTGGCGTCGGCCTCGTCGAGCCCCTCGACATCCTGGTAGTAGGCCTTGGCGTACTCATCGGGGTGCGCGTTCTCCCACAGCAGCGCCTTGGTCCGGGCGACGACGTACTTCTTCAGCGCGGCGGCCTTGCCGGCGTCCTGGACCGAGCTGGTCAGGCAGTAGAGCGTGGAGGCGTCGTCGCGAATGCCGGTGTAGATCGTGGACCCGCCGGGGTACTTGGCGGCGTACTCCGGTATCAACGCGCCACCGAGCGGAGCGACGTCGACGGCCTTGCTGCCCAGTGCCGTGACATAGGAGTCCTCGGTGCTGGTCATCTCGACGAGCTTCACGTCGTCCTTGGTGAGCCCGGCCTGCTTCAGCACCCTCAGGACGAGCGCCCCCTGGGCCTGTCCGGGGCTGTAGGCGATCTTCTTGCCCTTGAGATCCGCAAGCCTGCGCACCGAGACCCCCGGCGCGATCCCGAGCTGGTAGATCGGGTGCTTGAGCGGGTCGATGGTCACCGATTCGAAGACGATCTTCGTCGACGTACCGGTCCAGGCGGCGAACAGCGACGGGATGTCGGCGACGGACCCGCAGTCGAGCTTGTCGGCGCGGAAGGCCTCGATCGTCTCCGGGCCACCGCTCAGGTTGGCGTACTGGATGTCCACCCCCTGGTCGTCGAGCTCCTGCTGCAGACCGGATGCCTTCAGCGCGGCCTGGACCGACGGATCGCCGAGGCGAAGCACGGTGCCGGACGGGACCTTGTCGGGCAGCGCCGCCGTCAGCGCGAGTTGCGCACCATCGGATCCGCTCGAACCGCAGGCCGCCACACCCGGAAGCACGAGCGCGGCGAGTGCCGGGACGGCGATCCAGGAGCGGGTCCGGCGCCCACCCGCCGCGTTCGCGGCGCTCCCGGTCTCGGCGGAGGAGACTGACACTCGCGCTCGCCCAACGGGCGAGCGATGGTGGTCGATGGTCATCGGGGACCTTTCATCGCGGGGCACGGAGTGCGACGGTGGTGAGGAACAGGGACAGCGTCCCAACCATGAGTCACTAATTAATAGTAAGTAACTAGAGTTACAAGACAACCTTGCACGGAACTTAAATAACGAACCCGCCATCGGCCGGGGTCAGGACGCGCGGGGGACCGCCGCGCTGACGCGCAGCGGGGCCGCGAGCACGCGCTCCAGGACGACCGCGCCACCGGCCACCAGCAGATAGGACCGCGGAAAGCTCGAGCCGGCCACCGAGACCCCGGGATCCGCCCGCGTGAGCGACCTTCGCGCCACCTCGGCGCGCAGCTGGTCCATGCAGTCGTGCCGTTCGGCCAGTCCCCGAGCGGTGACCATCAAGATGTCCGGGTCGAAGAGATCGAGCAGGACCGCGGACGCCCGGCCGACCTGGCGGGCGCGGGCGCGCAGCATCGCCGCGATCTCGGGGTCGCCCCGATCCGCCGCCGCCATCAGGTCGTCGTACGCCGGCGAGGCGATCAACCCCCGCCGATGGGCCTCCTCGGCGACCGCCCCCGAGGAGACGGTCGCCTCCAGGCAGCCGACGCGACCACAGGGGCAGGTCGCCGTGCTGCCCTCGACAGGCAGATGCGAGACCGTGCCCGCGGCCGAGCGCGGTCCCTGCTGCACCCTGCCCCGTACGCCGAACGCCACGTCGACCACTCCCCCGACGAAGAGATGGACCACGCTCGCGCGGACACGCTCGGGATGGCTGCCGAGCCAACGCTCGGCACACAGCAGCGCCCGGGCATGACTGTCGACGCCGACCGCCATCCCGGTCGAGGTCGCCAGTCGCGAGGCCACCGGCACGTCGCGCCAGCCGAGGCGGGCGTGCTCGACGACCACGCCGGCGCCCGGATCCACCCAGCCACCGGTTGCGACGCCGAGACCGAGCACCCGACGATCACCGTGCCCGGCCACCAGCTCCCGAGTCAGGGCGGCGATGTCTCCCAGGATCGCCTGCGGCGAGCCGTCCCGGTGACGCAGGCGACGCTGGGCGATCACCCGGCCCCGCAGATCGAGCAGGCCGACCCGGATCGACCCGACCGCGATGTGGGCGCCCACCACCGCGATCCGCTCGGTGTCGATCTCCAACGGCACGTGCGGTCTGCCGATCCCCGGCGGATCGGCGGCCTCGGGGGCCTCCCGCAGCAGGCCGGCCCCGATCAGCTGGGCGCCGGCCATGCTGACCGAGGCCGGCGAGAGGCCGGTCAGACGTGCCACGTTGCTGCGGGCGACCGGACCACGGTCCAGCACGGCGGCCAGGACCGCGTTGACCGACCGCGCGGCCTTGCGGCTGCGACGGACATCGAGATCGGACCGGCGGGTGCGCACTCCGCTCCACGGCGAGGAGGTCACGGCTCCGCGAGGCCTAGATCGCGACCGGCTCGCGCAGGAGCCCGATCAGGGAGTCGCCGACCCGCGCGATCTCTTGCTTGTACGGCGTGTCGGAGAGGACGAAGTGGGTGACACCGAGGTCGGCGTACCGACGCAGCGCCGCGGCCACGTCGGTGGGCGACCCGACCAGCCAGGTGGTGCCGGCGCCACCGCCGCCGTACCGTCCCGGGGCGGTGTACAGGCAGGAGTCGAGCACGTCGCCTCGAGCGGCGAGGTCGAGCAGTCGCTGCTGACCGACCGCGGGTCCGCGGTGGCGCTCCGCCCGGCGACCGGCGACGTCTCCGGCGGCGTGCGCCATCCGCGCGACCCGCGCCTCGGCGTCGTGCCAGGCCTGGTCGGTGGTCTCGCGGACCAGGGTCGTGATCCGCAGGCCGAACTCCAGCGGGGCGAGGTCGCGGTCGAGATCGACGCTGAGTCGGGTGAGCCGGTCGATGCGCTCGGCTATTCCGGCCAGCGGCTCACCCCAGAAGAGCTGGACGTCCGCCTCGGTGGCCGCGACCCGCTCGGCGGCCGCCGAGGCACCGCCGAAGTACAGCCGGGGCCCGCCCGGTTGATGGGGCCGCGGCGAGAGGTGGGAGCCGGTGACCGCGAAGTGCTCTCCGGCGAAGGTGACCTCGTCCTCGGTCCACAGCCGGCGCGCGATCCGCATGAACTCCTTGGTCCGGGCGTAGCGCTCGGCCTGGTCGCCCTCATGGTCGCCGTACGCCGCCAGATCGTCCTGACCGCTGACGACGTTGATCTTGAGCCTGCCGCCACTGAGCTGGTCCAGGGTCGCCGCCGAGCTGGCGAAGTGCGCCGGCTGCCAGTAGCCGGGCCGGATCGCCACCAGCGGGCTGAAGGTGGTGGTGCGCGCCGCGATCGAGGCCGCCACCGTGAACGTGTCCGGGCGACCCCAGCCGGTCCCGATCAACGCGCCGCCCCACCCGTGCTGCTCGCACAGCAGGGCCTGCTCGGTGCTGAAGTCGAGCGTGCCCCACCGCTCGACGGTGGTGTCGCCACGGTGACCGGGCTCGACGGTGTTGGGGATGTACCAGAGGAACTCGAAGGCCATGGGTGTCTCCTGGGATGCGTCACGGGGCTCGTTCATTCCAGGATAGTCAATAAACTTACTCGACTTAATTGAATGTCGTGCATAGCCCCGCCCCCGCGACCTCGCCCGAGTGCGCGCACGCATGCGCCAGGCGCGCGGAGTGCAACCCGGCACGGATCCGAGCCCGACGGTGATCCCGGGCGTGTCGTGGCGCGGCCGACGGCGTCCGGTCGGATCACCGAGGCCTGGCGGCCGGCGGGGGTCGCAGCCCGGCCAGGACGGTGTCGACGGTGTAGTCGAACAGCGCGTCGAACGCGCCGTCGGCATCCGCCCGCCATTCGGCGAGATAGCCGTGTACGGCGTCCCACGCCGGCGCCGCCGCACGATCGGGGACCACGTCGCGGAGTCGGTCGGCCGCCGCCCCCAGCTCACCACCGGCAGCCCGGCGATCGTCGGCCAGAGCGACGAGCAGGACGGCGGAGTCGAGCAGCACCGAGTAGGCGCGCAGCGCGTCCGAGCCGAACCCGGCCTCGACGAGCAGGCCGACGCCGCGCTCCATGATCGGCATGGCCGCCGGAACCGCCGGACCGTCCCGGCACAGCCGACGCGCGACGCCCGGGTAGCGACGCAGCACCTCGCGGCCCTGACCCAGGAACGTGCGGAACCACTCCCGCCAACCCAGCTCGGCCGGCGGATTGGTCATCTGGCGGACGACCGCGTCGACGACCCCCTGACAGACCTGCTCCCGGGTCCCCACGTGATGCGCGATGCCGTTCGGCCAGGTCCGCAGCTCGGCCGCCAGGTCGCGCAGGCTCCAGCCGTCGATCCCCCGCTCTCGCGTCAACGCCAGCGCGGCATCGACCACGCGCTCTCGGGTGACGGGAGCTCGACGTCCGACCACCTGGACAACGGTGCCACACGAGGTCTCGCGCCGAGGCCCGCGCCGCCTCGGAGGGGCTCGGGAGACGACCGACTCTTGACGATTTGTTAGGTAAGCCTTACCTTTTTGTACGTTGTCCAAGAGAGGGAAGCCCCCGATGACCACCACCGTCGACGAGAACAAGAGCGCCCACCCCGGCCTGGTGCTGACGGTGGTGTGTCTGACCCAGTTGATGGTCGTGCTGGACGTCACGGTGGTCAACGTCGCGCTGCCCTCCATCCGCACCTCGCTCGGCTTCGCGCCCGCGGACCTGCCCTGGGTGGTCAACGCCTACACCATCACCTTCGGCGGGCTGTTGCTGCTCGGCGGACGCCTCGCCGACCTGATCGGGCAACGCAAGGCCGCGCTGACCGGCCTGATCCTGTTCGCGCTCACCTCGCTGGCCGGCGGGTTGGCGCAGAACCCCGGCGAGCTGATCGGCGCCCGCGCGCTGCAGGGAGTGGCGGGGGCACTGCTGCTGCCGGTCAGTCTGACCATCATCACCACCACCTTCCCCGAGGGCCCGGCCCGGCACCGCGCGGTCGGCATCTGGGGCGCGGTGGCCGGCATGGGCGGCGCGGTGGGCGTCCTGCTGGGCGGCGTGCTGACCGAGTGGCTCGACTGGCGCTGGGTGCTGTTCGTCAACATGCCCATCGCCGCCGTCGCGGTGCCGCTGACGCTCGCCGCCGTCCGCGACGTCCCCCGAGCGCGTCCCAGGCTCGACCTGGCCGGCGCCCTCCTGATCACCGCGGCCACCACCCTCCTGGTCTATGCCGTGGTCCGCACCGACACCCACCCGTGGGGCTCCGCCTCCACGATCGGGCTCCTGGTCGCGGCCGCCGCGCTGGCCCTCGCCTTCCTCGCCGTCGAGTCCCGGGTCCGGGAGCCCCTGGTCCGGCTCGGCCTGCTGGCCACGCGCACCGTCGCGGTCTCCTCGGCCGTGGTCTTCCTGATCGCGCTGGCCCAGTTCGGTGCCTTCTACTTCGCCTCGCTCTACCTCCAGAACGTGCTCGGCTACTCCCCGATCCAGACCGGGCTCTCGTTCGTCCCGTTCAGCCTCGGCACCGTCGTCGGATCCATCCTGGGCGCCCGGATCTCTCGCGAACGCGGCCCGTGGTGGCCGGTCACGGTCGGGCTCGCCCTGGCGGCCGTCGGCGTCGCCTGGTTCGGCGCCATCAGCCCCGGCGGCAGCTTCGTCGGTGACATCCTCGGCCCCTCACTGGTCGCCAGCGGCGGGCTCGGCGCCTGCCTGGTCGCCAACACCGCCGCCGCCACCGCCGGCATCGCCGCACACGAGGCGGGACTGGCCTCCGGCATCCTCAACGCCTCGCGCCAGATCGGCGGCAGCATCGGCCTCGCCGTCCTGGTCACCATCGCCGGAGGCGTGACCCGCCATCACTCCGGCAGCCCGGCCGCCGCCCTCACCGCCGGCTACGCGCGCGGCTTCGTCGTCTCCGGGTCTCTGCTGGCCCTGGCGGCAGTGCTCGCGGGCACGCTGCTTCCCCGGCGGCACGTGGCCGCGCCGCCGGTCGACGCCGCCACCGCGG
>NZ_JASGET010000070.1:0-74652 GCF_047606145.1 Nocardioides sp. | reverse complement strand
TGATCTGGTCGACCTGGCGGTCAAGGCCGGGGCCAAGCGCAGTGAGGTGAGCAAGGACATCCTCGACACCAGCAGCGAGTCCGACTGGGTCAAGGGCGTGACCAACGAGGCGCTCAACGAGGCCGGCGTCACCGGGACGCCGACCGTCTATCTCAACGGCAAGCAGTACAACAGCGGCAGCGACTCGACGGCACTCGGGAAGAACCTGGTCAAGGCCGTCTCCTGAGCCGCCTCCCCGCGGGCCGGTCGGCCCGCGGGGAGACCGCCCGACGCGTGGATATCCTCACCGAGTGCAGATCGAACAGGTACGGCGCTACGTGCTGTCCTCGCTGGTGTGCTCGGTGGTGCTGCTGCACTCCCTGGCGATGGCCGCCCTGGGGGCGACCGGCGCCGACAAGGGGGGAGCGCGGCAGGGGCTGTTCGTCATCTCCGTGCTGCTCGGGGTGCTGGCGATCGGTGCGGTGCGGCTGATCAACAGGCGCAGCCTGCTGACGCCGTGGCTGGCCGGCGCGCTGGTCATCCCGCTGATCGCCTACTACCTGCTGTTGTGGCGCTGATGGCCCCGATGTGGTGACATCGGCGTCGTGACCGAGTCCCGCCTGGCCGCCTTCGTCGCCGGCCTGCCCAAGGCCGAGCTGCACGTGCACCATGTCGGGTCGGCCTCGCCCCGCATCGTCGCCGAGCTCGCCGCCCGGCACCCGGGCGCCGTACCGAGCGATCCCGACGCGCTGCGCGACTTCTTCACCTTCCGTGACTTCGCCCACTTCATCGAGGTCTACCTCGCCGTGGTCGACCTGATCCGTACGCCGGAGGACATCCGCTACCTCACCTATGAGGTCGCCCGCGAGCTGGCCGACCAGCAGGTGCGCTACGCCGAGCTGACCTGTACGCCGCACACCTCGGTGGTGCGCGGCATCGCCATCGAGGCCTACACCGAGGCGATCGAGGACGCACGCGTCGCCGCGGAGCGCGAGCTCGGCGTCGTGCTGCGCTGGATCTACGACATCCCGGGCGAGCTCGGCGTGCCGGCCGGCGACGCGACGCTCCGCTACGCGCTCGACCACGGGTCGCAGGCGCTGATCGGGTTCGGGCTCGGCGGGCCGGAGGTCGGCGTACCGCGTCCGCAGTTCGCTCCGCACTTCGCGGCCGCCCGGGCCGCCGGGCTGCACTCCCTGCCGCACGCCGGCGAGACCACCGGGCCGGGCACGATCTGGGATGCGCTGGACGAGCTCGGCGCGGAGCGGATCGGGCACGGCACCTCGGCCGCGTCCGACCCGCGGCTGCTGGCGCACCTGGCCACGACCGGGATCGCGCTGGAGGTGTGCCCGTCCTCCAACGTGGCCACCCGGGCGGTGGACAGCCTCCAGACCCACCCGCTGCCGAGGTTCGTCGAGGCGGGCGTGGTCGTGACCATCAACTCCGACGATCCGCCGATGTTCTCCACCACGCTCAACCGCGAGTACCAGGTCGCGGCCGACCTGCTCGGGCTCGGACCGTCCGGAGTGGCCGGCCTGGCTCGGGTGGCCGTCGAGGTCTCGTTCGCGCCCGCCGACCTACGGCGCCGGCTGCTGGCCGAGATCGACGCCTACACCGCCGAGCGGGCCGAGCCCGGTGAGATCATCGGGTCATGACCGACAACACCCCGGACTGGGGCACCCTGCGGGAAGGTGACGTGGTCTACCTGGAGGGCGAGGCCGGCGGACCGGTGCAGTTCCGCGTCGGCTCGGACGCGATCTACCCGCAGGAATATCCCGAGGTGCATTGGGACCATCCCTACCTCAGCCTGGGCGCGGCGCAGCAGCTGATCGCGGACGGCGACGGCGGACTGCGCAAGAAGTACGACGCCGCCAGTGGGACGTGGCGCTACTGATGCCCCTCCGATCCCGTCGGGGGGTATCGCGGGCGGACGCACGGGCATAGCGTGGATGGGTCCTCCATGCCACCCACGCAGAAGGGGGCCCGTCATGCCCCACGGAGACATCACCCACATCGACATCCCGGTCGCCGACCAGGACAAGGCAGCCGCGTTCTACGCCGATCTGTTCGGCTGGCAGATCGCCGCGCCGCCGGGCTTCGAGGAGTATCCGATGTGGCGAGCGCCGAACCAGATCAGCGGTGGCGGCCTCGCCCCGCGCGGCGCCGACTTCACCCAGCCCCGGTCCTACGTCGAGGTCGACTCGATCGACGAGACCCTGGCCAAGGCCGAGCGCAACGGCGGAGCCGTAGCCGTGCCGAAGACCCCGATCAGCGAGACCAGCTGGTTCGCCGTGCTCCGCGACCCGGACGGCAACGACCTCGGCGTGTACGAGGGCGTCACCGAGACCTGAACACCTCCGGCTGACGAATTCGGCTGAATCTCCGGCTGACGCCGAGGCGGGTGTCCACAGCAGGCACACATCCGCCTCCGGGACCCGGCACAACCGCGCGGACCACGATGAAGGTCATCAGTCGCCCGTGATGGAGGTTCCGATGTCCACAGCGCTCACCGCTCCCCGCCCGGCCGCGGCCTGGCGCACCAGGTTGGTCGGTCTCGGGGTCGGACTGGCGGTGATCGCCGCGGGCGTCGTACCGGTCCTGCTGCTCGGCATCGACGGCGCGGCCAGGCTGGCCGGCGTCCTCGCCCTGCTCGCGGTCGCGGCGGCCGCGGCCAGCCTGACCGCGGCGGGGCTGGTGCTGCGGCACCGGCTGGGTGAGTTGCGGCATCTGCCGGACCTCGGTCGGCGCTATGTCACCAGGCACGAGGGGGGCCGGGTCACGGGCATCAGTCGCGACGAACAGGGCCTCGTCATCCATCTGCTCGCCGACGACGTGCAGACCATGGTGCTCGATGAGGACGGCGCACCCGACCACGTGGTCGACGGTCACGCCGGTGTCTCCCAGTGGCGCATCCCGGCCGCCGCCCTCGGCCCCGAGCGCACCCACGCCCTGGAGAGCCTGCTCGCCGACGGTACGCCGGTCCGGGCGGTGGCCTCCGGGGTGATCGGGCTGGCCGGCCCGATGACGATGAGCTGGCGGCTCGAGGCCGGCAACGGACTGGTCGTCAGCACCTAGGACACGACCGCCGCCGTGGCCCGGCGAGGCGTGCTCAGGCGGTGGGCAGCCGGTAGTCGCCGTACTCCTCGCGCAGTGTCTTCTTGGAGAACTTCCCGACCGACGTCTTGGGGACCTCGGCGATGAAGACGATGTCGTCGGGGACGTGCCACCGGCCGAGCCGCTCACCGAGGTAGCCGAGCAGTTCCTCCTTGTCCAGCTCGGCGCCATCGCGGAGCACCACGAAGGCCAGCGGCCGCTCGCCCCACTTCGGATGGGGTACGGCGATCACGGCGGCCTCCGCCACCGCCGGATGTCCCATGATCTGGTTCTCCAGCTCCACCGAGCTGATCCACTCCCCGCCGGACTTCACCAGGTCCTTGGTGCGGTCCACGATGGTGATGTAGCCGAGCTCGTCGATGCTCGCCACGTCGCCGGTGCGCAACCAGCCGTCGGGGGAGAAGGAGGAACCTGGCTCGTCGGTGCGGAAGTACTGTCGCGCGATCCACGGGCCGCGGGCCTCCAGCTCACCGGTGGCGACCCCGTCCCAGGGCTGCTCCTCGCGGGTGGTCGGGTCGACGATGCGCAGCTCGACCCCGACATGCATGTACCCGATGGTGGCGCGCACCTTCGCCAGCTCCTCCTCGGGCAGGCCGGCGTGCTCGGCGCGGGTCTCGCAGACCGAGCCGAGCGGCGACATCTCGGTCATGCCCCAGGCCTGGGTGATCGGGATGCCGATCGCCTCGCGCCAGGCCTCGGAGAGCGCCATCGGCACCGCGCTGCCGCCGCAGATGACCCGCCGCAGACTGCTCAGGTCGTGCTCGGCGAGCAGCGGCGTCATCCCCATCCAGATCGTCGGCACCCCGGCGGTGACGGTGACCCGTTCGGACTCCAACAGGCTCAGCAGGCCGGCAGGGGAGAGGTCGGGGCCCGGCATCACCATCGCCGCCCCGGCCATCACCGAGGTGTAGGGCAGTCCCCAGCCGTTGGCGTGGAACATCGGCACCACCGGCAGGATCCGGTCGGCGTCGCTGATCCCGAAGCTGCTGCCGGACTGGTTGGCCAGCGCCTGCAGCCAGTTGGACCGATGGGAGTAGACGACGCCCTTGGGATGACCGGTGGTGCCGGAGGTGTAGCAGATGGCGGCGGCCTGATGTTCGTCGGTGACCCTGCCGTCGAGGTCCGTCTCCGTGACGCCGTCGAGCAGTTCGCCGTAGCTCACGATCCGCGGATCGTCGGGCAGCGGGACCGGCGCACCGTCGTCCATCACCACCAGGTGCTTGACGGTCTCGAGCCGGTCGAGCAGCGGCTCGAGCAGGCCGAGCAGCGAGCGGTCCAGGAAGATCGCCTCGTCCTCGGCGTGCCCGACGGTGTAGACCAGCTGGTCGGGGAAGTAGCGGATGTTGCCGGTGTGCAGCACCCGCCCGCTGCTCGGCACCGAGTAGTAGAGCGCGAGATGCCGGAACGTGTTCCAGGCGAAGCTGCCGACCCGGGCGTCGGCGGAGAGGCCGAGGGCGTCCAGCGCGGCCGCCTGGCGGCGTACCTCTCCGGCGAGATCCGCGAAGCTCGCGCGCTCCAACCCGGTGGCGGTCTTGGTGACCACCTCGCGGGTGGGGAAGAGGCGCTCGCCTCGGCGGATGATCGATTCGATGGTCAGCGGCGCGTCCTGCATCAGCCCTTGCATGGCGCCATGGTGACCGAATGTGTCCTGAGTCACAAGAGGGGTGGCCCGGTGATCACCTCCGTGTGGAGCGCCGCCGACGCCGGGCCGACGACACGGCGTCGCCGGTGTGACTCGCTCCGACCGGTTCACGAACAGACCGGCCCACGAACAGACCGGTGGCCCCAGCCGATCGGCTGGGGCCACCGGTTCTCGCGTTCGGCCGACGCGGGGGCTGGTCAGCCGACGGGAGCCTCACCGAGCGTGACGGTGGCGGACTGGGAGTCGCCGGAGGTGTCGGTCCAGGTGACGGTGACCTTGTCCCCGGCGGACAGCTTGGCCAGGACCGCGGTGATGTCGTCGTAGCTGGAGACCTCGGTGCCGTCGATCGAGGTGATCGTGTCGCCGGCGGTGATGCCGGCCTTCTCGGCCGCGCCGCCGTCGACCACGCCCGCGACCTCGGTGCTCGAGCTGGACTCGTCGGTGGAGGTCTGCACGGTGTCCGAGCTGGAGAGCTCGACGCCCAGCGCGGCGCCGTACCCGAGGGTGATGTCGCTGGAGTTGCTGCCGGACAGGATCTCGGTGGCGATGTCGAGCACCGTGCTGATCGGGATCGCGTAGCCGGTGACGTTCGCCGTCCCGCTGGAGGCGGCGACGTTCATGCCGATCACCTCACCGTCGGAGTCGAGCAGCGCGCCGCCGGAGTCGCCGGAGACGATGTCGGCGTCGACCTCGATCAGGTCGGAGAGCTTCGCGGTGCTGCCGTCGTCCTCCGAGACGGTGATGTCGGTGCTGGTGTCGGTCACCTCGCCGTCGGCGGCGGTGAGGGAGCCCTCGCCCTCGGCGTTGCCGACCGAGGTGATCGACTCGCCGTCGGTGACCGTGGAGGTGTCGGTCTTGATGGTGGACAGGCCGGAGGCGTCCTCGAGCTGCAGCACGGCGACGTCGTGGGTGCTGTCGTAGCCGACCACCTTCGCGGTGTAGGTGTCACCGTCGGGGACGGTGACGGTGATCTTGGTGGCTCCCTCGACCACGTGGTGGTTGGTCACCACGATGCCGTCGGAGGTGAGCACCATGCCGGTCCCGGCGGCCTCGGCGGTGCCGTAGTCGACGACGGTGTTGACCATCACCACGCCGGTCGACTCGGAGTCGGAGGCGGCCTCGGCGTCGGTCTGCCCGGTCTCGGTGTCCACGCTGCCCGAGCTGTCGCCGTACTGGCCGTAGTCCCCGTAGCCGCCGTACGAGCCGCTGCCGCCGTACATGTCGTAGCCGCCGCTGCTGTCGCTGCCATAGCCGTACGGCAGGGTGGACGTCGAGCCACCGGAGCCGCCGCTGTAGGCGTACGGGCTGGTCGAGTCGTCGGCGGCCAGGGCGGCTGCCGGAACGACGACGGGAATCGCGACCAACGGGATCGCGAGTGCGGCAGCAGCCAGGCTGTGACGGAAGCGGCGGGCCATGGTGTCCTCCTCGACAGGGGCGTGATGGCACCACTCTCGACAGCACCGCTGTGGGGTTCCTGTGATCGTCTCGTGCTTCTGGTGTGGGTTCGCGCGGCCGTGGCATCTGGTCTCGTCAAGAGTGGTCTCAGCGCCACGGAGTGGTACCGTCGTCGTGTTGAAGGGGCCTTCTCGAAGGCTCGCCACGTCCCGAAGCGTCGTGGGTTCATCTCGCAGTTTCTTGGTAGTGCCGGCCTGGCTGGACATCCCTCAAGGTGCACGGATGTCTTCAGCGCCAAACAGACCCGGAATGTCCGGTCTGTGCATGACCGAAGGAACGCAGCACTATGACTACCGGAACCGTGAAGTGGTTCAACGCCGACAAGGGCTTCGGCTTCATCTCCCAGGACGACGGCGGCGCGGACGTCTTCGTCCACTTCTCGGCCATCAAGGCCCAGGGCTACAAGTCGCTGGACGAGAACCAGAAGGTCCAGTTCGACGTCACGCAGGGCCCCAAGGGCCCGCAGGCGGAGAACGTCGAGGCTCTCTGAGCCTCGACGTACGTCGACCAGGCGGCCCGTCTCCCATGCGGAGGCGGGCCGTCGGCATTTCGCCAGGCCTCTCATGTCACCAGGTCATGTCACCAGGTCCTCGGTGAGCAGGATCCGACGGCTCGACGTCCCGGCGACCTGAGCCCAGGGCGTCAGCCGATCGCGTCAAGGACGCTGACGGCCTCCTCCGGCAGGGTCAGTGTCCCGGCGGCGAGGTTCTCGTCGAGGTGGGCGATCGAGATCGTGCCGGGGACCAGAAGGCTGCCGCGCGCGTGCTGAAGCAGCCAAGCGAGGCCCACCTGTGCCGCCGTCGCGCCGAGCTGTGTGGCGATGTGCTGCACGTCGGAGCGGTCGGTGACCTTCGGGCTCTGCGGGAAGGCGCTGCCGAGGGGAAAGAACGGCACCCAGGCGATGCCCTCGTCCTCGCAGAGTCGGAGCAGCTCCTCGTCGTCTCGGCTGAGAAGGTTGTAGGCGTTCTGCACGGCCGCGATGCCGATGGGCAGCGCGCGTCGCACCACGTCCAGGGTGGTCCCACTGATGCCGATCGCCGCGATCTTGCCTTCCTCGCGCAACGCGGACATGGTGGCGAGCTGGTCGTCCAGCGGGACCTCCTGGTCTCCAGTGGCGCGCAGTCCGGGTCCGGCGTCGAGGCGTCGCAGGTAGACCAGGTCGATCCGTTCGCGGTCCAGGCTGCGCAGGTTGTCCTCCACGCTCGCCCGTAGCTCCTCGGGGCGCTGGGCGGGTCGTAGCGGGACCGGGCCGTCCGGGTCCGCGTCGGCGCCGACCTTCGTCGCGATGACAACGTCGTCGGGCGTGGTGGCGCGCAGAACCCCGTTGGCGAAGCCGTCGCCGTAGAACTGCGCCGTGTCGAAGTGGTTCACGCCGTGTTCCACCGCATGCCGCACCACGGCCTCGGCCGCCCGCGCATCGGCGTGCAGCCGCTCGAGTTGCATCGTCCCGTAACCGATACGCGCCACCGCGCGGCCGCCGAGCGCGCCCGTCCCGCCGGGGGAGGAGAGGTCTGCGGAGGGTGCCATGAATGCCTCCAACTGCGATACTCGATGTAAGCGGAGGTCCCTCCGCGCGAGCCACGCTAGCACTAACGGAGGATCCTCCGCTTTGTCCACGAATTCGACCACCCCCTTGCGGGCCGATGCCCAGCGCAACCGCGCCCGTCTCACCGAGGCCGCGCGGTCGGCCTTCACCTCGATCGGCGACGCGGCGCCGCTGGAGGACATCGCACGGGCGGCCGGAGTCGGCATCGGCACCCTCTACCGACACTTCCCGACCCGTGAGGCGCTGGTCGACGCCGTCTACGCCGCCGAGCTGGACGCGGTCACCGCCTGCGTCCCCGAACTCCTCCACGATCTCCCCGCCGATGTCGCTCTGCGCGCCTGGATGGACCGCTACGCGGCCTTCGTGGCCGCCAAGCGGGGCATGCTCGACACCCTGCGCTCCGGCTGGGCCGCCGGCACGATCGCGACCCCCGACACCCGGGCTCGGATCTCCCAGGCGATCGGCGAGTTCCTGGCCGCTGGCGCCCAACAGGGGCTCTTGCGGGCCGACGTGGCCGCCGAGGATGTCACCGCCGGACTCGTCGGCATCTTCCTCGCCACCGCGACTATCGGCTCACCCGAGCAGGCCGACCGCCTTCTCGACCTTCTGCTCGCCGGACTGAGGACACACGCCACAGCCGCTGCGCCCAGGTGACGTCCGATGGCGCTGGTGACCCGGCCCCGACACGTGCCCCGGCTCGACGTGGGCGACGCGGTTGCGGAGTCGGCGGATACCGTGCATCGACTTCACCAGATTCCCGTGGGGTTCCGGCCGGGACCTCGCCGATTCTCGCGGTGGCCCGATCGCTCGCGTCTCACCGCACCGGCCCCTTCCGGGCACTCTTGCGGTGCGGCTGCATGTGCTCGCCGTCGGACTCGTCGCGCCCTGTGTTCGTGGGGGCCAGCTTGGGCAGGATGGTCATCAACCGGGCTGCCTCGCGGTCGGTGAGGGGGGCCAGCACCTCGTGCTGTACGGCGTCGAGTGTGAGGTGTAGCCGCGGAAGAAGGTCACGGCCCGGGTCGGACAAGGCGACGATGTTGCGGCGTCGGTCGCTCGGGTCCGGTCTGCGATCGACCAGAGAACGATCGGCGAGGAAGTCCACGGTGAGGGCGACGTCCTTGCGATCCAATGCGAGATGACGACCGAGCTCGACCTGGCTCAACTCGCCGTGTTCCTCGAGCGCCGCCAGCGTCCGATAGTGCACCGGCCGCAGTCCGAACTCACTGAACGCCCGCGCGAGCAGGAGCTGCGCTCGGGCGTTCGCGCGGCCCAGCAGCCATGTCGGTGTGGCGATGACTCGGCTCACTGGCATGGCCGAAGCCTATCTGATTGTTGGGAGTGCCAACAGATGTTATTGTTGGTCCTCCCAACGAATAAGGAACTCGAGGAGTTGTGATGCCCGCCTTCGGACCGCAGATGATCGGTGCCACCGAGAAGACCCTCAACGCGCTGCTGCGCCATGTGCTTGCCGAGACCGCCCTGACCGAGCCGCAGTGGGTGACACTGCGCTTGGCGGCCCAGAACCAGTCGGGAGCGCCTCTTGCTGCGCTCGTGAGAAGTCGGGCGCACTTCGCCGACGCAGACGAGATCATCGCCGCCCTGACCCGTCGCGCGCTGATCGCGGACGACGCACTCAGCCCGGCAGGGCACACTCTGGTCGCCGAGCTCCAGGCACGAATCGCCGCCCTGACCGGCCCGGTCTGGGCAGAGCTGGCCGCCGATGACGTCGTCGCCACCGAGCGAGTCCTCACCACCGTCACCCGCCGAGTGAACGAGATCCTCGATTCGCTGGCGTCATGACGGCTCAGGACGGCTCAGGACGGCTCAGGACGGTCGGACAGAGGCGGCGGCTTCGGCGACTCTCCACCTCGGCGCAACGGCAGGCTGACGCCCGCCAGGCGCAGCCGATCGGGGTGCGGATCGTGGCCGAGTTCGTCGACGCCGGGAGTCGGCCACGAGCGCCCGGCCCGACCCGCCACGCGTGACCGCGCTCAGCGTGTGGGCACCCGCCACCTACGTCGACGGCCTGAGCACCCGCGAACCCAGGTCGCCGGTACCGGGTCTGAACGTCGACGGCGGAGTGCCCCCGACAGGATTCGAACCTGTGACCCGCGGATTAGAAGGCCGCTGCTCTATCCAGCTGAGCTACGGAGGCATGGGCCGGATGTCGCTCGACCGCGCACGACCCGGGCACAGTATGCCCGATCCCGGCGGCGGATCTTGATCCGGCGAGGGTCGCGCCGCATGCTCGGTCGGGAGGCCATCGGTGCCAAGAGAGAGTGGGGAAGACATGAGCGACGTGTGGGAGGGGAAGATCTTCGACGGGGCCTTCGCCGCCGGGGGTGGGGGAGTCCTCGAGGTGACGGCGCCAGCGACCGGTGCGGTGATCGCCACCGTCGGTCGGGCCGACACCGCCGATCTGGAGCGGGCGGCGGCAGCGGCGACGGCGGCCCAGCCCGGTTGGGCGGCGCTGCCCTACACCGAGCGCGCGGCGGTGATGACGAGGGCCGCCGCGCTGCTGGCCGAGGACCCCGGGCGGCTGACCCGGTGGCTGGTGCCCGAGGCGGGGTCGGGTCAGGGCAAGGCCGGCTTCGAGGCGACGCTGGTGATCTCGGAGCTGCAGGCGGCGGCCGCGCTGGCGGCCCAGCCGTACGGACAGATGTTGCGCAGCATGAAGCCACGCGTCTCGATCGGCCGCTACGTCCCGGTCGGCGTCGTGGGGGTGATCAGCCCGTTCAACTTCCCGGCCATCCTCTCGATGCGCTCGCTCGCCCCGGCCCTGGCACTGGGCAACGCCGTCATCCTCAAACCGGACCCGCGCACCGCGATCTCCGGCGGTCTGGCACTCGCCGAGCTGTTCGCCGAGGCCGGCCTGCCGGCGGGACTGTTGCACGTGCTGCCGGCCGGTGCCGAGGTCGGCGAAGCGCTGGTCGCTCACCCCGACGTCCCGTGCATCTCGTTCACCGGCTCCACCGCCGCCGGTCGCAGGATCGGTGCGGCCACCGGCCCCCTGCTCAAGAAGGTCCACCTCGAGCTCGGCGGCAACAACGCGCTGCTGGTGATGCCGGACGCCGACCTCGACGCGGCCGCCGCCGCGGGCGCCTGGGGCTCCTTCCTGCACCAGGGCCAGATCTGCATGACCACCGGCCGCCACCTGGTGCCCCAGGACAAGGCCGAGCAGTACGCCGAGAAGCTCGCCGAAAGGGCCGAGCAGATCCCGGTCGGCGACCCGACGGACCCGACCAACGCGCTCGGCCCGATCATCGACGAGAACCAGCTCACGAAGGTCCACCAGATCGTCGAGTCCACGATCGCCGCCGGTGCCACCCTGCTCGCCGGCGGCACCCACGAAGGACTCTTCTACCGCCCGACCGTGCTGGCCGACGTACCACTGGACAGCGCGGCCTACTGCCAGGAGATCTTCGGACCGGTCGCCCCCGTGGTCGGCTATGAGACCCTGGACGAGGCGGTCGAGCTGATCAACTCCTCCGAGTACGGCCTCTCCGTGGCCATCCTGACCGCCCACCCGTTCCGGGCCTTCGAGCTCGCCGACCGGATCAGGTCCGGTGCCGTGCACATCAACGACCAGACCGTCGACGACGAGGCGGTCGCACCCTTCGGCGGCGCCAAGGCCTCCGGCGTCGGCGGCCACTTCGGCACCACCACCAACCTCGACACCTTCTGCCAGGTGCAATGGGTGACCATCCAATCCGACATCGAGCACTATCCCTTCTGAGACGCGTGCCGGCTCCAGGCGTGGACGACGAGCCTCGCGCAGCGCGCGTGACCTGGGAAAACGAGTCGTCTAGGGTTCATGCCCGTGAGTGAGCGACGCTTCTGCACCTCGTGCGGCCAGCCCGTGGACGGGATGCGGTTCTGCACCCACTGTGGCGCGCCCGTCACCACTCCACCGGCCGCGCCGCCGCCGACCCAGCCGCCGCCGAACCCGCCATCGGTGCAGCCGCCGTCGACCCAGCCGCCGACCCAGCCACCTCCTGCCCCGCCGTCGGCAGCTCAGCACCCGGCGTCGTACCCCGCTGGGGCCGAGCCGCCCCGTGGACCGGCGAGGTCCGGCGGTCGCGGCCGGTGGATCGCGCTGGGTGTGCTGCTGGTGTTGCTGGTCGGCGGCGGAGCGTTCGCCCTCGGGATGCTGGCCACCGGTGGCGACGACGAGCCCAGCGTCGATCGGAGCGCCGTGCTGGAGACCAGCGGATCGCCCGGTCCGACCTCGGCCTCCTCGCCGTCGAGTCAGCCGCCCGGGGCCGGCTCCAGCGACGGTTCGGACGATGGCGACAATGCCGCGGACGGCGCCGCGCGGCGTGCCGCGGAGAGGCTCTCGCGGCTGATGGCGAGCTCGGCGGCCGACAAGAGCGACGTGGTGGCCGCCGTGGGCAACCTCAACTCCTGCGTCCACGTCCGGGCGGCGACCACGACCCTGGAGGACGCGGCCGACTCCCGAGACGCCCTCGTCACCAAGGTCAAGCGGCTCGACATCACCGCCCTGCCGGCGGCCAGGACCGTCGTCACCCGTCTCGCCACCGCGTGGACCGCCTCCGCCAAGGCCGATCGCTCCTTCGCCGACTACGGGCACTCACTTCACCGTACGGCGAAGGGTTACAAGGGCCACGAGGCCTGGCGTCGAGCCGGGGTCGATCACAGCACCGCCAGCCACGGCCCCAAGCGGGCGGCGGCCAAGGCCTGGCGACCGATCGCCCGCAGATTCGGGCTGCCGGTGATCGCCTGGGACACGCTCTAGGGACGATGTCCGGGCTCGTCGGTCAGCCGGGATACCGACGGCCGAGGAACGTTGCCATGGCGGTCGCGATCCGGGTCGCGGCCCTGCGCTGGAAGGCCGGCGCGCGAAGCAGCGCGGCGTCCTGGGCGTTGCGCATGTTGCCGCACTCGATGAGCACCTGCGGCACGCTGGTCAGGTTCAGCCCGGCGAGGTCGTCGCGGGTCGTCAAGCCATCGCTGCCGAGGTAGTCCGAGACCGGCATGCCGGTCTTCGCGAACTCGTCCCGCAGGATCCGGGCGTAGCGATGCGATCGTCCGATGACCGCATCGTTGATGCCCGACGCGACCGGTTGCAGGATCGCGAAGCCGCGGGCGCTCGCGCTCGCCCCGTCGGCGTGGATGTCGATGGCGACGTCGGCGTGCGCGTCGTTGATGATCTCGGCACGCCTGTCCACGCACGGCCCGACGCCGGTGTTGCTGTGTCGGGTGAGCACCACGTGCGCACCGGCCCGGCGCAGGTCGGCGGCGAGATAGCCGGCCACCGCCCAGGTGAAGTCGGCCTCCGGGTATCCGTCGTCGGTCTCGGTGCCGGTGGTGTTGCAGTCCTCGCTGGTGCGGCCGTTCCAGACCTGGGTGCTCAGGTAGCCCGGGTCGGTGTAGTTGCGGCCGTTGTGGCCGGGGTCGATGCCGATCCGCACTCCGGCCAGCGGCCGGGTGGTACGACGGTCGGACGAGGCGGCTCCCGGCGAGACCGGACCGGACGGGGCGGGACCGGACGAGACGCCACCGGATCGAGCGGATCCGGGGGAGTCCGGCGAGGTCGCAGCGGTCCCGGTCGTGGCCGACCGGGACGCCGGCGGCTCGGTCGTCTCGTGCGTCGTACAGCCGCCGAGCAGGCCGGCGGTCAACAGCGTGGCGACCAGGAGCACGGGCGCTGAAGGCACGGTTTCACGGTCCTGTGGGTGGGGAACAGGCCTGATATCGGCCGATCTGTCGTCGATCGATGTTAGAACAGGCACACACCTGCTCCCGGGCGAGGACGGAGAGTCCCTTGAACTTCTGCGAGAACTGCGGCGCGCCGCTGCGATCCGACGACGCGTTCTGCGCGGGCTGCGGGCGTCCGGTGCACGGGGCGACCCCACCGGCCTCGCAGCCGCCCTCGTCGCCCCCTCCCGCCCAGCCTCCCGCCCAGCCTCCCGCCCAGCCTCCCGCTCAGCCGCCTACGCAGCCGGTGCAACCGCAGCCGGCGGCCTATCCGCCGCCCGGACCCGCCTATCCGTCGATGCCGCCGACCCAGCAGATGCCGGGGCAGCAGCCGGGTCAGCAGCGGGCCGGACTGCCGCCGTGGGTGGCCCGGGTCCTGGTCGGCAACTGGGCCGGATCGGCGCTGGTGGCGGTCTTCGCGGTCGGCGTACCGGGCGTGCTCGCCACCATCTTGATGCTGCTGATGAAGCCGGACGGCTTCGGCGTGGACAACACCCTGACCGGGATCGCCAGTGGCATGACGATGGCCTACGGTGCCGACTTCGGGGCCAAGGGCAGCACCGAGGTCTTCGGCGGCACCTACTCCGGCCACGCCGGTCTGGGCGCCATGCCGCTGACCCTGACGGTGCTCGGCCTGCTGGCGGCGATCCTGGTCTTCCGGCGGGTGACCGCTCGCTACACCAGCGCGGTGGACGCGCTGCTGGACGCGGTGCGGGTGGCGCTGATCTCGGGGGTCGCGATGATGGTGATCGCCCTCATCTTCCGCAGCAGCGGACTCAAGTTCGGCGACGCGTCGGGTCTGGTCGACGAGGCGCTCTCGGAGGTCGGCGACTCGCACATCGACCTGAAGTACGGCCCGGGCATCGCCGGGTCGTTGTTCATGACGTTCCTGATGCTCTTCGTGGTGCTGGCGCTCAGCGTCTTCCTGCGCCGAGACTGGCTGAGGGCGAGGCCGCTCGAGGTCGTGCATGACTGGCTCGCGGTGCCGCTGCGGGCGTTGGCATGGCTCTTCGCGCTGCTGCCGATCGCCGGCATCGTGGTGGCCATCGCCCTCTTCACCATCGGTGACGGCACCTCGGAGGTCACCACCGGCTTCGGCTTCATGGACTGGGTCAAGCTGGGTGCCGCGGCCGTCGCGTGGGCCGGGAACCTCGGCATGTACGGCATCACCCTCGGTGCCGTGGGCCAGCTCGGCGGATGGTCGAGTGCCAGCGGGGAGAGCACCAGCGAGGCTCGCCACCTGACCTACTTCACCGGTGACCAGGTCCAGGAGCCCGGTCTGTGGGTGACCGTCGCGCTGACCCCGATCCTGTTGGTGGCCATCGCCTACTTCGTCACCCAGGGAGGTTGGCGCTCCCGCGCGACCGCACCCCCGGCCGCGGACCGTGGCCCGGGCCTGCGCAACCTGGCGGTGTGGGTGGTGAGCATGCTGGTCGCCGTACCGCTCTTCGTCCGGATGGCCAACGTCCATGCGCACGGGAGCGTGTTGGGGCAGTCGGCCCATGTCACCATCGGTGCCTCCGGCGTGGGGGCGACCTTCCTGCTGTTCGCCTATGCGCTGGTGGTGGCGTTCGTGGTCGGCCTGGCCACCCGGACGATCGACGGGCCGGCGCTCAAGGCCGTGCTGGTGTCGCTGAACCGGACCCCGGCCACCCAGCCGCCGCCGTCGCAGTACGGCCAGCCGTCGGCCCAGCAGTACGGCGCCCCCGGCCAGCAGTACGGCGCGCCGGGTCAGTATCCCGGCCAGGCCGCCCACCCGGCCGCGCCGTACCAGCCTCCGCTCGCACCGCCGTACCAGCCACCGGCCGCACCACCCACCACACCGCCGAGCACACCGCCGAGCACACCGCCACCGGCCGCGCCGCCGAGCGAGCCGGAGTCCTAGCGGCTCAGAGGTACCTCCCCATCCATGCCTCGACGTCGTCGGCGGCGCGGGGGAGCGAGGCCGACAGGTTGCGGCTGCCGTCGGCGGTGACCACCATGTCGTCCTCGATCCGGATGCCGATGCCGCGCAGCTCCTCGGGGACCAGCAGGTCGTCGGCCTGGAAGTACAGCCCCGGCTCCACCGTCAGGCACATGCCCTCGGCCAGCGTGGACTCCTTGCCGTACGCCGCCTCGCCGGCCGCGGCACAGTCGTGCACGTCGAGGCCCAGCATGTGGCTGACGCCGTGCAGCGTCCACCTGGAGTAGGTCTTGTTGTCCTCCGAGAGCGCCTCGTCGACCGAGACCGGCAGCAGCCCGAGGTCGTCGAGTCCGTGCGCGAGCACCACCATCGCCGCCTCGTGCGGCGCGCGGAACCGTGCCCCGGGCCTCACCTCGGCGATGCCGGCCTCCTGGGCGGCGTACACCAGGTCGTAGAGATCGCGCTGCAACCGGGTGTATCGACCGGAGATCGGAAGCGTCCGGGTCACGTCGGCGGTGTAGAGGTTGCGACCCTCCACCCCCATGTCGAGCAGCACCATCTCGCCGGGCACGATCGCGCCGGTGTTGTGGATCCAGTGCAGCGTGGTGGCGTGCGAGCCGCCGCCCACGATCGAGTCGTAGCCGAGGTCGTTGCCCATCGCCCGGGCCCGCCGGAAGAACGTCCCCTCGATCCAGCGCTCACCGTACCTCTGCGCGTTCTGCCACTCCCGCACGCTGTCCTCGAAGCCGAGTGCGGTGATGTCGCAGGCCTCGGCGAGCTCACCCAGCTCCCACTCGTCCTTGATCAGCCGCATCTCCGAGAGCACCCGGGCGAAGTCCTGGTCGCGGCTCTCGTCCGGCTCGATCAGCGCGTCCACCTCGGTCGAGACGCCGCGAAGCACCCGGGTCTTGCCGGCCTTGCGCAGCTCGGGCCCGAGCTCGTCGACGTGCCGCACGGTGATGCCCAGCGAGTCGCTGAGCTCTTGGGCGGACGGCCGGCGGCCGACCCACAGCTCGCCGTAGACCCGATCGCGGAAGAACTCGTCGGTGTCGCGCCCGGCTCCCGGCCGGGCGTAGAGCACCGCCTCACCGTCCTCGATGACCAGCACCGCGTCGGAGGTCTGGTTGCCGGTGAGGTAGGCGTGCGCGGTGTCGGGGCGGAAGCGGTACTCGGTGTCGTTGGCGCGGACCTTGTAGCCGCCGGCCGGGATCACCAGTCGCTCTCCCCGGAACGCCTCGGCGAGCCGCTCGCGGCGGGCTCGGGCGTACGGCGCGACCGGCTGCGCCGGCAGCTCGACCGCCGGGTCGGCCCACCCCTGTCGCATGAACGCCGACCAGGCCTCCGGCACCTGAGGATCGTGGCTCTCGGTGTGCAGATCGACGGACTCGGCGGTGCTGTCATCGGCGTTCATGACAAGAACTCTACGCGCGCGTAGCGCGGTCAAGCACGGCGAAAGCCGCTGGTCCCGATAGGCTGCGCCGCATGGGGTGGGCCTGATGACATCAGCAGAGAACACGACCGAGGATGCCACTCGGATGGTGACCGCCCTCGTGCGCGTCCACCAGGCACTCCACGACGTCGCGCTGCCCCTCGATCTCGACGGCGTGGACCAGCAGCGCACCGCGCGCGCGGCGATGATCGACCAGCTGGAGGACTACGTCATCCCGCGGATGATGACCATCGACGCGCCGTTGCTCGCGGTGGTCGGCGGGTCCACCGGCGCGGGCAAGTCGACGCTGGTCAACTCGCTGGTCGGCGCCAGGGTCACCGCCCCCGGCCTGCTGCGGCCGACCACCCGGTCACCGGTCCTGGTCCATCACCCCGGCGACGCGGAGTGGTTCGGTCAGGACCGGCTGCTGCCGGAGCTCACCCGGGTGGAGCACCCCACCGACGATCCGGCCTCGCTCCAACTGGTCGCCTCGGATCTGTTGCACCCGGGTCTGGCCATCCTCGATGCTCCGGACGTCGACTCGGTCGAGGAGCAGAACCGGCGACTGGCCGCCGAGCTCCTCGGCGCCGCCGACCTGTGGCTCTTCGTCACTTCCGCCGCCAGGTACGCCGACCAGGTGCCCTGGGAGTTCCTCAAGGTCGCCGCCGAGCGGTCCACCGCGGTCGCGGTGGTGCTGGACCGTACGCCGGACGACGCGGTCCAGACCGTCTCGACCCACCTGGCCCGGATGCTCGCCGCCCGCGGATTGAAGGACAGCCCGCTGTTCATCGTGCACGAGGGACCGGTGAGCACCGAGGGTCTGCTCCCGGCCGATCATGTCGCCGACGTACGCGGCTGGCTGGACATGCTGGCCGACGATGCGGCGGCTCGTACGGCGGTCGTCACCCAGACCCTCGACGGCGCGATTCGAGCGCTCACCTTCGATGTCCACGCGGTGGCGGACGCGGCCGGCGGGCAGATCGAGGCGCTCGGTCAGCTGCGCCTGGAGGCCGCGATGGCCTACGACGAGGCGGTCGGGCGGATCCGGGCGGCGAGTGCGGACGGCACCATGCTGCGTGGCGAGGTCCTCGCCCGCTGGCAGGAGTTCGTCGGCACCGGTGAGCTGCTGAGATCGCTGGAGGCCGGCGCCAGCACGATGCGGGACCGGGTGGTCGGTGCGATCAAGGGCAAGCCGCACCAGGCCGAGCGGGTGGCCGCGGCCATCGAGTCGGGGCTCGAGATGCTCATCCTGGAGCAGGCCGAGTCCGCGGCCGAACGTGCCGAGCGGGCCTGGCAGGCGACCTCGGCTGGCCGCGGCCTGACCGGAGCGGCCGACCTCGGTCGGGCCTCCCGCACGCTGCGCCCGCAGACCGCCCGTGCGGTCCGTGACTGGCAGCAGGACGTGTTCGAGATGGTCCGGGCCGAGGGCGCAGACAAGCGCGCCGGCGCGAAGATGCTCGCCTACGGCACCAACGGCCTCGGCGTGGCGCTGATGGTGGTGGTCTTCGCCAGCGCCGCCGCACCCACCGCCGCTGGACCCACCGCCGAGGAGGCCGGTGCGGGCGGCGTCGCGGCACCGGGCCGGAGGCTCCTCGAGGCGGTCTTCGGCGACGAGAACGTGCGGTCGCTGGCCAACCGGGCCCGGGTCTCGTTGGACCGACGGGTCGACGAGCTGATGACCGGTGAGCGCGCGCGATACACCGGGCTGCTGGATGCGCTCGAGCTCGACGGCGACGCGACCGAACGACTCCGACACGCCGCCCGCCGGGTGGCCGACGCGCGCTTCGCCTACCAGCGCGACGCGCAACGCGGCGGCGGTGGCGGAGGTGAATGACCCGCGGTCATGGTTCGCCCCTTAATCTTGGGGACGAGCAGGCGACGGCGCGGTCGCGACTGCACGTGTGACGCCCGGAGGCGGTCGCGGTGACCGCTCGGCAGGATTCGGTAGCTGACATGAGGAGACCATGAGCGGATTGCTCGATGGGCGAGAGAGCCAGACCAGGCTCACCGACGATCTCGCGGGGCGGTTGGACGGGCTCGCGGCGGCGGCGGACGCGGCCCAGGGCCGCCTCGATGCCGCCCTGGTCGAGACCGCGCGGAGCACCGTCGACCGGGCGGTGGGCCGGTTGCGGCTCTCCTCCGAGCACACCATCGTCGGCATCGCGGGCGCCACCGGCTCGGGCAAGTCCTCCACCTTCAACGCGCTGACCGGCCTGGATCTCTCCGCGGTCGGCGTACGGCGTCCGACCACGTCGTGGGCGACGGCCTGTGTCTGGGGCGCCGACGGGGCCAACGAGCTGCTGGAATGGCTCGGCATCCCGGATCGCCACCAGACCACCCGCGACTCGATGCTCGACACCCGGCGGGAGGGGACCGAGCTCGACGGCGTGGTCCTGCTCGACCTGCCCGACCACGACTCGACCGAGCTCTCCCACCACCTCGAGGTGGATCGGCTGGTCGCTCTCGCCGACATGCTGATCTGGGTGCTCGACCCGCAGAAGTACGCCGACGCCGCGATCCACGACCGCTATCTGCAGCCGTTGCGCACCCACGACGAGATCATGGTGGTGGTGCTCAACCACATCGACCGGGTGCCCGAGGAGCGTCGCGAGTCCATGGTCGCCGACGTTCGCCGGCTGCTGGACGACGACGGGCTCGACCGAGTGCCGGTGATCCCGGTCTCGGCGAAGCTGGGCTGGGGCATCGACGAGCTGCGCCGCGAGATCGCCGGCCGGGTCGCGGAGAAGAGGTCCAACAAGCAGCGGTTGGCGGCGGACATCGCCGAGTCGGCGACCAGCCTCTCCACGGCCGCCGGCACCGCCCCGGCACAGCAGCTCGGCAAGCAGCGGGTGGCGGTGCTCGACGGCGCGCTGGCCGAGGCGTCCGGGGTGCCGACGGTGGTCGATGCGGTCGAGCGCTCGACCCGGACCCGTGCGGCTCGGGCCACCGGCTGGCCGCCGGTCTCCTGGATCGGCGGGCTGAGGGTCGACCCGCTCAAGCGACTGCAGCTCGACCTGGGGGCCGACGCCAAGCGGCTCAGCGGGCGGTCCCGGACCTCGCTGCCCGCGCCGACTGCCGTCGAACGGGCGCGGGTCGACACCGAGGTCCGTGCCCTGGCCGACGAGGCGGGCCGCGGGCTCGGAGACTGCTGGCAGGAGTCGATCCGCAACGCCTCGGTCGCTCGGCTCGACGACCTCTCCGACCGGTTGGACGCCGCGATCGCCGGCGTCGACCTCGGCGTCAAGCGGCTGCCGGCCTGGGTCGGGGTGGTCCGGGTGCTGCAGTGGCTGCTGGTCCTGGCAGCGATCGCCGGCGGTGTCTGGACGGTGCTGTCGGCCGTTTCCGGGACGCTGAGTGACGACTCCACCCCGAAGGTGGCCGGGATCGCCGTCCCGCTCGCTCTGCTCGTCGGCGGCGTGGTGCTCGGACTGGTCCTGGCGGTGGTCTGTCGTCTGTTCGTGGGAGGCACGGCCCGGGCGCGGGCGGCGACGGCCGACCGGAGGCTGCGCGAGGCCGTCTCGGGGGTCTCCCGTGAGCTGATCGTCGACCCGGTCGACGCCGAGCTCGCCGCCTACGGTGCGCTGCAGGCCGGGGTCGCCAAGGCGCTCGCCGCGGGGCCCGGGTCGCTCGAGCACTGAGCGTCGGACTCGTCCGGGTTCGGTCCACAACGCACGTTCGGTAGCCGTTCTCCACAGAGGGCGCTGGGAGCCTCGTGGGCTGTCCACGGCACCGTGGATCGTCGTGCCCGCTCGCCCACGGCCGTGGGCGAGGCACCCGTCGTCGGGTGCGACGCCCGAGAGGAGTTCGAAGATGACCCAGTCGATGATCACGCTGCAGGGCTATGTGGGTGGCGAGCCGGTGGTGCGCAGTGCCGGCGGACACTCCGTCGCCAACTTCCGTGTCGCCTGCACCCCGCGCCGGCTCAACAAGGCCACCGGCACCTGGTCCGACGGACAGACCCAGTGGTTCACCGTCAACGCCTGGCGGCAGCTCGGTCAGAACGTCGCCCGTTCCTTGCGCAAGGGCGACGCCGTCGTGGTGCACGGCAGGCTGCAGGCACGGGCCTACGTGAACCGCGACGGCGTGGAGGTGACCGCCTTCGAGATCGAGGCGACGGTGGTCGGCCACGACCTGAACCGTGGCGCGTCGGTCCTGGTCAAGAACGAGCCGAGGACGGGGGCCGGGCAGCCACGCGATGACGTCACGTTCCCCGATCGGGACCTCGCCGATCGGGGGTATGTCGATCGGGGGTATGGCGCGACCGCACGGCAGGACGACCAGATCGACGACTCCGCCGACCTGGACAAGGCGGTGGCCGACTGGAGCGTCTCCCTCGGTGAGCCGCCCGATCTCGAGCGGGGGGCGGACGAGCGGGGCGAGGTGGCCGACGCCGAGTCGGAGGCACCGGCGGCGTGACCTGGATCCGGCCTGGATCCGGGCGGGGTCCCGGGTCCATCGTGCCCCGGGGCGTCTCGATAGGCTTGCGGCCATGGCGGACTACATCTTCACCCTGCGCGGTGTGCGCAAGGCCCACGGTGACAAGGTCGTGCTCGACAACGTCACCCTGTCCTTCCTGCGCGGCGCCAAGATCGGCGTGGTGGGCCCGAACGGCACCGGCAAGTCCACGCTGCTGCGGATCATGGCCGGTCTCGACCAGCCCAACAACGGCGATGCGATCCTCGACCCCGGAGCCACCGTCGGCATGCTGCAGCAGGAGCCCCCGCTCACCGAGGGCAAGACGGTGCTGGAGAACGTCGAGGAGGCGGTCGGCGACATCAAGTCCAAGCTCGACCGCTACAACGCGATCTCGGAGCAGATGGCCGACCCGGACGCCGATTTCGACACGTTGCTGGCCGAGATGGGCGACCTGCAGACCGACCTCGACCACGCCAGCGCCTGGGATCTGGACTCCCGGCTCGAGCAGGCCATGGACGCCCTGCGCTGCCCGCCGTCCGACGCGCTGGTCGACAACCTCTCCGGTGGCGAGCGGCGCCGGGTCGCGCTGTGCAAGCTGCTGCTCGAGCAGCCCGACCTGCTGCTCCTCGACGAGCCCACCAACCACCTCGACGCGGAGTCGGTCCAGTGGCTGGAGGGGCACCTGAAGACCTACCCGGGGGCCGTCTTGGCGGTCACCCACGACCGGTACTTCCTGGACAACGTGGCCGGCTGGATCCTGGAGTTGGACCGCGGCCGGGCCCACCCCTACGAGGGCAACTACTCCACCTACCTGGAGACGAAGAAGGAGCGCCTCAAGATCGAGGGGCAGAAGGACGCCAAGCGCGCCAAGATGCTGGACAAGGAGCTCGAGTGGGTCCGCTCCAACGCGAAGGCACGTCAGACGAAGTCGAAGGCGCGACTCGCCCGCTACGAGGAGATGGCCGCCGAGGCCGAGCGGGCTCGCAAGATCGACACCTCCGAGATCAACATCCCCGCCGGTCCGCGGCTCGGCGACGTGGTCCTGGAGGCGACCGGACTGACCAAGGCGTTCGAGGGCCGGACGCTGTGGGACGACATCTCCTTCAGCCTGCCGCGCGCGGGCATCGTCGGTGTCATCGGCCCCAACGGTGTCGGCAAGACCACCCTGTTCCGGATGATCACCGGTGACGAGAAGCCCGACTCGGGTTCGCTGACCGTCGGCCAGACGGTGGAGATCTCCTACGTGGACCAGGGCCGCGGCGGGATCGACCCGACCAAGAACGTCTGGGAGGTCGTCTCCGACGGTCTGGACTTCGTCAAGGTCGCCAACTTCGAGATGAACTCGCGTGCCTACGTGGCCTCGTTCGGCTTCAAGGGACCCGACCAGCAGAAGAAGGCGGGGGTGCTCTCCGGCGGTGAGCGCAACCGGCTCAACCTGGCGCTGACCCTGAAGATGGGGGGCAACCTGCTGCTGCTCGACGAGCCGACCAACGACCTCGACGTCGAGACCCTCTCCTCGCTCGAGGACGCGCTGCTCGACTTCCCGGGCTGTGCCGTGGTCACCTCCCACGACCGTTGGTTCCTGGACCGGATCGCGACCCACATCCTCGCCTGGGAGGGCACCGAGGAGGAGCCCGGCCGCTGGTTCTGGTTCGAGGGCAACTTCCAGTCCTACGAGCAGAACAAGGTCGAGCGACTGGGCGTCGACGCGGCCCGTCCGCACCGCGTCACCCATCGCCGGCTCACCCGCGAGTGAGGGCCCGGGAGAGCACACGGGCGGCCGGAGCCGCCGCGGCGTCGTACCTCCCGGCGCCGCAGCCGATCAGCGGATCTCGATGTCCGGTCGGTCGCAGACCAGATGGTCGGCGACCGCGTTCATCACCCGTCCGAGCGCGGTGAAGTCGGCACCGTCCGCCAGGTCGACCAGGTGCTCGCGTACGCCGTTGACGTGTACCGGCGCCGCCCGCACCAACAGCTCCATCCCGGCCGGGGTCAGGCTCGCCACCACCCCACGGCCGTCCTCGGTGGAGTTGCGCCGCTCCACCAGACCGCTGCGCTCCATCCGCGAGATGGTGTGGGTGACCCGGGAGCGGGAGTAGGCCATCGAGTCCGCGAGCTGCGCCATCCGCAGTGCGCCGTCGTTCTCCGAGAGCCGCACCAGGATCTCGTACTCGGCCAGCGAGAGGTCGAAGCTTCCTCGTAGATCGGCGTCGAGTCGGTCGTTGAGCAGCGTCATGCCCATGATGAGAGCGCGCCATGACCGTTGCTGTTCCGGGTCCAGCCATCGGGTCTGCTCGCTCACACCGACCAGGTTAGGGCATCTCCCGGGTCGACCCGCACGACCGACGATGCCCGGCCGGCGGACGGGAGCGCGGCTCGACCCGGCTCAGAGCCGCTCGAGGATCAGCGCCATGCCCTGGCCGCCGCCGACGCACATCGTGATCAGTCCGGTCGTCTTGTCGTGCCATTCCAGGGAGTTGAGCATCGTGTTCTGCAGCCGGGCGCCGGTCATCCCGAACGGGTGGCCCACCGCGATCGCGCCGCCGTTGACGTTGAGCCGGTCGAGGTCGATCCCGAGATCGGTGTAGGACGGGATCACCTGGGCCGCGAAGGCCTCGTTGATCTCGACCAGGTCGATGTCGCCGATCGACATGCCGGCGTTGGCCAGCGCCTGCTTCGACGCCTCCACCGGGCCTAGCCCCATGATCTCCGGGGACAGGCCGGTGAGACCGGTGGACACGATCCGCGCCAACGGCGTGACGCCGAGCTCGGCCGCCTTGGTGTCGGACATGATCACCACCGCCGCGGCGCCGTCGTTCAGCGCACAGCAGTTGCCCGCGGTGACGGTGCCGTCCTCGCGGAAGACGGGCTTGAGCTGGGCGACCTGCTCGTAGGTCACCCCGGCGCGCGGGCCGTCGTCGGCGGAGACCACGGTGCCGTCCGGCGTGGTCACCGGGGTGATCTCGCGGGCCCAGAAGCCGTCGTCGATCGCCTGCTCCGCCAGGTTCTGCGACCGTACGCCGAACTCGTCCATCTCCCGGCGGGAGATGCCGCGCAGGGTCGCCAGGTTCTCCGCGGTCTGGCCCATCGCGATGTAGGCGTCGGGCAGCAGCCCGTCCTGCCGGGGGTCATGCCAGGCACCGGCCCGGTTGCCGGCCTCGGCGGTGGCGTCGGTGCGGGCCCGGGCGTCGTCGAAGAGCGGGTTGTCGGTGCCCGGCTGGTGGTCGCTGGTGCCCTTGGCGAACCGGGAGACCGTCTCCACCCCGGCGGAGACGAACACGTCGCCCTCCCCGGCCTTGATGGCGTGGAAGGCCATCCGGGTGGTCTGCACCGAGGAGGAGCAGTATCTGGTGATGGTCGCGCCGGGGACCGAGTCCCAGCCGTTGAGCACGCTGACGATCCGGCCCATGTTGTTGCCCGACTCGCCACCGGGGAGTCCACAGCCGAGCAGCAGGTCGTCGATCATGGACGGCGCCAGTCCGGGGACCTTGTCCACTGCGACCCTGGTGATGAAGGCCGCCAGATCATCGGGTCGGAGGTCCTTGAGCGATCCCTTGTGGGCCCGGCCGATCGGCGTACGGGCGGCGGAGACGATGACTGCCTCAGGCATGAGGAACTCCCAGGTGCGCGCGGACCGCGCCGGTCCGGCGCGGGCACCCACCATACTGACCCGAACTGGCCCGAACTGACTCGATACCGACCCGATTCACCGAGCGCTTCTGGAAGAATCCATCCGTGCGCCATGTCTATGAGTGCCCGATGCGTTGGGCAGACCTCGACCTACTCGGGCACGTCAACAACGTGGTCTACGCCGACTACCTGCAGGAGGCTCGGGTCGACATGCTCCGGGTGC
This sequence comes from Nocardioides sp., assembly GCF_047606145.1. Lineage (GTDB taxonomy): Bacteria > Actinomycetota > Actinomycetes > Propionibacteriales > Nocardioidaceae > Nocardioides. The sequence goes on along the minus strand of NZ_JASGET010000070.1, from coordinate 49,600 downwards.
ACGCCCGCAGCCAGACCCAGGGCCTGGCCGAGGGGGTGGTGGTCGTCAGCCATCAGCTGACCTACCTGCGGCCGCTGCACTTCGACTTCGCGCCGGTCTACGTCGAGACCTGGGTGACCGAGATCCGGGCGGCGAGCTTCACTCTGGGCTACGAGGTCTATCGCGACCGGGACGGTGAGCGCACCGTCTACCTGCGTGCGATCACGGTGCTCTCGCCGTACGTCTTCGATGCCGAGCGACCCCGTCGCCTGACCCAGGACGAGCGGGCCCACCTGGCGCCGTACCTCGAGCCGGCGCCGACGCCGCGACTCACCTTCGCCGAGAGCAACCGCATCGACCTGGGGCGCTTCCCCCTGACGGTGCGCTTCTCCGACGTGGACGCCTACGGCCACGTCAACAACGTCAAGTACTTCGAGTATCTCCAGGAGGGCCGGATGGTGATGTCGCACGACATCGCCGCCCGGTGCGGGATCGATCAGCCGAGCGTGGTGGTCGCCCAGTCCGACATCGCCTACCGACTGCCGATCCTGTCCCGCCCCGAGCCGTACGTGCTGTGGAGCTGGGTCTCCCGACTGGGCACCACCTCGATGACCGTCGAGGCCGAGATCGTCGACCCGGAGGCGGAGGATCGCGTGCTCGCCCACGGTCGCACCGTGGTCGTCTTCTTCGACACCGAGACCGGACGCGCGGTGCCTCCCGATCCGGCCTTCCGGCAGGCGATCGCCGAGCTGCGGTGAGCCCGGAGATCCTCTCGGGCACGTCGCCCGGCCGCGCGCCTCGGTGTCGGCGCGGCAGACTGAACGAGTGCCCGCCGATCCCGCCGTTCCCGCCGTTCCCGCCGAGCCGGTCGAGCCCGCCGTGCCGAGCCGGCGCGGTCGGCTGACGGTCTACCTCGGCGCGGCGCCCGGGGTCGGGAAGACCTACGCGATGCTCGAGGAGGCCCATCGGCGACGGGAGCGTGGTACCGACGTCGTGGTGGGTTGTGTGGAGACCCACGAGCGCGCCAGGACGGCCGCCCGGCTGGACGGACTCGAGCTCCTCCCGCCTCGCGACGTCGACCGCCACCCGGGGAGCTCCACTGAGCTCGACACCGAGGCGGTGCTCGCCCGGAGTCCGGAGGTGGTCTGCGTCGACGAGCTCGCCCACGCCGACGCACCCGGGAGCGGGCGACCCACGCGTGCCGAGGACGTCGAGCGGATCCGGGCCGCCGGCATCGACGTGATCACCACCGTCGACATCGGTCACCTGGATTCGCTCAACGACGAGGTGGAGCGGATCACCGGAGTGCGGCAGCGCGAGACCGTGCCCGACGAGGTGGTGCGCACGGCCGACCAGATCCAGCTCGTCGACATGGCTCCGGACGCGTTGCGCCGCCGAATGGCCCACGGCAACGTCTACCCGCCGGACCGGATCGACGCCTCGCTCGCCTCCTACTTCCGGGTCGGCAACCTCACCGCGCTGCGGGAGCTGGCCCTGCTTTGGCTGGCCGACCGGGTCGACGACGCGCTCGGCGACTACCGTCGCGCGCACCGGATCCGGGACCCCTGGCCGGCCAAGGAGCGGATCGTGGTGGCCCTCACCGGCGGACCGGAGAGCGAGACCCTGCTGCGCCGGGGCGCCCGGCTGGCCCAACGGGCCGCCGGCGCCGAGCTGCTGGCCGTGCATGTGGTCACCACCGCCGGGCTGCACCGTCCCCAGGACGCCGCCCTGGCCCGGGTGCAGGCACTCACCGACTCCCTCGGCGGCACGTTCCACTCGGTGGTGGGGGAGGACGCGGCCGCGGCGGTGGTGGACTTCGCGGTCGGTGCCAACGCCACCATGATCGTCGTCGGCGTCTCCCGGCATGGCAGGCTGCGCCGGCCGTTCACCGGAAGCACCGGTGAACGGATCGCCACCCTCGCCGGAGCCATCGACGTCCATCTGGTCACCCACGAGGAGGTCGCCCCCGGAGCACGCCGGCGCGCCGCGCCGTCGCTGGGCGCGCACCGCCGCATCCTCGGCTGGATGCTTGCGGTCGGTGTCCCCGAGCTCGCCGCCTGGTGGCTGCATCGGCACACCGACACCGACCAGCTCCCGCTCGCCAGCCTGGTGCTCCTCGGGGGCACCGTCCTGGTGGCGATGGTGGGCGGTCGCTGGCCGGCGGTCGTGGCCGCCATCGTCGGCTTCGCCAACCTGAACTGGTGGTTCACCGCGCCGATCCATCGGTTCAGCATCGCCGAGCCGCACAACGTCGCCGCGCTGGCGGTGTTCCTGGCGGTGGCCGTGGCGGTGGCGACGGTCGTCGACCGGGCCGCCCGTCGCGCCGAGGAGGCGGTCCGGGCCTGGGCCGAGGCCGCCACCATCAGCGGTCTGTCCCGTTCGGTACTGACCGGCCAGGACACCGCCGAGGCGATCGTCGAGCAGGTCCGGGAGACGTTCGGGCAACGGTCGGTGGCGCTGCTGGAGCGTACGCCACAGGGCTGGCACCGGCTGGCCGGCGCCGGCATCGGGCACGCCGATCGACCGGTCGGCCCGAGCAGCGCGGACACCCAGGTGCGGGTGGACGACGACCACGTCATGGTGCTGCGCGGCGCGCCGCTGCGGGCGGCCGACCAGCGGGTGCTGGCCGCCTTCGCCGTCCAGACCTCGCTCGTGCTGGAATACCGGCGGCTGCGCGAGCACGCCGACCGTGCGTTGGCCCTGGAGCGCGCCGAGGCGACCTCGACCGCGCTGCTGCGCGCGGTCTCCCACGACCTGCGCACCCCGCTGGCCACGATGCGTACGGCGCTCGACGGCCTGCTCGCGCAGCGGCCCCGGCTCAGCGAGGAGGACCGGGGGGTGCTGATCGAGTCCGCGGCGAGCTCCGCGGAGCGGCTCGAGCAGCTCATCGACGACCTGCTCGACCTGTCCCGGGTGGAGGCCGGCCTGGTCCGGCCGCGCCTGGTGCCGGTGAGCCTGGAGGAGTCACTGCCACTCGCCGTGGCCGGGCTGCCGGCCGGAGCGGTGAGCCTCGAGGTCGGTGAGACGACCCCACTGGTGCTCACCGACCCGGGCCTGCTCGAGCGGGTGGTGGCGAACCTGGTCGGCAACGCGGTCCGGGTCTCGGACGGAACGCCGGTCCGGCTGCTCGCCCATGTGACCCCGGAGACGGTCGAGGTGCTGGTCGTCGATCGCGGCCCGGGCGTCCCCGACGCACTCCGCGAGCGGATGTTCGAGCCGTTCCAGCGACTCGACGACACCAGTCCCGGTGGTCTCGGTCTCGGCCTGGCGGTGGCCCGCGGGCTGGCCGAGGCGCTGGGAGTCCGGATCGGTGCGGAGGACACCGTCGGCGGCGGTCTGACGATCGTGTTGTCGGTGCCGCGCGCCGCCGATCACCCCGGAGCGACGATGGTGCCGCCAGCAGAGCGGTCGGTCGGTGCGGCCGGTCCGGTCGAGGAGGACGAGTGAGCCACAAGGTCCTGGTGATCGACGACGAGCCGGCGCTGGCCAGGGCGCTGGCGGTCAACCTGCGGGTCTCGGGCTGGGAGGTGGAGACGGCCGCCGACGGCCACAGCGGTCTGGCCGCGGCCGCGGACTTCGGTCCCGACGTGGTGCTCCTCGATCTCGGCCTGCCCGATCTCGACGGCACCGAGGTGCTGCAGCGACTGCGCGAGTGGACGCGGGTGCCGGTCGTCGTACTCTCGGCGCGGCAGCACGGCGAGGACAAGGTCGAGGCGCTCGACCTCGGTGCCGACGACTACGTCACCAAGCCGTTCACGATGAACGAGCTGATGGCTCGCCTGCGTGCCGCCGTACGGCGTGGCCAGGAGAGCACCGCGCCCGCCGAGGCCACCGTGCAGGTCGGCGACCTGACGATCGACCTGGCCCGCAAGCGGGTGAGTCGGTCGGGGGTCGAGATCCGGCTCACTCCGACCGAGTGGGGCTTCCTCGAGCTGCTGGCGCGTCACCTCGGCCGGCTGGTGCCGCACGCGCAGATCCTCAAGGAGGTCTGGGGGCCGGCCTACGGCAAGGAGATCCACTACCTGCGGGTGTACGCCGCCCAGCTGCGCCGCAAGCTCGAAGACGATCCGGCGCATCCGCGGCATCTGATCACCAGCCCCGGGCTCGGCTACCTGCTCGAGCCGTGAGCCCGGGACCGGCGGCACGGCACCGGCGGCACCCGCCACACCGGCCGACGGGGAGACGATGCGGAAACCTTGACGCGATCTTGACGCCGTCCCGCGGGCGATCGATGCCGGGATCCGGCCCCACCGGCGGCACCCTGGGAGGGTGACGACAGCCGCGGTCCCGACCGCCGACTCGACGGTCCCTGCGGCCGCGCCGGAGCGCAAGCATCGCTGGTGGCAGGTGATGTGCCTGACCGGCGTCGACTACTTCTCCACCCTCGGCTACCAGCCCGGGATCGCCGCGCTCGCGGCGGGGCTGCTCTCGCCGATCGCCACCCTGGTGCTGGTCGCGCTCACCCTGCTCGGCGCGCTGCCGGTCTACCGACGGGTCGCGGAGGAGTCGCCGCACGGCGAGGGCTCGATCGCGATGCTGGAGCGCCTGCTGTCGTTCTGGCGGGGCAAGCTCTTCGTGCTGGTCCTGTTGGGGTTCGCGGCGACCGACTTCACCATCACCATGACCCTCTCGGCGGCCGACGGTGCCGCGCACCTGATCGAGAACCCGCACATCCCCAGCGGCTGGCAGGACCATCAGCTGATCGTCACCCTCGTCCTGCTGGCGCTGCTCGCCGCGGTCTTCCTGCGCGGCTTCGGCGAGGCGATCGGGATCGCCGTCGTGCTGGTCGCCGTCTATCTCTCGCTCAACGTGGTGGTGCTGGTGGTCGGCGTGGTCAAGGTGCTGCAGCACCCCGGCGTCCTCTCCGACTGGCACGCCGGGCTGGTGACCGAGCACGGCAGCGTGCCGGCCATGGTGGGGGTGGCGTTGCTGGTCTTCCCGAAGCTGGCACTGGGGATGAGCGGCTTCGAGACCGGGGTCGCGGTGATGCCGCAGATCCGGGGCGCGGCGGGGGATACCGAGGCGCGTCCGGCCGGCCGCATCCGTGGCGCCAAGAGACTGCTCACCGCGGCGGCGATCACCATGAGCGTCTTCCTGATCGCCAGCTCGTGGGTCACCACCCTGTTGATCCCCGAGGACGAGTTCGCCTCCGGGGGATCCGCGAACGGACGCGCGCTGGCCTATCTGGCACACCTGTACCTGGGTGGCGGCTTCGGGACGGCGTACGACGCCTCGACGATCCTCATCCTCTGGTTCGCCGGCGCCTCGGCGATGGCCGGCATGCTCAACCTGATCCCGCGCTACCTGCCGCGCTACGGGATGGCCCCGGAGTGGGCGGGGGCGACCCGGCCGCTGGTGCTGATCATCGCGGCCGTCGCGTTCGCGATCACCTGGCTCTTCGACGCCGACGTCGACGCCCAGGGCGGGGCCTACGCCACCGGCGTGCTGGTGCTGATGAGCTCGGCCGCGGTCGCGGTGACGCTGGCCGCCCGACGCGCCGGCCAGCGCCGGCGTACCTGGGCGTTCGCGGTGGTCACGGCGATCTTCGCCTACACGACCGTCAACAACGTCGTCGAGCGTCCCGACGGGGTGAAGATCGCGGCCTGCTTCATCGCCGCGATCATCGGCGTCTCCCTGGTCTCCCGGGTGGCACGTTCCTTCGAATTGCGGATCACGGACGTGGAGCTGGACGAGAAGGCGGCCCGGTTCGCCCGGGACTGCTCACGGCGGCGGCTCCGGCTGGTCGCCAACGAGCCCGACAACCGGGGCGAGACCGAGTACCAGGAGAAGATGCGCCAGATCGCCGCCGACAACGACCTCGTCAACGAGGGCGACATCCTCTTCGTCGAGGTCACCGTCACCGATCCCTCCGACTTCGAGGGCACGCTGCGGGTCGCCGGCACCGTCGTCGCCGGGCATCGCCGGGTGCTGCGGGTCGAGGCGCCCTCGGTGCCGAACGCGCTGGCGGCGCTGTTGCTGCACCTGCGCGACGTGACGGGGGTGGCGCCGCACATCTACTTCGAATGGACCGAGGGCAGCCCGATCACCAACCTGCTGCGGTTCTGGTTCATCGGCGTCGGCGAGGTCGCCCCGACCACTCGGGAGATCCTCCGGCGGGCCGAGCCGGATCGGTCGCGGCGACCGCACGTGCACGTCGGCTGAGCCGGGCCCGAGACGGATCCGCCGAGGCCGGCGCTCGGCGCGTCGCCGGCTCGGCCGGGTCAGCCGGGTCAGCCGGGGGTGTTGATCATGAAGGTCGCCGCGTGGGTGACGTAGTCCCAGAACTGGGCGTCCTGCTCCGGGCTGAGCGCCGCCGCGTCCAGGCCGGCGCGGAAGTGGGTGAGCCAGTGCTCACGGGCCTCGGCCGTCACCGCGAAGGGAGCGTGCCGCATCCGCAGCCGCGGGTGGCCGCGTTGCTGGGAGTACGTCGTGGGGCCACCCCAGTACTGAGAGAGGAACAGGAAGAACCGCTCCTCGGCCGGCCCGAGGTCCGCCTCGGGGTACATTGGCCGCAGGACGGGGTCGGTCGCGACACCCACATAGAACGTGTGCACGATCGTGCGGATCGTCTCCGCACCGCCGATCTCGTCGTAGAACGTCACCGCTCCATTCTGCCTGTCGCCCCATGCCGGCGATCAGCTGGCGACGGAGTCGGTCCCGGTCCCCGTGCCGGGCTCGTCGTCGTCCGGGGGAGCGGAGGTGGTGTCCTGGTGCCACACCACCCGCTGGCCGACCGGGATCTCGATGTGCTCGAACTCCAGACGCGCCTTGATCCGGGCCCGCAGCTCGCGCGCCACCGCCCACTGCTCCAGCGGCTGGGTCTTGACCAGGACCCGGATCGTCACCCCGTCGGCGGTGAGCGCCTCCACGCCGGTGACCTCGGGCTCCTCGATGATCACCGAGGCGAACTCCTCGTCCTCCCACAGGCCGTGCGCGACCTCGGCGAGCACGCGCCGGACCCGGGTCAGGTCCTCCTGGTAGCCGACGGTCACGTCGATCACCGCACGGGCCCAGTTCTGGCTCTGGTTCCCGACCCGCAGGATCTCGCCGTTCGGCACGTACCAGACCGTCCCGTCGAGTGCCCGCAGCCGGGTCACGCGCAGGCTCACCGCCTCCACCGTGCCACTGGCCGAGCCGACGTCGACGACGTCGCCGACGCCGTACTGGTCCTCGAAGATCATGAAGATCCCGGACAGGTAGTCCTTGACCAGGGACTGGGCGCCGAAGCCGAGCGCGATGCCGATGATGCCGGCGCTGGCGAGGATCGGCGCGATGTTGATCCCGAGCTGGTCGAGCACCATGGTGCCGAAGATGGCGAAGACGACGCCGGTGATGACGCTCTTGAGCAGGTCGCCCATCGTCTTGGCGCGCTGGACGCGGCGGGCCGCGTTCGCCGATCGATCGCTCATCCGGTCGGCGAGCGCCTCGGTGAACCGTCCGGTCAGCCTGTTCGGCAGGACTCCCGTCTCGGCTTGTTTGACGAGTCGGTCGACGATGCGGTGGAGCAGCCAGCGTACGACGAACGCCACCGCCACCAGGATCGCGATCGCGATCCCGTGCCGGATAGCCTGGTCGGCGGCGTCGGCGAAGCGTGCGGAGATGTCGAGGGGATGGAGAGCGAGGAGATGCATGGGCCCCAGTATTCCGGCCCGGTGGGCGCGGCTATCCTGAGTCCGTGAGCATCCTGACCCGTCTTCTGGGCCGTGTCGCCGCCATCGTGGCGGCCACGACCACCGTCGTCGTCGGTTCCGTCCTCGTCGCCGGTCCGGCCGGTGCGTCGGTCCCGGTCGGGTGGCCGGTGAGCGACAAGATGACCGGTCTGCACCTGATCACCCTGATCGTCTTCATCCCGGTGATCCTGGCGGTCGTGATCTCGGCGCTGGTGCTGCTGCCGGGTGTCCTGCGCGGCGAGGGCCTGATCCCCAAGTCGCCCAAGGCAGGCGAGGACGCCCAGCCACCGGCGCAGCCCCACTGAGCCCGTTCGGGGCTGCGGCGGCACCGGGTCGTCGTACGAGGCCGGGCTGGGTCGGCCGCGCGAGCGCCGGCGCGTCGGCTGAGTCCGCGAACCCGGCGATTCTGGTCAGCGGCACCGTACTTCCTGCGTGAAACTGGCACTTCCTGCGGGTTACATCGCGCAGGAAGTGCCAGTTTCACCGGTGAACCGGTGAAACCGTCCCCGGTGAGCCCCCGGCCACCGGCAGGTCAGGCCCCGGCGTCCTTGGCCTGGGCCGCCAGTGCCCGGGCGACGTCGTCGCGTCCCTCGCGCACGTAGCGCTTGGCGGCCGGCTCGGCGGGTGAGCTCTCCAGCCAGGAGTCCGCCTTGGCGATGAGCTCCGCGGACGCCGCCGGCTTGGGGAACATGTACTCCAGCACGACCGAGGCGCGGTGGGTGCCCAGGTGCTCCCAGAGCGTGTCGGCGGCGTCGAAGTAGGCGTCGGTGTACGGCGCCAGCACGTCCTCCTGGCCGTGGCGCTGGAAGGCCAGCGCGACCGATCTGGCGGTCTCGTTGGCCACGTCGGTGCGGACCACGGTGGCGTCCCAGGCGGCGGCCTTGGCCTCCGCGTCCGGACGGGAGGCGCGGGCACCGGCCGCGTGCTCCTGGCCGGAGATGGTGTTGTCGGCGGCCAGCTCCACCGCGATCTCGTCTTCGCCGATCGCGCCGGTGGAGGCCAGACCGGTGAGCAGCACCCACCGCAGGTCCTGGTCGACCTCGAGCCCCGGATAGGTGACCGAGCCGTCCAGCATGCCGGTGACCCGGGCGATGGCCTCGGCGCTGTGTGCGGTCGCCGCGTAGTGCCGGGCGAAGGTGAGCTGGTGGTCGCTGCCCGGAGCGGCCTGCTCGAGCATCGCGGCCAGCCCGGACTCCCAGCGTGCCCGCAGCGCGGCGCGGTTGGCGGGCGCCGAGTAGCTCTCCACCGCCAGTGCGGCGAAGACCGGCAGCCGGGTGACACCCCAGCTGTCCGTCTCGGCGCCGAGGTTGGCCAGCACCAGCTCGACGAAGTCGGTCGCGGCCAGCTCGGCGTCGCGGGTCATGTCCCAGGCGGCGCCCCAGATCAGTGCGCGGGCGAGCGAGTCGTCCAGCGCGGCCAGGCTGCCCAGCGCGGTGGCCAGCGAGCGCTCGTCGAGGCGGATCTTGGCGTAGGTGAGGTCACCGTCGTTGAGCAGCAGCAGGTCCGGCTGACGTACGCCGACGAGCTCGGCGATCGGGGTCAGCTCGCCGGTCACGTCGACCTCGATCTGGTCGCGGCGCACCAGCCGGCCCTCGGCCAGGTCGTAGAGGCCGATGCCGATCCGGTGCCGGCGCAGCGTGGGATGGTCCGGGTGGGCGCTCTGCCGCACCGCGAACACGCGGTAGTCGCCGGCGGCGTCGAGGGTGAACTCGGGAGCCAGGGTGTTGACCCCGGAGGTCTGCAGCCACTCGGTCGCCCAGCCCTGCAGCTCGCGGCCGGAGGAAGCCTCGAGGTGGCGCAACAGGTCGGCGAACTCCGAGTTCGCGAACTCGAACTCCTTGAAGTAGGCCCGCAGCCCGGCCAGGAACGGCTCCAGGCCGACCCAGGCGACCAGCTGCTTGAGCACCGAGGCGCCCTTGGCGTAGGTGATCATGTCGAAGTTGACCTCGACCGCCTGCAGGTCGTAGTTGTCGGCGGCGATCGGATGCGTGGTCGGCAGCTGGTCCTGGCGATAGCCGGTCTGCTTGCGGGCGTTCGCGAAGCCGGTCCAGGCGTCGGTGAACTCGGTGGCGCTGGCCTGGGCGTGGTAGCAGGCCCACTCGGCGAAGGACTCGTTGAGCCAGAGGTCGTCCCACCACTTCATGGTCACCAGGTCGCCGAACCACATGTGGGCCATCTCGTGCAGGATGACCGAGCAGCGGAAGTCGTAGAAGGACCGGGCCTGGCGGCTGCGCGGGAGATACTCGTCGCGCAGCGTGACCGCGCCGGCGTTCTCCATCGCGCCCATGTTGTACTCCGGCACGTAGAGCTGGTCGTACTTGCCGAACGGGTAGGGGTAGTCGAAGGTCTCCTCGAAGAACTCGAACCCCTGCTTGGTCAGCTTCACGATCTCGTCACGGTCCAGGTAGGGCACCAGCGACTGCCGGCAGTAGTGGCCGAGCTCGATCTCGCCGTACCTGCCCTGGTAGGTGTCGTGCACCGAGTGGTACTCGCCGGCGATGAGCGCGGTGATGTAGGTCGACATCGGCTTGGTCGGCGCGAAGTGCCAGGTCGCCGTACCATCGCCGGCCGGGACGGGCTCGGGGGTGGGGGAGTTCGAGACGACCTGCCAGCTCTCCGGCGCGGTGACGTGGAAGGTGAACACCGACTTCAGGTCGGGCTGCTCGAAGGTGGTGTAGACCCGACGCGCGTCCGGCACCTCGAACTGGCTGTAGGTGTAGACCCGGTCGTCGGCCGGGTCGACGAACCGATGCAGCCCCTCGCCGGTGTGGGAGTAGGTGCAGTCCGCGCGCACCACCAGGGTGTTGTCCGCGGCGAGATCGGGCAGCGAGATCCGGCTGTCGACGTAGGCGGTGGCCGGGTCGAGCGCCACGCCGTTGAGGGTGATCTCGGAGACCGTCGCGCCGACCAGGTCGGCGAACGTGGTGGCGCCGGGCTCGGTGGCGGTGAAGCGGATGGTGGTCGTCGAACCGAACGTGTCCGGACCGGTGGTGAGGTCCAGTTCGATGTCGTAGGAGGTGACGGAGAGAAGCGCGGCGCGGGTAGCCGCCTCCGCCCTGGTGAGGTTGGTTCCTGGCATGTCGCGAATCCTCTCACTGGAGCGTGTCGCGGCCGTATTCGGTCGTGGTCCGGGTCTCTTTTTTCGACGATTCACGCGTGGAAAGTAAAATAACACCGATGTAATTCCGCCACGCCGGTTTCAATGCTTGACAACTTTCCCTAGAGTGCTCGCGTGCCTCACCAGTCACATGCGTCTCACAAGACAGCACGAGTCCTCGCCAGCGGGGCGGTGTTGCTGCTTGTCGCGCTCACCTTCCAGGTCCTTGTCCCGAAGCTGACCCCGCGGGCCGACGCGGCCTCCTCGTTCCTCTGCGTCGGCTTCTCCGATTGCTCGGCGAAGGGGTATTCCGCCAGCGGCTATCACAAGAACTGGGGGCACATGTACTGGCAGATGTACTCCGGCCGGAACTGTGTCAACTACGCCGCCTACCGGATGGTCAAGGCGGGGATGCCGAACTCCCGGCCCTGGTCCGGCAGCGGGAACGCGACCAACTGGGGCAAGGCGATGGCGAGCATCACCGACAAGACCCCGGCGGTCGGCGCGATCGCGTGGTGGAAGGCGAACGCGCCCGGCGCGGGCTCGCTGGGCCACGTCGCCTACGTGGAGAAGGTCGTCTCCTCCTCCGAGATCATCATCTCGGAGTCGAACTACGGCAATGACTTCGACTGGCGCCGGGTGACCACCGCGAGCAGCTGGCCGACCGGATTCATCCACTTCCGCGACCGCACCCTGTCGAACACCAAGAAGCCGGTGGTGGCCGGCACGGCGGCCGTCGGGTCGACACTCACCGTCGGCACCGGCCGTTGGTCCCCCTCGGCGACCTCGTTCTCCTACCAGTGGTGGGCCGACGGCAAGCCGATCTCCGGCGCGACCGCTCGCACGTTCACCGTGCCGGCCAGCCTGGTCGGCGACAAGATCGGCGCGAAGGTGACGGTCTCGCGCAGCGGCTACACCGCCACCACCGTGACCAGCCACATCGTCGGCCCGGCGGTCAAGGGCACCCTCGGGGTCAGCAAGCAGCCGACCATCACCGGCACCGCGCAGGTCGGCAGGACGCTGCGCGTCGGCGGTGCGGTGTACACCCCCGGCGCCCGGGCCGGCGCGATCCGTTGGTACGCCGACGGGAAGTTCATCGCCGGCGCACGCAAGCGCACCTTCACCCTCACCTCGGCTCAGCTCGGCAAGACCATCACCGCGAAGGTCGGGGGCGTGCGCGCCGGCTACACCAAGCGGGTCACCACCGCCACCGGCGTCGGTCCGGTGACCACACCGCAGGTGACCACGTCGGCCACCGGCTCGGTCGGCGGTACGACGAGCTACGGCCGCACCCTCACGGTCAAGCCGGGCAGCTTCAGCCCGTCGAGCGCGAAGGTCCGCTACCAGTGGAAGCGCGACGGCAAGGCGATCTCGGGCGCCACCCGGGCGTCGTACACCTCGACCAAGGCGGACGTCGGGCACGTGCTCACCGTGACCCTGACGGCGACCGCGAGCGGCTACCGCAGTTACCAGCACACCTATGCACCGGGACGGGTCAAGGCCACTCCCACCGTGACGGTGCACGCCACCGGCCTGCGTGGCGCCGAGCGGATCACCATCCGGGTCTCCTCCGCGGGCGGATACGCGCCCAGCGGCAAGGTGGAGGTGATGACCCATTCGGTGATCCGGCACGTCAAGCTCACCCATGGCAAGGCGAAGATCACCTATCGGCACGTCCCGGCCGGCACGCGCAAGGTGAAGGTCACCTTCCCGGGCAACACCGGACTGCGTTCGGCGGTCGGCTGGGATCAGACGACGGTGAAGAAGAAGGAAAAGAAGAAGTAGCGCGACCCCGACCACCGGGTGCCGACGGAATCAACGGAATCAATCGTCGGTGCCCGGTGGTTGACTTGTTCCATGACCGACAATGCTGACTTCTGGTTCGATCCGGCCTGCCCGTTCGCGTGGATCACCTCACGCTGGATCCTCGAGGTGGAGAAGGTCCGCGACATCTCCGTGACCTGGCACATCATGAGCCTGGCCTACCTCAACGCCGACAAGGAGATCCCCGACGAGTACCGCCGGTTCCTGGCCACCGCCTGGCAGCCGGTGCGGGTCTGCGCGGCGGTGGAGCAACAGTTCGGCCAGGAGAAGCTGGCCGCGATCTACACCGCGCTGGGCACCCGGCGACACGTGGAGCAGCGGGAGTTCACCAGGGAGACCATCGAGGCGGCGCTCGCCGAGGTGGGGCTGCCGGCCGAGCTCGCCGACGCGATGGACGACGACTCCTACGACGAGGCGATCAAGACCTCGCACCACCTCGGTATGGACCAGGTCGGCAACGAGGTCGGCACCCCGACCATCGCCTTCGAGGGCCAGGCGTTCTTCGGACCGGTGATCACCAAGGCGCCCAAGGGCGAGGAGGCCGGCAGGCTCTGGGACGGCTTCGTCGCCGTCACCGCCTACCCCTACGTCTACGAGCTCAAGCGGGCCCGCACGACCGAGCTCGACTTCAGCTGAGCCCGGATCCCACGAGACCGCGTCCCCTGACCTGGTGCGCCGTGACGCGCCGAGAATCGCGCACGGAAGGTCGGGGACGCGGCCTCGATCAGCACCGACGCCGAGACCGGGTGCTCACCCCTTCGTCGACCCGAGCGAGAGCCCGGCGACGAACTGTCGCTGCAGCACCGCGTAGATGATCAGGGTGGGCAGCACCGTGATCGTCGCGCCGGCGGCGATCAGGTTGTCGTTGGAGACGAACTGGCCCTGCAGGTTGTTGATCGCGGTCGTCACCGGCAGCCGGTCACCGGACTGGATCAGCAGCAACGCCCAGAAGTAGTCGTTGTAGACCCAGATGAACTCCAGCGTGGCGAGTGCCGCCAGCGCCGGCCGGCACAACGGCAACACGATCTGCCAGTACTGCCGCCACACCCCCGCACCGTCGAGCCGTGCCGCCTCGTCGAGCTCGGTGGGCAGCGTCTTCATGAAGTTGCTCAGCACGAAGGTGCAGAAGCCCAGCTGGAAGGCGACGTTGATCGCGATCACCGCGTAGTAGGTGTTCAGACCCGTCCCCGAGTCGCTGATCGACATCGGCAGCGAGAGGTGCTTGAAGAGCTGGAAGACCGGCGCGGCCAGCACCTGGGGCGGCAGCAGGTTCCCGGCGGTGTACAGGATCAGCAGCGTGATGTTGAACCGCCAGCTGAACCGCGAGACCGCGAACGCGACCAGCGAGGCCAACACCACGGTGATGATCACCGCCGGGATGGTGATCATCGCCGAGTTCTTGAACGAGGTCGCGAACCCGCCCTGGCTCCACGCGTCGGTGAAGTTGTGCAGGCTCAGGTGGCCGTCGAAGCTGAAGTAGCCGTGCTTGGAGGTCTCCGAGTACGGCCGCAACGCGGTGTAGAGCGTCCACAGCAACGGGACCAGCCAGATCACCGCCAGCACGATCAGGAACACGTGCGTCCAGAGGTTCGAGCCCGACGTACGACGTCCCGAGGCCGCCCGGCGCCGTGGCTGCGTCATGCTGAGCGAGCTGTCGGTCATGCCTTCTCCTTCCCGAAGACCCTGGCCAGGTACCAGACGATCGGCACCAGCGAGATCACCATCAAGATCACCGCGATCGCCGAGCCGACCCCGATGTCCTGACCCTCCCCGACGAGATTGCGCACGATCAGCGCGCTGAGCAGCTCGAGGCCGTTCTGACCCTTGTTGAGCACCCACACGATGTCGAAGGCACGCAGGCTCTCGATCAGCGTGATGACCACGATGACGATGTTGATCGGTCGCATCGTCGGGAACACGATCCGCCAGAAGGTCTGCCACCCATTGGCGCCGTCCAGCGAGGCCGCCTCGCGCAACGAGGGATCGACCCCCTTGAGCCCGGCGAGATAGAGGATCATCACGTAGCCGGCGTGCTTCCAGATCGCCGCCACGATCGCGCTCCACAGCGCGATCGAGGAGTTGCCCAACCAGTCGATCGCGCCGTCGTGGCCGGCCGTGCCCAGGACCCCGTTGATCAGCCCCTGGTCCCGGTCGTAGACCAACTGCCAGATGATCCCGACCAGTGCCATGGAGAGCATCACCGGCATGAAGAAGATGCTCTGGTAGATCCGGCTGCCGCGGATCTTGCCGTCCAGGAACACCGCCAGCGCGAGTCCGAGCGGGGTGGCGACCAGTGAGAGCGATACCAGCCAATAGATGTTGTGCCGCAGCGCCGGCCAGAACGGCGTATAGGTGTGCAGCACGTAGTCGTAGTTGGCGGTCCCGGTCCACTTGATGTCGCTGAGCCAGATCCCGTTCCACTTGGTGAACGAGAGCCCCACCGAGGCCAGGGCCGGCAGCCAGACCAGGACCAGCTCGATCAGCGTGGGTATCGCGACCATGATGGTGAGGATCACCCGGTCGCGTCGGGTCAGGCTGCGCAGCCGGCGGCGACGACGTGGTGCGGCGGTCGAATGGTTACTCATCTCCCGCCTCAGGAGTCGAAGAGCTGCTTGGCCTGCGCCTCGACCGCTGCTGTGTCGAACTCACCGGACTTGATGAAGGTCTGGATCGCGGGCTCCATCACGTTCGAGGCGAAGGTGGGCAGGCTGTCTCGGTCGAGGAACTGAGAGAGCTGCTTGGCGTCGTTGATGAACTTGGTCGCCTTGGTCTGCATGGTGGTGTAGGAGGAGGTGTCGGCGTCCTTGGCGGTGGCCACGTCGGCGGTGTTGCTGCCCAGGTAGGTCATCTGGGCGGCGCCGGTGCCGAGGTACTCGAGCAGGTTGACGGCCACCTTGTCGTCCGCACCGCTCTTGGCGAGCATGAAGCCGTCGATCGGCGCCTCCACGGCTCCCTGCCCGTTCTCCTCGGCCAGCTGCGGGAACGGGAAGAAGTCCAGGTCGTCACCGGCCGCGCCGGTCACCTGGGCGACGATCTGGTCGGAGCCGATCACGTACATCCCCGCGGTCTGGTTGCCGATGGCGTTCGCCGCGTCCTCCCACTTGCGGCCGAGCGAGCCGGACTGGTGATACGGCATGGCCTCGCTCCAGGTGTCGAAGACGTTCTTCACCTTCTGCTGGTCCCAGCTCTGCTCGTGCGCCATCAGCTCGACATGGAAGTCGTAGCCGTTGAGCCGCATGTTCAGGTAGTCGAAGGTGCCCAGGGCCGGCCAGGCGTCCGCGTCGGCGAAGGCGATCGGGATCAGTCCGTCGCTCTTCATCTGCTTGGCCAGGGCGATGTACTGGTCCCAGGTGGTGGGGACCTCGTATCCGTACTTCTTGAACGTCGCCTTGCGGTAGAAGACCGCCCACGGGTAGGTGACCCACGGGACGAGGTACTTCTTGCCGTCGTCGCCGGTGGAGGCCTTGGCCACCGAGGTGGAGAAGTTGTCGGAGATGCTGTCCCAGACGTCGTCGACCGGCGCGATCAGGCCCTGCTTGGCGTAGTACTTCATCCGGTACCCGGAGAACCAGGTGAACACGTGGTCGGGGTTGCCCTGCAGGTAGGAGTTGATGTTCTCCTGGAAGTCGTTGTGCGAGACCGTGTTGACGTCCGCGGTGTCGCCCGACTTCTTCTGCCAGGCCTTGATGACGCCGGCGAAGGCGGTCTTGGGCGCGGAGTCGGAGTAGTTCGACCCCACGGTGGTGCTGGTCGAGGAGCTGCTGCCGCCCCCACCGGAACCGCAGGCGGTGAACAGGTTGCCGGCGCCGAGCGCCAACAACCCGCCGGTCCCGACGCGCAGGACCGAGCGACGGGTCAGAGATGAGTGGTTCATGAGTTCTCTCCTTGGTTGGGCGCCTGCGTGGGTGCAGGCATCGGTGGGTCGTGCGGAGTCGAGTCGTCGGGGAGGTCGTCGGGTACGGCGACCAGGTGGATCAGGTGGGCGCTCTGTGGCAGCGCCCAGGGGATGACCACGCCCGAGCGGGTCAGCACCGATCCGGGTGCCACCAGGCCGTCCGGCCAGGGCCACGGCTGCACCCGGCCGCCGGGCTCCGCGGCCAGCACCCGGTCGATCCGGTAGCGCCGCTCGGCGCTCAGGCCCGGAATGCGCAGCGGCAGGGTGGTGACCTCGGGTGTGGTGCGCAGCGGTACCAGCGCCACCAGGGCCTCGCCGTGGTCGGCCGCGACGACGCCGTGGACGAGCAGCCCGGGGTCGTCGCCCCCGGTGCGGAACACCCGGCCGGAGTGCAGCAGGTCGCGGTGGCTCCGGTACGCCGAGATCCAGGCGGCCAGCCGCTCCAGCTGGTCGGGGGCGAGGTCGGTCAGGTCCCACTCGATCCCCATCGAGCCGAACAGCGCCGTCACCGCCCGCAGGTCCAGGCCGGTGTGCCGCCCGGTGGTGTGGGAGACCTCGGGGCCGACGTGGCTGCCGAGCAGCTCCGGCGGCACCAGCAGGCTGGTCCAGCGCTGGATCATGGCGCGCTCGACCGGGTCGTTGCAGTCGCTGGGCCAGAACCGGTCGGTGACCTCGGCGACGCCCGCGTCGACCCGCGCGCCGCCGGAGGCACAGCTCTCGATCTCGAGGCCGGGGCGGGCGCGCCGTACCTCCGCCATCAGCCGGTACGCCGCCAGCGTCTGTCGGTGCACCGCCGGCCGGCCACCGTGTCCCGCGTCGATCAGGTCACGGTTGTGGTCCCACTTCAGGGCGGCGATGTCGTACTCGGTGACCAACGCGACCAGCTGGTCGCGGACGTGGGCGTAGGCGTCCGGGTTCGACAGGTCGAGCACCTGCTGGTGCCGCCAGCTCGGGGGAGTCCGGTCGCCGTCGGCGAGCACCCAGTCCGGGTGGGCGCGGGCCAGGTCGGAGTCGGGACTGATCATCTCCGGCTCCACCCACAGGCCGAACTCCATGCCGTGGTCGTGGACCTCCTCGATCAGGTCGGCCAGCCCGTCCGGCCACACCTCCGCGTCCACCTGCCAGTCGCCGAGCCCGTGCGCGTCGTCGCGGCGCCCCCGGAACCAGCCGTCGTCGAGCACGAATCGTTCGACCCCGACGCCGGCGGCGGTCTTCACCAGCTGGGACAGGCGCGCTCGGTCGTGGTCGTAGTACGTCGCCTCCCAGGTGTTGAGCGTCACCGGACGCGGGCTGGTCGGGTGCGCCGGCCGACCTCGGAACCAGTCGTGGAAGCGAGCCGAGATGCCGTCCAGGCCGGCGTCGGACCACGCCGCCAGCAGCCACGGCGTCCGATAGCTCTCCCCGGCGGCGAGGACGACCTCGGCGGGCCCCAGCAACTCGGCCCCGCCGATCAGCGCGTACGGGTCGGGCCCACGCTCGGCGAAGACGTCGTGATCACCGCTCCAGGCCAGATGCACCGCCCACACCTCACCGGTGGCGAAGTCGAAGCCGGGCGTGCCGGCGGCGAGCACGATGCTGGCGTCATGACCGGTCCGACCCCGTCGACTCGGACGTGACCACCGGCCGTGTCCGAACCGACGGCGCTGGGGCGCCCGTTCCCGACCCCAGCGACCGGTGAGGTCCAGCAGCTCCTCGGCGACGCCGGCCACCGGCAGGGTCACGGTCACCGACCGCACGTCCACCGGCCGGTCCCCGGCGTTGCGCAGCTCGTGCCGCACCCGCAGCAGGCCACCCGGCTCCAGCACGAATCTCGCCTCGAGGTCGATCCCGAGGGCCTCGTCGCTGGCTCGCACCCGCAGCTCGGTGCCGTCGCAGACGACCGACTCGGTGCGCCACTGCGGGCTCCAGGATCCGGCGGCCTCGGTGCGGCTCACCACCACGCCCGGCGTACCGGCGTGTCCGCGGGAGTACTCCGGACTGAGCGAGGGCAGCGTGCGGGCGTCCGGCGAGCTCGGCGCGGGACCGGGCCGGACCAGCGCCGTCGCGGCCCCGAGATCGTCGGCGTCGAGCGCGCCCAGGTCCGCGCCCCAGTGCACGATCGCCGGCAGCTGCTCGCCGGTCTGGGCGAACAACACGCCGACCCGGCCGTTGCGCAGATGGAATGTCTTCTCGCTCATGCCGCCGCACCCGTCGAGGAGGGGCGACGATACGGACGCGGCGGCCTGAGATCATCGGTCGCCCGCTGACGCTCGCTCACGCGACATCCCCCCGCCTGGTTGAATCCCGAACATGAGTGAAGAGTTGGCGGAGGACCTGCCGATCGGATCGCCGGCCGCGGCCCGGGTGCTGCGGACCCTGCTCGGCGAACCGGGCCAGGTGATGACCAGGGAGCGCCTCGGGCAGGTGACCAGACTCTCCTCCGCGGCGATCACGCGTGCGGTGCGGCCGCTGATCGGCGCCGGCTATCTGGCCGAGCAGGCCGCCGCTCCGCGCGGTCGTGGACGCCCGGTCAAGCAGCTGCAGCTGGTCGCCGACCGGGCCTGCTTCGTCGGGGTCAAGGTCGAGGCCACGGACGCGGTCGCCTGCCTGGTGGATCTGGCCGGCCAATCTCTGGCCGAGGCCCGGGTCGGGCTGGCGAGCACCGAGGTCGGCGAGGTCCTCGACGCGGTCGTCGACGCCGCCCGAGCGGTGGTCGAGGAGGCCGCGCCCCGAGTGCCGCTCGGCACCGCCATCTCGCTCTCCGGCGATGTCGACGCGATCACCGGCCGGGTGCACTTCTCGCCGTTCCTGGGCTGGCGCGGCGTCGACGTCGCCGACCTGCTCACCGAGCGGCTCGGCTGCGTTCCGGTGGTGGAGAACGACGTGCGCGCGCTGACCCTGCTGGAACAGATCGCCGGCGTCGGCCGACGAGGGGACTCCTTCGTCCTGGTGACGCTGGGGACGGGCATCGGCGCCGGCATCAGCGTCAACGGGCAGGTGGTGGAGGGGACCTTCGGCGTCGCCGGCGAGATCGGCCATCTGCGGGTGGAGCCCACCGGGCCGCAGTGCTACTGCGGCTCGCAGGGCTGTGTCGAGACCGTCGCCGCCGACCCGGCCATCCTGGCGGCGGTACGCCGCAGCCATCCGGAGGTCGAGTCGATCGCCGACGTGCTCGCACTGGCCGGCACCGAGGACGTCGCGACCCTGGCCGCGCTCGAACGCGCCGGGGAGGCCGTCGGCACCGCCATCGCGGCGGTCACCAACCTGATCGGGCCGCGATGGCTGGTGCTGGCCGACGAGAGCCTGGCCCAGCACCGGGTCGGCTCCACCGCCCTGGACGCGGCCTATCGGCGCGCGGCGTACGGCGACGCGGTCCGCTGCGAGGTGGTGCCACGGGACATGCGCACCGAGGACTGGGCACGCGGTGCGGCGGTGGTCGCCCTGACGTCGTGGGTCGAGCGGGTCAGTGGGCGGTCCCTGGACTGAGAGGCATGCCGGCACGGCGCGGTCGGGCCCGCCGGAGTCGTGGGTGGAGGTCACAGTGGCAATTTAATTGACGTCGGGAGAAAAATGGCTGGACGGCGCCCGGAGATTCCGCCATGCGGTCGGATTTGTTGCCTCACGGTGGCTCCCTCGCCGGTGGTGCGTGGCCGTCGTGCCCGTGGGAGCACCAAAGCCGAACGCTTGAATCATCAGGATCAAGCAGATATAAACGTGACCACGCTCACATGTCAAGGAGTCTCGGCGTGGCGCGCGTGGATCGATCCGGCAGAATCAAACGAGATGGAACATTGTGGCTCGACTTCCGTACGAGCTGGCTGAGTCCACCCGGCCCCTCAGCCCACGGCGGAGTCTCGTCAGGAGGACCTTGTGCTCGCTCGCCAACGACAGTCCGCGATCTTGGAACACGTCCGCGCACATGGCGGAGCCAGGGTCAGTGACCTGACGCAACTACTCGGCGTCTCCGACATGACGGTGCGGCGCGACCTGGACGCGTTGGCCCGGCAGGGGCTGCTGGACAAGGTCCATGGTGGCGCCACCGCGATCGGCGTGGCGAGCTCGGAGGAGCCGCGGTTCGACGCCAAGGCGATGCGTGAGGACGAGGAGAAGGAGCAGATCGCCCGCGAGGCGGCCGCGCTGGTGCAGCCCGGATCGGCGGTCGCGCTGTCGGCAGGCACCACGACCTGGGCGCTGTCGAAGCATCTCGTCGACATCCCCGGGCTGACCGTGGTCACGAACTCGCTGCGGGTCGCCACCAGTCTGCACCAGGCCGCGGGCAGTCGGACCCTGATCCTGATCGGCGGTACGCCGACCCCCTCGGACGCGCTCGTCGGTCCGATCGCCGACACGGTGGTGCGCTCGCTCCGCTTCGACGTGCTCTTCCTGGGCTGTCACGGCATGGAGGAGTCCAGCGGCCTGTCCACGCCGAACCTCGCCGAGGCGCAGACCAATCGCGAGCTGATCCGCAGTGCGCACAGCGTGGTGGTCACCGCCGACCACACCAAGTGGGGGACCACCGGGCTGAGCTCGTTCGCCGACCTCGACCAGATCGACGTCCTGGTGACCGACTCCGGGATGCCGGCGGCGGCGCGGCAGGTGCTCGGCGAGCGGGTCGGCCGGCTGGTGATCGCCGGCTCGGCGCCCTCCTGAGAGACCCCGCCGTCAGGCGATCGCCCGCGGAGCGCCGTGCTGTCCGCGCGGCGGCTGCGTTGTCGCCGCCTGCGTCTTGCGACGCTCGCGACAGCGCTCCCCGCCCGCGGAGTCTCCGAGCCTCGCGGCGGGCAGCAGCCGGGGCATCCTGTTCGATCGCGGGTGTCTGTGCGGCTTTCTGGTCGATCCGGTTGACGATTTCGGGCGAGTTCGACAGATTTTGTTGACATCGGGAAAAAAATCCCTCTAGGTTGGTTCGGCATCCCGCAATGTGATCCACGACACACCAGAGGTGACTCGATGCGACGCACTCTAGCCGGCTTCCCGATGGCCGGCCTTCTCCTCTCCGGGGCACTGGCGGCAAGCTTCATGCCTGCCAGCGCCCAGGCGACCCCGGCCGCCGCGCATGCGGCGACCACCCACACGGCTGCCCACGCGACCGCCGTCTCGACGGCCGCCAAGGCGACCTCAGGCAAGCATCAGGGCAGCGCCGACGCGCCGTACCTGGGCTGGAGCAGCTGGAGCCTGCAGGCGGCCCGCGACACCACGCTCAACCCGGACGGCGACTACAGCTGGCTGACCGAGGACAACGTCCTCAAGCAGGTCGACGTGATGGCCAGCAAGCTCAAGAAGCACGGCTACACCTACATCAACGTCGACGCCGGCTGGTGGCGCGAGTGGGACTGGACCCCCGAGTACGACAGCCACGGTCGCTATGCCGTCGACAAGGACCGGTTCCCGCACGGCATCGCCTGGCTCGCCCGCTACGTCCATCGCAAGGGGCTGAAGCTGGGGCTCTACGTGCCCGCGGGAATGGAGAAGGGCGCCTACGACAACGGCGACTTCCCGATCGCCGGCAGCCGCACCGGCTGCACCACCCATGACGCGGTCTACGACGACCTGCGCACCACCAACGGCTGGGACTCCTCCTACGCCCTCGACTTCGACAAGCCGTGCGCACAGCAGTGGGTCGACTCGATCGCCGACGAGATGGCCGGATGGGGGGTCGACTTCCTCAAGATCGATGGTGTGGGCTACGGCTCGGGACGCAGCGCCGACTCCGAGACCGTCGCCGGACAGTACGACAACCGGGCCGAGCTGGCGGGATGGAACAAGGCGTTCAAGAAGACCGGCCGGGACGTGAAGATCCAGCTGTCCTGGGCGCTCGACCACGACTACGTCAGCGACTGGCAGAAGCTCGCCGACTCCTGGCGCATCGACTGGGACGTGGAGTGCTACTGCAGCACCCTGACCAGGTGGAACTCGGTGAAGGGACGTTTCACCGACGTCCTGGACTGGATCGATGACGCCGGCCACGGCAAGGGCTGGAACAACCTCGACTCCCTCGATGTCGGCAACGGCGACATGGACGGGCTCAGCGACGACGAGCGACAGACCACCACCACGTTGTGGGCCATCGAGGCGGCTCCGCTCTACAGCGGAGACGACCTGACCCAGCTCGACGCCGAGGGTCTGAAGCTGCTCACCAACGACGAGGTCCTCGCCGTCGATCAGGCGGGAGTCCCGGCGGCACCGGTGGACACCTCCACCGACCAGCAGGTGTGGACGGCCAAGGTGGGCGACCACTATGTGGTGGCCTTGTTCAACCTCTCCGACGACGCGGCCACGGTGAGCACCGACTTCTCCGACGACCTCGGCGTCAAGGGCAGTGCACGGATCCGTGACCTGTGGCAGCACCAGAACCTGGGGAGGGCCACCTCCTACTCGGCCACCGTGCCGGCCCACGGCTCGGTGTTGCTCACCGTCACGCCGAGCAGGGGAGCGGGCCGATGAGGGCGCGTCGATCGACCTTGCGGCGTAGCGCCGTCGCCGGCGCCGTACTCCTGGCCGCCACCGGCACCACGTTGGCCGGTCTCGTCCCGGCCCAGGCCGCCGACTCGACGGCCACGGCGTCGTCGACGGCGTCGACGACCCTGGCCCAGACTCCGCCGATGGGCTGGAACGACTGGAACTCCTTCGGCTGCGACGTCAGCGCCGAGCTGGTCGAGCAGACCGCCGACGAGATCGTCGACCTCGGGCTCCAGGACGCCGGCTACGACTATGTGAACATCGACGACTGCTGGATGACCTCCGAGCGCGACGCCGACACCGGTGAGCTGGTGCCCGACCCGGACAAGTTCCCCGACGGCATCTCGGCGGTGGCCGACTACGTGCACAGCCTGGGTCTCAAGCTGGGCATCTACGAGAGCGCCGGCGAGACCACCTGCCAGGGCTATCCGGGCAGTCTGGGGCACGAGGAGCTCGACGCCCAGACGTTCGCCGACTGGGGCGTCGACTACCTCAAGTACGACAACTGCGGCTCGCCGAGCTCCGACGACACCGCGGAGGAGTACGAGGCCCGCTACCAGGTGATGGGTGACGCGCTGGCCGACACCGGGCGCGACATCGTCTACAGCATCTGCGAATGGGGCAACTACGAGCCGTGGACGTGGGGCACCGAGGCGGGCGGCCAGCTCTGGCGCACCACCGGCGACATCAGCGACAGCTACGGCTCGATGTTGAGCATCGCCGAGCAGAACTCCGAGCTCGCCTCCTACGCCGGCCCCGGCTCCTGGAACGACCCGGACATGCTCGAGGTCGGGAACGGCGGGATGACCACCACCGAATACCGCAGCCACTTCTCGCTGTGGTCGATGATGGCCGCACCACTGCTGATCGGCAGTGACCTGCGCAGCATCTCCAAGGCCGATCTGGCCATTCTGGGCAACACCGACGTCATCGCCGTGGACCAGGACTCCAAGGGCGTCCAGGGCACCGTGGTGACCGAGAACGGCAACATCATGGTGATGCGCAAGCCGCTGGCGAACGGCGACGTGGCGGTACTGCTGTTCAACAAGAGCGGTACGGCGCGCAACATCTCCACCACCAAGAAGGCGGTGGGCGTCTCGGGCGGCAAGATGTCGCTGGACGACCTGTGGACCGGAAAGACCACCACCTCCTCGGGCCGGATCGCCAGCTGGGTGCCGGCTCACGGAGTCGCGATGTACCGGGTCTCCGCCGGAGGCGGCGCGGCCACCCACACCGACGTCACGGTCACCGCTCCGGGCTCGGTCGTCTCGCACCACCAGCTGACCGTCCGGGTCAAGCTGCGCAACGACGGGCCCACGGCGGTCTCCCACGTGCGGACCACGCTGAGCCTGCCCACCGGCTGGAAGGTCACCGACACCCGGCGTCACGGGAAGCTCACCCGCTTCACGGTCCGGGCGGCGACGGCGACGGCGCCGCTGACGTCGACCACGGCCATCGCGCGGACCAGCTATCGCAGTGCTGGGCGAACCCACACCCAGAAGTCGACCTGGAACACGTGGCTGTCCACCAAGGTCAGTGCGCCGCTGGCCAGCGCGGACAACGCCGCTGGCACGACCGTCACCGGACAGCGCTCCGGGACCCTGGGCATCGCCGCCGGCGGTGCCGGCGTCTCGGTGGCCTCGTCCAGCGCCTTCGGCACCACCAGTGCCTCGGACGCGTACGGCGCGATCTATCGCTCCGGGGCCTTCGGTGACGGGTCCACCCTCACCGCGGTGGTCAAGCCCGGCACCTGGGGGAGCGGCGACCAGAGCGGCCTCATGGTGCGCAACCACATGAGCGGTTCGGGTCCGGTCGGTGCGGCGCTGGTGATCTCCAAGGCGCGGTTCGGGGACAGCCTTTCGGTCGCGCTGGTCTCCGCCGACGACGGCGGCACCAGCTACAACACCTCCGCCAGCGTTCGCGGCTCGCTCTCGTCGAGCACCGCGATCAAGCTGCGGCTGGTCCGCTCCGGCACCGACTACACCGGGTCGTACTCGACCGACGGCGGCTCCACCTGGACCACCGTCGGGACGGCGACCCTGACCTCGGCGGCCGCCGCTGCCAGCCAGGACGCCGGAGTCTTCCATTCCTCCGGAGTGGCGCGGACGGCGACGCTGGCGAAGTTCAAGGCACTGAACGTGTCCTGATCTGTGCCTGGGGCGTTCGTCAAGGCGCCTGGGGCGTTCGTCAAGGTACGTCGATGAATGCGCACTTCCCCCGCGGAATTCCGCGGGGGAAGTGCGCATTCGGCTGCATACCTTGACGAACGCGCGGGCGGCCGGTCTGCGACGCGCCGAGCAGGCGTAATCCACCGATCAGGTGGGGTCGGTATCGGATGATCGAGGTCATGCGATCGAGAACCTTCCCCGCCTCGGCTCGCCGTCGTTCCGTGCTGGCCATGGGTGCCGCCCTGGTGGCCACGGCCGGTCGAGGCGTTGCCTCCTCGCCCGCGTCGGCCGCCGGCGGCACGGTGCTGCGGTTGCCGGCGCTGACCGACGGCATCGCCTCGCTCGACGTCCCGCTGACGGCACGGCTGACCGAGCAGGTCAGTGGCGGTCGGCGTACCGCGACCATCTCGACGACCACCTTCTCCATGGTCGGCGTCACCTGGCACGGCGAGCTCTCCGGCGCGCCCCGGTTCCGGGTACGAGTACGCCGTGCCGGCGGCTGGAGCGGCTGGCAGGCGCTGCCGCTGCAGCACGATCTGCCCGACGGCGGCGAGGGTGCCGGCAAGCACGGCACCCAGCCGGTCTGGGTCGGCCGCTCGACCGGTATCCAGGTCGAGGCGATCGGCTCCCGGCTGACCGGACTCACCATGTCCCTGATCAACACCGGGCCGCCGCAGCGGGTCAGCGTGCCGCGCGCGATCGCGGGGAACGCGTTGGCCCGCCCCAGTGGGCGGGTCTGGACCCGGGCGCCTCGTCCGGTGCTGATGAGCCGCAAGAAGTGGGGTGCGGACCCGAAGCTGCTCAACGGCTCCCCGCGGTACTGCCGCACCCTCAAGCAGGTCCACATCCATCACACCGCGAGCAGCAACGACTACTCCCGTGGCGACGTGCCGGGCATCATCCGCGGCATCTATCGCTACCACACCCAGAGCCTGGGCTGGTTCGACATCGGCTACAACTTCCTGGTCGACAAGTTCGGCTACTCCTGGGTCGGCCGCTCCGGTGGGCCGCGCAAGCTGGTCCGTGGCGCGCACACCCTGGGCTTCAACCACGTCTCGATGGGGATCGCGGTGATCGGCAACTTCCAGAGTCACGAACCACCGCACAAGGTGATCACCAAGCTGGTCCGGCTCTCGGCCTGGAAGCTCGACTTCTACAAGCGCAACCCCACCGGGAAGATCAAGGTCAAGTCGGAGGGGAGCGACAAGTACCCCGCCGGCCGGGTGGTGACGCTGCCGGTCATCGACGGCCACCGCGACACCAACGACACCGAGTGCCCGGGCGCCAAGCTCTACGCCATGCTGCCGGTGATCCGGCGGCGCACCAAGCGTCGGATGAACGCCTACAACCCGTCCTGAGCCGCCGTCCGGGCCGGGTGACCGACTGGGTGCGGGGCGCCCGCGCTCCGTAGACTTCGGCGCATGAGTCATGTCCCCTCCACCGACCGGCGCCACGTCCTGTCCGCCGTCGCCTGGCCGTACGCCAACGGTCCGCGTCACATCGGCCACGTGGCCGGTTTCGGCGTGCCCTCCGACGTCTTCAGTCGGTACATGCGGATGGCGGGACACGACGTCCTGATGGTCTCCGGCTCGGACGAGCATGGCACCCCCATCCTGATCGCCGCCGACGAGGCCGGGCTGAGCCCACAGGAGCTGGTCGATCGCAACCACCGGCTGATCGTGGAGGACCTGGTCGGTCTCGGCTGCAGCTACGACCTCTACACCCGTACCACGACTCGTAACCACCACGCCGTCGTCCAAGAGCTGTTCGCCGGCGTCTACGAGAACGGCTACTTCGTCGAGCGGACGACGTACGGCGCCATCTCGCCCTCGACCGGCCGCACCCTGCCGGACCGCTACATCGAGGGCACCTGCCCGATCTGCGGGTACGACGGCGCCCGCGGCGACCAGTGCGACAACTGCGGCAACCAGCTCGATCCGCAGGACCTGATCGACCCGCGCTCGAAGATCAACGGCGAGACCCCGGAGTTCATCGAGACCCAGCACTTCTTCCTCGACCTGCCCGCCCTGGCGGAGGCGTTGGGGGCGTGGCTCGACGAGCGCGAGGCGACCGGGCTGTGGCGGCCGAACGTGATCAGGTTCAGCCAGAACATCCTCGCCGAGATCCAGCCGAGGGCGATGACCCGCGACATCGACTGGGGCATCGCCGTACCCCTCGACGGCTGGCGAGAGAACCCGACCAAGAAGCTCTACGTCTGGTTCGACGCGGTCATCGGCTATCTGTCGGCCTCGATCGAGTGGGCTCGACGCTCCGCCGCCGAGGGCGGCGACCCGGACGCGTGGCGTGCCTGGTGGAACGACCCGGAGGCCCTGTCGTACTACTTCATGGGCAAGGACAACATCACCTTCCACTCCCAGATCTGGCCGGCCGAGCTGCTGGCCTACAACGGCAAGGGCAGCAAGGGCGGCACGCCGCACGCCTACGGCGAGCTGAACCTGCCGACCGAGGTGGTCTCGAGCGAGTTCCTGACCATGGAGGGCAAGAAGTTCTCCTCCTCGCGCAAGATCGTCATCTACGTCCGCGACCTGCTCAGCCGCTACCAGCCCGACGCGTTCCGCTACTTCGTCGCGGCGGCCGGCCCGGAGACCAACGACGCCGACTTCACCTGGGCGGAGTTCGTCCGGCGTACCAACGACGAGCTCGTCGCGGCCTGGGGCAACCTGGTCAACCGGACCGCCACCCTGATCGCGAAGAACTTCGGCGAGCTTCCCGCCGCTGGTGAGCTCGCCGAGGCCGACCGGGTCGTCCTCGAGCTCGTCGAGTCGACCTTCGGCACCGTCGGCGACCTGATCGGCCGGCACCGGCAGAAGCAGGCGATCGGCGAGGCGATGCGCGCGGTCGGCGAGGTCAACCGATACGTCTCGGAGACCGAGCCGTGGAAGTTGGCGAAGGATCCGGAGGCCCGGGAGCGACTCGGCACCGTGCTGCACGTGATGGCACAGTGCGTGACCGACCTCAACCTGATCCTGGCCCCGTTCCTGCCGTTCTCCGCCAACCAGATCGACCTGGTGCTCGGCGGCAAGGGCGAGGTGGCGCCGATGCCGCGCATCGACGAGGTCGGTGACCTCGACGGCGGACCGGGCTATCCCATCATCACCGGTGACTACACGGGCGCGCCGGGGTGGGAGCGCACGCCGATCGTGCCCGGCACACCGGTCGGCAAGCCGACCCCGGTCTTCCGCAAGCTGGACGTCACGGTGATCGAGGAGGAGCTGGCCCGACTCGAGGGCTGAGTCGGGCTCGGTAGGGTCGCCGGAGTGAAGTTCTCGCTGTGGCCGCACGCCGGTCGAGCGGTCGACCAGATCCTCGGCGCCGCCCGGCTCGCCGACACCGACGGCTGGTACGGCGTATGGCTCGCCGACCACTACATGCCCAACACCGCGGACGGCCGCGTGGCCGACGGCCCGATGCAGGAGTGCTGGACGCTGCTGCCGGCGATCGCGACGGTGACCGAGCGGGTACGGATCGGCCCCCTGGTCTCGCCGACCTCGGTGCACCACCCCGCGCTGCTGGCCAATCGCGCCGCGAGCCTGGACCAGCTCTGCGGCGGCCGGCTGGTGCTCGGCCTCGGCGCCGGCTGGCAGGTCAACGAGCACGCCGCCTACGGCATCGAACTGGAGGCGCCCGGCGCTCGGGTGAGCCGGTTCGAGGAGGCGGTCCAGATCATCCGGTCGCTTCTCACCGAGGACCGGACGTCGTACGCCGGGAGCGTCTACCGGATCACCGACGCGCCCTGCGACCCGAAGCCGGTGCAGGCCCGGCTGCCGCTGTTGGCCGGTACGGCGGGCCCACGGATGTTGCGGATCACCGCCCGCCACCTCGATGAGTGGAACACGTGGGGTGACCTGGCGACCGCGCTGACCAAGCGCGGCCGGCTCCTCGAGGCCTGCGAGCGAGTCGGCCGCGACCCGGGGACGATGCGCCGCTCGGTCAACGCCTTCCTCGACCTCGACGGCACCTCGCCGGGCGGACCCGGGCGCACCCTGTCCGGCTCGGCCGAGCGGCTGATCGACGAGCTCGGCAGGTTCGCCGAGGCCGGGTTCGAGGAGTTCGTCGTACCGGACTGGCTGTTGGCCGCCGACCCGGCGCAACGACACGACCAGCTGCGGCGGCTCAAGGCCGACGTACTCGACCGGGTCGGCGCCGACCAGGGCTGACAGGGCTGACAGGGCTGACGGGGCTGACGGGGCTGATGACGCGGAGGGCGATCGAGGGCGGCCAGCCACTGCTCATCCGCGATGCCACCCTTGTCGCGGCGCCCGGTGCCGAGCCGCGACCGCGGACATCGCTGTTCGTCGTCCACGGCGCGATCGCCGCGATCGGCGAGGCGGCCGAGGCCGCCGCCCGTGCGGGTGAGGTCCCGGACGGGCGGATGGTCGATGCCGCCGGCGGCACGCTGGTGGCCGGGTTCTGGAACTGCCACGTGCACCTGACCCAGCCGGGATGGCGAGGCGCCGTCACGGCGCCCGTCGAGCGGCTGCAGGATGCGCTCGATGACCTTGCCAACCGCCGCGGGTTCACCGGCCTGGTCGACCTCGGCTCGAACCCGTTCGACACCCGGGAGGTACGGCGCCGGATCGGCACCGGCGAGCTGCGCGGGCCCGAGATCGCGATGGCAGGACTCGGCCTGTATCCACCGCGTGGGCTGCCGTTCTACTCCCGCGACGAGATGGGTCGCCTCGGCCGGGCAATCACGCCGCAGCCTCGGACCAGGGCCGCGGCGAGGCTGGCGGTGGCGGCCAACCGTCGCCTGGGCGCGGAGGTGACGAAGCTGTTCACCGGCTCGTACGTCGCCCCGGACACGGTCAAGCCGATGAGCCGTATGGTCGCGTTCGCGGCGGCCCAGCGGTCGCGCGCCTTCGGCATGCCGGTCTTCGCGCACCCCTCCGACCGTGCCGGAACGCTGGTGGCGCTCGACGCCGGGGTGGACGTGCTCGCCCACGTGCCCGACGAGACGCAGGGCACGCACGGCTTGTTGCGCGAGGCGGCCACCCGCGGGATTTGGATGACCCCGACCCTCGACATGTTCGCCCAGACCGTCACCCGCGACCGGGCCTACCTCGACCCCATCCACTCCTCGCTCCGGCTCTTTCGCGACCACGGCGGGCGGTTGCTGTTCGGGACCGATGTCGGCTATCTGCCCGACACCGACATGACCGGAGAGTTGGAGGCGCTGGCCGAGTGCGGCCTCGGTGTCGTCGACGTGCTGACGATGCTCACCACTGCTCCGGCGCGAGCGTTCGGCAGTCGATTCGGTCCGGCGACCGGGGAGGTCGCCGAAGGCGGCGTGGCGGATCTGGTGCTGTTGGACCGGCTGGAGACGGTCACGGATCTCGCCAGTGTCCGGATGACGATCAGAGCCGGGAGGGTGACCTGGCGCTCGACTTGAGCGCCCGCGACCCCCGGCGGATCGCCGTACGGGCGCCACTGCTCGACGCCCGGGGCCGGCGATTCGGGTGGGTCGGGCTCTACTTCCTGCGTGAAACTGCCACTTCCTGCGGGTTACAACCCGCAGGAAGTGGCAGTTTCACCGGTTCACCGGCGAAACCGTCCCGACCTCAGAGCCGCCCGAGGGCCGCCCGGAACGGAGCGAGGCCGAGGGAGCCGAGGTCGAGTGCGGCGCGGTGGAAGCCCTTCAGATCGAAGTCGTCACCCGCCCGCGCCCTGGCGGCATCGCGTGCCTCCAGCCAGATCCGCTCGCCCACCTTGTAGGAGGGAGCCTGGCCGGGCCAGCCCAGGTAGCGCTTGACCTCGAAGTCGATGAAGGCGGGATCCATCAGACAGTGCTCGCCCATGAACTCGCGGCCCAGCTCGGGGGTCCAGCGTTCACCGGGATGGAACCCCCACGGGTTGTCGGCGGGGATCTCGAGCTCGAGGTGCATCCCGATGTCGATGATCACCCGCGCCGCCCGGAACGACTGTCCGTCCAGCATGCCGAGCCGGTCGGCCGGGTCGTCGAGGTAGCCGAGGTCGTCCATCAGCCGCTCGGCGTACAGCGCCCAGCCCTCGCCGTGTCCGCTGACCCAGCACATCAACCGCTGCCAGCGGTTGAGCAGGTCGGCGCGGTAGGCGGTCTGGGCCACCTGCAGATGGTGACCGGGCACGCCCTCGTGGAAGACCGTCGTCTTCTCCCGCCACGGACTGAACTCGGTCACCGACGCCGGGACCGACCACCACATCCGACCGGGTCGGGAGAAGTCCTCCGAGGGGCCGGTGTAGTAGATCTCGCCACTGGTGGTGGGCGCGATCATGCACTCGATGCGACGCACCGGCTCGGGAATGTCGAAGTGCACGTCGGCCAGCTCGGCGACGGTGGCATCGGCGAGCTCCTGCATCCAGCCGCGGAAGGCCTCCTTGCCGGCGATCTTGGTGGCGGGATCGGCATCGAGAGCGGCCACGGCCGCGCGCACCGAGGCGCCCGGCCGGATCCGGCCCGCGGTGGCGGCCATGTCGTCGCTGAGTCGCTTCAGCTCCTGCCAGCCCCAGGCATAGGTCTCGGCCAGGTCGACCGCCGCGCCGAGATAGCGCCGGGAGCAGAGCGCGTAGTGGTCGCGGCCGACCGCCTCCTGGGCCCGTCCGTGGGGCTCCAGGTCACGGGTGAGGAAGGTGCCGAAGTCGGCGAACGCGGCCGTGGCCGCCGTGGCGGCGGTGGCGAGATCACCGCGCAGCGAGGCCGGCAGCTCCTCGGGACAGCGGGCGGCGAGGCCGGCGAAGAAGGCGTCTGCCGGACTCTGGCCCGGTCGCTGGGCGGTCCAGTCCCGGATCTGTTCGGCGACCTCGCGGTATTGCCGAGCGGCGACGAGCCGGCCCGCGGCCGCCTCCTCGGCGAGCGTACGGCGATAGCCCGCCACCGCGTCGGGCAAGGCCCGCATCCGGGCCGCGATGTTGCTCCAGTCCTCCTCGGACTCGTCCGCCATCAGGTCGAAGACCGCACGGAGCTCATGGATGCCGCTGTCGATCACCGAGAGGTGGGAGCGGTCCAGCTGTGCGTCGGCGAACTCGACGTCCAGCCCGATCCGCTCGCAGAACGCTTCCTGCGCGACCTGCTCGCGCTCATCGTGCGGTGGCAGCGCGGAGACCTCGCGCAGGGCGTCGCGTGCCAGCCGCTCCCGGGCGTCGTACCCGTCCGGCGAGAGGTCGGGCAGCTCGGCATCGTGGCCCGCGACTCCGGTGTAGGTGGCGGTCAGCGGGTCGAGGGCGCAGTACTCCTCGACGAAGCGGTCGCTGCGGGCGTCGACGGGTCGCGAGGCGGTTCCGGGCTCGGTCACGGTCCCGAGACTAGTTCGGCACCGCTCCTGCAACGTCGTACCGAGCCGACGCGTACCCCAGATGTGAGACTGTCCGCGGAGGTGCCGATCGTGGCGGAGACCGAGACCGATGAGCCGAGAGACTTCGGCAGCTGGGTTGCGGCCAGAGGCGCCGCGCTCCAGCGCTTCGCCTACCTGGTCACCGGCAACTCGGCGGACGCGCCGGACCTGGTCCAGGACGCGCTGGCCAACGCACTGCCGCGCTGGGAGCAGCTGGCGGAGGCTGGGACCGCCGAGGCCTACATCCGGCGCAGCATCGTCAACGGGTCGGTCTCACGCTGGCGCAAGCATCGTCGGCTGGTGGTGGTCGAGGACGTCGAGCCGGCGATCGACCACCACACCGAGGCGGGGGATGAGATGGCTCGGCTCGACGACGCGGACGAGGCCTGGGAGCTGGTCAGCTCGCTGCCGAAGAAGCAGCGCGCCGCCGTGGTGCTGCGGTTCTACGAGGACCTGAGCTTCGCCCAGATCGGGCTGATCCTGGACTGCCCGGAGGCGACCGCCCGCTCTCATGTGCACCGCGCCCTCGCCCGGCTGCGGGCCCGACTGACGGAGGGGAGCGAACGATGAGCGACGACGACAAGCATCCTGGGCAGACTCCTGGGCACACGCCGGGCGACGACCCGGCGGCGGGCGCGTTCGACCGGGAGGAGCAGGCGTTCCGGGCCGCGTTGCACCGGCGGGCCGACTCCTTCACACCCGTCGAGATCGGTCCCGTCGAGATCGGTCCCGGACAGAGTCGGCCCGGCGGGGGTCGGGTACGTCGACTCCGGCGATGGCTGCCGGCGGTGGCCGCGGCCGCGGTGGTGGTGCTCGGCGTCGGCACGGTCGTCGGGCTGGCCGACCGTGACGGTGGCTCCGCCGACTCGGCCGGCGACAGTGCCGCGAGCGGCGCCTCGTCCACCGGGGGAGACGCGGGTTCGGCGAGTGGGTCGGCGGGCGGCCTGAGCAATGGCGCCCAGGCCGGGGAGAACGCTCGGCCGATCACGATGCGCCGGGTGGTGCGGGATTCGGTCACCGTGCAGGTGCCGAAGAGCTGGACGGATGCGATGCCACCGCTGCGACCGGACTGCATCCGTACCCCCGGTGACGCCTGGGACGACGTACCCCGCCATCCCTACGTCGCCAAGGACGACAGCCACCGGGCCGCGCCGATGATCGCCTGCGAGCCGGTGCGATCCTTCCCGGCCGTCTTCGGCGAGGTGCCGTTCAAGCTCTGGCAGCCCAATCTCAGCTTCACCGAGGTGAGCGATGCCGAGTCCGGTGGCGACGGCACCTGGACCTACCGTGGCTGGCGCCTGACCCGGTGGACGGTGGGGTCGGTGCAGCTCACTCTGCTGACCCGGCCCGGTCAGGACGCGTTGGCCGACCAGATCGTGGCCTCCGCCCGATCGGTGAGCCACTGAGCGGGGCGGGCCGTTCGGCCCGCAGCAGGCGCATCAGCCGATCGCGCTCGGCCCGGCCCGGCCACAGCAGGCGGGTCACGCGCCAGGCCGCGGTCAGGAACAGCGCCACCAGGATCAGGTTGCGGGCGGCGAGCAGCTCGGTGATCAGCGCCGTCTCGGAGGCGTGCTGCACCAGATAGCCGTAGTTCCTCGGGAAGACCTCATGGGTCAGCACGGCGGCCAGCAGCAGGCCACCGCTCCACCAGCCCAGCAGCCGTCGTCCGGCGGGGGTGTCGACCACCGCGAGCCCGGCCGCGGCCGCGGGCAGCAGCCAGAGCAGGTACTGCGGGCTGAGCACCTTGTTGGTCACCATGAAGCCGGTCACCGCCGCCAGCACCAGCCACACCACCGGCTCGGCGCCGTCGGTCCGCTCCTCGGTCTGCTCGTCGGTCCTCTCCGTGCGCAGCCAGGCCAGCAGCCACCAGCACACGATCGCGGCGAGCACCACCACCGAGGAGATGCTCGCGACCCGCAGCGCCGCGTGCACCACCGGCCCGGTCACGTCGTACGCCTTCCACTCGGTGTAGCCGACCTGGTAGCCCTGCTCGCCCTGTCCCCAGGCGAGCATCGCCGGGGTGGCGGCGACCGACTCGATCTGCAGCCCCCGGTCGTCCTGGTAGGTGAGCGGGGTGAACAACCGCGACCAACCGCCGAGCGCCAGGCTGGCCAGGCTCAGCGCGGCGCCGAGTGCCAGCGCGGTGCGCAGCACCCGACGCCGGCCGCGGCGTGGTGCGGCCAGGGCCGGCAGCACCAGGGCCGGCCAGTACTTCACCCCGGTCGCGAGGGTGCCGGCGGCAGCGGCCAGACCCGGTCGATGCACCATCAGCAGCACCGCCAGACCGACCAGGATCCCGGGTACGACGTCGAACCGGGCGTAGCAGGTGGCGCCGAGCGCCGGCACCGCCAGCAGCCAGACCGCCTCGGCGGCGGTGACGCCGGCATAGCGTCGGCGTGGTGCGCCCCAGGTCCCGGAGCGCACCAGCAGGATGCCGAAGAGCAGGTCGGCCAGAGCGGCCAGCCCGGCCACCACACCGAGGTAGGCGTCGAGCTGGCCGTGCGCGTGCAGCACGACGTACGGGAGCCAGAGCAGGATCACCCCCGGCACCGGGTACTCCACCAGGGTGTGGGCCAGATGCAGCTCACCGAGCTGGTCCAGGCTGGTGCGGTAGTAGGTGACGTCACCGACCACGAAGTGCTCGCCGCCGACCAGCCAGGCCACCACCAGGACGCGGGTGACCAGCCACCCGAGGGCCACCGGCCAGGAACGCAGCAGAATCGTCGATCTCCCGTCGATCGTGGCCGTGTCGATGTCCTGTCGAGACAGTTGTACCTCGCCGATAGCATCCAACCCACCCGCCGACCTGCCGGAGGTCACCGGATCTAGGAGTCCCCGATGCCCGAGAGCCCCACCGACCGACCGGCCCTGGACGCCGTACGGCTGGCGCAGGTGCCGGGCTGGCGGATCGAGATCCTGGACTCGACGCCCTCCACCAACGCGATCGTCGCCGACCGCGCCCGAGCCGGTGAGCCCGCGGGGCTGGTCGTCACCACCGAGCACCAGACGGCCGGCCGAGGCCGGCTGGATCGGGGCTGGGAGATGCCACCGCGGGCCGCGCTGGCCAGCTCGGTCCTGCTGCGACCGGATCTGCCCGCGGCCCGGTGGCCCTGGCTGCCGTTGATGACCGGCGTCGCGGTGGCGCGCGCGCTGCGGGTGCAGGGGTACGACGCCGCGGTGAAGTGGCCCAACGACGTCTTGATCGGCGCGGCCGGGTCGGTGGGGCACAAGGTCTGCGGGATCTTGTTGGAACGGGTCGAGACCGACCTCGGTCCGGCGGCGGTGGTCGGGATCGGGCTGAACACCTCGTTGAGCGCCGCCGAGCTCCCGGTGCCGACGGCGACCTCGCTGGCGCTGGCCTCGGCAGGTGCGGTCGACCGGACCGCCGTACTCGTCGAACTGCTCACCCAGCTCGCCCGGGCCTACCGGGAGCTGGCCGATCGCCCGGCCGAGCTGTTCACCGCCTACGCCGACCTCAGCGCCACCGTGGGTGCCGAGGTGCGCGCCGAGCTCCCCGACGGCCGGGTGATCACCGGGCGGGCCACCGGCGTCGACGACCTGGGCAGGCTGCTGATCGATGCCGGTGGACGCGAGCACGCGGTGGCGGCCGGAGACGTCGTTCACGCCCGACTGATGGGATGATCGGGACGTGGTCATCTCCCAGAAGCTGCTCAA
This sequence comes from Nocardioides sp., assembly GCF_047606145.1. Lineage (GTDB taxonomy): Bacteria > Actinomycetota > Actinomycetes > Propionibacteriales > Nocardioidaceae > Nocardioides. The sequence continues at coordinate 13,526 of NZ_JASGET010000070.1, read as the reverse complement.
CCCCGGCGAGCAGATCATCGTCAGCACCCGGACGCACGTGAAGGCGCTGCTCGTGCCGCTGCTGATCACCGTCGTCCTGCTCGCCGTCGGGGTCGTCCTGACCGTCGCGGTGGACAACGGCATCGTCCACTGGATCGTGTGGGTGCTGGTGCTGGTCGGCATCGGGTGGTGGGCGGCGCGCCCGTTCCTCGCATGGCTGACCAGCAGCTACACCTTCACCAACCGGCGACTGATCACTCGGCGCGGCCTGATCACCCGGCGCGGCCACGACATCCCCCTCTCGCGGATCAGCGACGTGGAGTACGAGTTCGGGCTCATCGACCGGATGCTCGGCTGCGGCACCCTGATCATCAGCGACGCCAGCACCGACGGCGAGGTCACCCTGCACGACATCCCGCACGTCGAGGAGACCCAGCGCCGACTCAACCAGCTGCTGCACGACGTGCACGAGGGCGGCCGGGGCGAAGGTGTCTGACACCGCCGGGACCGGGCAGGGCGCCGAGGGCGACCGGGTCGGGAGCGATCCGCTCACCTCGGCGGAGGTCGCCGACGAGGTGGGCCTCTCGCTCGCCAACGCGAGGCGACTGTGGCGTGCGCTCGGCTTCCCCGAGGTCGGCGACGAGGAGCGGTTCTTCGACGCCGAGGACGTGCACGCCCTCACGGTGCTGCAGGAGATCACCGCCTCCGGACTGGTCGACTTCGACCTGGCGGTCAACCTGACCCGCGGGATGGGCCAGGCGATGGCACGGCTCTCCGACTACGAGGTCTCCGCGCTGCTGCACCACATCGAGACCCTCGGCGGTGGCGGCGCGGACGGGCCGCGAGACACCCGCCAGCTGCTGCGCGCGGCGGTGGAGATCATCGACGAGTTCAGTGACTCCTTCGAGGAGCTGATGCGCTACTCCTGGCGTCGGCACATGCGGGCGGCACTGGCTCGTGCGGAGGCGTCCTTCGCCGGCACCGACGAGGTCGGCACCGTCCAGCTGACCGTCGGGTTCGCCGACATCGTCTCCTTCACCGCGCTGTCGAACACCCTGACCGAGGAGAAGATCGGCGATCTGGTCGAGCTGTTCGAGTCCCGCTGCGCCGACGTGGTCGCGGTCCAGCGCGGACGGGTGATCAAGTCGCTGGGGGACTCGGTGCTGTTCGTCAACGACGACGCCGTCCGCGCCTACGACACCGCCGAGGGAATCATCAACGTCGTCGGTCGCGACCCACGAATGCCCGACGTCCGGGTCGGTCTCGCCTCGGGCTCCATCGTCACCCGGCTCGGCGACGTCTTCGGCCCGCCGGTGAACATGGCCGCCCGGCTCACCGCCGTCGCTCGCCGCAACCGGATCATCATCGACGAGGCGACCGCCTCGGCGCTCCCGGACGACGAGTTCGAGACCCGCCGGATGGCGGCCAGGCCGGTGCGTGGCTTCGGCATCGTCGAGCCGGTGGCGGTACGGCGGTCGTAGCGGGCATCGACCGGGCCGGTGGACCGGGCCGATTGCAACCGGGCCGATCGCAACCGGGCCGATCGCAACCGGTCGAGCTGGCAGCAAGATGTCACTGGCCAAAACCGGCAAACCTTTGCGGGGGCTGTCCGGCGGTCCTTAACGTTGGCAGCGTGATCGAAGTTCAAGAGATCAGGGTGGACCCCGAGAGACGTCGCGCCTGGCGCGGCGAGGACGAGATCTCGCTCTCCCGCAAGGAGTTCGATCTGGTCCACGCCCTGATCAGCAGGGCGGGTGACATCGTGACCCGGGACGAGCTGATGCGCGAGGTGTGGAAGGCGTCGTTCTACACCTCCTCGAAGACCATCGACGTGCATCTGGGATGGGTCCGACGCAAGCTCGGCGACGACGGTCGGCATCCACACCTCATCACCACGATCCGCGGCAAGGGACTCCGGTTCGAGACCGGACCGGCGATGAGCTGACCGGCCCGGGACCGACGGCTGAGGGCACGGTCCGATGACCTACCATCGGGCCGTGCCCCTCGCTCCCACGCTCGCCGTGATCGGTGGCGGTCAGCTCGCCCGGATGATGGCCCAGCCCGCGATCGCACTCGGACTGCCGTTGCGACTCCTCGCCGAGGCCGACGGTGTCTCCGCCGCGCAGGTCATCCCCGACCAACTGGTGGGGGACTATCGCGACCTGGACACCCTGCGTGAGGTCACCGCCGGATGTGCGGTGGTGACCTTCGACCACGAGCACGTGCCGACCGAGCACCTGCGAGCGCTGGAGGCCGACGGTGTCGCCTGTCGTCCCGGTCCGGAGGCGCTGGTGCATGCCCAGGACAAGGGCGTGATGCGAGAGGTGCTGGGTGCGATGGGCGTGCCCTGCCCGCGCAACGCCATCGTCGGCTCGCCCGAGGAGGTGGAGGCGTTCGGCTTCCCGTGCGTGCTCAAGACGACCCGCGGCGGATACGACGGCAAGGGCGTCTGGGTGGTGCGCTCGGCCGCGGAGGTGACCGAGCCGCTGGCGGTGGCTGCCCGCACCGGCGTACGACTCCTGGCCGAGGAGCTCGTCGACTTCCGTCGTGAGCTGTCCGCGCTGGTGGCGCGGTCCCCGAGCGGTCAGGCGGCCGCCTATCCGGTGGTGGCCACGCTGCAGGTGGACGGGATCTGCCGTGAGGTGATCGCCCCGGCGCCGAATCTGGATCCGACGCTGGCCGCCCGTGCCCAGGAGTTGGCGTTGCAGGTGGCCGGCGAGCTCGGCGTGATCGGCATCTTGGCGGTCGAGCTGTTCGAGACCACCGACGGCCGGGTGCTGGTCAACGAGCTCGCGATGCGGCCGCACAACACCGGGCACTGGACCCAGGACGGCGCGGTGACCTCGCAGTTCGAGAACCATCTGCGCGCGGTGATGGACCTGCCGCTCGGCTCACCCGCGCCACGTGCCCGTTGGTCGGTGATGGTCAACATCCTCGGCGCCGAGCACACCGACGGCGCGGAGGTCGGTCGGTTGTACGACGGCTATCCGCACGCTCTCGCCCGCGACCCGCGGCTGCGCGTCCACCTCTACGGCAAGGAGCTGCGCCCGGGCCGCAAGGTCGGTCACGTGAACACCTACGGCGACGACCTCGAGGATTGCCTGGCGCGGGCCCGGCACGCCGCGGCCTGGTTCCGCGGGGACCTGGGCAACGAGAGCGAGTAGTCCGGACCCGTCGGTGGGCGAGGTCATCGAGGGGTGACCTGGAGGCGTAGCACATTCCGGTGGCCGTCGGCAATGCGTGCGCGCCCCGGCCCGGTGCCGGGCGGGATGCGTACGACGGTCACGAAGCTGCCATCCGCGTCCGGCCGCACCTCGGCGAGGACCGACGACGTGCCGCCCGAGCGCAGGGTGAGGGTGACGTGCTTCATCGGCCTGATCGGGTTGATCACCCGCCCGGCCTGGATCAGGTCGCCGCACCGGGTGACGTAGTGGGAGCCGTAGAGCCGCAGAGTCTCGCCCGGTGAGACCCGCGTGGTCCTCGAGGAGCCCTCACGCGGGACGACCCGGTCCGCTCGCAGGGAGAGGAACGGCCCGACGCAGGACGCGCTCGAGCCACCCTCGCGCGCCGAATGGGGGAGGGAGGCGACCAGGCCCACCGCCAGGCCGGCGGCCGCGATCGCGGTCGCCGCGATCGCGATGCGGAGCCGGGCTCGGTGCCGAGTGTCGCGCTTGTCGGCGTCGGCGATGGCCTTGCCGAGCAACCGGGACAGGTCGTCGTGCCTGGCTTGGTCGCTCTGGGCTGGGTCGCTCTGGTCGCGATCGCTGTCGCGCCACTCCTCGCCGGCGGCGAGGAGGAGGTGGTGGAGTCGGTCGTCAGCGTGCGTCATCGGAGTCTCCCCATCGGTCTCGGAGCGATCGGCGAGCCGCCGCGAGGGTGGACTTGACCGTTCCGGTCGCGCAGCCCATCACCAGGCCGGCCTCGTCCTGGCTCAACCCGAGGAAGTAGACGAGCTCGACCGCCAACCGTTGTCGCCGCGGGAGGAGCTTCACCGCGGTGTCCAGATCGAGCCGTGCGGCGATGTCCACCGAGGTGGACGGCGCCACGGCTGACTCGGACAGGTCGGTCCGCGAACGGTGACGTCGATGCCGTTCCTGCGTGCGGCGGTGGTTGGCGGCGCATTTCGCCGTGATACCCAACAGCCAGGCTGCCGACTCTCCTCGGGTGGGGTCGTAGCGCCGGCGGGTCCGCCAGGCGGCCGTCAGCGCCTCCTGGAGTACGTCGTCCCGGTCGGTCGGCCCGACGAGCCGGGTCGCCAACCGCCGCATCGTCGACCAATGCGGGCGCACCCAGGCCTCGAAGTCGTCCGAGTTTTCGGGCGTCGGCTCCGTCTGGGCACCGCGGGGTCGCAGGGTCATCACACCTGGTCTTTGTCGGCGAACGGCTGGATGGTTCAGTCCGTGGGCCAGATTCTGCTCGATGGGACCGGCTCGAGGGGACCGGCTCGAGGGACGGGCTGGGCGCGGACCCGCGGCGATCGACCGGACAGGAGGTCGACCGGGACACTAGGGTGGGCGCGTGACGGCACGCGTGGGCATCGTGATGGGATCCGACTCCGACTGGCCGACCATGAAGGCGGCCGCCGACGCGGTCGCCGAGTTCGGTGTGGAGTACGAGGCGGACGTCGTCTCCGCCCACCGGATGCCCCGCGAGATGATCGCCTACGGGGAGCAGGCGCACCCGCGCGGACTGTCGGTGATCATCGCCGGGGCCGGGGGCGCGGCGCATCTTCCGGGCATGCTCGCCGCGGTGACGCCGCTACCGGTGATCGGGGTGCCGGTGCCGTTGAAGCACCTCGACGGGATGGACTCGCTGCTCTCCATCGTGCAGATGCCCGCCGGTGTCCCGGTCGCCACCGTGTCGATCGGCAACGCGCGTAACGCCGGGCTGCTCGCCGTACGTATCCTCGCGGCCGGTGACCCGGATCTGACCGAGCGGATGCTGACCTTCCAGGCCGCTCTCAAACGGGCCGCCGAGGCCAAGGGGAGGGTCGTGCGCGGCGAGGGGTGAGGCCGCGACCGGATCAGTAGCTCCTCTCCGGTGCCGGCGCCCTCGGTGGCGAGCAGGAGTGTGCCTCGGCGTAGCGGGCCGACACCTGCTGGTCGTCCAGGCTCTTGACGTCGTCGAACGTCTCGTCGGCGATCGTGGTGGTTGATCCCGCAGGCGAGCCTCACCTGGTCGGTCTGGACACTCCGGGTGTCGTCCACTCCGCACCACGGCACGACCAGCGGCACCGCGATGGCGAGGACTCAGTCCTCGCGCATCCGGGTGGCGGCGTCCCGCTTCGCGCGGTCGAACCACTCCTTGCTGGGACAGGTGTCCATCACCATCTTCAGCCCCGCCTCCCGGGTGCGGCGGAAGGCCGCCTCGTCGATCACGCCGAGCTGGAACCACACGCCCTTGGCGCCGATCCGGACGGCTTGGTCAGCGAACTCGCCGGCGGCCTCGGAGCGGCGGAAGACGTCGACCACGTCGACGTCGAACGGCACGTCGGCGAGGGTGGCGTAGGCCTTCTCGCCCAGCACCACCAGATCCTCGGTGGCCGCTCGCGGGTGGATCGGCACGATCCGCTTGCCGTGCTGCTGCAGCTCCGCGGCGATCGAGTACGCCGTGCGCCACGGGTCTCCGGAGAGTCCGACGATCGCCCAGGTGTCGCATTCGTCGAGGAAGTAGTCGACCGTCTCGCGGTCCTGCCAGATGCTCACCTCGTCCATTGTGCCCCGGGGTGTCCGGTGGGCGGCTGGGCGGCCGAGGCGAACGAGGCGAACCGGAAGGCGTCGGCCCGGATGCTTCGGGTCGCCGTGTTTCTGGGGCGTGTCTCTGGCGACCCGGACGGCTGAGTTCGAAGCCGCGCCGGCGGCGTCTGCGACATGATTCGAACATATGCTTGAATAATGTGGCTTGACTGTCTATCATGGGATGGTAAGGCACACAACACTCTCGGCAGGGCTCCCGGAATGTCCGACGACGATCAGCGCGGTGAGGACGATGCCTGGGGTGCGCCCGGAGTTCCGCGGACCCCGGTGATGCTGCGGGAGCTGACCGCCGCCTCGGCCGGGGTGGCGCGGGCCGCCGAGCATGGCCCGACGTTCCTGAACGCTGCGGAGAAGCGGGAGGCGTTTCAGGTGCTCGCCGAGCTCGAGGCGCGCGTGGACGGGCTGCGGATGCGGCTGCTCGCCGCATCCGGTGATGTCGCGACCGAGGCGGGTGGGCAGGACATCTCCGCCTGGGCCAGCCTGGAGCTACATCAGGCCAGGCCGGTGGCTCGGGCCGAGTCCCGGCTCGCCCGGGCCCTCGACGGTCGCTGGCACCGAGTGGCTGAGGCGCTGGACCAGGGGCGGGTGAACCTGGCTCAGGCAACGGTCATCGTGACGGCTCTCGACGACCTGCCCGAGGGCATCGAGCCGGAGATCCTGGCGAAGGCCGAGATCCGGCTCCTGGCCCACGCCGACCAGTTCGGGCCGCGACAGCTCACGATCCTGGGCAGGCGCATCCTGGAGCAGGTCGACCCGGCGCGCTTCGAGGTCGAGGAGGCCAAGCGGCTGCAGGCGCTGGAGGCGAACGCGGAGAGGGCGACCCGCCTGGGGTTCCGGCGCCGCGGGGACGGGACCACCGACCTTCGTGGCACCCTGCCCGATGCGGCGGTGCACCGGCTGGTGACCTATCTGGATTCGTTCACCCAACCCCGTCAACAGCAGCTGGAGGCAGACTCGGGTGTGCCGGTCTCGGCCGCCAGGAACGCTCATCTGCGCGGGGTGGCGTTGGGCGAGCTGCTCGAACGACTCGACCCGGCGAGCCTTCCGCGCCACGGCGGCGACGCCACCACCGTGGTGGTCACGATCCGGCTCGAGGATCTCCTGCGAGACCTCGGCACCGCGGACCTCTCGTCGGTCGGGCACGGGTTCGACGGGGTGAAGGTCACCGCCCACCAGGCCCGTCGACTCGCCTGCGCCGCCGGGTTGATCCCGATCGTCCTCGGCGGCGAGAGTCAGCCGTTGGATCTGGGCAGGAGATCGCGGCTCTACAGCCCGGCGCAGCGCAAGGCGATCCGTCTGCGCGACGGCGGCTGCCGGGCCGAGGGTTGCGACGTGCCGATGGCATGGACCGATGTGCATCACCTCGAACCCTGGTCGGACGGCGGCGGGACGGACCTCGACAACGGCATCAGCCTCTGCGGCCACCACCATCGCGTCGTCCACGACCCGAACGTCGACCACACCAGGTTGGCCAACGGCGATCTCCGCTTCCATCGGCGGACGTGACCGCCCGGTCCGGGCTGAGCATCGATCGGTGGCCGGATGGCCGAGTCCGACTATCGTGACTGGTCCGACCGGATCAACTTCATCGGGCACGCCGGAGCGTTCGGTCGTTTCGCCCCGCGGGTCCGACCGTGGCCCTTACCGTCGCGCTGCCGGTGACTCGACCGGCCGGAACGAACGGGGAAGCGATGACCAGCAGTACCTCGACCACGCCGTCGGCGCCGCGCCGTGTCGCTCGGTCGGCCGGCCGGCTCGCCGCCTTCGGCGTCAGCCTGTCGCTGGCCGCCGCCGGCGTCGCCATCGGTACGACGACCGCGGTCGTTGCCGCGACCGGCTCGACGTCCTACGACTGCACGGGGACCGTCGTCGGCGGCGTGTCGCTGGTCTCGGCCCCGCTCACCCTGGCGGCGGATCTCCCGGGCACGCTCACCCAGGGCGACGCTCTCGATTCGTTGCCGATCACCGGCGTCTTCGGCGACGGCGGGCTGAACGCGCTCTTCGCGCCGTTGTTGGTCGGTCTGAGCTCTGCGACCAGCGTGCTCGACACCACGTTGAACCTCGCCGACCTCCCGGCCGCGATCAGTCTCACCCCGGCCACCGAGACCCTGGCGGAGCTGCTCACCGGGGGTCTGCAGCTCGATGGCGGCCTGACCGCGCCGCTCGACCTGACCGACGCGGTTCCCGGCACCGCGCTGCCGGTCTCGCTGCCGTCGACACTGTCGCTCGGCGGAGCGCTGAGCGGCCTCACCTGCACCCTCGCCGACGGCGCCAGCAGCGTTCTCGGGTACGTCGACATCCTCGACACCGACACCGGGACTGGGACTGGCACCGGGACTGGCACCGGCACGGGAACAGGGACCGGAACCACGACGAGCACGAGCGCGGACTCCATCGCGAAGCACCGCGCCCGTCTCATCGCCAGGCCGGTGAAGAGGAAGATCGGTCACACCCGGCACCCGAAGGTGAAGGTCGTCGTCCGGTCGATGGGGAGGGCCGCCACCGGTCGCGTGGTGGCGCGGTTCGAGGGGAAGCAGGTCGGGCACGGCCGACTCGGTCACGGTCGGGTGAGGCTGACGTTGAGGAAGCTCGCCCACGGCCGCAAGACGATCGTCGTCCGCTACCTCGGCAACGGCCACACCACGGCGGCGCACACCACGGTGCGCTTCCGCATCCGCTGACGGTCGGCGGCGCCCAGGGCTCACTCCAACGCGCGGCGCAGCCGACCGGCGAGCTCGTCCAGGTCGCGGACCGTGCGGGTCAGCAATGCGGTGCCGTGTCCGCGTGCCGCGAGCAGCCGGTCGGCGTACTCCTCGATCGCACGCTTCAGGTCCTCCTCCGGGGTGGTGGTCTCCGCCCGCAGCCACCGTCGCAGCACGTGGTTGTGGGCGGTGACGACCGCGTTCGCGCCGACCTCCGCGGCCAGATCGTCGGCGCCAGCGTCACCGACCGGGCTCAACCAGTCCCGCAGCTGATCGCGGAACAGCCGCTGATAGGCGCGCTGGCCGGCGATCTCCGCGTCGCGCAGCGCCGGCACCGAACGCGTGAGCCGGTAGCGCTTGCGGGCCAGATCGCCCTCGGCCAGGTAGTGCCGCAGGACGATCCGGGACGCCTCGTGCAGCGCCACCGCGGCGGTCTCGGCGTCCCCGCTCTCCAGCCGGGCACGCACCGCGTCGAGGATCGCGGCATGGTCGGGGAAGACCGCGGCGTCCTTGGTCGGGAAGTAGCGGAAGTACGTCGTCCGGCCGACTCCGGCCCGGGCCGCGATCTGGTCGATGGTGGTCCGCTCGAAGCCGTCGGTGGCGAACAGGTCGAAGGCGGCGTGCGCGATCCGCTCGCGGGTGTTGCTCGGCATCGCTGGCTCCTCGAGGGCAGGCGTGGACATCGATGGGTACTGAGTACCATAATCTCGGAATCAAGTACCGAGAACGAGGAGTCAGCATGGAGCGGATCGGTGTCGTCGGCTGCGGTCTGATGGGTGCGGGAATCGCGGAGGTCGCCGCTCGCAGCGGCCTGGACGCGGTCGTCGTGGAGTCGAGCGACGCGGCCGCCAAGGCCGGTCTGAGGCGACTCGAGGCGTCGCTCGGTCGTGCCGCGGCGAAGGGCAAGCTGGGCGACGAGACCGCGGAGTCGGTGCTCGACCGGATCCGGGTGACCACCGAGCTGGCCGCGCTGGCCGATCGCCAGCTGGTGGTCGAGGCGATCGTGGAGAACGAGGCCGCCAAGGTGGAGCTGTTCAAGAAGCTCGACGAGATCGTCACCGCCCCGGACGCGATCCTGGCGTCCAACACCTCCTCCATCCCGATCATGAAGCTCGGCGTGGTCACCAGCCGACCTCAGCAGGTGATGGGCATCCACTTCTTCAACCCGGTGCCGGTGCTGGCACTGGTCGAGCTGGTGCCCTCGCTGCTCACCTCGGACGAGACCACCGAGCGGGCGCGGTCCTTCGTGCAGGACCAGCTCGGCAAGCAGGCCATCGACTGCCAGGACCGGGCCGGGTTCGTGGTCAACGCCCTGCTGGTGCCCTTCATCCTCTCCGCGATCCGGATGCTCGAGTCCGGCTTCGCCACCGCCGAGGACATCGACCGCGGCCTGGTGCTCGGCGCGGCACACCCGCAGGGGCCGCTGGCACTGGCCGACCTGATCGGCCTGGACACCACCAAGGCGGTGGCGGAGTCTCTCTACGAGGAGTTCAAGGAGCCGCTGTATGCGGCGCCGCCGCTGCTCGCCCGGATGGTGGATGCGGGGCTGTTGGGCCGCAAGTCCGGCCGCGGCTTCTACACCTACTGAGCGCGGGACCACCGAAAGGATCCGAGCATGACCGAGACGTACCCGATGTTCGCTCTCTCCGAAGAGCACCAGGAGATCCGCAAGGTGATCCGCGAGCTGGTCGATGCCAAGATCGCGCCTCATGCCGCCGAGGTCGACGAGGCGGCGCGCTATCCGCAGGAGGCCCACGACGCCCTGCTGGAGACCGACTTCTTCGCTCCGCACGTGCCCGAGGCGTACGGCGGCGTCGGTGCCGACGCCCTGGCCACGGTCCTGGTGATCGAGGAGATCGCCCGCGCCGACGTGTCGGCCTCGCTGATCCCGGCGGTCAACAAGCTGGGCTCGCTGCCGGTGCAGATCGGGGGCAGCGAGGAGCTCAAGAAGAAGTACCTCGGCAAGCTCGCCGCCGGCGAGGGCGGCTTCTCCTACTGCCTCTCCGAGCCCGACGCCGGCTCGGACGCGGCGGCACAGAAGACCCGCGCGGTGCGCGACGGCGACGACTGGGTGCTCAACGGCACCAAGCGCTGGATCACCAATGCCGGCGTCTCGGAGTACTACACGGTCCTGGCCGCCACCGACCCGGAGCGGCGGTCGCGGGGGATCAGCGCGTTCGTGGTGGAGAGGTCCGACCCGGGGGTCTCCTTCGGGGCGCCGGAGAAGAAGCTCGGCATCAAGGGCAGCCCGACCCGCGAGGTCTACTTCGACGACGTCCGGATCCCCGGGACGAGGATCATCGGCGAGGAGGGCAAGGGCTTCGAGTACGCGATGAAGACCCTCGACCACACCCGGATCACCATTGCCGCGCAGGCGGTCGGCGTCGCCCAGGGGGCGCTCGACTACGCGCTCGGCTACGTCAAGGAGCGTCAGCAGTTCGGCAAGGCGATCGCCGAGTTCCAGGGCCTGCAGTTCATGATCGCCGACGCCGGGATGAAGATCGAGGCCGCCCGCCAGCTCACCTACGCCGCCGCCGGCCGCTCCGAGCGCACCGACCCCGATCTGACCTTCTTCGGGGCCGCTGCCAAGGCGTTCGCCTCGGACGTGGCGATGGAGGTGACCACCAACGCGGTGCAGCTGCTCGGCGGCTACGGCTTCACCCGGGACTACCCGGTGGAGCGGATGATGCGGGACGCCAAGATCACCCAGATCTACGAGGGCACCAACCAGGTGCAGCGGATCGTGATGGCTCGCCAGCTGCTGGCGGGAGTGCAGTCGGAGCTCTGAGGGTCGCTGGTCGACGTCGGCCCGCTCGAGCTCGTCGGGCTCGTCGGGCTATTCGATGTCGACGTTGACCGTGCCCTTCCCCTCCGCGGTGTGATCGGTGGTGGAGGTCGCCACCACGGCGACCGAGCTCGCTGTCTCGTCGGCGCCCACGGTGAGCAGGCCGTCCGCCGAGATCGTCGTACTCGTCGACTCGGCGCCGACCAGGCTCCAGGTCACGCTCGGATCGTCGGCGGTGAACTGCTGGGTGCCGCCCTTCGCGAGGCTCCACTCGAACTTCCCGGTGTAGGGCTCGATGTCGATGCCGGTCCATCCCGAGGCGATGCTCGACTGCCAGGCCCACTTCTCGTGGGTGATCCAGTTCGTGGTGCCCGAGGGGATCGCGTAGCCGGCGGTGGCGCTCAGGCCCTGGTCCGCGGTCGTCGGGTTGAGCAGGCCGCCGCCGGAGTAGACCTTGGTGAAGCTCAGGTCCCGGCCCGCGACGGTCCGGCTCACGGTCTGGTCGAGCCGGGTGGTGACGTACAGCGTGTTCCCGATCAGCCGCTGGTTGCGGTCGGCGGCTCCCGAGCCGTCGTACGACATCGCGGCGCTCGGGTCGGTGACCAGGGTCGCGGTGCCGGAGGAGTCCGCGGCGTAGTACTCGTCGGTTCCGTCGACGGTGGTCTTCAGCGTGTACGTCGCCGGCGACATCAGCTGCCGCCACGAGGTCAGGTTCCTCAGCCCGTAGAAGCTGTACGCCGTCACGGTGCCGTCCACGGTCGTGCCACCGCCGCCCTGCTGAGCCTCGTAGACGTAGACGCTGGAGATGTCGTAGCTCGCGGAGAGGTCCGTGGCGACGAGGCCGCTCGCATGCCGCAGATGCTTCGCGCTCACCGTCACGCTCATCGAGTCGTAGACCGGCTCGAAGGCCCAGTTCTGGTAGGTGAGCGCGATCTGCGACTCACCGGCGGAGTTCTGGTGGACCCGGTAGTCGGTGCCGGGCTTCAGGGTCAGCGCGTCGCCCTGCCTGCCGTGCAGGGTGATCCTGACATCCGCCGCGGTCAGGGCCGAGGCGTTCACGCCGCGGGGCCAGGTGACGTAGAAGTCGTCGGCCTTCGCGTCGACCAGGTTGGGCTCGCTGCCGTCCCCGACCCACGTCCAGATCGGCCGCGTGCCGGGCGTCGGAGGATCGGCGACCTTCTCGCGCAGCGGCGCGAAGTCGGCGGTGACGGCGGTGCCGTCGCCGTACAGGGTCTCGGCGTCGCTGGTGTAGTTGTAGCCGTAGACATAGACGTGCAGCGGGAAGGTCCGGCTCGCCACCGGCAGGCCGTTGTAGGTGATCCCGCTGACCGCGAGGTTGAAGGTGTAGTGCCCCTGCCCGTCGCCGCCGAGACAGCTCCACTCGCGACCGCTGTCGGTGTCGAGGATCGGATAGTCGCCGGTGTCGAGGGTGAGGTCGCCGGTCTCGAGGGTGTAGGTCGAGGATCCCTTCGACCACGCGCCGAGGGCGGTGGAGCTCAGGTCGTACTCCGAGGGGTAGTACCCGTCTCCGGAGGCCAGCGCGACTGCCGTCCGACCGCCGATCTTGCTGTTGTCCAGCCCGGGCAGGGTGAGTTTCAGCGCCGCGTCGGTGCTCGGGTCGAAGGTGACCGCGCCACCGAAGTGCTCCTTCAGGGTGCTCTTGCCATAGGTGTACGCCGAGCCGTAGAGGTCACTGGAGACCGTCAGCGTCGGGATGATCCAGCGACCCACCCGGATCGGATGCGCATCGGGTGCGGCCAGGTAGAGCGCCGCCGAGCCGTTGCCGGCGAATCCCTGGATCCTCGCCGCGTGCACGGTGACGGTCAGGGTCGAGCCTCGCCCGGTGGCGGTCGCGACGCCGCGGGTGTTCGTGAACGCCGGCGTGCCGTCGGCGGTCACGAACCAGGTCGTGGCATCGGCCTTTCTCGGCAGGTCCCGGGCACCGCCGGTGCGCACCCGCAGGGTGTAGTCGGTGGCCCTGCGAATGGTGATCGGCGAGCCCGTCAGCCGGTAGTCGTGGCCATGACTCCTGACCGCGGTGGTCACGGTGACCGCCCCGGCCGGGGCGGTCAGGGCGGCCAGGCTCGCGGCGAGGGCGAGCGCGACCACCGATGTCAGCGCGCGCGCCGTCTTCTTCGCGGGGTGTCTCATCTCGGTGTCCTGTCCGTTCACGAGGAGGTGCTGGTGTTGTAGTACCGGTCGCCGTGGTAGACGGCGGTGACGGTTCCCGAGCCGGTGTAGTGGAGGGTCGCGGTGCCACCGGAGAGCCGGACGGGGTGGCCGGTCTCGACGCCGTCGACGAGG